>NZ_JBSIOV010000002.1:0-1018835 GCF_053642935.1 Flagellimonas sp. 2504JD4-2 | reverse complement strand
GAAACCCGCCACAAGATGGGATTTCTTTAAAGGGCCGTGGGAGATGACCACGTTGATAGGCCGTAGGTGCAAGGGCAGCGATGTCCGTAGCCGAGCGGTACTAATTGCCCGTATGCTTGCGCATTGCCCCTCGGCAGTTCTTTATATATCAAAACACACTTCTTGCTTCTTATTTGACCGGTGCCCGGCACCGTCCCAACATATGTCATACTTAAAGCATTCCTCCTTATTTTGGGGGTCCTGGACCGAGTCCGGGATAAAATCTAGGTGGCCATGGCGACGGGGCCCACCCCTTTCCATTCCGAACAGGGAAGTTAAGCCCGTTTGCGCCGATGGTACTGCCACACCAGGTGGGAGAGTAGGTCGCCGCCTTCCTTGACCCTCCTTAGTCTTACGGCTTCGGAGGGTTTTTTTATGCCTAATGTTTTAAAATAAAAAACTCCCAAAAGAAAATTTCTCTTGGGAGCTTTTATAGGTAGGTTGGTTATTTAAATATTTATATTCTTGGTAAATCTCCTTCTCCTTTCAATGGTAAATCTGATTTTCCCATTAAAAAGGCATCCACATGATGTGCGGCTTGCCTTCCTTCAGAAATAGCCCAAACGATCAACGACTGTCCCCTCCTTTGATCTCCAGCTACAAAAACTCCAGGGACATTGGTTTGATAGTCTCGAATTGAGGCATTGATATTGGTTCGCGGATCCATTTCCAGTCCTAACTGATCAGCTATTGTTGTTTCGGAACCCGTGAATCCTAAAGCCAACAAAGCCAAATCACATTCCCATTCCTTTTCAGTTCCTTCAACTTCCTTTAGTATTGGCCGCTGCCCCGGAACTTTTTCCCAAACTATTTCAGCGGTGACCAAACCTTTTAGATTGCCCTTGTCGTCACCGACAAATTTTTTGGTGGATATGCTAAAGACCCGTTCGGCACCTTCTTTATGTGATGTGCTGGTTCGCAAACGCATGGGCCAAAATGGCCAAGGTTGATCTTTAGGTCGATCAGGGGTCGATTTTGGCATTATTTCAAAATTCGTCACGGAAACTGCACCATGCCTGATAGAAGTTCCAATGCAATCTGAACCGGTATCACCTCCACCGATTACAATGACCTTTTTGCCTTTTGCTGTAAGCTCTTCACCTTCATAGGGCAAGCCATCAACTTTTCGATTGTTTTGTGGAAGAAAGTCCATAGCCTGAACCACTCCCTTCAATTCAGCTCCCGGAATAGGAAGTTGTCTTCTTACCGTTGCACCTCCACAGAGTACGATAGCGTCATATTCCTCTTTAAGGTCATTCGCTTTAACATCTACACCAACATGAACGTTGGTTTTGAAGATAATTCCTTCGCGTTCCATGATTTCCAAGCGTCTATCAATGATATGTTTTTCCATTTTGAAATCTGGAATGCCATATCGTAATAATCCGCCAATTTTCTCATCACGTTCCAAAACCGTCACTGTGTGCCCAGCTCTATTGAGTTGCTGCGCAGCAGCCAAACCTGCTGGACCAGAACCAACAACTACAATCTTTTTCTCAGTTCTTTTTGAGGGAGGCACTGGCTGTATCCAACCATTCTTAAAAGCGGTCTCGACAATATTTTTTTCAATATTTTCTATGGAAACAGGATCTTCATTGATGCCAAGGACACATGCTTCTTCGCAAGGTGCGGGACATAACCTTCCTGTAAACTCAGGAAAATTATTGGTAGAGTGCAATATCTTGGTTGCTTTTTCCCATTTACCTTGATAAACGGCATCATTAAAATCGGGAATCAAGTTTCCCAAAGGGCAACCGCTATGGCAAAATGGAATGCCACAGTCCATACAACGAGCTCCTTGATTTTTCAACTCACCTTCCTTTAAGGGAAGCGTAAATTCCTTATAGTTTTTGATTCGCTCTTTAACAGGTGCATAGGCTTCATCCTTCCTGTCGAATTCCATAAATCCAGTCGTCTTTCCCATGGCTCAAATTATAAGGTTTGTAATTTTTCTTTTTCCAATCGAATCAAAGCTTGGCGATATTCCTCAGGGAAAACTTTGATAAAGTGCGGCAAATACGCTTCCCAGTTCTCTAGAATTTCCTGGGCCAAAGGACTTAATGTAGCGTTGTAATGATTCTCGATCAGTTCTTTAAGTTGAGCAATATCGTTGTCCTCTTCAACCGCTAATAAATTCAATGTTTCTCCATTGCAACGCTTCTCGAAGGTCTTGTCCTTGTCGAAAACATAAGCAATTCCCCCACTCATACCGGCTCCGAAGTTTCTACCTACAGAACCCAATATAACGGCAACACCTCCTGTCATATATTCGCAACCGTGGTCTCCAATACCTTCAACTACAGCTTTTGCACCGGAATTCCTCACGCAGAAACGTTCTCCCGCTTTACCGTTAATGTACGCTTCTCCTGAAGTTGCTCCGTACAGGGTAACATTTCCAGTAATGATATTTTCCTCAGGTTTTATGGTGGATTTATCCGGTACTTTGATAACAAGCTTAGCTCCTGAAAGACCCTTACCCAAGTAGTCGTTGGTATTTCCATTAACCACCATAGTTAATCCTTTAGTGGCAAAGGCACCTAAACTCTGACCTGCGGATCCGGTAAAGTTTAACTTTAGCGTATTATCTGGAAGACCGTCGGCACCATAGATTTTTGAGATTTCATTGCTGATGATTGCTCCTACCGCTCTATCAGTGTTGTATATCGGGAAATCCAATGAGGTCTTCTCCTTTCGGAACAACGCCGGGTGAGCTTTGGCTATGATATCAAACTCGATCGAATTTTCTATGCCATGAACTTGATTTTCACAATGATGGTACTTGGTTCCTTCGGGAACATCGACCTGATAAAGTATTGGGCTCAAATCGATGCCTGCTGCCTTGTAGTGTTCTATAGCCTTTTTTCTATCCAATTTTTGTACTTGACCGACCATTTCGTTAACAGTTCTAAAACCTAACTTGGCCATTATCTCCCTTAACTCTTGTGCGACGAAGTACATGTAGTTTACAACATGTTCGGGCTTTCCTTTGAATTTTTTACGAAGTTCAGGATTCTGTGTTGCAATTCCGACCGGACAAGTGTTCAAGTGACATACCCGCATCATAATGCAACCAGAAGCTACCAATGGAGCTGTAGCGAAACCAAATTCTTCTGCACCAAGAAGACAGGCTACGGCAACGTCCCGACCTGTTTTAAGCTGTCCGTCGCATTCTAAAACCACTCTATTTCTCAGATCGTTCAGCACCAAGGTTTGTTGTGCTTCTGCGATTCCCAACTCCCATGGAAGTCCGGCATGTTTTAAGGATGTCAAGGGAGATGCTCCGGTACCACCGTCAAATCCTGAAATCAGGATAACATCAGCCTTGGCTTTTGAAACACCAGCGGCTACCGTTCCAACACCAACTTCTGACACCAATTTTACGTTGACTCTTGCATCCCGGTTAGCTGATTTAAGGTCATAGATCAACTGGGACAAATCCTCAATAGAGTAAATGTCGTGATGCGGGGGTGGGGAAATCAACCCAACATATGGGGTAGAATTTCTTGTTTTGGCAATTGCAGGATTCACTTTTGGGCCTGGCAACTGTCCACCTTCTCCCGGTTTAGCCCCTTGGGCCATTTTAATTTGAATTTCCTGGGCATTGGTCAAATAGTTGGATGTAACTCCGAATCGACCGGATGCTACTTGCTTGATCGCACTGTTTTTCCAGTCGCCAGTTTGATTTTTATAGAAACGAGCCGAATCCTCTCCGCCTTCTCCCGAATTGCTCTTTCCTCCGATTCGGTTCATGGCAATCGCTAGATTTTCATGGGCTTCCTTACTGATGCTTCCATAGGACATGGCCCCTGTTTTGAATCGCTTTACGATTTCAGTCCAAGGCTCCACTTCCTCAATTGGAATAGGGTCATAGTTCGAAAACTCGAACAATCCCCTAATTGTCATTAGATTTTTGGATTGCTCATTAACCAATTCGGAGTACTCTTTATAGGTCTCCGGCTCGTTATTGCGTACCGATTTTTGAAGTTTGGCAATGGTCAATGGATTAAACATATGTTTTTCTCCATCCCTTCGCCAACGGTACTCTCCACCAATCTCTATATCAAGATTGGCCGCTAATTCCTGGGTTTTAAATGCTTTTTTGTGGCGTTTGGCTATCTCCTTTTCGATCTCATACAAGCCGATTCCCTGAATACGTGTTGGTGTATTTGGGAAATATTTATCCACAACTTTGGTATTTATACCAATACATTCGAATAATTGGGAACCTCTGTAAGAATTCAATGTCGAGATTCCAATTTTGTTCATCACCTTCAAAATGCCCTTACCTATGGCTTTGTTATAGTTTTTGATGGCTTCATCAAAGGTGTATTCTGTAATATCGTTTTCCTCAATCTGCTCTCCAATAATCTCATTCACGAGATAAGGGTTGATGGCACTGGCACCGAAGCCGAACAAAAGAGCAAAATGGTGTACTTCCCTTGGCTCTGCAGATTCCACAATAATGCTCAATTTTGAACGCTTACCCATTTTTCTGAGCCCGCTGTTCACAAAGGAACATGCCAATAATGCCGGGATGGCAGCCATTTCGGTGCTTATCATTCTATCTGAAAGGATAATTATGTTTGCACCCTCGTCTATGGCATCGGAAGCTTGTTGTAATATGGAATCCAACGCTTCTTCAAGCCCATTGTGGCCTTTGCCAATTTCATATAGGATTGAAATGGAGACTACCTTGTAATCTGGACTTGCATCGTGATTTTTTATCTTGTCCAAATCCTCTTTGGAAATTACTGGATTTTGGATTTTAAGCTTTCTGCAGTGCAGTTCGTTGGTCTCAAAAATATTTTGATCACTTCCGAGTGTGAGACTGATATCCGTTATCAATTCCTCTCTAATACCATCCAGCGGAGGGTTGGTTACCTGTGCAAACAGTTGTTTGAAGTAATTATAGATCAACTGTGGCCTTTCGGACAATACGGCAATAGGGGTGTCTGAACCCATGGAGCCAATAGGTTCCTTACCGTTTTTGGCCATGGGAAGAATAATGGTGTTGATATCTTCCAGGGTGTATCCGAAGGCGGCCCTTCTGGTTTCAATGGGGAATTCTCCATAAAAAACTGGACAATCGTTGTATGGAATATCCCGAAGGTGAACCAAATTGTTCTTCAACCATTTTTTGTACGGATGTTTTTTTGCAATGGATTCCTTAATTTCCTCGTCATTTACAATTCTTCCCTCTTCCATGTTTACCAGGAACATTTTTCCAGGCTCCAATCGACCGTGGAATTCAATGTCCTCGGGCTCTAAGTCTACAACACCTGTTTCTGAGGACATGATTACGTAGCCTTTTTTGGTCACAGAGTAACGAGAAGGTCTCAATCCGTTCCTGTCCAAAACGGCACCAATGTAGTTTCCATCAGTAAACGGAATTGAAGCCGGTCCATCCCATGGTTCCATTACGCACGAATTGTACTCATAAAAGGCCCTCTTTGATTCGGACATTTCAGTATTTTTTTCCCATGCTTCCGGTACCAACATCATCATTACTTCTGGAAGGGAACGCCCTGTCATCAACAAAAGTTCGACTACCATGTCCATACTTGCCGAGTCTGATTTACCAGGCAGCACAATTGGCAGAATTTCTTTGATTTCCTCACCGAACCAGTCACTTTGTAACAATTCTTCCCTAGACCTCATTCGGGAAACATTTCCCCTGAGCGTATTGATTTCACCATTGTGGCACATATACCTAAAGGGTTGTGCCAAATCCCATGTAGGGAAAGTATTGGTGGAAAATCGTTGGTGGACCAAGGATAGACGGGTTACCACGCGTGGATCTAGAAGGTCTTCGTAGTATTTGCTAATATCTTGTGGGACCAAAAGGCCCTTAAAGATTATTATTTTGGTCGAAAGGCTGGGCAAATAGAAAAATTGACTTTGGGAAAGCTTACTTTCTATGATTTGGTGCTCCGTAATCTTTCTGGCAATAAAAAGCTTCAAATTAAACTGGAAGTCGTCCAGCTTATCGGCTTTTCCAACAAAAATCTGCTTTACAAAAGGCTCAGTTTCCGCTGCTATTCTACCAGGTACGGAACGATTTACGGGAACATCACGCCATCCCAGAAGTTCCAAACCTTGGTTTTTGATATTTTCCTCAAGTTTTGAGATGCAGAAATCCCTTTGATTTTCTTTTTGGGGTAAGAACACATTACTTACCGCATATTCTCCCGCTTTGGGTAACTTGAATTCACATACATCGGCAAAGAAATCATGGGGGATATCAATTAAAATACCAGCTCCGTCCCCAGTTTTACCATCGGCACTGACAGCTCCTCGATGTTCCAGTTTATCCAGAATTTCAAGGGCCTTATGTATAATATCATTGGACTTAATTCCTTTAAGGCTACAAATAAAGCCTGCACCACAGTTGTCATGTTCAAATTCGGGTAGATATAAACCTTGTTTCTCTAACTTCATCATTGTGATATTTCCTCAAAAATATCATTTCTGATGTATTAATTATAAGGTTTTCAATCTATTGCAATTAATTCATCAACGTTTTGGCTGAAAGGTTAAAAAATATGCAAATTCCAAATTTGAACGATGCATAATTGTCATTATCTCAAAATGAGATAGCCCAAAGTAAATTTAGAATGCTATATAGGGGGTGTTGGATAATATTGATAGAATATCCCCAATAAAATTTAAAATTTAGGGGGTGTTTGGAAAAAAGCAACGTTTTGTTCGCGAATACCCCTATGTATTTTAGGGGTGATTTTAATTAGAATGAACCTAATCTTTTAAAATGCTTCTGGAAATAACGATTCTTTGAATTTCTGAGGTTCCTTCGTAGATCTGAGTGATTTTGGCATCACGCATCATTCGTTCCACATGATAGTCTTTTACAAAACCATTTCCACCGTGTATTTGCACGGCCTCCACAGCGGTCTCCATGGCGACCTCAGAGGCATACAGTTTTGCCATTGCTCCAGAAAGAGTGTAGTCGTTTCCAGCATCTTTGTCACATGCTGCCTGGTAAACCAAATGACGGGCTGCTTGGATTTTCGTATGCATATCCGCAAGTTTGAAGGCGATTGCCTGATGATTTGCGATTTCTGTTCCGAAAGCTTTACGTTCCTTAGCGTATTTCTTGGAAAGTTCGTAGGCCCCTGCAGCGATGCCCAAAGCTTGTGCGGCAATACCAATTCTTCCTCCAGCCAAGGTTTTCATTGCGAATTTAAAACCGAATCCATCCTCGCCAATGCGGTTTTCCTTGGGAACCATGACATCGTTGAACAACAAAGAGTGGGTGTCACTTCCCCTTATGCCCAATTTGTTCTCTTTAGGGCCAATTTCGAAACCTTTCATTCCTTTTTCCACGATAAGGGCATTGATGCCCCTATGTCCTTTTTCCACATCGGTTTGGGCAATTACCAAATACACTTCCGCTATAGCTCCGTTCGTAATCCAGTTTTTGGTCCCGTTTAAAATATAATGGTCTCCTTTGTCGATGGCCGTAGTTTTTTGGGAAGTGGCATCACTACCAGCTTCTGGCTCAGACAAACAAAAAGCACCGATAATCTGACCAGATGCCAAAGGGGTCAAATACTTTTCTTTTTGCTCCTCAGTTCCATAGGTTTCCAATCCCCAGCAAACCAAAGAATTGTTTACGGATACCATAACCGAGGCCGAGGCATCGATTTTTGATAATTCTTCCATAGCCAATACATAAGCAAGGGTGCCTAATCCACTACCTCCATATTTTTCATTCACCATCATGCCCATGAAACCCAGTTCTCCCATTTTTTTCCGTAGATCCACTGGGAATTTTTGCGCATCATCGCGCTCAATGACACCGGGTAGGAGTTCATTTTGGGCAAAATCTTTTGCTGATTCTTGAATCAATAATTGCTCTTCGGTAAGTGTAAAATCCATAAAACTGAGAAATAGATAAAAATGGAGTACAAATATAGCTTTCCGATACGATATTATTAAAGAATCTGAGGAAAAAATGAGAATGATTTAACGGATTTTAGCTGGTAATATCCCGGAAAATGTTTTTTACTTTTTTGAAACAGAAGATTATGTTTGAAAACTCATTTTGAATATCTTTAGCACAGACTGCTACTGAACAAAATATTTTTCAACTAAATAACCAACTAACATGGAAACTCTACTCATTGCCATCTTTGTAATTGGATATCTCGCGATTACCTTAGAACATAATCTAAAAATTGATAAGCTTATCCCCGCTTTAGCTATGATGGCTATACTATGGGCATTGATGGCTTTTGGGATAGACGGTTTTACTACGTGGTTTGACTCTGGGAAACATGCTTTGATGGAGGGGTTTGGTCAGTTGGGACACGAAGATAAAATGCATATGTTGGAGGAAACATTGCTCCATCATTTAGGAAAGACCTCCGAGATTTTGGTCTTCCTGTTGGGTGCAATGACCATTGTTGAGATTATAGATTATTTTGATGGGTTTGCGACCATCAAGACTTTTGTAAAGACCAAAAGCAAAAAGAAGATTCTATGGATTTTTGCCTTTTTGGCCTTTATTCTCTCTGCGATCATAGATAACCTTACAGCGACAATTGTTCTGATTTCAATCTTGCAAAAAATTGTAAAAGACCGAAATGTAAGGATATGGTATGCCGGTCTTATTATTATTGCTGCCAACGCAGGTGGAGCTTGGTCTCCGATTGGTGATGTTACCACTACGATGCTTTGGATTGGCAATAAGGTAACTACTGCCAAACTTATTGGGTATCTGCTTATCCCGTCACTTTTTTGTATGCTTATCCCCACGTTTATTGCTTCTTTTCTTCCGGCGTTTAGAGGTGAGATAGAAACCGAGAAAGACAACGGCCCTAAGTCCAAATTTGGGCCAAAGATGCTCTACTTAGGTCTTAGTGCAATTGTGTTTGTACCTGTTTTTAAGACCATTACCCATCTACCTCCTTATGTCGGAATGATGTTATCCCTAGCGGTTGTGGCAACATTTGCCGAAATATACAGTAGTTCTAAAATAGCGATTTCGTCTGTGGACCCTGAGAGTGATGCGGAATCACACCATAGTCCAGTTCATAGCGCCTTAACAAAAATTGAGCTTCCTAGTATCCTGTTTTTCTTGGGGATTTTGATGGCCGTGGCTGCATTGGAATCTCTAGGGCTTCTGTTCAATTTTGCCGAAGGATTGAAGCAGGGCACACCGTTGCTTGGAACCGAGATTGCAGGGACACAAATTTCCGACCTGGTTGTAATCGCGCTTGGTTTTGGATCTGCAATCATCGATAATGTTCCGTTGGTGGCAGCAAGTTTAGGAATGTTCTCTGAACCTATTGATGATCAACTGTGGCACTTTATCGCCTATTCTGCAGGTACAGGGGGCAGTATGTTGATTATTGGTTCAGCTGCTGGTGTTGTAGCTATGGGAATGGAAAAAATCGACTTTTTCTGGTATCTTAAAAAAATAGCATGGTTGGCCATGGTAGGTTTTATTGCAGGTGCCATTTGCTTTATCATAATGCGATATTTCTTCTAAAAAATACTTTAGCTCAAAAATCTCCGTTATTATTGCAACTTAAATTGGGGATTTTATATGATTATTTTTCAAGATTTAGAAGAAGGGGCCGAATTGGGAGCAGCCATTTCGGAAGAGAAAACCCTTTCTGTTATTGATTTAATTGTCAATGGAGGTACTGGGAGTGTTGTGATTATCATGGTACTTTTTGTACTCCTGTTTGTTGCACTCTACATCTATTTTGAACGAATTTTTGCCATAAAAGCAGCATCGAAAATTGACAAAAACTTCATGAACCAGATTCGTGATCACGTTATGAACGGTAAATTGGATGCTGCCAAAATTCTTTGTGCACAAACCGATTCTCCGGTGGCTCGCTTAACAGAAAAAGGCGTGTCCAGAATAGGAAAACCTTTGGACGACATCAATACTGCTATTGAGAATGCAGGTACCCTAGAGGTTTATAAACTGGAAAAAAACGTGAGCGTTTTGGCGACAGTTGCTGGAGCAGCACCAATGATTGGGTTTTTGGGAACCGTAATTGGTATGATTTTGGCTTTCCATGAAATGGCCAGCAGCGGGGGACAGGCCGAAATGGGATCACTTGCTTCAGGAATATATACTGCAATGACCACTACGGTAGCTGGATTGGTAGTGGGAATTATAGCATACATTGGCTATAACCATTTGGTAAACCGTACCGACAAAGTGGTTCACAAGATGGAGGCCAATGCTGTGGAATTCCTCGATTTATTGAATGAGCCTATCTAGATTTTCGATATGAAATTGAAAGGAAGAAATAAGGTAAGTCCAGAGTTTAGCATGTCGTCAATGACAGATATTGTGTTTTTATTATTGGTGTTCTTTATGTTAACCTCAAATGCTCCGAATGCGTTGGATTTATTATTGCCAAAGGCAAAGGGGAAATCGACCAATACGCAAAACGTTTCAGTGACCATTAATAAGGACCTGAAGTATTTTGTGAACAATGAACAGATTAGTAAAGAATACATTGAAATTGAATTAAAAAAGGCACTTGAAGGACAAGAAAAGCCTACAATTATCCTTAGGGCGGAAGAAAATGTGGCCATAAAAGAAGCGGTCAACGTGATGGACATTGCCAATAGGAACAGTTACAAGGTTATCTTGGCTGTGCGGCCAAAATAATGTCATTTTTAGATACGAGACACAAGAAAAAATCTTTCACGCTTACAACACTACTATTGAGCGTGATATTGCTATTGCTTTTTTATATTGGATTGACTTACATGGATCCACCTATAGAGAATGGCATAGCCATTAACTTTGGTACCATGGATTTTGGGAGTGGTAAGGTCCAACCCAAAGAGAAAGTGCGTTCAGAACCAAGAAAGGTTGAGCCAAAACCGGTTGAACCTGTCCAAGAGCAAGTAGTACCCAAGCAAACCGCTCCGGAGGAACCCGTAGAAAAGGTTTTGACCACTGATAACGAGGAAACCATAAAAATCAATCAGCAAAAAGAAGCGAAACGCAAAGCCGACGAAGCAGCCAAAAAAGCCAAAGCCGAAGCGGAACGGATTGCGAGGGAGAAAAGAGAAGCTGAGGAGCGTAAAAGGCAAGAACAGGAAGCGAAGAAAAAGAGCCTTGATGCGTTGATTGGTGGAATTGGAAAATCAGACGGAAAGACCACTGGCAGTGAGGGAGACGATAATAGGGCTGGAGACAAAGGGAATCCCGATGGAGATCCTTATGCAACCAGTTATTATGGAAGTCCAGGCAGTGGTAGCGGAACAGGTGGATATGGACTCAATGGACGCTCTTTGGTCAGTAAAGGTAAAGTGCAGCAAGAATGCAACGAGGACGGACGTGTTGTGGTACGAATTGTTGTTGATAGAAACGGAAGGGTGATACAGGCAACCCCTGGGGTAAAGGGGAGTACCAATACTGCTCCTTGCCTGCTGGAACCGGCACGAAAAACGGCATTCCTTCACAAATGGAATTTAGATTCCAAGGCACCATCACAACAGATTGGTTTTGTTGTTGTCAATTTCAAGCTAGGCCAATAATCCTATGACTTATCAGGAAACTTTGAATTGGATGTTTCAACAGCTTCCAATGTACCAACAAAAGGGGGCTGAGGCGCTTAAAAACAAGCTGGACAATATTCTTCTGTTTTCGGAAGTATTGGATAATCCGCATAAAAAATTCAAAAGTATACATGTTGCTGGTACCAATGGAAAAGGTTCAAGCAGTCATATGTTGGCTTCAATACTCCAAGAAGCTGGCTTTAAGGTTGGATTATACACATCTCCACATCTTAAGGATTTTAGGGAGCGAATACGCATCAATGGGACTCCAGTGTCCGAAGAGTTCGTTACTGCCTTTATTGAAGGGTATAAACCTTTTTTGGAGCAGCACACCCTTTCTTTTTTCGAAATGACGGTAGGAATGGCTTTTTCCTATTTCGCCGATGAGAAAGTGGATATTGCCATTATCGAAGTTGGTCTGGGGGGGAGATTGGACTCTACCAACATCATAACCCCTGAAGTTTCGCTGATAACGAATATCGGATTGGACCACATCCAAATATTAGGGGATACCTTGGAGAAAATCGCTTTGGAAAAGGCTGGGATCATTAAAAGAAATGTTCCGGTGGTAATTAGCGAGACCCAGTCAGAAACGGAAGGTATTTTTAATATCATTGCAGCCCAAAAGGGAAGCAAAATTGTTTTTGCAGATCAACTTGCCCTTAGTGACTTTGAGACGGATTTGCTGGGAGCCTATCAACAGAAAAATATAAAAGGAGTGGTTGCCGCAGTTGCCGAACTGGAAAACTTCGACATAACGGAAGAGCACATAAAAAAAGGGCTTCAACATAGCGTAAAAAACACGGGGATACTAGGTAGATGGCAAGTTTTAGGTGAAACCCCAAAGGTAGTTTGTGATACTGCGCATAACAAAGAAGGTTTGCAAATTGTATTAAAACAGCTTGAAGACTTAAAAGCGCAGAAAGTTCACTTTGTACTTGGTTTTGTAAATGATAAAAATTTGGAGGATGTTCTCGGTCTCTTTCCGGAGCAAGCGGAATATTACTTTGTAAAACCGGATATTCCAAGGGGCATGGAAGCTGGGGATTTATGGGAGATGGCTTCTAAATTCGGCTTGAACGGCGAAGTTTTTAAGAATGTGAAAAACGGATATGAAGCTGCTTTGGGTGAGGCGAATGAGAGAGATGTTGTGTACGTGGGCGGGAGCACGTTTGTTGTCGGCGAAGTGCTTTAAGCATATAACTTATTAGATTATAGTCCCAACATATCAAAAAAGGTTGCTTTATAGCTCTCTCCTATAGGAATTCTAATATCGTTGATCACTATCCGGTTGCGTTGTACGGTTTTGATACAGGTTACATTCACCACAAAAGATTTGTGTACACGTAAGAACTGATTCGATGGTAGTCGGTCCAAAATCTCTTTAAAGCTCATCAAGGTAAGTATAGCCTTGTTGGAACCGGCAATATGAACCTTTAAATAATCCTTTAGGCCTTGAATGTACTCTATTTCATCTAGATTTATCTTGACACTTTCGTATTCGGCCTTTACAAAGATGTAATTCTGTGATTCGTTGGTTTCGCCATATGAGGGAAACACATTCTTATCGGTTGGTTTCTTTTTATAGGTTAAAATCTCCTTTGCCCTTGACACGGCCTTAATGAATCGATTGTAGGGAATGGGTTTCACCAAATAGTCCACTGCATTCAAATTAAATCCTTCAACTGCATATTGGGAATAGGCCGTGGTGAAAATGAACATAGGTCTGTTGTCCAAGGATTTGATGAAATCAATTCCGCTGATCTGTGGCATATCAATGTCACAGAATATAAGGTCCAATTTCTTTTCTTTTATAGTGGAAATCGCCTCCAGTGGGTTGGTAAAAGTACCTTCCAGCTCAATAAAATCCATTTTTTTGCAATACTCAACCAAGACATCAATGGCCAAAGGTTCGTCATCAATAATTATACAGGTCATAACTTCTTCAATTTATAAATACAGGTCTAAGGTCACCGAGTATGTTTTGCCATCGTTTTTTACTTCCAATTGATGGGATTCCGGATACAGCAGGTTCAATCGGTTCTTTACATTCTCTAGGCCAACGCCTGAGCTTTTCTTTTTTTTCCTATACGTACCTATTTTGTTTTCAACATTAAAATGTATTGACCCATTTTCAATACAAAGGTTTATTTCCACATGAGTTTTTCCTTCATAATCCGTCCCATACTTGAATGCATTTTCTATAAACGAGATAAAAAGCAAGGGAGGGATTACTTTATGTCTGTCCTCTCCAGATATTTTCAGTTTGACATTGACACTGTCCGACAAGCGCAATCTTTGCAATTGGACATAATTTTTTATGTATTCCAGCTCCTTTCTGAGCGGCACCAGGTCCTTGTCCGCCTCATACAGCATATATCGCATGAGTTCAGATAAGTTGATTATGGCCTCTGAGGTGTCCTTGGAGTTTTTTGCCGATAAGGAATAAATGGCATTCAGGGAGTTGAAAAGAAAGTGGGGATTTAACTGTGTTTTTAAAAATTGGAGCTCGGAATTCGCCTTTTCATTTTCAACCTTTATTCTCAGGTCCTCATTTTTTCTCCATTCATTATAAACCCTCAATAAAGCACTAACGAAAAGTGGAGCACTTAGGATGGCCATAATGATCAATTGATTGAAAAATGGATTGGCCCTTAGCTTATAGACTCTGTTAAAAGGCGGTTTTGGAAACTTTGAGGGCATCGGGAACTTTGCGGAATACTCCGTAAATCTTGCTGGATTTGGAGGATATCCCAGATTAATTGCAAGACCTACCACCGTGATTAGCAAGAGACAAACCAATACATAGGTGAGCGTGGTTCTTTTGAGCAATATTTTTGGGACGAGAATGAAATAATTGAAATAGAAAAGAAGCATTATTGCAAGGAACCGAATGGGCATGCCTTGGGGCAATCTTCTGAATTCAAAGATGTAGGGGAAGAGAAAAAACACACAAAAAGATGCCCACAGGAAAAAATGGATCAGAAATTGGTTAAGATGTTTTTTTCTGAAATACATTGTCGCGAGTTAGTGTTTCAAGGTAAGGATATTTAAGTTGGTGAGCTCCTCTACAGTAACCTCTGGACTTGAACGGTTTAGTAACTTATCTTTTACTAAGTCAGCAACTTTTTTGGCATCGTTTGGAGTTTTAAAAGCTACTTCTCCGTTTACAGCTGGAATATATTTTTGCTGCACCAGTAATTTTTCCCCTATCAAGATTTGATACCCGTATCCTTCTTCAACTTTAATGATTTTGGAGTGTATTTGAGAGTCACGGTTGGTTTTGTCGGTGAGCGTTGCTTTGGTCAAGACAAAACACATGTAAATAACAAGCCCTGCGATTACCGGGATTTTTAAAAATTTTGTCATGCTTTCTTGGGATGTTGTAATTGGGCCAGATGCCAAAATCCGGCCCAATTACGTTCAAAATCAACAAACCACTCATCATTATGAAAAACTAATCTTCTTCGTCGTATTCGGCAAAGGGAAAGAACTCGTCCAAATCATCCAAATAGAGACTCCCAGTACGTCCCAGTCCAACAAATGCTTTAGAGGCATTGGAGAAAGCGACGGCATCCTGTCTTGTAGAACCTTCAAAATTGGTTTTGGCCTCCCACGTGTCCATTGCAGGGTCATATTCCCAAACGGAAGTGGTAGCGCCATTAATTTCACCACATGCGATATAGCCGTATCCGTTGAGGGAAAAGCCTACAGCGCTACTTCTTTCAATGCTGTAATCATCCTCCTCATCCAAATCGGTCTTTTTGGTCCAACTTTCGGTGGAAGGGTCAAAAACCCAAAAATCATCCAGGTAAACTCCATTGGAAATGCCTGTGCCTAGGTATACCAACCCATCGATGGTAAAAGTTGTGGCTGATCTTCTTTTGTTCCCTCCGAAACCCTCCAGTTCAACCCATGTATCAGAAGATGGGTCATATTTCCAAAAATCCTTAAGATCGTTCTCTCCGTCGTAGCCCGTTCCAAAATAGCCATAGCCATTGGCTGAAAATGCCACAGCACTTCGTCTTTGAGTATCTGTCAGAGAGGCTATCTGTGTCCAAGAGTTGCTAGTGGGGTCGTATGCATAAAAATCGTTCAGTTCATCCACGCCATCATAACCTGTTCCTATAAATCCTTTTCCATCGATTTGAAACCCAACGGCAGCATTTCTTGGTGTCCCGGGAAAATCGGCTTTCTGGGACCAAAAATCACCTTCCATATCATAAGCCCAAAAGGAATTTAGGTAATCATCACCATCATACCCCACGCCCATATAGCCCAAGTCACCAATGGTAAACCCTGCGACTCCGCTTCTTGGGCTTCCATCGAAAACGGAGCGATTTATCCAGTTTCCAAGGTCCTCATCATCATCATCATCGGTGGAACAGCTGGTGTAAAACACCATTGAAACAACCATAAGTGGTATTAGTTTAGAATAATGTATTGCTTTTCTCATGCCAAACATTTTAATTTTTTATCAAAGGTAATTTTCCACTTTCCTGACCTATTAGAGAATATATAAAGCCCACTTTTTAACATATGAAACGGAAATATTTATCTACGAACGGGGAAAGTCGGTTTATAGGCAAATACATGGCTTTTGTCTTAAAAGAAAGAGGGTTGGTCTATCTGCATTTTTGGGCCTTGTGGCAGCATCTATTTTTACTGGAAATAGAGAAAAATGAAAAGATTATTACAATTGTTGGGAGTGCTGGGGTTGAGCTTAGCGTCTTGTGATGACGAAAACCTTAATGATTCTGATTTTCTGGCCGGTGCGGATTTCACCGATAGCAATATCAGGGTAGTTCTTATAGATACACTCACCGTAGAGACCTCTACAATGAAACTGGACAGTGTTGTAACCAGTCAATCATCTCGAATGCTAGTGGGGAAATATGAAGATCCTGTTTTTGGGACTGTAACTGCAGCAAGCCATATGGGTTTGATTCCATCTGGATATACCATTGACATTGAAGCGGAGTATGATAGCATAGCCCTTTATTTAAACTACGATGGCTATTACTATAATGACACCATCACAACCAATACTATTCAGGTAAAAAGATTGCTCAACACCTTGAGACCTTCAGAGGGGGATGCATTTTACAACACGACGACTGTGGACTATTTTGAGGATAACCTAGGGGTGTTTTCATATCGACCTAGACCCGTTGAAGCGGATACACTTGAATTGAGGTTGAACGATGAGTTCGGCAATGATCTTTTTAATCGCTTGCAAGAAAAGTCCATAACGAATATTGATGAATTCAAAGACTATTTTAAGGGAATGGCCCTTGTGCCGGGAACGGATGACAATGGGGCAATAATTGGATTTTCAAAAGAACCGGGAGCAGGTTTTTTACGATTGTACTTCAGCACTTCGGAAGAAACTGAACGAGTTCAGGATCATATTGATTTTATACCCAATCTTTCCGAAACCCCCGTCCCCTTCTTTAATCAAATCATTGCGGAAAATCCCATTGATCCACTCCAGACATTGACTGACAACGAGATTAGTTTGAGCAGTACAGCCGCCGAAGGGTTGACTTTTGTCCAATCAGGATTGGGTATTGCGACTCGATTACAATTTCCCTACATCAAAAACATATTTGATATAAGGGGTCAGGGAACCATTATGGGAGGGGTATTAAAAATTACGCCTGAAAGAGGAAGCTATAATGACCAATTGATGCTAAGGGATGAAGTGTCGGTTTATATTGCCGATAGGAACAATGAGATTACAAGTCAACTCATAATTGACGAAATTTTTACTGTTACGGGCATACTTAATCGGGACAATGAAGAATTTAATGATATCTACTACGAAGTACCGGTGGCGGGTTACCTGGAAAGTTTGTTGTTGACAGAATTGGAAACGGACGAGGCGCTTATACTGCTTCCCGAGGATTTTGACTCCACCATTGACCGTTTTGTTTTGAATGGAAGCGGTACTGCTGATTACAGTGTTGAACTTGAACTGATTTACGCAATTTATGATGAGGACAATGACTAAGTTTTTAATCTTATTGTGTGCCGTGACCTGCTGCAATCTGGCTTGGGCACAATCCGAAGGGTTGACCAGTTCTCCATATTCCCTGTATGGATTGGGAGCTATCAATCAGACGAGCATTGGAAAATTCAACAGTTTGGGATATTCCGGTATCGGACTGAGAACAGATACCGGAATCAATAATTTAAACCCTTCGACCTATGCCTTGATTCCGAAAAATTCTTTCTTCTACGATATAGGAGTGGTCGGGGAGTTTAACAGCTATGGAAACAGGGTGGATGACGAATCTAGAAATACACTTAATTTTTCCAATTTAGCCTTTGCTTTCAGAATTGAGGATAGACTTGGAGCGGGGATTACCTTGATTCCCTATAGCGATGTTGGTTATTCATTGCTGGGAATCCAATCAAATATTGAAGGGTCCAGTGAAATATTTGAAAGTAATGTAACAGGTTTGGGAGGATTGAATGATCTACGGTTCAATATAGGGTATGGACCCACAGAAAATGTAAGGTTGGGTTTAAGCGCGTCCTTTATGTTCGGAAATATAGAGGAAACCGAATCGCTCCAAATTGGAACCGGATATTTTGAACTAACGGAAACCACAAACTATAGTGGATTTCGATTGGGTTTTGGTGCTCAGTATGATTTGACGGACAAAATAACCATTGGAAGTACACTGCAATTGCCTGTTTCCCTAAGCGGGACCCTCAAGCGTTCCGTGTTCAAAACACTTGTTGAATCGGAAATAGTGGTTGAGGAAGATGAAGATGATAGTGTTGCCGATTTTAAGCTTCCATTGGAATTGGGATTTGGATTGGGGGTAAAAATTGGCAATTCCCTAACCTTGAGTGCGGATTACAAAAAGAATTTTTGGGACAACACCAATCAATCGGAAAAAATCGGGACGTACCGCGATCAGGATATTTATGCTTTGGGACTTGAATATGTAAAGAATCCAATGGGTCGCAAATATGGGGATAGAATTAGACTAAGGGCAGGGTTTAACTATGACAATGGATATTTGGCCATTAATGATAGGAAAATTGAAGCCTATAATTTTACATTCGGTGTTGGACTACCAACGGGAACTTTTTCCAACTCATATTTGAATGTGTCGTATAGTTACGGTTTAAAAGGGCAAATTGAGAACGTTTTGGTACAGGAGAACTACCATTTGATTACTGTTAATTTGAGCCTTGAAGACCTATGGTTTAGAAAGCGAAAAGTGAACTAGGGCATTGCGTAATTGGGTTGGGTATACTAGATTTAACCAGGGGCAAAATTTCTGGATGCTTTTTTGTTTTTTTCTTTTTGGTAAACAAAAAATGATGCTATATTTGCACTCCCATTTAGAAAAATGGAATGGGGCTCTTAGCTCAGTTGGTTCAGAGCACCTGCCTTACAAGCAGGGGGTCACTGGTTCGAATCCAGTAGGGCCCACAAACAAAACCTCAGCATTTGCTGAGGTTTTTTTGTTTAAGAATTTTCTATCCATATTTTATGGGAAAAAGTTGGCAAAATGTCGAGATTTTCTTTGAAAATTAGGGCATTCGTTGTAGGTTGCTAGGAATTGATCAACGCTTATGAAAAAAATCTACTTCTCGGCCCTATTGGGCTTTATTCATTTCTTTTTATCGGCTCAAACAGAATTTATCACCACTTGGAAAACTGATAATCCAGGAGTTTCAGCGGACAATCAAATTACAATTCCAACCTATCTGGGCGAAACCTACAACTATTCGGTTGATTGGGGGGATGGCTCTTCAGATAGTGGGGTGACAGGGGATATTACACATACGTATGCAACTCCGGGCACCTATCAGGTTGCAATAACCGGTGATTTTCCTAGGATATATTTCAACTTTGTAGGAGATAATGATAAGCTTTTGACTGTAGAACAATGGGGAAACATCGCATGGAGTTCAATGGAAGCTGCGTTTGCTGCTTGTCTTAATTTGAATGTTGTTGCTGCGGACTCACCAGATTTGACTAATGTCACCTCAATGAAAAGTATGTTTAATAGCTGTTCTTTTGTGCAAATAAATAGTTCAATTAATAGTTGGGACACTAGTGCTGTTACTGATATGTCATTTCTTTTTGCTTCAGCAACCAGTTTCAATGCCAATATTGATCAATGGGATACTTCCAATGTTACGGACATGAGCGGTATGTTTATTATGAATGATGTTTTTAACCAGCCCATAGGGGTATGGAACACATCAAACGTTCAGAATATGAACTCTATGTTTAACATGACTGGGAGCTTTAATCAAGATATTGGAGGTTGGGATGTCGCTAATGTGACAGATGCTACAGCTATGTTTAGAGATGCTCAAGCTTTTAATCAGGATATTGGTGATTGGAATGTAGGCCAAGTGAGATATATGGGAATTATGTTTGCAGGAGCTATATCTTTTAACCAAGATATTGGAAGTTGGGATGTCAGCCAAGTGACTGATATGTTTGCAATGTTTCAGCAAGCCTCTGCTTTCAATCAAGACATTGGAGGTTGGAATGTAGGTAAAGTAACAAACATGCTTGGAATGTTTGATGCTGCTACTTCCTTTAATCAACCAATAAATAATTGGGATGTAAGCAATGTGACCAATATGTTCGCAATGTTCGCAGATGCCACTTCATTTAATCAACCCCTGGATGATTGGGAGGTCTCATCAGTAACTGATATGACCAACCTATTTCTTAGAGCTACGAATTTCGACCAGAGTCTTGGCAATTGGGATGTGGGACGGGTAACAAGTATGGTTGACATGTTTAGGGATACTGAGCTATCGCAGGAGAACTACGACAATACATTGTTGGGTTGGGGCAATTTATCCTCGCTACAAAATAATGTTCAGTTTAACGCAGGAGTTAGTATCTATTGTAATGGAGAGGTTTCTCGGAAAAAACTTATAAACGAATATGCCTGGGTCATTTCCGATTCAGGTAAAAACTGTCCCTTTATTACTACTTGGAAAACTGATAATTCTGGAGTTTCTGAAAATAACCAAATTACCATTCCGACCTTTCCAACTGGGACATATAATTATACCGTGGATTGGGGAGATGGCAACTCGGATACCAATGTTACAGGAGCTATCACTCATAACTATGCTGCCCCAGGAACATACACTGTTTCAATAAGTGGGGATTTTCCTCATATCTATTTTGGTAATCAAGATCCAGATAATTTTCTGGGTGATGAAGAAAAACTGCTTGAAATCAACCAATGGGGGAGTATTTCTTGGGGTTCAATGTTCGGTGCCTTTGCTGGGTGCAAAAATTTGGACATTGTTGCCCAGGACATTCCGGATTTATCCAATTCATTTTCGCTAAGTATTATGTTCTTGAACTGTACCTCGATGGTTGGAAATAGCAGTTTCGGATTTTGGGACACTTCCACAATTACTCAGGCAAATAGTGTTTTTCGTAATGCAGAGACTTTTAATCAAGATATCGGAAGTTGGAATGTATCAAACGTGTTAAACATGGGGTCCATGTTTAGTGAAGCTAAAGCCTTTAATCAACATTTAAATAATTGGAATGTTGGCAATGTCACAGAAATGCATAGCTTGTTTGCCGGAGCTTCTAATTTTAATGGAAATTTAGCGGACTGGGATGTCTCAAATGTTACGGACATGACGGGAATGTTCAATCGAACACCTTTTAATCAAAATATTTCTTCTTGGAATGTTGGCCAAGTTGAATTTATGGATTTCATGTTTGCCAGCAATAATGAGTTTAATCAGGACATAAGCCAATGGGATGTCTCAAAGGTAACAGGTATGTCCTATATGTTTATTATGAACAGATCCTTCGATTACGATTTGGGAGGGTGGGATGTTTCGCAAGTAACAGATATGACCAGTATGTTTTCGCAAAGCACTGGGATGTCCCACGAAAATTACAATAACATGCTCATAGGCTGGAATGATTTACCATCATTGCAATCCAATGTGCGGTTTGATACTACGTATCATGAATACTGCGAAGCGGAGAACGCACGCCAAAATCTCATAGACACCTATGGATGGGTTATCAATGACAATGGAAGGAATTGTGTAGATGGTCAAAGGCCGTTTATTACTACTTGGAAAACTGATAATTTTGGAGATTCTGAAGACAACCAATTATTGATTTCGACGACACAATTCGGTATTTATAACTACACTGTGGATTGGGGCGATGGACAAACCGATATGGGAGTTAGGGGGGATGTTTTGCATACGTATGCCGAACCTGGTATATATCAGGTGAAAATTTCAGGGTATTTTCCCTCGACTGGCTTCCAGACTACCCTCAATCAATTGGATCGAGAAAAGCTTCTTACGATTGAGCAATGGGGAGATAATGTTTGGGAAAATCTAAATGGTGCGTTTAGGAACTGTATTAACATGGATGTAAGAGCCACAGATGCTCCGGATCTATCCAAAATTGAACAACTGGCAGGCACCTTTGAGCTATGTCACTCCCTTGTTGGTAATGATTCGTTCAATGATTGGGATGTGAGTAATGTTGATAGGTTTGATAACATGTTCAGGGTATGCTACAATTTTAATCAAGATATCTCCAACTGGGATATGACCAATGCGGAATTTATTAATGGGATGTTCAATTTTGCAACTTCTTTTAATCAGGATATTGGTAGTTGGAATGTTTCCAACGTCCTTTACATGAGTGACATGTTTAACAACGCCCATAGTTTTAATCAGGATATTTCGAACTGGAATGTTTCACAAGTAACCAATATGCATAGCATGTTTAGACTTGCGGGAAGTTATGACCAAGATATGGCAGGTTGGGATATGCGTAATGTAACGGATATGTCCGAAATGTTCTTCGAGGCAGGTATTTCAACCAAAAATTATGACTCAACACTTAAAGCATGGTCTGAATTACTTACCCTTCAAAACGGAGTAACCTTCGATGCCGGTAACAGCCAATTCTGTGAATCTGCTGATGCCCGACAACTTATTATTGACACCTTTGGCTGGACCATAACGGATGCCGGCGAACATCCATTATGTAATGAGGATAATGATGCCGATGGTGTGTTGGACCATATAGATAAATGTTTGGGAAGTCGACCTGAATTGGAGACTGATTCTGGCGGTTGTGATATTTTACCCCCTGATGCCATAAAAGTATTTGTGCTTACCCCCAGTTGCATTGGAAGTGTAGATGGGTCAATAGAAATAGTGATGGATTTTTCTGGTTATTTACTTGAAGTTTCAATTACCGGTGATGGATTTTCCAATCAATTTGATGATATAGCTTCTGAAACCGGTTTGGAAATTGACAACTTATCACCGGGAAGCTACCAGGTGACCATTTCAATCCCTGAGATCTTTTTTGAACAGACCTATGGGGTAACTGTCAATGAATTGGATTCTGTGACGGGTAAAAGAGGTGTTATCAACGCCAAGGAGGGTACTGTTTCGTATACCGTGGAAGGAAGCAAGACCTATAGCGTTTTGGTCAATGGAAAAACATTGGATTTCACCTTTGAAGATTCCGGCGAGCATGTGATTGCACTTTCTGACCTTAAAGGCCAATCAGAAATTATAATTTCAGGAGAAAATGATTGCCAAGGTAAAATTGAGGATAGCTTTTTTGTTGGCAAATCCATTCAAGTTTTCCCTACCCACACTTCCACAAATGTGAACTTTTTTATTGATAGCAATGATCTTAGCGTAAATGTTTTCAGTATGGATGGCCGATTGATCAAAGAAATAAATTATAGTCAGAAAGAAAAAAACTTGGATGTTTCATCCTTTGAGTCGGGCATATATTTGATTCAAATGAATGCCGACGGATATAAAGAAACCATAAAGATTGTCAGAAAATGAGAGAGCTAAAATCAACTATATTCAAGTTTACACTTCCCGTAATGTTTGTTATGTTGCTTGCCTGTGGCGGGGGCGGAGGAAATGAAGGGGAAGAACCACCTGAGGAACAGAAAACACCACCGGCAAAAGCGGTTGGAACATTACCTGCGAACGGTGAACCTTGCTCTGATTACGAAGAAGTGGCAAATGATGATACCAAAGTCTTGGTATCGTTTAAATGGAATGCCGCTCAATTAGCTCAAAACTATATTCTTGGGATTACAGAGGGCTCCACGGAAGTCTTTAGTAACTCCTTTAATGCTTTGGAAGCTAAGGTGGAGTTAGATAGAGGGAAGACTTACTCTTGGTCCCTGACATCCGTGAATAGTGATGGAGAAACTAGTGGTGATACTTATTCGTTCGCCACTCCAGGCATTCCTGAAGGCAATTATGCTCCCTACGCGGCAGAGATTGCGATCGAATTTGATACGCAAAACTCTGAAATAGCTATTTCTTGGATCGGAAGAGATGAAGATGGAGATGCGCTGACATACGATGTAACCGTATGGGAGAATGATGTAATTCTTGTTGAAGAAACTGATTATGACCAAACTTCGGTTAATCCTGTAGTTTATCAAAATGGAGTAGATTACTCCGTTGAAGTGGTTTCAAAGGATTCTTCCGGGAATTTTTCAATTTCAAGAGCCCAAGAAACTGCACCGAATTAAAATTTTCGCTGCAGTAAGGATTTAAGTCATCCTTGATAACTTACACAGGCAAAATTCAAACAACTCCTCTTAAATCTATTCGTCCTTATCAGGGTTCATTGATTTTCAGAACTTTTGGCCCGTAGTTAACTGACTGGGACTTCGATTTTTCTTCTTATGTAGAGGATTAGGAAATATTATCAAAATGAAATCGCCTAGGAAATATTTCCTAGACGACCTCATAGTAAACATGAATAAAACTGCTAGTTAATTGATATCATCAATATAGAAAGTACCTGAAGTAGTCCCCGCGCCATCAATGAACAGGGCCAGTTTGTCGTACAGTCCTGTAGGAACCATGGGTTCCCCAAAACCTTGGGTTCCATCTATATAGGTTTTTACCGCATTGTTGTAATCAAAGGAAAGCTCCTCCCAACCGCTTCCACTGTGGGTTACCGACACCTCAACGGAGCGTTCCCCGGTATTGTCGCCGTTCATATCCAGCCGAATAGATACAGCCACATCTGACCATAACTTTAGTCTGACCACTTTATTGTCACCGCTGAAGTCGGCCGCTGGGCTGAATTCATAGGTAAACCCTTCGTACTGGTTACCACCATTGGTAAGGGCACCTACTTTGGATGCCTCCGAGTTTGCACCTGAGAGATCGGGATTGTCCACTATTTCGTAAGAGGTTCCCCCAAAGGCTTCGAAGGCTTCCTCATTTTCAAAATCTATTGGGGCATCAAAATTGGATATTGCATCGGAATCGTTCCCGCTAGCATCAGCACAAAACCCTATGTCATCAATATAAAAGGTGCCTGCAGTGGTTCCTGCCCCGTCAATGAACAATGCTAGTTTGTCGTACTGTCCGGTAGGGACCAAAGGTTCGCCAAAACCTTGGGTTCCATCAATCCAGGTTTTCACCGCATTGTTGTAATCAAAGGAAAGCTCCTCCCAGCCACTTCCACTGTGGGTGACTGACACCTCAATGGAGCGTTCCCCTGTATTGTCGCCGTTCATGTCCAGCCGAATAGAGACTGCAACATCGGACCAGAATTTTAAGTTGACCACTTTGTTGTTCCCACTAAAATCTGCAGCTGGACTGAATTCATAGGTAAACCCTTCATATTGGTTGCCTCCATTGGTAAGGGCACCAACCTTGGATGCCTCAGAGTTTGCACCAGAGAGGTCGGGATTGTCCACTATTTCATAAGAAGTTCCCCCAAATGCTTCAAAGGCCTCTTCGCTTTCAAAATCAACCGGTGTTGCAAATGCTGCATCGCAGTCTGACACACTATCATCTTCGCAGAATCCTATGTCATCAATATAGAAAGTACCAGCAGTGGTTCCCGCACCATCAATGAATAGTGCTAGTTTATCGTACTGTCCGGTAGGGACCAAAGGTTCCCCAAAACCTTGGGTTCCATCAATCCACGTTTTCACCGCATTGTTGTAATCAAAGGAAAGTTCTTCCCAGCCACTTCCGCTGTGGGTGACGGACACCTCCACGGAGCGTTCTCCTGTGTTGTCACCGTTCATGTCCAACCTTATAGAGACTGCTACATCGGACCAGAACTTTAGTTTTACGACTTTGTCGTCTACACTGAAATCTGCCGCAGGGCTGAACACATAGGTAAATCCTTCATACTGATTGCCTCCGTTGGTTAGGGCGCCGACCTTGGACGCTACCGGATTTGCACCGGAGAGGTCTGGATTATCCACTATTTCGTAAGAGGTGCCCCCAAATGCTTCAAAAGCCTCTTCATTTTCAAAGTCGACGGAAATAGGGAAAGGACAAGAACTCTCAGGGATTTCCCCGGTATTTATATCTTCTGTAATCTCCGCAGTTTTATCATTAGGGCCGATAGCCGTAATTGTGGCCGTATAGTTGTCGAATGCAGGATACAAATGAGTAATGGATTCACCAGCTGCGATTGTTGTGGCCACTTCGTTTTCAGTATCACCAAATTTAATTTCAAAAGACGTGGCATTATCTGCTTGGGGCGTAAAGGTAACCTCTGCAATATTGTTTTCGGAAACACTTATTCCCGATTCAAAATTGATAAGCGCTGTAAGTTCAACAAAAATATCGTACTGCTCTTGGGTTTCTTTTCCATTTGGCGCTATATATGTGATGGTGACGGTGTAATTTCCTTCTTCTGAATAAGTATTGGTTGTTGAACCATTTATTCCGACGGTTACGGTAGCTCCACCATTTCCAAAGTCCACAATATACTTGAAGGCACCTTCCGCGGACGGGCTCACGGTAACAATACCGCTGTTGTCGGTGGCTATTTCAATTTGCCCGTCTGCTACTAATTTCTGGAGCAGGGCCTTCTTGAAGAACAGCGGTTAATTCCTCCTCTGTACACGAGGCAAAAAGTAAAATCGCGCTAAAGAAATAAATAATCTTTTTATAAATGTTTGTTTTCATATAAAGTAGGTATTGTTAAGAATCAAGTTAGTTATACTGTGTTATGTTCAATTAGTTGCTTCAATGATGGTATCAGCTATTTCTCCAAATGGCCACGTTAGCGTCCGCCGGTTGAAAATGGCCAATCCATCTCTGGAAACGCCAATGTTGCCATTGTCCCACCAAATAGTGGCAAAACCCCTTTCTGCAGCAGCTTCGGCATAGTAAGCGGCATGGGCCAAGCGATCTTCCAAGTTGTTTTGGTTTCCGGAACTCCATTCCCCCAAGATTACCGCTTTGCCATTGTCCGCGAATTTTTCTTTTATCCTGTCCATTTCAGCGTCTAACAGGAATTTGTCACTATCCGTTCCCCACGTGCTATCCGTCCCTCCCAAGGTGAACGGAAAGGGGAAGTAGGAATGAATTGAAATTATCGTTCTTTCGTCATCATTGGGAACAACCAGGGCATCCATGGCCTGTTGTATAGCGCTGGCTGCATAAGTGGAAATCATGATTTGTCTTAAACTATTGTTGCCGCCCGTGGCTCTGATGGCATCGAGGCTTGCTTTATGGTATTGGTTTACCATGTCCCTTCCTTCTGCCGTTCCTCCCGTCCACTCCTCAGGGGAGTTTTCATATCTGGGCTCGTTCAGTGTTTCAAAAATGACATAGTCACTGTAGTTCTTAAATCTATTGGCAATCTGCGTCCATAGTTTGGATAGTCTATCCTTAACCTCGTCTCCTTTTTCGTAAGTCGGGATGATCCAGGGGTCATCATGGTGGACGTTTACAATGACATACATATTATTCGCTCTGCCATAATTGACCACTTCTTCAACACGATCTAGCCAGCTTTCTTCTACAATATAATCGGGCGCGGGACCCTGGTGGTAATGCCATGTAACGGGCACTCTAAGGGTATTGAACCCTCGGCGGGAAACCTCGTCTATCATTGCCTTTGTTGTAACGGGATTGCCCCAAAACGTTTCATCAGGCCCCTCTGCATCCAAACTATTACCCAAATTCCAACCCGCTTTCATTTCTGAAACGATATCGAAAGAGGAAAGATTCCTCATGGTGCCGTCATCAAATTCATTGGACTCGTCCTGTATGATCTCATCTTGGGGAACGGTTGTAATATTTACGGATTCCGAACCACATGAGAGGACAAGGATCAATATAAATTGTAATTGTAAGAGACGGTTCATGCAATTGTGATATTTCGACTTTTCAAATTTAGCCGGGGCAATTGCTCAATACATATCACGGATGATGTAAAACTGAAAAATATGTAGCATCCATTTGTGCTATGTCACTAAAAATGGGTTGATTTGGCCAAAAATGGAATTATTGCATTTGGAAGTGCAACATGAGGTTTGAAGTGCAATTTTTGACATTCTGAAACCAATCATGGTAGCTGGTGATTTAATTAAACAGGTAGTCAATAAGCAATCAAAAATGATGGGAATTCTCGAATGAAAATCGCTAAAATCCTTAAAATTATGCAATTAGCTGTTGAGATTTTGTGTTTCTGACCTGAGCGTCTATCTTTACACGGTTAAAATTTTGTGGGTTACATGCATAGGACCCAAATCTAACAGATGAAAATAATTCCTCAAGGTATTTCCAAAATGTCATTGTAGGAATCCATTTTTATTTAACTCCACAAAGTTGAAATGTCTAAGCTTAGAAAAAAAAGACACCTGGTTGTACTGTGTTTTTTTCTGTTTGTGGGCACTTGTGTAGCACAGTCGGAAAAAGATAGATTGGTTTTTGAAAATATTGAATCAATTACCACAGGAGACCCTATTTCCTCAATTGCTCAAGACGAATCTAATCTAACCTGGATAGGGACTTTCGGTTCAGGGTTATACAGCTTTGATGGGATTAATTTTAAAGCTTATGCACATCGTATTGATGGAGGTTCTCAAATAGGGAGTAACCTGATTCACTTTACTTTTTTGGACCGGGAAGGGCGTCTCTGGGTCGGTACCGATTCCGGACTTCATTTGTACCAGAAAAACACAGACCGTTTTAAAAAAATAGTATTTAGTTCTGAACTGGACTTGCAGGAGCACATCAATTTTACCTGCGTAATTCAGGAAGAATCCGGGGATTTTATCTTTGGGACCTATGAATATGGAGCTTTACGATATACACCCGGAGACAATAAGCTCCAAAAAATCCAGTTTGCGGCCCAATTGTCCAAAGAACCCATAATAACTTCTTTTGGTAAGGTTATAGAAGATGAAATATTTACCGGGACCGACGAAGGACTCTACTTATTGAATGGTACTAATCAATTGGTCAGAGCATCTTCGGAATTCGCTGAATTGGCTGAAACGGACGATTTGAATATTGCAAGTCTGATGTCCGATGCTGGAAGCCATCTCTGGATAGGTTCGGCAGATGAGGGCCTTTTTAGGCTTACGAGAACAGAACGGGGTTACAGGATGGATAAATTCTCGGTAACGGACAAGAAGATTTTTTCAATATTGAATAGTAAGGGAACCGTTTTACTCGGAACCGAAAATGATGGGTTGATCGTAATGGAAGAAGACGGGAGTTCCGTTGAAAAATATACCTACAGTGATTATGATTCCAAAGGAATAAGTTCAAATTCCATATGGTCCCTATATATGGACAATGAGGATAGGTTATGGTTGGGCCATTATGGTGCTGGTATGGATGTTCATGATAAGCATAGCACCAAATTTGGATCTTTGGAAAAAATTATTAATGATAAGAACTCCTTGCTGTCCAACTCCGTTACGGGTTTGGATAAGGACAAATCTGGCAATTTATGGATAAGCCTTGATGGAGGAGTGGATATTTATGACCCCATTACAAGGGAGATAACCCATTTAACGGGTGCAATGGACGACATTTACCCTGGGCTGCACCCTGGCATCAGAGCTGAGAACATTTTTGCGGATAGCAGGGGGAATATATGGATAGGAACATGGGAGAACGGAATCTACCTGTTGGACAAAAACAGAAAAAGGTTCTTGAACTATACGAGCTCCAATACAAAAGGAGTATTAAAAACCAACACCATCAGGGGTTTCGCTGAGGACAATCAGGGCAAGATTTGGATTGCATCCTTTTTAAAGGGGCTTTTTTACTTTGATCCCGAAGAACGAAGAATAGTCCATTGTGACTCAAAACCTTTTGAGGATTTAGGTATTATGGACCATGATATCATGACCATTATGGTCGACAAAACCAATGCAATATGGTTGGGGACATCGAGCGGTCTTTTTAAGGTAATCCAGAACGAGGAATCTGGTTTTCAAGTGAAAAGCCTAAAGAATGAGCTTACAGAAGTTTCCGCTGACCACCCCAGTTTACATCGAATATCATCTCTGTATCAGGCCAAGAACGACGTTTTTATTGGTACTGATGGAGCAGGATTATTTAAGTACAATTTTGAAGATGATGTTTTTTCTTCATGTAATGCACGGTATAAGCTTAAGGAGAACACCATAAATTCAATAATTCAAGGCGATGACGGAACCCTATGGATTGGAGGAAAATCAGGAATTACCAAAATAGACCTTGAATTGAATACATCCGCCAATTTTGGCACTAAGGATGGATTAACGACCAATTATTTCAATAAAGCGGCCATTGAAGTGTGTAATGAAGGAAAAATCTATTTTGGAAGTTACTCCGGAATCAATTTTGTGGACCCACAGCATTTGGCTTTCAACACCAACAAACCCCACCTATACTTTACAGATTTCAAATTGTTTAATAAAAGTGTATCCATAGATGATGAAGGTTCGCCTTTATCTAGGGTAATTTCCCAAACAAGAGAGGTCACACTAACACATAAACAATCAGTTTTTACTCTGGAATATGTTGGGGCCGGACATACACGTGCTGAAAAAAACCAATACGCCTACATGTTGGAAGGTTTTGATCACCAATGGAGCAACGTAGGAGGGTCTAGAAGCGTGACCTACACAAATTTGGAGCCCGGAGATTACACTTTTAAGGTAAAAGTAGCCAATCATGATGGTGTATGGAACGAAGATCCATTGACCCTTAAAATCGAGATATTACCACCATGGTGGAAGTCCAGATGGGCCTATACCATATATGTTCTTGCCATTTCGGGTCTGCTGACCTTTTTGACATTTTTCTTTAAAGAGAAATTGAGACGGAAGCAATTGAATTTATTGAAAAGAGAAAAAATAAAACAAGAGAAGGAGCTGCACGAAGCAAAGTTTCAATTTTTCACCAATATTTCTCATGAGTTCAGAACGCCACTTACCTTGATCATGAACCCAATTGAAGATCTACTAAACCATAATAAACTTGGGTCTTTTCCCCGCGCAAAGCGAAAATTGCTCACGATAAAACGAAATTCTGACAGACTTTCCAGATTGATCAATGAATTGATGGATTTTAGAAAACTACAATCCAACAACGTTTTTTTGAGTGTAAACCAAGTTGATATTGTTGAAGTAGTAAAAAATGTGCTGTCCCACTTCCTTGAGGAGGCTGAGCATAGAAAAATTAATTTGGATTACGATGTTGAACAGGAAGAACTCTTAGCTTGGGTTGATTCCAGTATGATGGAGAAGATACTCTTCAATATTGTTTCCAATGCTTTTAAGATGACACCAGAAGGTGGCCAGATAGAGGTGAAGGTAAATCTTTCACGGAGTTGCAGCACTGCTCAACAAGAAGCTAATAGCTTTGCGATTTCGGTCAAGGATACCGGTTATGGAATAGCTGAAGGGGACCATGCCCAGATTTTTAAAAGGTTCTATCAAGTAGATTCAATGAACAACACTTATTACGGTAGTTCGGGAATTGGTCTTGAAATGGTAAAAAGTTTTGTTGAACTTCATCATGGCACCATAGAAGTGGAAAGTGAGTTGGGCAAGGGTTCCAAATTTATTGTGACCCTTCCTTTGGGCAAACAACACTTTAAAAAAGAGGAAATTGCTCAGGAAATACCTAAATCAAATTTGGGTGTGGTGAATAGTGAATTTGTCCCTGATCCTGTAACGGTTGAAAGTGTAAAAGATAGCCTTCCCATAGACAAGAAAACGAAGACCATTTTGATTGTTGAAGACAATATAGAGCTTCAAAATTATTTGCGAATAGAACTGGATGAGCTATTTAATACCCTTGTAGCTCCCAACGGTAGAGTGGGATTAGAGCTTGCTCTCGAGCATCAACCAGATTTGATCATAACCGACGTCATTATGCCAGAACTGAATGGTTTGGATCTGTGCAAAAAAATCAAGGCCGATATAAAAACCAGTCACATTCCCTTGCTTATGCTAACGGCGAGAGCTATGGTGGAAGACAAGATAAAGGGTCTGGATTCTGGAGCCGATGCTTATTTGAACAAACCCTTTCATATTGATGTATTGCGTGCCACAATAGCTCAATTGCTTTTGAGCCGGAAAATATTGTTCGATAAATATCATCAGAATAAAACTTTGGAAAAACCCAATGCTACCACAGCAATGGACAACCGGTTTATTGCCAAGGTTCTTCATTTTATCCATAAAAATATTGAAGACCCAGATCTTAGCGTAGATCAATTGGCATCGGACTTATATTTGAGCCGAAGCCAGCTGTACAGAAAAATAAAGTCACTTACGGGAATGACCGCAATCGAATTCCTTAGGAAAATCCGTTTGGAGGAAGCCAAAAAATTATTGTCATCAGAGAACAATTATAATGTTAGCGAAGTAGCATTTAAAGTTGGCTTTACCTCCCCTTCATATTTCACCAAATGCTTCAAAAAAGAATTTGGGTGCTTACCCAAGGAAAATTGGTAATTCATTGTGTTTGAGGGTCTGATTCAGTACCTGCCCATACATTTTGCATCATTTTTTACAGCATTACATCATTTGTTCTAAACCCGGAACCAGTGCTAAAATATCTTTAGCTCCTTTAAAATGGCCTATACCGTTTTGGTCATTTATTGAATTTCAAATCTAACTTAATATTTAACTGACTTTATGAAAATCAAAGAACTTGCAACGCTTTTATTACTGCTTTTTGGTATGGTTACGTATGGCCAAAAAGTTACAGGTAATGTAAGCGATGCCGATGGCGTTCCGCTTGCCGGTGCCACGGTACTGGAGAAAGGGACCAACAATGGTGTTGTCGCAGATTTTGATGGCAATTATGAAATAGCCGGATTAACGGAAACATCTGTTTTAGTCTTTAGTTATGTAGGATTCAGCCCAGAGGAACGTACTGTAGGCCAAAGCACTGTTATTAATGTGACATTGAGCGAAAATGCAGCATTATTGGATGAGGTGGTCGTCGTAGGTTACGGTACACAGAAAAAATCAACATTGACAACCGCAATTGCTTCGGTCAAAGGAGATCAAATAAGTGAAATACCCGCTGCCGATATTGCCCAGACCTTACAGGGGCGCGCGGCAGGTATAACGGTTATCAACTCGGGCTCGCCAGGAGGTAATACGGCGATCAGAATCCGTGGATTGAGCACTTTCGGGGACGGAAGCCCGCTCTTTGTTGTTGATGGAGTGTTTACTGAAAGTATTAATAGCATAAATCCTTCCAGTATTGCCAAGGTAGATGTATTAAAGGACGCAGCCGCAACCGCCATATACGGTTCTAGGGGATCCAATGGTGTAATAATTATTACCACCAATCGGGGGCTGGCAGGAAAAACCTCCTTTAAGTTCAACGTATACTCTGGGTTTCAGCAGTCCAACAAAAGATATGATTTATTGAATACCGAGCAATATGTACAATTTATAAGGGAAATTTCAGCGCAATCCGATGGAGGGGGAGTTGTTGTTCCAAGAATAGCCAATGATCCAGATTTTGATGGAAATGGAGTGGATACGGATTGGCAAGAGGAGTTGTTCAGGTCAGCTGCAATGACCAGTTATGATTTTAATGTTTCCGGCGGCTCGGAAAAAAGCAACTTCAGTTTTGGCTTGTCAACATTTGATCAAGATGGAATTTATATCGATACAAACTTTCAACGATATACCTTCAATATAGCCAGTGATGCCGAAATTTTTAAAAATTTCAAAGTCGGGGAGACATTGGCATTTGGCCATACAAAAACCATCGCGCCACAAATTAGCGGGGGTCGTGAACCATTATATAATGTGATAGCATCTGCACCCTACCTTCCTGTACGGGACGAAAACGGTGTTTTTACCAGTCCGGATGGTCAGGATATCAATAATTCAAGAAACCAGGTACTGGTTCAGGATAGGGAAGACAATTTAAACAGGCATACAAGTTTAATCGGAGGCTTATATGCAGAGTTTGAATTGATGGAAGGGCTTACCATCAGGTCACAATATGGGGTGGATATGTTCTTTAATCTTCAAGACAACATTTCAAGAGCCTTTCAAACAACAGGGCAATTCAACCAGGATTTTACCAGCATATTCAAGGCGAGGCGCAATAGAACCTCCAGTGTATTCACAAATACCTTGAATTATAATAAATCTATTGGGAAACACAATTTGAACCTTACTTTGGTTTCCGAAAGGCAGACCATAAAAGATGAAGTTTCTACCGGTTCGCTGCAGACCACATTATCATCGGAAATTCCTGAACTCAACAATGGTATCGCCAGCAGTTTTACCATTAACGATAATTTGATTTCCTACTTGGGTCGTATCAATTATGATTTTGATAATCGATACCTGTTGCAGTTGTCTTTGAGAAGGGACAAATCATCCATTTTTGCCCCTGGAAGACAAGTAGGTTGGTTCCCTGCAGCATCGGCAGGTTGGATTGTTTCCAATGAGTCGTTTATGGAAGATTCCTTTATCAACAATTTAAAATTAAGGGCCAGCTATGGGGTTACGGGAAATAACAAAGTAGCTAGAAATTCGTCGGTGAATGTATTTGAAGGGACCCTGTCCACACGTTTTAACTATGTGATTGATGGGGAACTCGTTGATGGTGTATCGTTGAACGGTGGAAATAATTTTGATTTGACATGGGAAGAGGCCATAAAGCAGAATTATGGATTTGATTTGGGATTGCAGAACAATAAATACACACTTTCAGCAGAATATTTTATCAATGGTAGTGATGGATTGATTGTAGGTGAACCGCAGCCGCCTTCTTCGGGTATTCCTGGAAACAGTGCTTCTGGTGGAATCTTGTTTAAAAATGTGGGAGATGTTGAGGTAACTGGGTTTGAGTTTACCGTAGGTTACAATGATTACGAAGGAGATTTTCAATGGAGTGCATCGGCAAACCTCTCCACGGCCAAAAGTAAAGTAACTTCATTGGGAGTGGTAGACCAGATCTTGCAAGCCGGTTTTAACCCCCCATTCTCGGAATTATTGACGAGAATTGCACCTAATGAACCCCTGTTTCATTTCTTTGGATATGAGTTTGAAGGAGTTTACTCGGACGAACAAGAAATAATAGACCATATAGGTGCGGACAATTTGGATTCCAATTCTGGGTCAACCTATATTGTGCAGCCTGGTGATGTTAGGTATACCGATGTCAATGGAGATGGAGATATTACAGATGAGGACCGTGTGGTCATCGGAGATCCAACGCCTGACTTTACATATGCCCTTAATTTGAACGCCTCTTACAAAAATTGGGATTTTAGCGCGCTGATCAACGGGATGTACGGAGCGGACGCCTTAAATGCCAACACATGGTTCTTACAGGGGCAGGAAAATGTCGTCAATCATGGAGTGGAAGTGCTGAGGAGATGGCAAAATCCCGGTGATATTACCGATGTCCCAAGGTTCAGATTCGAAGGAAACAACCCAAATAACCGAATATCGACTAGATATATTGATGACGCCTCTTTCGCAAGGTTAAGAAACGTGACCTTGGGGTATTCACTGCCCCAAGATGTTTTGGATGACATATCAAAAGGATTGTTGAGCAAGGTTAGACTATATGTTCAGTCACAAAATTTACTCACACTGACCAAGTATTCTGGACTAGACCCCGAAATAGAGCCCTTCTATGATGGCTCAGGTTTGATTGTGGGGTTAAATGTAGATAGAGGAAGAGCCCCACAGCCCACTACCTTTTTGGCCGGATTACAAATTGAATTTTAAAAAAACGCCATGAAAAAATTATTGAACAAAACACTTATGTATTTCGCAGGATTATTTCTGTTGACAATGTCCTGTGATGATGAAGTATCGGTAACAAATACGAACGAACTTTCTCAGGCAACTTTCTTTGAAAGTCTGGCCCAAATCGAGGCGGCTGCAAATGCGGGATACGCCCAATTACAGAACTCAGGTCTTTATCAGCGGTATGGATATATTTTGCCTGATACCTTTTCTGACGAGATGACAACCTCTACAGACCCCAACTTCATTCCTTCATACCAGTTTAGAATGACCGCATCGTTGGTTCAGACATCATCATACTGGACAAATTGTTACAATGGTATTGCAGCTTGCAATTATGTGATAGACAATCAGGAAGTTATGGAAGAAAGGCTGGGCACTTCAGATTTTAGTGCGGCGGACATCAACGATGCCGTGGGCCAGGCGAGATTTTTACGAGGTCTTTATTACTTCTTTTTGGTCAAAAGATATGGGGGAGTTCCCTTATTGCTCGAAATACAAGAAACGCCTACTGGTACTCCAAGAAGTACTGCCGATGAAATATATGCTGCAATCATAAATGATTTACAAGCTGCTTCAGAATTACTTTATTCCAAGGATGCAACTGAAAGGGGAAGAGCTACAAAAGGAGCGGCTTTGGCCTTGTTGGGCAAGGTATACCTGTTTCAGGAAGAATTTGCTTTGGCCAAGACGACATTCGAACAAATTACAGATTATAGTTTGCTGCCATTGGAAGATTATAATGACAACTTTAATGAATCTGGAGAACATAACGATGAGTCAATGTTCGAGGTAAGTTTTTCAGGAGATGTTGATGAATCTGATTTATGGTCACAAACTGGCCTAGGGGTTTCAGAAGTGATTTTTCATGCGCAAGAATATGCTGGTTGGGGCAATGCCAGACCGTCCACAAAAATGATCAATGAGTTTGAAGATGACGACCCAAGGTTTGAATCTGCTATCCTGATGCCTGGAGGTGCCCATGGTCCTACAGGAGAATTTACATGGACTGGCAGCAGTATTATTTGGTATAAATTTTCGCAATTGTATGAGAACGAAAGCGTCACTCAAAATGGAGACACCAACGCAAGAATTTTACGATATGCCGATGTCATATTAATGCAGGCAGAAGTTGAGCACAGACTGGGAAATGATGCCGGGGCTATAAACTATTTAAATCAGATAAGGGCAAGAGTGGAAATGCCCTTGTATGGGACCCAAGAAATGGATGATGCGGGCTACCCAGTAGACACTCCTGAAGGGGTATTCAACGCCATTGTACATGAGCGCATGGTGGAGCTGTGCGCTGAACAACATCGATTTGATGATTTGGTGCGATGGAATCTCGATAATCAAGAATTGCAATTAGCTGATGATGGCTCGCAAAGGGGGTATAATCCAGATGTTCATCGTTTAATGCCTATCCCACAAGTGGAAATAGACTCAAACGATGAGATTGGTCCAGGAGACCAAAACCCTGGATATTGATTCCTAATTAAATATGCCAACCGAAGAGCAGGGATTTTTCCCTGCTTTTTAGTTGAAAAGGTTATTTCACATTTAAAAGACAAGTACTATGAAAATGCTAACGAACATTATTGTGATTCTCTTTTGTTCAGCCATTCTTCTCTCATGCAACACCACGGGTGAAAATGTTTCAGATGTTCGTATAACTGCGCCCATTTTTAAAAAACTGGACCCAGATAGTACTGGTGTTTTATTTTCAAATGATCTAAAAGAGACCGATACATTAAATTACTTTACCTACCCATACATTTATATGGGAGGTGGTATTTCTGCAGGGGATATTAATAATGATGGGTTGACAGATCTCTTTTTTACAGGTAATATGGTCAGGAACCGCCTCTACCTGAACAAAGGAAATTTGCAATTCGAAGATATTTCTGAGAGCGCCAATATTGAAGGAGATACCAGGTGGTTTACAGGTACGACCATGGCCGATGTGAACAACGATGGCTATTTGGACATCTACTGCTTAGTGGCCGGTCAATCAAACCCCAAACACAACCTCTTATACATTAACAATGGAGACAATACATTTACCGAAAAGGCCAAAGAATATGGTCTCGACGATATAGGGAATAGCGTGGATGCATCTTTCTTTGATTATGACAATGATGGTGATCTGGACGTTTTTGTAGCAAACTATCCCATCACTCCCTTTCAATACAATAGTTTTAACTACAAAGACCGAATGAAATGGGTCACCGATGTGGAAACTGATAATCTCTACAGAAATGACGGGGGATACTTTACGAGAATTACCGAAGAGGCTGGTGTCAAATTTTATGGATTGGCCCTGAGCGTAACGGTAAGCGACCTTAATCAGGATGGCTGGCAAGACATGTATATTTCCAACGATTTTGGCTCTCCGGATGTGATGTATCTGAACAATCAGGATGGAACATTTAAAGATGTGATAAAAGAAACTACCCAGCACACCTCCTTTTACGGCATGGGCGTCGACATTGCGGATTTCAATAATGATGGCTATGTAGATATTCTTCAAATGGATATGGATGCCGCATCCAATAGACGTTCAAAGGCAAATATGGCGAGCATGAATCCATTGATTTTCAGAAATATGGAAGAAGTGGGATTTCACTATCAATTTATGCAGAATACATTGCAGCTAAATTCTGGAATAATCCAAAATGGACGGCCCAAATTCAGCGATATATCAAGGTTGGCGGGATTATCGTCCACCGATTGGAGTTGGGCCCCTCTATTTGCGGATTTTGATAATGATGGATTAAAAGATGTTTTTATATCTAACGGTACAAGAAGGGAGATTAACAACAAGGATTATTTCGCAAGTCTTAAGGGCCAAAAAAAACATAAGGACAGCTTACTTATCAAAAGCCTAAGAATACCGTCCGAAAAGATTGATAATTATATTTTTAGAAATAAAGGGGATTTATCCTTTGAACAAGCCAACGCTTACTGGGGAATTCAACACAAGGGCTTTTCCAATGGAGCTGTGTATGTAGATTTGGACAATGATGGGGATTTGGAGATTGTGACCAATAATATTGATGAAGAACCTAGCATTTTTGAAAATACCAGCTCAGGAATAAATAACTATATCACGATCAAATTAAGGGGATTACCAGAAAACAATTTTGGACTGGGGAGCAAGGTTACCATCAAAACCGACAGCGGTAAGCAAATGCAAGAATTGACCTTGAGCAGGGGGTTTCAGTCCTCTGTCGCTCCTACAATTCACTTTGGGGTTGGGAAGTCGGAAAAAATAGAAGAATTGGTCGTGGATTGGGCAGATGGGAAATCAACCACCTTAAAACAAATTGATGTCAACCAACAGCTTACCCTTCAGTATGCGTGTGCTACTGAATCTAAAGATTTTGACACTCAAAATAAAGGAGAGGAACTATTCAATAGTTTCTTGCCGGACACAATAGCATTATATAAACATAAGGAAAATAGCTATGACGATTTTGAAGATGAAATTCTATTGCCACATAAAACCTCCCAATTTGGGCCGGGTGTTGCAGTTGGCGATATTAACGGCGATGGTCTGGAGGATTTTTACATTGGTGCTGCCAAAAGCTTTCCTGGTGGGTTGTTTCTTCAAAGGAAGGATGGCGGTTTCGAACAACAGAAAAGTAAGTTTTTGTTGGAAGATAGATATCATGAGGATTTGGGTGCGCTTATTTTCGACCCGGACAATGATGGGGACAATGATTTATACGTTGTAAGTGGAGGCAATGAATTTGCAAATGACAAAAGTAAATTACAAGACCGCCTGTACATAAATGATGGTGCTGGTAATCTTAAAAAAAGCATATCCGCATTACCTATTATAATAAGCAGTGGCGGAAGAGTGTACCAATTTGATTTTGATAATGATGGCGATCAAGATCTGTTTGTGACTGGACGTTTGGTGCCGGGCAAGTATCCTTTACCAGCGGACAGCTATATATTGGAGAATAAAAGCAGAAAAGGAAGCCCAAGATTTGTAAACGCAACCCAAAAGGTGGCGCCCATGTTTAAAAAGTTGGGATTGGTGACTAGTGCGGCCCCTTTGGACTATAACAATGATGGGTGGATGGATCTAGTTGTGGTCGGCGAGTGGATGCCCATTAAACTGTTCAAGAACAATGCGGGCAAATTTGAGGACGTTTCAAAAGAACTTGGTTTGGAAAACACAGAAGGATGGTGGTTCAGCATACAAAGTGAAGATATGGATGGTGATGGTGATCTGGATCTGGTTGCTGGAAATTTAGGACTCAACTATAAGTACAAAGCAAAGGAAGAAGAGACTTTTGATATATATTTTACGGATTTCGATGACAACCGGAAAAATGATATCGTATTAAGCTATTACAACGAAGGGAAGAAGTATCCGCTACGCGGACGTGAATGCTCGTCACAACAAATTCCTGGTATTAAGGAGAAGTTCGAGAACTACGATCAATTTTCCACAGCAACTTTGATCGACGTCTACGGTGAGGAGAAATTGGAAAGCAGTTTGCATTATCAAGTAAGATCATTTGCTAGCGCCTATTTTGAAAACAAAGAAGGTAAGTTTGCAAAACATATTTTGCCCAATCAGGCTCAACTGGGTCCAATAAATCAAATTTTGATACAGGATTTTGATAAAGATGGTCGGCAGGATATATTGGCTGCTGGAAACCTTTATGCATCAGAGGTTGAAACACCAAGGGCCGATGCTGGTTATGGAGTGTTCTTGCAAGGAGACGGAACAGGAGGCTTTACTGCTAAACCAGCTACGGATACAGGTCTCTATACCAATGGTGATGTTAAAGATTTGGCGATGATTCGAATAAAAGGCAAGAACTACTTGCTATCCGCCAAGAACAACGATTATTTGCAGATAATTAGGGTGGAAAATCCCTGAATCTGAAATTTATACGGTCATAATGTCTTTCCCAAAGGAAATCATAAGCGAGCAGGTTCCCAATTCAAAAATTTGTCACTTTAGAACGTTTTAGAGGCGCCCCTAGATTAAATATTGGGTTACTTTAAAAAATGGCTATAAAGGCTTTATGATTTAAATAACAAATCTTTGGATTGTATTCGCTGAGTTTTAGCGAACCAATAAGTAGGTTGCCAGTTATTATGGGACTTTCCGGGTGTTCATACAGTATAGCAGTAAACTTCTCCCGATGATTGTTTACGTTAATCCTTATCGGCTGGAACTGGAGTTTTTGTCTTTTGCCTTAACTATGGTAGTGGTTTTCAACCTAGCCGCTATGAAAAAACTTATTAAATATATTTTTTCTTCTGGAAATGTTGAGATGGATCAGCATGCCAATGGTTCCGCGATGAAATATGAAAAGTCGGGATTAACGTTGCATGAGGCCATTGAAATTACAAATGAGATCAAGATTGCCTTTGAATCCGAGAAGTTGTATAAGAACAACGCGGTTGGTCTGGGTGATCTTTCACGACACATTAATAGGGATAGATACAAGGTATCCCAAGTGTTAAATGAATACATGTCCAAAAATTTCTATGCTTTGCTTAACCAATACAGAATTGAGGAGGCCAAGGAACTTCTTTTAGAACACTCGTCTTTAAGTGTCAAAGCTATAATGTATGAAGTTGGGTTTAATAGCAAGACCAGCTTTTATGGTGCATTTAAAAAGGAAACAGGTCTAAGCCCTAACGACTTTAGAAGCTTGGCGCTGTATGCTTCGTAATCTTTTTTTATAGCTTTCTTCCCTATTTATTCTATCTATCGGTTGCTTACTTCCAGCCATCTTTTTTTGCCTTTGAAGCGTTTCATTGATATTGCATAAGGGCAAAAGTTTTGAACATCGATCCGATTTCGGAATTTGTCATATGCATGCTGCTCCGTACTTCCATTGAGTGGAAATGTGCTATTTCAACTTTAATTGTTAAAATTTAAGAAACCTTTTATATCTCTGGATACATTCAAATAAAAGTTAAAAAGAGTTCGTCCCGTTTGGGGCAACTGGTTTTAACGTCCTTCCCGTTTTAAAAGTACCCTTACTTAAGCTACTTATAATTCTTTTGTTCCTGCAATTGTAAAGGTAAGGCGGTGAGAGGCCTTACTACCTTAAATAAATAGAAACTTTCCATTAAGTTTTGTTTTCGTACTAGGGAGTATTATTTGAATTAGCTATCAAAACAACTTCTCCCGTCTACCTTTCTCAGTTGCGCTAACTCATTAATTACTAACAAAACTTTTAATTCTATGAAAGTATTGAAACTGTTTGGGATTCTAGCCCTACTGTTGTGTACAACAACGGTCCTGTCCCAAGAAAAAACAATTACGGGTACAGTTATCGACCATACGGGCGTACCATTACCCGGGGTCAACATTATTGTTGAGGGCACTTCTACTGGGACCCAGACCGATTTTGATGGGAACTATTCCATTTTAGCAAGTGAGGGTCAAGCATTGCTTTACACTTATTTGGGCCAAAGAACGGCAAGAAGAGTGGTTGGTGCCGCAAGTGTTATCAACGTTCAAATGGAAGAGGACACGCAAGCTCTTGAAGAGGTTGTTGTTACGGCCCAGGGTATCCGAAGAGAAAAGAAGGCTCTTGGTTATGCCGTAACCAATGTGGGGTCCGATAAGGTTGAAAACAGACCTGAGGCGGATATCGCTAGGGTATTAAGTGGTAAGGCCGCTGGTGTTAACGTAGTCGGAACTGGTGGTTTGGCCGGTAGTGGTACAAACATCAGAATTCGTGGTAATGTTTCCATCACAGGTAACAACCAGCCTCTATTCGTAGTAAATGGGGTTCCCTTTAACACGGATACCAATGCCGAGAGTAACGTGACCACTGGAAATGGTTCCGTTTCGGCATCAAGTAGATTTTTGGACCTGGATCCAAACAACATTGAGGATATCAGTATCCTTAAAGGATTGAGTGCAACGGTACTTTATGGTAACCTTGGTAGAAACGGGGTTATTTTGATTACTACCAAAACAGGTGCTTCTGAACTTGTTGACAAAGGATTCGAAGTAAGTGTTAACCAATCTGTATTTGTAAACCAAATAGCAAGCTTGCCAGATTACCAGAACATCTACGGTCAAGGTGGTGACAACTCCATCAATGTTGGGTTTGTAGGTAACTGGGGTGGAAGGTTCGATAGCAATGCTACGGTAAGACACCACTATAACCAAGCACAGTTTGCGGAACCTTTCCCAGAATTCCAAGGGGTAAATGTTCCTTATAGAGCATTCGAAAATAACGTACGAGACTTTTTTAGAAAAGGTTTAGGTAGGACCACGTCCATCAATGCTTCCAAGAGTACTGAAAATGTGGCCTATAATGTAAACTTTGGTCATACGGATGAAGATGGATTTGTTCCAGGAAACAACATAAACAGAACCAATTTCGGATTGGGAGGTTCCATTAAGCTGAGCAATAAGTTCAGAATCAATGGTTCTTTTAACTTTTCTACAAGTGACTTTACCACACCTCCGGTTTCGGCCAGTAACGGTACAGGTAACTTCTCGATTTTCTTTAGAACATTGTTCGTTCCAAGAAACTTGGATTTGAATGGTCTTCCATTCCAGAATCCTTTGGATGGATCTAATGTATACTATAGAGCGGATCAAGAAAACCCAAATTGGTTGGTGGCCAATTCACAGGAGCAAATCAAAACGAATCGTTTTTACAATTCGATAAGCTCAAGTTATGACTTTAGTGATAAGGTAGCACTTACCTACCGGGTTGGATTGGATACGTTTACCGAAAATCAGCAGTTCTATGTAAACAAAGGTGGTGTTTCAAGTCTATTGTCACAGCAAGGATTTTTGAAAACTACCTCGGCTGTTAATACCATTTGGGACCACAGTTTGATTTTGAACATCAACAGCGTGCAATTAACAGAAAAACTTGGATTCACTGGAACCGTAGGTTTTAACGCCAACTCTGAAACTTTTGAAAAGTTTGGACAGGTAAGTACGGGCCAAGTAGTATTCGACTTTATTGACCATACCAATTTTGCTACACAGAGTAACGCGGATCCTCTAGGTTCGAACCTAGACTTTAGACAAACGGTAAACACGCTTGGACTATATGGGTCTCTAGGATTTGACTATTCGAACTTCCTTTACCTTACTTTAGCAGGAAGAAATGACTGGTCTTCAACAGTTGAACGAGATAACAGATCTTTGTTCTATCCTTCTGCATCGATGTCATTCATCCCTACTTCAGCAATTCCTGAAATGAAGGGTAATTTCTTGAACTTCCTTAAGTTCAGATTCGGATACGGTACTTCTGCAGGTTTCCCTGGTCCATACAACACAAGACCAACATTGGCTTTGGGTACCGCACAGTTCACTACGCGAACAGGTACTTTGATAAATGTAAACTCGAGTGGAGGTTTAGGTACTGGCTTGGATATCTTTCCTAACCCAGATTTAAAACCTGAATTGCACAGAGAGTTTGAAGCAGGGGTTGAGGCCAACCTTTGGGATAACAGAATAAACCTTGAAGTAAGTGTCTATAAGAGGGATTCCAAAGACCAGATTCTTGGTAAGATCTTGGATCCATCAACAGGTTTTGACAGAACTACAATTAATGCTGGTCAAATCAATACGGAAGGTATCGAAGTGGATTTGGGCTTAAACTTACTTAGGAATAGTGAAGGATTCCAGTGGAACACAAATTTCAACTTTACCGCCGATCAAAACGAAGTGGTAGACCTTCCAGGTGGAGATGATGTATTTATCGCTGGATTCTCCAACTTGGGTAACTATGCCATTGAAGGACAGCCATTAGGTGTGATCCGAGGAAGTTTTGCTGTAAGGGACGACCAAGGCAATTTACTGATAAACCCGCAGGATGGTAACGTCATTGACAGTGATGCCCTTGGTTTGGACAATGAGATAATCGGTGATCCAAACCCAGACTGGAGAATGGTTAACAGTAACACCTTTTCTTACAAAGGGCTGAGTTTGACTACTCAGTTTGAATACACCCATGGTGGAGATTTTAGCTCCAATACCATTGGTAACCTTATTCGTAGAGGTGTAACTACTGATACTCAAGACAGAGAAGGAACAGTAATTATTCCTGGTGTCCTTGCCGATCCAAACACCGGACAGGTGTTGCTTGATGGTTCTGGAAATCCAATTCCAAACACCATTCAACAAGGTGCCAATGAAATTTACTTCTTGAACTTTGTTGACCCTAGTGGTCAAGGAATATACGATGGATCAGTGGTAAGACTTAGAGAAGTATCATTGACTTATGCATTACCTAGAAAATTTTTGGAAAAAACACCATTCGGGTCACTTTCCTTCACAGTACTAGGACAGAACATGTGGTATTGGGCTCCAAATGTTCCACCAGGAACCAATTTTGACCCTGAGGTGATTAGTACGGGTGTTGGTAACGGTTTGGGACTTGATCTTCAAACAACTCCTACTTCTAAGAAATATGGATTTAGTATCAAGGCAACATTCTAATAAGTGGAAAAGAAAAAAAATAGGACAATGAAAAACTATAATAAAATAAGTATCATTGGCATTTTGATGCTGATGCTCGGTATAAGCTGTGAAACGGTAGATTTGAATCAGCTTAATGACCCAAGTGAGTTAACACCTTCCAGTGCTGACCCCGAATTGTTGTTGAACAATGTGCAGTTACGATTTGTAAATGCCATAGCCTATAATGAGGACAATGAGGATGGTATCAACGTTCGTGCTGCAGAGTTTGTAAGAATGCAACATTTGTTTGGGGCGTATGTAGGACCCTTTTCTTTAAGTTCAGGTAATCTTGACAATCTTTGGACCGATTTATATAGAGAGTCGCTTCAGGATATCAATGTGATGATACCGTTGGCTGAGGAAAGAGGTCTTCAAGGGTTCATAGGAGTTGCTAAAATCATACAAGCGTATATCTATGTAACATTAGTGGATATGTTTGGAGATGTGCCTTTTACGGAAGCACTTCAGGGTAATGAAAATGCAAACCCGAATGTTGACAGTGGTCAGTCTATTTACAACGCCATGTTTACTGTTATAGATGAAGGGGTTGCTGCAATTAATGCAACTGGATCTGTTATGCCAAACGACCTTTTTTATGGTGGTAACAAGGCACAATGGGTAAGGTTGGCCAATACACTTAAGTTCAAGATGTATTTACAAATGCGTTTGATTGGAGACTTTAGCAGTGAAATCAATGGCCTTATAAATTCTGGATTGATTACAGATGCTGCCGATGATTTTGAATTCCAGTATTCAACCACGGCGAGTACAACAGGGGAGAGTAGACATCCTTATTATGCTCTTATTTATGATGCAGATGGTGCTGACGATTATCTGGTTAGCTACTACGTGAATTTATTAAAGGCTGATAAAGGGTTTGAAGATCCTAGATTGAGATATTATTTCTACAGGCAGGTTGCCGAAACCCCAACAGGTGATGATTTGCCATGTGAGGGTGAACCTGGATTTAACTTTTGCCATCTAGGTGATTTCTATTGGACACGTGACCATGGTGATGATGATGGTGTGCCACCGGATGGATTGAAAAGATCAACCTACGGTTTATATCCGATTGGAGGAGCTTTTGATGCTGATACTTTTACATCTGTTGCTGTGAACGCAGGAGGTGGTGGAGCAGGTATTTTCCCTTTCATGCTTTCAACTTATGTTAAGTTTATGCAGGCAGAATCTGCATTGATGTCAGGTACTACGGGAGATCCTAGAACGTTGTTGGAAGAGGGTATTAGAGGGTCTATGGACAAAGTATTGAACTTTATCCCTGGCCAAGTTACACCGGCTTTTGCTGCAACTCAGACAGATGTTGATGACTATGTTACCTTTGTTTTGGGACAATACGATGCCGCTGCTGATGATACAGCAAGGCTGGATGTTATTATGAAAGAGTATTACCTTGCGCTTTGGGGTAATGGAATAGAGGCTTACAACAATTACCGTAGAACTGGAATGCCAAGTGATATTTCAGGTCATGTTGGAACTCCAGGAGCTTTCCCTAGAACGTTCTTATATCCAGCAACTGTGGTAAATACCAACTCTAACATTAGTCAAAAGGAGATTTCAGTTAAAACCTTCTGGGATACGAATCCTGCAGTATTGGATTAACCTTTAAATCATGAAAAATGAAATTAATAAATAAAATATATTCAAAAATTAATTTAGCATTCTTGGCCGTTGTAATCGTGGCCGGAGCTTCCTTTACATCATGTGAGGATGATGATAAGAATAATCTGAACGATTTCCTTAGAAATGGAGGGTTCGTTAGGTTTGCAGAGGTTAACCCACCTGTTGTTGTTGGTGTTAGTGACGTAAGCGATGTTACCTACAGCTTCAATTTGATTGATGGTAACGGGACTGCAACCTTGTACGATCTAGACCTATATGCGAGTTTATCCGGAACCGTAACAGATACTGTGAATGTACAGGATATAACTTCCTTCCCAGCCTCTCTTGCATTCAATGCCGAAGACTTGGCATCCTTATTAGGAGTTACTGTGGCAGATCTTAACTTTGGAGACCAATTTTTCTTTACTGCTAAAGTAACCAATAACGAAGGGAATGTATTTAGCGGTAGTACGCGATTGGATTTAATTGAGGTTACCCTTGAAAATGGTGTTTATTTAGATGCCGATGGTGATGAGGTTACAGTAGGTCCAGAGGATAGAATCAACTCTGCGCCGGACGGAAGTCTATATGTTGCGCGAGGAGGTAGTGTTACCGATGATCTTCTTGATGAAGCAGGTTATTTGCAGGCTTTTGAATTTAATTTCACCATCGCTTGTCCAGCTTTGTCAGATACAAGTTCATTTGCTGGAACATACGACGTGGTAAGCCATACCTATTCAGGATTCGGCTTCCCGACCGAAACCGGTATTCAAATAGTTTCAGGACCGGCAAGTAATCAACTAACGGTAGTTGGTGGAATTTACACAGCGTTAGGGTCTGATGACCTTATACTTGATGTGGATTTGAGTACAGGAACTACTTCTATTGCGAACGAATCCAATGGAGTGGCCGCTTGGAATGCTTTCGGCTTTAATGCCGTCTATTCCGGTGCCGGAGGCACAGGCTTATCTTTGGAATGTTTGGATCCACAGCAGGTTGCGTTCAATCTTGAAACAGATTGCTGTATATCCAACAATGTTGTAATGGTAAAACAATAATTCATTCTGAATAAAAGAGGCTGATTTTCGGCCTCTTTTCAGATTGCCTGATAACAAATCGAGATAAGCGATGTGTCTGATGGATTATCGGGGTTTAGATATTTTAATTGGAAATGCACACCCTTTTGAACTTTCTAAACAATAACCGTCAAGTTCAAAAAGTGAGGTCTTTATGACCAGAAAGCCATCCTTTTAGGATGGCTTTTTTTATGCCTTTTAAGATGATATAGCAAGTGGATAGTTTGGCAAGATGCTGGCTTTAGAAGTATCTTTGCAGAAATTTGGTATTGAATGATAGCTACAATTTGTCGCAAAGCCCACTTTAATGCTGCACATAGATTGCATAATCCCAATTGGAGCAATGAAAAGAACATTGAGACTTTTGGAAAATGCAACAATATACATGGCCATAATTTTGATTTGGAGGTCAGGATTAGGGGTGAAGTGGACCCTGACACAGGTTTTGTAATGGATTTAGCGGTTTTGGGAAATCTTATCCGCGATGAAGTTGAAGAACGGTTTGACCATAAAAACTTAAACGTCGACTGTCCCGAATTTGAAGAACTTTACCCAACCACGGAGTATTTTGTGAAAGTTATCTATGATATCTTAAAACCCAAGCTTAAAAAAGGCCATTTACTTCATATAACACTGCATGAAACACAAAAGAACTCTGCAGAATATGGTGATTGGTAACAATTTTACGATATTGCACTCCATTTTTATGGGATATTAGCTCAGTTGGTTTAGAGCGCTGCCTTGACAGGGCAGAGGTCACTGGTTCGAATCCAGTATATCCCACATATTTTCAAAAGCTTACCGCACAGGTTTGGGATTTGCCAAACCATTTCACCCTATTTTTTGCAGCTATAATGTATATGTTGTCCCTAACTATCCGTGGGACATATGAAAGGGTAGAACCAACCAGCTGCCATTTGGGTATTTTGGAAAGAATACGGAGAAATCCGTCCGAATGTACATGCTGGCCATTTTCATCAAATAGGATGACGGTTTCCAACTGCTGATTTGGAAAACCATGATGCTTTAGAAGTTCCTGCCCTAATGGCGATTGAAAAGCTACCATTTGGAAAAGTCCGTTGGGTGCAAACTTCAATAACCACCCTACAACACCATTGCACAAATTACATTCGCCGTCAAAGACAATCACATTATTTTTCATGGTTAGAAACATTTATGCCCATTTTGTCGAACAAAATGCCCCAACATTATGATATTATGTTTTCTTTAAGATAAATAGGGCCTATAGAAGCTCTAAAACCCGTTCTAGGGCCATTCCCCGGGAGCCTTTAATAAGGAGAGCCCCTTTTTTTAGCGAATTGGTTTCAAGATATTCTTGAAAATCTGCAAAAGATTTGAACTTTTTGAAATTGGTCTGTGTTTTGTAAAAGTTTTCGCCTACAAAAAAAACTTCGGTAAAACCCTGCTCATGTGCCAAATCCGCAATAGATTGGTGTTCATTTGATGCTTCGGGGCCAAGCTCGAACATATCACCTAAAATCAATGTTTTGACATCCTCCTTTAGGTTTTTAAAATTCTCCAGCGCCACTGTCATGCTCGAAGGATTCGCATTGTAGGCATCCAAAATGATTTTGAACCCTTTTTGCTCCATAATTTGCGAGCGATTGTTGTCGGGGACGTATGCTTCCAAAGCGGACTTAATGTCGTCCATAGGCACGTTAAAGTACTTTCCCATAGTAATTGCAGCTGCGCAATTTGGAAAATTATAGCTGCCAATGAGCTGGGTGGAGATTGTAGTGCCTTCAGCCTCGATGACCACAAAAGGGTCAGCTTCCAACATCTTAATATTGAAATATGCTGGGTTGTCGGTACTGAAACCTATTTTTTTAACGTATGAAGATAATTTTTCGAGCTGAATGGGATCATCAGCGTTCAGAAAAACATGCTTTTCGTTGGGAATGAGATACCCATATATTTCGCTTTTCCCTTTGATAACACCTTCAACACCTCCAAAGCCTTCAAGGTGCGCTTTCCCGAAGTTGGTGATGTATCCAAAATCGGGTTGGGCAATACTGCACAAAAAAGCAATTTCTCCTTGGTGATTGGCCCCCATTTCCACAATGGCAAGCTCGGTTTCGGGTTGAATGGACAATAAAGTAAGGGGTACTCCAATATGGTTGTTAAGGTTGCCCTCTGTAGCGACGGTTTTATATTTTTTGGATAAAACGGAATGAATCAGTTCTTTGGTGGTCGTTTTGCCATTGCTTCCTGTTAAAGATACAATTCTGGCACTACAATAATTTCTATGGAATGTTGCCAGATTTTGAAGCGTTTCCAAAACATCTTCCACAAGTATACAGTTGTCCGAGGCTTTGTGGGAGGCTTCATCCATAATTGCATAGGCAGCCCCTTTTTCCAAAGCTTGTTGAGCAAACTTATTTCCATTGAAATTTGGACCTTTTAAGGCAAAAAAAAGGCAATCTTCGGTTATTTTTCGGGTATCGGTGCAAGCCGTGGGGTGCGATAGGAAAATCGCATGAAGTTGTTCCAATGTCATAAATCGAAGATATAAAAAAGCCCTGATGTTAGGCTAAAGCGAGCATCAAATTGTATGAATCAGTTGATGGCAATAAATTGAAGTGCGTCCGAGTTCTTGGCGACTACGATATATTCTTTTTCCGCTATTTTCATCGATTTCATGTCTTTTACGTCACCTGGCGCAAAGAAACCACTGTCTTTTGCTGGAATCGGATTGAAAGAACCTTTTCCATCTCCTTTTAAGAAAAGCCCATGGCTCGCGTCATTTCTAGGGGTTTCGACTTCCGAATTATAAAGGTTACCAGCAATCAACGCATCCAAATTTTGGTCATTGTCAAAATCCCGGATAATAATTTGATTGATAGAGGATAATTGGGCAACATTGGGAAGCTGGTGTGGAATCATTTTACCATTCCTGTTTTCCAAATAAATGCTGGCAAAGGACTTTACCTGATAATGTAATGAATTGTCTAAAGTTTCCTTGGCATAAACATCCTCCAACGTCGCATTCGAAAAAGACTCATAATTTTTAAATTTCTCCTTGATCGCAGGCATTTGTTGGGATGAGCATTCTCGTCCTCTCACTGGAAACTTTTCGCCATAATTGTAATAGCTCAAGACTATATCCTTGGTATTGTTTTGGTCAAAATCATTGAGGTAAATATCGAATGTTTCGTTCTCAGAGGCTTTGTATTTGAAGTTCTTGCCCAAGTTGCCAACCAAATAATCCATGTCGCCATCATGGTCAAAATCTCCCTCATTTATGCTGAACCACCATCCTGTGGTGTCGTTTATCCCAAAATTCTCTGTTACATCAGAAAAATAACCACTGTCATTTTTGAGAAGGGTTATGGGCATCCATTCCCCTATTAGAATCAAATCGGTCCATGAATCGCCGTCAAAATCTGTCCAGACCGCGTCAGTGACCATGCCTATTTTGGACAACATTGGAGCTATTTTTTCCGTTGCATCAACAAATTGGGCACCTTCTGAACTGCTCCTGTTTTCTAGGATGTAACTGTTGGCTGGCGAAGGATAATTACCTGGAACAAGTCGCCCTCCAACGAAGAGGTCCAAATCCCCATCTTTATCAAAGTCATGGCTGTGAATTCGCGAACTGCTGGTAATCATTCGGGGTAACGCAGTTTCCGACTTGATAAAGGTACCTTGTCCATTGTTGATATAGAGTCTATCCTGTAATTGTTCCGAATCTGGGGAAAACTCGTTGCCCCCGCTGGCTATGTAAATATCATTGTCACCATCTTTTTCAACATCAAAAATATGTATGCCCATATCCTCGGAACCGCTGTCCACAGCAAAAGGTTGGGAGTCTGTTTTTTTGAAGCTTCCGTTTTTCAATTGAACATACACCGCAGTGGTGTTCTGCGAAGAACTACCTACTACAATGTCGTCCAGGCCATCATTGTTCAAATCGCCGGTTGCAATATTCGGACCTAGCAGCGAGGTTTGATGGGGAAGTAAAATCTCTTTTTCAAAATCATTGAAGTAATTTTCTACATGTGTGTGATTTACGATTTTAAGGCTGTCCTTTTCTGTTTGAAACGCCGGGGTTTTGGTTAATTGAGGGCTGGTGGGGTCAAAGGCTGGGGCGTTGGCGTAATCAATAATGAGTTTACTGTTGATTTTTGGGTTCTTAACAAGCTGCTTTTTGGCATCGGGCCACTGGATTGCTATAGAATCTACTTTTTCAGCTTTTCCCAATCCAAAATGAAGCCTTGGGGCCACGGAGGATTGAAATCCACGGGTTAAAGTCATTTCTTGGTATTGGGAGATTCCATTGGAAAATAAGGTAACCTTGGCGCCAAGTCCAAATACGTTCTTTTCTGGTCCTTTAAATTCAATGGTAGTGTAGTTATTTTGTTCTGCGCTTTTATTTTCAAATAGGGATGCGAGGTCATCTATGTTATTGGTGACAATTTCCAAATCTCCGTCATTATCCAAATCGACATAGACACAGCCATTGGAAAATCCTTTGTGTTCAATTCCCCATTCCTTGTTCATTCGAGATAAGGTAAGGTCACCATTGTTCCTAAAAACATAATTATCGATTTTTTCGGAGGGTATGGCCAGGCTTTTTGCCAGCATACTGTCTTTGGGAATCCCCTTTTTTTCAATTTCTTTGAAATAATCCCGATTGTTAATTTCTCGGCGCGTACCATTGGAGATAAAAAGATCCTTCCAGCCATCATTGTCCAAATCTGCAAATAATGGCCCCCAACTCCAATCGGTCGAGGATACACCGGCGAACCGTGAAATATTGCTAAAATCTGGAAGGGAATCATGAAGGTTGCCATTGTTCAATTGCAGGGTGTTCTGCATATATTGGTAATGAAACCCTGAGTTTACCGTACTCCAGAACAATTCTGGGTTCATGCTTGCCATATTGGCCTTTGCCCTTCTGTTGATTTGCGCAGTCATGTCCACTTGCATAATATCGAGCAACAAATCGTTGTTAAAGTCGGCAATGTCGGTTCCCATGCCATAGAAAGAGTTATTTTTTGTGGTTTTCTTTACTTGTTCGGAAAATGTTCCGTTCTTATTGTTGATGTATAGATAATCGGGTGAACTAAAATCATTGGACACATATAGGTCTGGCCACCCATCTTGGTTGAGATCTCCGACCGTAGCGCTTAATGACAGACCAAAGGTCTTTAGACCGGCCTCTTCCGTTACATCCACATATTTACCGTCTTCATTTTTGAACAGTCTATCGGTTTCCAAAGGTTTTGGAAATTTCTGTTTGAAGGCGTAGTAAAAATTAGGGGCATTAAATGGGGTGGGAGGATAGTTGGCCACGTATAGGTCCAGGTCGCCGTCTAGATCGTAATCAAAAAACGTACTTTGAACACTATTACTGGGGTCATTAATGCCATATTCTGCTGCTTTTTCGGTGAAGGTATTGTCCCCGTTGTTTATGAACAGCTGATTTTCTTTATTACCAAATTTTCCACCTACCGAACAATAGATGTCCAGAAGACCGTCATTGTTCACATCTGACATAGTAGTTCCGGTATACCATCTGCTATCGCCTGCTACACCGGCGGCTTCGGAAATATCTTCAAATTGAAGGTTCCCTTTGTTCAGATAAAGTTTGTTGGGGACCATGTTTCCGGTGAAATACAAATCGACCAAGCCGTCGTTATTGATATCTCCCGCTGAGACTCCTCCACCCATATAGATATAGGCAAAGTTGAAATAATTGAGTGAATCGGTTTCTACAAGGTTGTTGGAAAAGTCAATTCCGGATTGATGTTTGCTGATTTTTGAAAACAACAATGCTTCGTTGTTCTCAGCGTTTTTTGAACAGGATGAACACAAAAAAATAGCCAAGATCAACGATAAAGATATGCTACCGATACACTTCATTGAATGAATATATAATAAATTGGAAAACAGGGCTTTTACACCCTGTTTTCTTTAGTCAACTTAAACTTAATTAACTATTTAAACTAACCAAACTACTAATTCTTAATACCCAGGATTTTGACTTAGAATATTACCACTCAAGTCAATGGCATTTACCGGAATAGGTAGTAAATCCATAAACGACTGATACGTGGCTACTTTGGTGTCAAAATTTGGTATTGTTCTATCTTCATTGGTAACATAGGTATTGATGGTGCTTTCAGCAACGCCCCATCTTCTAAGGTCGAACAAACGATGTCCTTCCATACCCAATTCCAATCTTCTTTCAAAACGAACGGCCTGACGTGCAGCAGCCACATCTGCGAAAGCTGCGTATGGCTCAATTTGGTAATTGGCCGCAGGAGCATCGCCAGCTTCATTTAGCACATATGTCATGTTTTTAGCCCTGTTTCGAACCTGATTAACATAATCAAGTGCGGTTGCCAGATCTCCGGTCGATTCCACCGCGGCTTCAGCAGCCATCAAAAGAACATCTGCATAGCGTATAACATTATAGTTTATACCCGAATGCTGTTGTCCCCAAGCTCCTGTTCCTTGGTTTGCACCCAATTCATCGGCTTGATAAATGTTCTTCTTTGGTAAATACGGTCCAGATACATCAGAAGGTAAAGCTCGAATCCAGTCAGCCCCAACCATTGTGCCGAAGCCATTGTAATCGATGCCTCTTCGACCAACTGTATAATCCAATCTTGGGTCAAGTGGGCCTGCATGTGGTACAAATGGATCAGCAGTGGCAATTCCTTGATCATTGTCAACATCGGTCTGATTGAAAGTGTCCAACAAAGGAAGTCCTGCACCATCGGTTTGGTAAGCGTTTACCAAATCCTGGGTTGGCTGATAAAATCCACAACATGAGTCGAAAGGACCGCCACCTGGGAAATTCAATGTTCCCCCTTGGTTTCCATTTAGGGATTGACCTCCATCGGTAGCAAATTGAATCGCAAATATTGATTCACCAGCATTTTCCCCGGCGGAAGTGAAATTATCCAAGAACTCTGTATTCAAAGAATATGGTCCGTTATTGATTACATCCTGCAATTGGGTCAAAGCATTTGCCCATTCTGCCTGAAACAAATGGGTTTTTCCCAAGAACGCCTTGGCAGTCCAGGACGTTGGTCTTCCTGGTTCTGCTTGGGTATCAGGAAGGTTATCGATGGCGAATTGAAAATCTGCTTCTACCTGGTCCCAAATTGGTCCGGGGTTTGGTTGGTTGAACTCGGTAGCAGCATAGTTTTCCTCAGAAATATATGCTGGATTACCGTACAACTTTTGCAGTTCAAAATTATAGTATCCTCTTAAAAATCGAGCTTCAGCGGCTTTACCTGTAAAGTCCCCTTCGGTAATGGTGGCAATCAACGCCAAAACCGCATTGGAACGATTTACACCGGCATATAGGGACAACCATTTAGCCAATACATATGGATTACTGGTTTGGATATCATAGGTCTCAAGTTGAAATAGCTCAACCTGATCACTATCTGTACTTCCCTTGTGTGCATCATCCGACATTACATCCAACCACCAATTGTCTGGGCTAAATGCGAAAATGTTTCCACTTTGGTTCAAACGAACACCATCCAAGGCCGAATAAGCCCCTGTCAGCAATAAATCTATCCCTGTCTCATTGGCAATGGCATCATCTGTCAAAGCACCAACAGCAGGTTGTATCGTAAAGTCATCGTTGCATGAAAATGTCAATGCAAAGAATGCTATTAGATATAAGAATTTCTTTTTCATTTTTTTAAAATTTAATATTAGTTCCAAAAGTGAAAATCTGAGCCAGCGGGAAAGCCGAAACGTCTACACCTTGGGTAAGGTTATCAATAGCACCATTTCTCACAATTATAGGAATTTCAGGATCTAATCCATTATAGTCCGTAATCGTGAATAAGTTTGATGCTTGCAAATAAAGCCTAACATTATCAATGCCTATTTTGTCTAAAACAGTATCGGGCATAGTGTAACCTATCTGAAGGTTTTTCAACCTCAAATAAGATGCATTTTCAACGAAGTATGAATTCGGTGATGTCTCATTATTGGTAATAACTGAGCTAAGAGCCGGTAAGGCTCCGTTAGTATTACTTGGAGACCAAGAATCCAAGGTCCTTGCACTTCTATTGGCATTGAAGAAGGTAGGGAAATCCGTAAAAATTTTGCTGTAATTGTAGGCATCTTTGCCAGATACACCAGATAAGAAGGCAGATAAATCCCAATTTTTGTAGCCAAAGTTAAGATTGATGCCATAAGTAAAATCTGGATGTGGGGATCCGATGAATGTTCTATCATCATCATTGATCACATTATCGCCATTGACATCGCGATATCTGAATCTACCTACACCATCAGTGTTAGTGGCAAAGCCTTGGTCGGCAGCACTACCCACTTCAGCCTCGCTAGAGAAGATACCATCCACTTGCAATCCGAAGAAAGACGAAATTGGTCTTCCAACCTCGGTTCTGGTAACTGCCCCACCTCTAAATCGGGTGTCACCTACCTGGAAATCTGAGCTAAGATTAGTTACCTCGTTCTTGTAAGCTGATACATTCAGGTCGATTCCATATGAAAAACCAGAATCAGTGCTGTTTTGATACCCTAAGGTAATGTCAACACCTGTATTTTGGATGTTACCCAAATTCACGAATGGAGCGTTGGCGTCAATCGCTGTTGTGCTGATAACGCTCAAATCTTGGGCGATAAGGTCATTGGTCTCGATTTTGAAGTATTCAATACTAAAATTCAATGTATTCCCAAGAAGTCCGAATTCTGCTCCAATATTAGTGGATTCAGAGGTTTCCCATCGTAAATCTGGATTTCCAATGGCTCCTACAATTGCTCCTGTTGTTGGAGTTCCTGAACCCGTAAAGGCGTAATTGGACTGTGCTGGATTAATGGAAGAAACATTGATGGTAGGGTTAGCCGCTGGAACAGCTTGGTTACCCAATTGTCCCCATGATGCTTTTAATTTAAACCGATCGACAAAACCACTGTCGAACCAATCTTCCTCACTTACCAACCATCCTGCACTTACTGCAGGGAATGTATCACTTCGGTTGTCACCTAGGAAGTTAGAGGAGGAATCCCTTCTTAACGTTGCTGTCAACAAATATTTATTGGAGTAAGAATAATTCAAGCTTCCAAAGACTGAAAATAGGGAGTTGGTCACATCACCTACAAAACCAAAGTTTGGAGTTCCAGAACCTCTGTCCAATAGATAGAAATCAGGGGTTTCAAACAAAAATCCTGTTACATTGATGGTCTTTTGCTTGATTCTGTTTTCAACAGCTTCCAAACCGGCCAAAACATTGATGGAATGGTCTCCATATGTTTTGTTGAACGTTAGTGTATTCGTCCAAACCCAGTTATAAGAATCATAATCGAACTCTGTAAGCGTGTTTGTAGACCTGGCTTCGGAGTGTTCTGGGTTTGTTGCCAAGAACTGTCTAGAATTCTGTAATTCCAAGTCACCTCCAATGGTGGTCTTAAAAGTAAGGCCATCAATAAATTCATAAGAGGCATAAACGTCTCCTAAAATCCGAATGGTCTTGTAGAAATCGTCAGATGCTCTGGATAGATCGGCAACAGGGTTGGTCGGGTTGGATAAACCAAGAGCATTGGAATAAGTACCTGCGAAGCTTCCATCATCCGCTCTTACAGGCAACAATGGGCTATTACGTTGTGCAAGCATTACGGGATTGCCTCCAAGTGAAGCATCAGGGATTTTAGCTGTACTGCTGTTGGCAAATGAAACATTTAAGTGTTCTCCAACTCGTATTTTGTCTCCAATTTTAAATTCCGAATTAGCACGAAGTAACCCTCTTCTAAAGAAGGACTCCAATTGTGTTCCTTGTCTGTTCAAATATCCAAGGGAAACATTGTATTTGGCATTTTCGGTACCGTTTTCCATACTGAGTGAAACGTTTTGCGTCGGAGCGCTACGGAAAACATCATCCAACCAAGATCCACCAGATCTTGTCGTCACGGGAGTAGGTGCACCAATAATGCTCGAAGGAACTACTGGGGAGGCACCATTGCCGTATTGTGGGTGGGAAGGAGTCAGATTATCGTTGCTCAAACTCTCGAAGATCATTTCTCCGTGTTGCTGTGCATTTAATACATCAGGAAGGTTTGTTGCCCTGGAAAAACCAGTATACATATCCAACGAAATGGTAGCTGAATCTTGATTGTATCCGCCATTCTTTGTGGCAATAATTACGACACCGTTGGATGCCCGTGCTCCGTAGATGGATGCTGCACCATCCTTTAAAACGTTCATCTGTGCTATGTCCTCAGGATTGATGGAATTTAAGATGGAAGCATCGGTTGTTTGAACTCCATCAATAATGAAAAGAGGACCATTTGCGTTAGTAGAACCAAATCCACGAATTCGTATCGTTGGTGTGGAACCTGGAGCACCTGCATTGATGACGGATACACCGGTTACTCTACCTTCCAATGCCTCAGCAGCATTTACCAAGGGAGCTTTGGTGGCTTCGGTCAAGTCAACGGATGCCACGGAACCGGTCAAATCACCTCTTGTTTGCGTGGAATATCCTAAAACAACAACTTCATCCAATAAACTGGCGTCTTCTGCCATGTTTACATTAATTGAAGTTTGATCACCCACTGTAATCTCTTGAGTTGCGAAACCAACATAGCTAAACACAAGGACAGCATTTGCACCAACGGTGATGGAATAATTTCCGTCAAAGTCAGTTTGTGTGCCGTTTGTTGTTCCCTTTTCCACAACGTTGGCTCCAGGTAGTGGAGCTCCTAGATTGTCATTTACGGTACCGGTTATGGTAACCTGAACTTCCTCAGGACTTTCAGGTGTGGACAGCTCTATGGGTCTTTTAACTATAACTACCTGTCTATCATCAATTTTAAAGCTTAAATCTGTTTTGCTGAACGCTTTATTCAGTATTTGTGATAGTTTGGCATTTTTAAGATTAAGCGTGACCTTTCTTTGCTGGTCAATAATATCATCTTTATAAAAAAAGATGAATTCACTTTTGGATTGAATCTCGTTAAACAAGTCCTCAAGTGTAACATTGTTGACGTCAATGCTCATTTTGGTCTGTGCGTAGCTTGTGTTCGCATAAACTGAACTAAGACCAATGGCAATAAAAAGAAGAAAAATTCTCATAATATTCCAGAGATAAGACCTCAAGGATATTATTCTCCCTAAAGGCTTAGGGTTAGCAATTTTATTCATAATTTAGTTTTTTTATTAGTTAATGTTGCTGAGTTAGAGTTTCAGCAATGTTTTTAGCTTGCCAGAAGGTGTTGGCGCATCTTCTGGTTTTTTTTGTTTTAGTCTTTCATTTCATATAGTAATCGGGTTTTAGTTAATCAATATTTGGTTGTCATTTATAGTGTACTCAAAATCTGAGGTTTCTTTAATTATCTTGACCACATTTTCAACATTTTCCTTTAGGTCGAGATATCCCGAAAATGTTTGAGCTTCCAGTTGTTTGTCATTGACCGATATATCCACATTATAATATCTCGAAAGTCTTTTCATGATATGCTTTAGGTTGTCATTCTTAAAGATGAAAACCCCGTCTCTCCAGGAGAAATATTTTTCAACGTCCACTTTATTGGCATACATGGCAGTAGAGTTTTTACCATAAACCGCTCTGGTTCCAGGAGAGATTTTCAAGACTTCATGAACTTTGAAAAAAGAATCGGTCTTGTACTTGATTTGAACACTACCATTTTTTAGTGTTGTACTGATACTGTCATCATCCGAGTAATTGCTCACATTAAAAAGCGTTCCCAAAACTTCTATTTCATGGTTTTTGGATAAAACCATAAAGGGCTGCTGTTCGTTATGGGCAACATCAAAAATGCCTTCGCCTTCAAGGTAAACTTCCCTTTTCTTTTCGCTAAAAGTAACTGGATAAACAAGCTTGGACCCTGAGTTTAACCAAACTTGGGTGCCATCGGACAACTTAATCTGTGATCTTTTGCCATAAGGAACAATAAGTGTATTGTAGACGACTTTGTTGTTTCTTTTATTGGCTTGGCTCAGCTCATCATTTTTTCCGATGCTAATTTTTTCACCTGTACTGGAGTAGGCAAGACTGGAGTTGTCACCTTCAATATCAACACTCTTGCCCTCTTCGAGCATAAGTGTAACCTTGTCTGTGGAAGTATCAACATGAATATTCGAAGTTTCAACATAGGTTTCTATGGAGGGGGTTTGAAGATTGTTGAAGTAAACTCCGAAAACAAATGATGCGACAACTGCGGCCGATGTTAGCCCGATTGCGTATTTGACGTTTCTTCTATAGCGTTGGTATTTGAAAATTGAAGCGGTGATTCTTTTTTTCAAATGCTCACGTTCCCTAGTGTTCAGTTCTTGGATATTGTTTCCTTTCTCCATGGTTGGTTCTCATGCATTTATGTGGTACAACCTGATATTTCTGACCACGCTTTAAACATGCATATACTAGTATAAGTACCGAATCTTTGTTTTATAGACAATTTTTTTAATATTTTTTTATTGGAATGGTAATTTAAGGGTGTTTTTTTTATGGGAAACTCGATTTCTACTGGCGTTGATGCCAATTTCAGCATAGAAATAAATTTAGGTGTGAAAAGTTTTGAAGCTAAGAAACAGGATGGGATACCAGGAAGTAATTAGCTTAAGAATAGGGCAAGTATCGATAATCCAAAGAGTACCGAGGGCATAATCATGTTTTTTCGCAAAGATTTGATCGCCCGATAGATAATGGTACGTGAAGTTTCTACAGAGACATCCATGATCTCCGCAATTTCTTCGTAAGGTCTTCCTTCCTTAAACCTTAGCTGTAAACCTTTTACTTGGGTTTTGGTCAAGAAATCGTTGGCCTTTTGCCATATTTTCCCCTTTTTGGAATCATTCTCCAGTGCTATAATTCTTTCTTCGGGAGACAGCACATGTTGCAACATGTTTAAGTGGTTTTCAAAAGCTTCTTTTTCGGCAAAGTGAACCAAATTTTGTTTGTACTTTCTGTTTACCTTCCTTCGAAGTGATGTAAGCAGGTAGTATTTGATATTGTCGGTATCGGAAAGTTTTTCACGGTATTTATAAAGGTCCAAAAATAGATCGTGAATGCAATCCATGACATAAGTTTTGTCCTTGGATAACTGGAACCCGTAGGAAAAGAGCACCTGTATATAAAGGTCATATACCTGGCCTAGGGCAATAACATTGCCCTTTTTAATTTCATTCCAAAGTATATGTTCATCTTTATTTTGAGCGTTCACGGCTATATTGGTTACAGGTAAGACAAATATTCTTTACTGTAGCAGTATTTAAGGATGCACCAATGGCGTCCACAAACCTTTTGTTGCATGATTTAGCTAAAAACATGACATAAACAAGAGGCCTTTAATGATATTGAATAACCTGTCTCCTATGGAGCGTGAACAGACAATTGAAGTCTGGATAAATTAGCTTTCATATTCTTTGAGTTTGAGTATATATAGTTAGTCTTTTCTTGAATGATAGAAGGAATTTGGTCCACATCAAATTCCAGAATTATAAATATAACAGCTAAAATTATGTAAAAATCGATACAACAGGCCCTTGAATTTGTTAAATTTTTAACAGCGCTTGTCCTACAACGATTTATTCGTAACCGCAATTGATGGGAGCACATGAATTAAAATGGTGGGGAATATCTAGTTAAAGACGGGAGCCAGTATGACTTTAATGGAAACAAAAAAGCCCCGATAAATTGTATCGAGGCTCTTCTAGAATTATTTTTCCTTACTTGGCTTTTTTGTGCCTTATCGTCTTGTTTTTGGATTTGGATTTAGATCCAACCCTTGACATGGCGCATCGGAATCCGATATCATCGGTAGCCATATATTGTGGTAGATATCTTCGCTGTGCAGGATCTAACCAAAAAGCTCTATCTCTCCATGAACCACCTTTGTAAACTCGTACTTCATCATTGATCAACGAGGTACGGTAGTTGGATGTATCATATTGTCTGATTAGCTTTCCGGTAGAATCACGTTCTACCTTGTGCTTGGGAGAATCATACATTTTTCTGTTGTCCGACTCGTCACTGAATCTTTCAAAGAATCTTGAAGAACCTGGATCACCATCTCGATAACCGCGATTATCACTGGAATCAAAGTTGGTTCTCAAATATGTTTCTTCCTCGGTTACCGGAACCATTTCTATTTCTCCTGGAAGATTAATGGCGACAATTTTACCGTTGGGAAGTGTATCGTATTTAATTTCATCACGTAAAATTTTCACTTTGCCATCATCACCAATGGCTTTTTTCAAGAAGATATTACCTCTATAGTAATTAAAGTCACTGATTTCATCGTCAACAATAGGACGGTATACATCAGCCACCCATTCGGATACGTTACCAGCCATATCATAAAGACCGAAATCGTTTGGTTTGTATGATTTTACTTCAGCGGTAATATCAGCCCCATCATCAGACCATCCTGCAATTCCTCCATAATCACCTTTGGCTTGCTTAAAGTTGGCCAACTGATCTCCACGACCAACACGCTGACCGTTACGGGTGTAATCACCTTCCCATGGATATTTCTTTCTACCCCGGTAGTTGTTATATTCTCTGGATCCTATCAAAGCCTGGGCAGCGTATTCCCACTCAGTTTCTGTGGGGAGACGGTATTCAGGCATGATAACACCGCTACTTCTTTTCGCAAAGGTGTTTATGGAATCCCTTTTTTGCTTTCCTTGAAGTGAATCTATCTGACCTCCATAAACGGATTCAGGGTTGTTCAAATAGGCTTCTGTGCTAAAGGTCCCTTCAATTTCACCATTTAATACCTGGTATTTTGCATCTTGGGCTAAATAACCTTCTCTTTCCAACATTGCTTCGTTTACCCTATCTGTTCTCCATTCGGCATATTGAGCAGCTTGTACCCAGTTTACACCCACAACAGGATATTCCGCATAGGCTGGGTGTCTTAGGTAGTTGTTGGTCATGGTCTCATTAAAACCTAAACGGTTTCTCCAGACCAAAGTATCTGGCAAAGCCCCAGTATAAATGTTCTTGTAATTTGGGTTTTCAGGAGGATATACTGCCTTTAAATAATCCAAGTACTCTAAGTACATTACATTGGTCACCTCGGTTTCATCCATATAGAATGATTGTACATGTTGTTGGGTTGGTGTATTGTTCCAATCATGCATGATATCATCCTGAACCTTTCCTTTAGTAAAGGTTCCACCCTCAATAAACACGGTTCCCGGAGGAGTTTCTTGCTCTTTAAAATCAGAATTGTGTTGAAATCCTCCTTCCTTTGCATTGATTTTCCAACCTGTGGCTCTGGAAACATTCTTTGACGAACCGGATGAGGAATTTTTGCAGCTTGAAAAACTTCCCGCCACGACAGCGCAAGAAAGTACAACTTTGATAAAGTGTTTTTTCATAATTTGGGCTTGAGTACTTTATAACTAAGGGTTTTCCTTAGCAGCTTTAACTTGTTTTGATTTTACTTAAAATCCATCTGATGGCATTAAAACGATGTTTTGGCCATTATATTTTGTGCCTGGAAAATTAATCTGCAGGCTTGATCTACTTTTTTAAACGATAAGGAACTGAAAATAGTATGAAACATTGAAGTTTTAACGGTTTTATAGCATGAAATGAATCGTGGTAAATCTAGCATACCGGTATTCATTCTAAATTTTAGGTTAAAAAAATAGGTATTGATTATAAGAATTGATGGAAAAGTTCGTTTACATGTAATACGTCTTATTTTTATGCTATACCATGGACGTGATTTAACTAAACGCTAAACGCTTAAAATGAAAAAGTTACTAATACTAGTAGTGTTGCTTGTTCTTGCCCCAAGAATCAGCGCACAGCAAGAAAGAGTAATTACAACAGCAGTTCCGTTTTTGACCATTGCTTCTGATGCCAGGGCTTCTGGTATGGGAGATATGGGGGTGGCGACATCTGTCGATGCATATTCACAACAATGGAACCCTGCAAAATTTGCTTTTGCAAACCATAAATCCGGAATAGGGGTCAGTTACACACCCTATTTGGAAAGCATCGTAAATGATGTCTCCTTGCTAAATGCCAACTACTACAACAAAATTAATGACCGAAGTGCTTTTGCATTTAGTTTGAGATATTTCGGTCTTGGCGAGATAGAACTCCGCCAAACTTTTGATCAGTTGGACCCAACTTTGGTAAAACCTAATGAATTTGCCATTGATGGTTCCTACTCTTTGAAGCTCAGTCAAACCTTTTCTATGGCTGTTGGAGGTAGATTTATTAGCTCCAACCTTAGATTTCAGGAAGGGACCCAAGATTCTCAAGCAGCGAATGCTTTTGCCGTGGACATTGCTGGTTTTTTCCGTTCAAGGGAAATTGCCTATGAAAGCTTTGACGGTAGATGGAGGGCTGGATTCAATATTTCCAACCTCGGAGGGAAGATTCAATACGACGCAGGTGGACAGGAAAACTTTTTACCCACCAACTTAAAATTTGGTGCTGGTTTCGATTTCATCTTTGACCAGGACAATGTGTTGGGACTTCATACCGAGTTCAACAAATTATTGGTGCCCACCCCAAGAGATTTTACTGGAGACGGTCAGATCACAGCGGAGGATAACGATGAATACCAACAAATAGGATTCTTTAGCGGAGCTTTCGAATCTTTGGGAGACGCTCCCGACGGTTTTAGTGAGGAGTTGAAGGAAGTTACCTGGGCATTGGGAGCTGAATATAAATATATGGATGCCTTTATGCTTCGTGGTGGATATTTCAATGAAAGCGAGGATAAAGGTTCAAGGAAATTCTTTACCCTTGGAGCTGGTTTTCAGTTCAAATCGGCACAAATAGACCTTTCGTATTTGTTCTCCACTTCGCAGGTCAGAAACCCATTGGAAAATACCCTGCGCTTTTCCCTTACCTTTAATTTTGGCGAGGAATATGTCAATGATTAGTCGAAGCGCAATAAGAGTTTAAAGAAAACCTGTCAATTGACAGGTTTTCTTATTTTTGGTTATCACCTAAAGGATATCATGGAGAAAAAGCAAATAGGTTTCGAACTTACCATTTATGAACATACCCATGAGCTGTCACAAATCGAGCAAAAATTGTTACATGAGGCTGAAGTGGCCCGAGAAAGTGCATATTCCCCATACTCCAACTTTAAAGTAGGGGCGGCCGTTTTGTTGGAAAATGGCGAGATAGTGATAGGCAATAATCAAGAAAATTCTTCGTATCCATCCGGACTTTGCGCCGAGCGTGTTGCTGTTTTTCAAGCCGGAGCCAGATTCCCTGGAGTGGTCATAAAGACTATTGCGATCAGTGCCACTTCGGAAAATTATGTGGTAGATAAACCGGCAGGACCTTGTGGGAATTGTAGGCAATCCATCATCGAGTACGAACAGAAACAACAGTCTCCCATTTCAATATTGTTACGAGGCGAGATTGGACCCATATTCAAATGCAATTCCGTCAACGATATATTGCCCCTAGCATTTAGCAGTTCATTTTTGGGTGATTCTTAAACCAAATCTTTTTACAAAACAGATATATATGTATTTTTGCTGTTCTCCAAAGCTGGGGAATTTCAAATAATACAATCGTTGATGAAAAAAATCACCAAAGAAGTTTACCTAAAATGGTATGAGGACATGTTGTTCTGGAGAAAGTTCGAGGACAAACTTGCGGCAGTATATATTCAACAAAAAGTAAGAGGGTTTCTTCACTTGTACAATGGTCAAGAAGCTGTTTTGGCGGGCTCTTTGCATGCCATGGACCTGACCAAGGATAGAATGATAACGGCCTACCGTAACCACGTTCAACCCATAGGAATGGGTGTTGACCCTAAAAAGGTCATGGCTGAACTTTATGGTAAGGTTACCGGTACTTCCAAAGGTAATGGAGGTTCCATGCATATATTCTCCAAAGAGCACCGTTTTTATGGTGGACATGGTATTGTGGGAGGGCAGATTCCCTTAGGTGCTGGATTGGCCTTTGCCGACAAATACTTTAAAAGAGATGCCGTAACCCTTTGTTATATGGGTGATGGTGCAGTTCGTCAAGGTTCTTTGCACGAGGCGTTCAACTTGGCTATGCTCTGGCAGTTGCCTGTAGTGTTCATTTGTGAAAATAATGGTTACGCCATGGGAACATCTGTAGCACGTACAGCGTATTCTACCGAGATTTGGAAATTAGGATTGGGTTACGAAATGCCCTGTACCGATGTTGATGGAATGGATCCAGCTTCAGTGGCTAAAGAAGTGGACAAAGCTATTGAGCGCGCCCGTACAGGAGGTGGTCCAACTTTCTTGGAAATGAAGACATACCGATACAGAGGACATTCTATGTCCGATGCGCAGCATTACAGGACCAAGGAAGAAGTTGAGGAGTACAAAAAGATAGATCCAATTACCCAGGTGAAGGATGTCATCCTCGAAAAAGGATATGCTTCTGAAGAACAGATCAAGGAAATAGATGCAAGGGTAAAAGATTTGGTTAAGGAATGTGAGAAGTTCGCGGAGGAGTCAGATTTCCCTCCAATAGAACAGATGTACGATACCGTATACGAACAAGAAGATTATCCATTTTTACAACATAAATTATAAGTAAATGGCAGAAGTAATCAACATGCCTAGATTGAGCGATACCATGGAAGAAGGTACCGTGGCAAAATGGCTCAAAAAAGTAGGGGATAAAATAGAGGAAGGTGATATTTTGGCCGAGATTGAGACGGATAAGGCCACAATGGAATTTGAATCCTTCCATGAAGGTACATTGCTTCATATCGGAATAGAAGAAGGAGATGGCGCACCGGTTGATTCACTTTTGGCCATTATTGGAGAAGAAGGGGAAGATATTTCTGCTTTGTTGAATGGAGGTGGAGCACAGGCGGCTGTTGTTGAAGCTCCAGCGGAAAAGGAAAGTGCACTAGTAACTCCGGCAGCACCCGTTGCTGAAAGTGCAGAAATTCCTGAAGGTGTTGAGATAATTAAAATGCCAAGGTTGAGCGATACCATGGAAGAAGGAACGGTTGCCTCTTGGTTGAAAAAAGTAGGTGATGAGGTCGAGGAAGGTGATATTTTGGCCGAAATCGAGACAGATAAGGCCACAATGGAGTTTGAATCCTTCTACTCAGGTACTCTTTTACATATTGGTATTCAAGAAGGTGAATCTGCTCCCGTTGATGAGGTGTTGGCCGTAATAGGACCTGCCGGAACCGATGTAAGCGCAGTTCTAAGTGCCCCAATCGGTGCCGTTGCTGAAAGTGCACCAAAACCAGAAGCAGTTGCAGCAGCGCCCAAAGCGCAGGAAGCTGCTCCTGAAGTTGTTGCTTCCCAAAATGGACAACGCATATTGGCTTCTCCCTTGGCCAAGAAAATTGCAGGGGAAAAAGGAATTAATCTAGCCGATGTAAAAGGTTCAGGAGACCACGGTAGAATTGTGAAAAGGGATGTAGAAAACTTCCAGCCATCACAAGCACCTGCTGCTGCACCAGCTGTTGCGGCTCCTGCAGAGACTGCTGCACCAGTGGCTGCTGCTCCTATAAACTTACCTGTTGGTGAAGAGGGCATGGAAGAAGTGAAGAACTCCAACATGCGCAAAGCGATAACCAAGCACTTAAGTGCCTCTAAGTTTACGGCGCCCCACTTCTATCTTACCATTGAAGTGGATATGGATAATGCCAAAGCCTCAAGAGCGCAGATAAACAATTTGCCCGACACCAAAGTATCGTTTAATGATATGGTTTTGAAGGCTTGTGCCATGGCGTTGAAAAAACATCCTCAGGTAAATACCACATGGACCGATGATGCGACTATTTTCAAACACCATATACATATGGGTGTTGCGGTTGCTGTTGATGAAGGATTAGTGGTTCCTGTGGTAAAATTTGCCGATCAATTGACACTTACCCAAATAGGAGCTGCCGTAAAGGATTTGGCAGGAAGGGCACGTACCAAAAAGATAAAGCCCGATGAAATGGAGGGTAGTACGTTTACCGTTTCCAACTTGGGAATGTTTGGCATACAGGAGTTTACCTCAATCATAAACAAACCTAATTCGGCGATATTGTCCGTAGGGGCCATTGTGGAAAAACCAGTTGTGAAAAATGGTGAAATCGTGGTTGGAAACACCATGAAGGTTACCTTGGCATGTGATCACCGAACTGTTGACGGTGCTGTGGGAGCCCAGTTTTTGCAGACATTAAGAGCTTATTTGGAAAACCCAGTGACGATGTTGGCCTAATTTCAGGTTAAACGTTGTCCAATACCAAATATAATTTCGAAGCATCCTTTTAGGATGCTTTTTTTATCTTTAAAAAATTCAAAAAACGGACGTGATGAAAAAACTAAGCTATGCCTTCGGAATCTTATTTGCCATAGGATGCGGCTCAACTCAATTGGTGGAGACCAATACCACTACTGCTTCTGTATCGGGACCGGATGGTGTGAAAGGAAAAGTGGTTCAAACTGACTCCGATGCAACAGTCAAGGCTTCCGAAGAGGGTTTCACCAATGCCGAACGTGTTGGTGATATTATGAACTATTTGGCCTCGGACGACCTAAAGGGACGTGATTCTGGTAGCGAGGGCATAGAAATGGCGGCCAAATACATCAAAAACTACTTTACGAGCTACCAAGTCAAGCCTTATTTTAAATCCTATTTGGATACGCTTACCAACTTTAAAAAAACCTCCTACAATGTGGTTGGGGTTGTTGAAGGAAATGACCCAGAATTGAAAAATGAATACATTCTGATCGGTGCACATTATGATCATATTGGGACCATTGCCCCGGAAAATGGAGATTATATTGCCAATGGCGCGAATGACAATGCTTCAGGTACCACAACTGTAATGGAATTGGCCCGCTATTTTGGAACTAAAAAGAACAATAAAAGAAGTTTGATTTTCGCCCTTTTCAGCGCTGAAGAAAAAGGATTATTGGGTTCGGAACATCTGGCAAAAAAAATGAAGGAGCAAGACCTAAATTTATATGCGATGCTCAATTTTGAAATGACAGGAGTTCCTTTGAATGGTAAGGACTATTTTGTGTATATCACGGGTTATGAAAACTCTAATTTGGCGAAGGTGAGCAATGCTTATGCCAAGGAAAATTTGGTTGGATTTTTACCAACAGCAAAGGAGTATAATCTTTTTCAGCGTTCGGATAACTACCCATTCCATAAACAGTTTGGAGTGCCATCGCATACCTATTGCACTTTTGACTTTACCAACTTTGCGCACTATCATAAGGTAGGTGATGAGGTAGAACTTATGGATTTGGAGCATATGGCCACTTTGGTAAATAAGATGATTCCTGTTTTGGAAGGAATTGCCAATGCACCAACACAGGAAATCAAAATTACTTCAAAATGATGTCATCTTGAGCTTGTCGAAGGACCTTCGAGGTAGGACTTTAAAGGGTTCCTGATTTCACGGGAATTACATAATAAACGAAATATGGCAAACATCATCATTACAGGGACCAGCAGGGGAATCGGGTTCGAATTGGTACCGCTTTTTGCAAAAGAAGGACATCAGGTTTTGGCGTTGTCCAGAAATGCACAGCCTGTTGTTGACTTGAACCTGTCCAATGTGCATGCTTTTCCTTTCGATTTGTCCCACCCGAAAGACTATGATAGAGTTGGCGATTTTCTTCAACAATGGGACAAGGTGGACGTATTGATAAATAATGCTGGAAGTTTGTTAAACAAGCCATTTTTGGAAACCTCACCTTCGGAATTTGAAGCTGTTTACAAAGTAAACGTGTTTGGAGTTGCCGAAATGACAAGAACCGTGGTGCCCAAAATGGGTAAGGATGGTCATGTTGTAACCATCAGTTCTATGGGAGGGGTACAGGGAAGTGTAAAATTTCAGGGACTTTCGGCCTATAGTTCAAGCAAGGGAGCGGTAATTACTTTGACCGAACTTTGGGCGGAGGAATTTAAGGAAACCGGTCCCAGCTTTAATGTCTTGGCCATCGGTGCGGTACAAACGGAAATGCTGGCCGAAGCATTCCCAGGATACCAAGCTCCTGTAACTGCACTGGAAATGGCTTCGTATGTCAAGAATTTTGCGTTGACAGGCCATAAACTTTATAATGGAAAGTTACTACAAGTGAGCAACAGTACACCTTGACTTTATCATGGTCCAATTTATTCCGTTAGCGAGTTTCTTAATGCATAAAAACATCTATTTTCGTTTGAGTGAATACCACCTTACAGAAATACTTGCCTGAACGTGCCGTAGATTCCTGTTTTGAATTGATCAAAACGCATGGAGTGCATCTAAAAGTGGTAAACCATCGGGTTACCAGACATGGTGATTACCGAAGATTGCCTAACGGCTTGCACCAGATTACTGTGAATGCCTCACTGAACAAATACCGTTTTTTGATTACGTTGATCCATGAGATTGCACATTTAGTGGCCTTCGAAAAATATGGTCGACGAATAAAACCCCATGGCCTGGAGTGGAAACGCACTTTTCAGCATTTGATGATTCCCTTTATACGTCCAGAGGTGTTCCCCTCACAATTGTTACCGGGAATAGCGAATCATTTCAAGAATCCAAAAGCAAGCAGTAGTACCGATGCGCGTTTGTCAATTGCTTTAAAGGCCTTCGATGAAGAAGAACGCAAAAACAGCTATGTCTATGAATTGCCCCAAGGGAGCACTTTTCGATTGTACAATGGCAAACTTTTCAAAAAAGGAAAAAAACGGGTAAAACGGTATGAATGTGTGGAATTGGCATCTGGCAGACTATATTTGTTTCAACCAAATGCCGAAGTGGAATTGATTAGGGATACACCGATTGAACCACCTTTTTAATAAAGAGAAATAGGATAAAATGAATAAAAACTATTATGCAATACTGATGGCAGGGGGAGTTGGATCCCGGTTTTGGCCAGTGAGTACATCATCCAACCCCAAACAGTTTCACGACATGTTGGGCTCTGGAAAAACCTTGATCCAAAAAACCTTCGATCGCCTTAACCGATTTATTCCTACCGAAAATATTTTGATTCTTACCAATGAGCGCTACAACGATTTGGTTTTAGAACAACTACCTAAGGTGAAACAAGATCAAGTAGTATTGGAACCGGCCATGCGTAATACCGCCCCTTGTATTTTGTATGCATCCCTTAAAATTCAGAAGATGAACCCCAATGCGGTGATGATCGTTGCGCCGAGTGATCATTGGATAGAGGATGAACAGGCTTTTGAAAATGATGTTAAAGCATGTTTTGATAAATGTGAAAAGGAAGAAGTCCTGTGTACACTGGGTATACAGCCCTCGTTTCCCAATACAGGTTTTGGGTATATCGAATTTGAAAAAGGTAGTGACGAAAACCTTAAAAAGGTGTCCCAATTTAGAGAGAAACCAGACTACGAAACTGCCAAAGAATTTTTAGCTCAGGGTAATTTTCTTTGGAATGCCGGAATTTTTATGTGGGGAGTGGATACGATCGTAAATGCGTTTAAAAACTATCAGTCCGAACAATATGCTCTGTTCGAGCAGGGACTTTCTTGTTACAATACCGCTGAGGAACACGATTTTATAAAGGAAAACTATCCTAAGGCAGAGAACATCTCCATAGATTATGCTATCTTGGAGAAATCCAAATCCATTTACACATTACCCGCAACCTTTGATTGGAATGATTTGGGTACTTGGGGTGCCTTGTACGACAAGTTGGATAAGGATGAAGAAAAAAATGCAGTTGTAAATAGTCAGACACTATTGCAAGATGCCAGTGGAAATATGATTCGATCCTCAAAGGGAAAAATTGTAGTGATTGATGGATTGGAGGATTATATAATTGTGGATAAAGAAGAAGTACTGTTGATCTACCCAAAATCGAAACAACAGAACATAAAAGAAGTGCTTAACCAAGTAAAAGAGAAATTTGGTGACCAGTATGCTTAAATTATGAGCGAACATTTATTTGCAGGGGACGAAAACTCTCCAAACCAAGATAGCGGGGACGAGGTAAAAAAAGATTTCAAGGGGCTTTTGGGCAGTGTTCGAAAGTTTCTTTCAGAACTGTTGGAGATTCGATCGAATACAGATGCCGCAGCTACCAAGGAATCGATTATTGAGGATATTCCGTTCAAAGGGCACACCTCTTGGATTCTGGTCTGTTCTATTTTTATAGCTTCTATTGGATTGAATGCCAATTCCACAGCGGTTGTCATTGGAGCGATGTTAATCTCTCCTCTAATGGGTCCCATTTTGGGGATGGGATTGTCCCTGGCAATTAACGATATTGATACCTTGCGCAGATCTCTTAAGAACTTTACCGTAATGGTAGTCCTGAGCGTACTTACGGCCTATCTATTCTTTGCTATTTTTCCTTTGCGGGATGAATCTTCCGAGCTTTTGGCGCGAACCAGGCCCGATATTCGAGATGTTTTGATTGCATTTTTTGGTGGTCTTGCTTTGGTAATCGCAAGAGCCAAAAAGGGAACCATAGCCAGTGTTATTTTCGGTGTTGCGATAGCCACAGCACTTATGCCTCCCCTGTGTACAGTTGGATTCGGTTTGGCAATCGGAAAACCGTGGTACGCGGCGGGAGCTATGTACCTGTTTATCATAAATACCATATTTATCGGTCTGGCCACATTTTTGGTAATCAAATTTTTGAGGTTTCCCATGGTGCGTTATGCCAATTCGCAACGCAGGCGATTCATTGCACGCGTGGCTTCCATTACAGGTATTTTGGTGATGGTCCCTGCGGGATTTACTTTTTACCAAGTTTTTCAGGAATCCCTATTCAAAAAGCAGGCCCAGGAATTCTTGGGGAATACCATTGAAGTGTATCAATTCAATGCCTCGGGAAGATATGTGGATAATCTTACAAAACTGGAGTTTAACAGCGATGGAGCTTCCCTCATAGAACTGGTTTGTATGGGAGACGAGTTGATTCCAGAGAATGTTATCAATACCTGGCGTGTCCAAAAAAATGAGTTTTCCCGATTAAAGGATGCCGAATTCCGAATTTTACAGGGAGGAAAGGACGATTCGGAGGAAAAATTCAACTATGTCAGCGAGCTGTACGAGAAAAACAAGGCGGAACTTTTAAATAAAGATGAACAGATCAGACTTCTGGAGGAAGAGGTAGCTACGTTGACCAAAAATGCTGGAAAGCAAATTCCTTTCAACAATATAAGCGCGGAAGCACGAGCCAATTATGAGAATATTGAAGGTTTAGGTTTTTCGTATCAAATACAGACCGACTTTAAAAAACAGGATACCGTTCCCGTTTTTGAAGTAAAGTGGAAAAATGGGATTAGACCAAACCAAAAGGAGGTAGATGCCAAAAAAATGCTGGCCTGGTTAAAAGTTCGACTTCAGGATAGCACCATAGTCATGAAAGAAGCGGATTAAATCTCAGTTGTCAGATATCAGACATCAGAAATCTGAGCTCTGATATTGGATATCTGTTAATTCCGTTCCTCGATATACATTTGACGTACCTTTTTAAAAAGCTCGGAAGAATACACAAAATTGGTTACTGCTTCATTATCCGTTTTGAAGATTTCCTTGTTGGTGCCTTCCCATTCCTTAAAGCCATCTTTTAAGAAGATAATTTTTTCCCCAATTTCCATTACCGAGTTCATGTCATGCGTATTGATGACCGTGGTAATATTATATTCTTTGGTAATCTCCTGAATCAAATTATCGATCAGGATGGCAGTTTTTGGGTCCAATCCGGAATTGGGTTCATCACAAAACAAATATTTGGGATTCATAACAATCGCTCGGGCAATGGCGACCCGCTTTTGCATACCCCCAGAAATTTCAGAAGGAAACCTGGTATGGGCATCAACTAAGTTTACCCGTTCCAAAACAAAATCGACACGGTCTTGCATTTCGGCCTTGGATTGGTTGGTGAACATACTCAACGGAAACATTACGTTGCCCTCAACGGTCATGGAATCGAAAAGCGCGCTTCCTTGGAATACCATACCCATTTCTTGTCGTAGATCACGTCTTTGGTCTCTGGATAACTCAGAATAGTATTGGCCATTGTAGCAAATATTTCCCTCTTCGGGCTCAAAAAGACCTAACAAACATTTTAAGAAAACAGTTTTTCCAGACCCACTTTGCCCAATGATAAGGTTTGTCTTGCCTTGATCAAAACGTGTGCTGATTCCCTTCAGCACATGATTGTCTCCAAATGATTTGTGTATGTTTTCTACCTCGATCATTACCCCAGCAAAAGTTGTGTTAGAATATAGTTTACAATAATAATCACAACACTGGTCCAAACAAATGCTGTGGTACTGGCCTTTCCTACCTCCAATGCCCCACCTTTCATATATAATCCGTGAAACGAAGGTATTGTAGCAATGATAAAGGCAAAAACAACGGTCTTGATGAAAGAATAGGTTACATGGAAAGGAATAAAATCCAACTGAAGTCCTTTTACAAATTCACCGCTTGGGGCGTATCCTCCAAAAGCACCGGCAATCCATCCACCCAAAATACCTACATACATTGCAATGGCGACGGCAAAGGGATAGGCCAACATGGCTATGATCTTGGGAAAAACCAAATAATTGACCGAATTGATTCCCATCACCTCCAGAGCATCAATTTGCTCTGTGACCTTCATCGTGCCAATACTCGATGTGATATAGGAACCCACCTTTCCGGCCATGATGATTGAAGTAAAAGTCGGTGCAAATTCCAAAATCACGGACTGCCGCGTGGCAAAACCTATAAGACTCTTCGGAATCAACGGGCTATTGAGGTTTAATGCAGTCTGAATGGTGACAACACCTCCAATAAAAAAGGAGATGAATATGATGATACCCAAAGAACCAAAGATCAACTCATCGATTTCCTTTAAGATAAGGGATCTCATGATTGGCCATTTGGTTGGTTTTTTAAATACTTCCCATATCATGATGAAGTATTTTCCAATCGCTTCAAGGTAGTTCATGCACCAAAAATTGACTTGCGGCCATAAAAATAAGAATATTGATGTGCTTTTAACCATCATTTAAATTATTTAAAGAGGATAATTGAATAGTTTTGTCGTCGCTAAGTCAAATACAATCCATGAGAAAAATTACGCTGTTACTTGCTGCATCACTGTTCTTGGCTATAAATCCAGCCACAGGTCAGCGCAAGGCAAAAAAGGCACCACAACCTCAACCGCAACCTCAAGAAATTGCCCAGTCGCCAAAATTAGTAGTGGGAATCATCGTAGATCAGATGCGATATGATTACCTGACCCGCTTTTGGAACCACTATGGCGACGGGGGCTTCAAAAGATTGATCAATGATGGATTTAATTGTAAGAACCATCATTTTAACTATGCCCCGACCAAAACGGGACCGGGCCATGCATCGGTCTATACCGGAACCACACCGGCCACTCATGGCATCATTGGGAATGACTGGTATGACAAAATCTTGGACCAAGAAGTTTATTGCGCTTCTGATAACAATTATAAGTCCGTGGGAACGACTTCGGAGGCGGGGAAAATGTCACCGCATCGTATGTTGACCACAACCATGACAGATCAATTGCGATTGCATACCCAAAATAGAGGAAAAGTTATCGCCGTGGCCTTGAAAGATCGGGGTGCGGTACTACCCGGCGGCCATACGGCCAATGCTGCTTATTGGTTTGAAGGGGGAGATTCCGGACAATGGATCAGCAGTACGTATTATATGCAAAGTTTGCCTCAATGGGTGGTGGATTTTAATACATCTGATAGGGTAGAGGCCTATAAAAAGCCATGGACAACTTTAAAGGATATTTCACTATACCAAGAAAGTGGGCTTGATAATAACTCCTATGAAGGTCTGTTCGAAGACGAAACTGCTCCGGTCTTTCCACATAGCACGCCCAATCTATTGGCCAAGGACCGGGATTTTGAAATTCTTAAGTACACTCCATATGGCAACAGTATTACCATGGACTTTGCTTTGGCAGCGCTTGAAAATGAAAATTTAGGTATGGATTCCACAACCGATTTTTTGGCCATAAGTTTTTCGAGTACGGACTACGTTGGACACAAATATGGTGTGAACTCAAAAGAAATACAGGACACCTACCTACGATTGGATGTTGACCTAGCACGATTGTTGAATCAACTTGATGCAAAGGTTGGTACAGGGGAGTATACCGTGTTTTTGACCGCTGACCATGGGGCGGTACATGTTCCTTCGTACTTGAGAGATCAAAAACTTCCTGCTGGATATTTGGATTTGGATGGTGTGCGGAACAAATTCCTGGTGTATGTAAAATATCAGTATGGCACAACCGATGTGATAAAACATCTGTCGGATTCACAAGTCTTTTTGGACCATAAGATCATTGCCAATTTGGATATGGACCTAAAAACGGTTCAAGAAGATATCGCTATGGAACTTTTGGGCTATGAGGGGATCAACGAGACCTATACGGCCTATCAACTTTGGCAAAATGAGTACACCGAAGGAATACCCCACTTACTTCAGAATGGATGGAACCAAAAGCGCTCTGGGGATGTACTGCTCGTGAAACAACCTGGATTTGCGCATTACCACTCAACAGGGTCCACTCATGGATCACCTTTGATGTATGACACCCATGTACCCCTTTTGCTATACGGAAAGGGAATAAAAAAGGGAAGCACGGTAGTAAGAACCGAAATCCCGGATATAGCACCGACTATAGCAGCCTTATTGGGAATTGCATTTCCAAATGGTAATACTGGGGAGCCTATTGCCGAAGTGCTGGATTGAGGAAAGCGTTCCAAATGTAATTAGAGCACTTTCGGATTAACTATATAAGGTACTTTCTTTTCCTTGTAAAAACTGATGATGTTGGTAGCGCCCATTCTTGCCATTTCATTTCTGGCAGTAATGGTCGCAGAGCCTATATGAGGCAGGACACACGCATTTTCCATGGTTAACAGAGGGTTGTCTGGTTGCATAGGTTCTGGATTGGTCACGTCTAGGCCAGCACCCCATATTTCCCCAGAATTTAGTGCATCGATCAAATCTGTTTCGTTGTGGATTCCTCCACGTGCCGTATTGATAAATAGGGACGAGGGCTTCATTTTATCGAAAACGGATTTGTTGAACATGCCTTTGGTTTCAGGAGTTAGCGCGCAGTGCACTGAAACCACATCACTTTTGGATATCAAGGTGTCAAAATCGACCAGCTGGGCTCCCAGTTCTTTTTCGGCTTTTTCATTGGAACTCCTATTGTGATATAGAATGTCCATGTCATAAGCTCCTTTACACCTTGTGGCCATGACCATTCCGATTCGGCCTAATCCGACAATTCCAAGTGTCTTGCCCTTTAATTCAAGTCCCAAATTCCCCACAGGATCAAAGGAACCCCATTGACCATTCTTTATTTTTTGGTTCATAAAGAACATCTTGCGGGCCGTGGCAATCATCAAACCAAATGCGATATCCGCAGTGGCTTCATTCATGGCATTGGGAGCATAACCTATGGGAATGCCCAATTTGGTGGCCTCATCGATATCAATATTGTCATAGCCAACCGCAAATTGGGTGATAATATCCAAATGGGAGCATGCATTCAGGAAATTATTGTCAATCTTGTCCGTTAGCGTGCAAAATAAGGCATCGCAACTTTGGACCGTTTCAATCATCTGGTCATATGGCATGGAATCCTCTTTATCCCAAGAGACCACTTCGAAACCTGCATCTTGTAAAAGTTGTGTGGCCAGTTTGGGAAAAATTCGTGAGAAGAGTACTTTTTTGTGGGCCATGTCTTTTTTGGTTGGATTGGTGGCTAAAGGTATTGACTAAAACTTTTATATAACCCCATCCAGCACTATTTTAATACGAAATCTCTTCTTGTTTTGATAACAAAGGAATGGAACTTAATGAGGGTTTTGTTTGGTAGAGTTCTTTCCGAGTTTGACAAAATTTAAGTTGTCAAAATTGAAATCATCATTGGGAATATCCAATGTAAACCCTTCAATACTTTGATCTTTACCCAATTGAAATATAACTTTACCTATTGGCAAGAATTCATCTTTAAATTGTACTTTGAAAGCCGATTCGTTATGAAAATAAAGATGTCCAGAGAGCATTTTTTTACTCGGCAACAATTCCAATATCCCCATTTCATTTGCCCTTTTTATTTCAGCGATACCATAGACGTCATCCTTATATAATCCAACGTATTTTTCGAAATTGTCAGGTAGATTGGGTTTGTGATTGATAGTTTTTGGTGTATCCCAGGAATAATTGAAATAGGTAAAATATTTTCTATTATCGGACCAATCCACCTTTTCCGGATGGGCAATATAGCTCGATATCATACCAACAAGTCCTTCGTTGATCATTGTAATTTTATTGGTCAAAACAACAATTCCAATCTTATGTGCAGGAAAGAAGGCCATTATGGATTTATACCCTGGCATGCCTCCTCCATGGTATAGCACTTTTTGCCCCTCTTCATAATCAACGAACCATCCGAAACCATAACCGGAAGGGGATTCATTGTCCAGTAATATTTTTGGACTTGTAATAGTTTGAAATGTTTGTTTTTTTAAGATTTCATTTCCATTCCACTTTCCTTCATTAAGACACATCTGGAGCCATTGTAACATATCATCAATGGTTGAGTTGATTGAACCTGCGGGGCCTGCATTGTCAGTACTTCTCGGAGTGATGGATTTGTTTGCGATATGAGGGTGTGCATAATTGGATGCTGCTTGTAATTCTATAAGCGAAGTAGAGCTGGCATTCATGTTCAAAGGGTTGAATATCTTGGTTTTTACAAAGTCATCCCAGCTTAAGCCACTTGCGTTTTCCACTATTTTACCAGCAACCAAATACATAACGTTTTGATAGCCAAAATCTAAACGGAAATCTTCTTTGATAGGGTAGTATTGTATTTTTTCAATGATTTCATCCCTTGAATAATCCGTGGAATACCATAATAGATCGCCATCGAAGGCCCTAAGTCCAGATCTATGACTTAATAGGTCTCCAATAGTTATTTCTTTGGTTATCCAGGGGTCGCTCAACTTAAAAGAGGGCAAATACTTCACAACTTTATCATCCCAGCTTAGTTTGCCTTCATCAACAAGCATACCTAAACATGTTGCCGTAAACGCTTTGGTGCAGGAAAGTATAGGGAAGACAGTTTGTGATGAAACGGGAAGTCCATTGTCAATCTTGGTTGTTCCATATCCCTTTTTAAATAAAACAGTATCGTTGTGTACAACCCCTATGGCAATTCCGGGTATGCGATATTCATTCACCAATTTGGAGATGTAATTGTCTAATGAATCTATTTCCAATGACTGGCTTACCAACCAACATGGTAGAAAAAGAAAAATATGAACTAAGTTTCTCATATCGGTTTTATTATTGCTGATCCGTGATGATTGAAAGTAAACTTAATCAAATTTAGAAAAGTCCAATGTACATAATCTAATGGCGAAGCTAGTTAGGAGATTTTGGAAAGAATACCTTTCCAGCGGTATTTTCTGATAAAAGCGCCTTCTTTTTTTGTTACAAATCGAGGTGTACGACGAATCAATCCGCCTAAATAACCTAAAATGGTCTGAAAATATAAGCTTGGACTTTTGGCCTGCCACGCCATTTTTAACGCGGCTATTTTCATCAAAATGATATCATAACGCATCTTGTAAAGCGCTTCCCCCTTGGAGCGATAGCTCTTTTTACTGTAGCCATGTCCCGTTGGTCGTAAATGCTTTACCTGTAGCGATGGATCGGTCAGGGTTTCAAAATCGTGGAATTTCGCCAGTAATACATCCACAGTGTCCCATCCGACTCCTGGTCGCAGTCCACCAATTTCGTCAAAGCACACTTTATGGTATAGTTTGATGGGACCACGAATATGGTTTTTGTCAGCGATGTCCTCGTAAACCCAATCCAGACCTTTTTCAATATGAAGTAGGCCCGAACAGATACCCAGTTTCCAGTTGGATTGAAAGTGGTTTACCATCGTTTCAAAATAATTTGGGGGAAGAATAATATCAGCATCAAACTTTCCGATTAAATCGTAATTTGAGGCTTGGGATAATCCAAAATTAAAGGTATCCACCACCTTTTTCCCTGGAATATGCTCGTTGGATGACTTTCGTTGGAATACTTTGATCCATTCGAACTTTTGGGCATAGTCCTTGGCAATTTTAAACGTGGTGTCGCTCGAATTATCGTCCACAATAACAAGCTCACTTGGAATACGGGTTTGGGCCACAAAGGAATCGAGACATTTGGCCAGAAAAGCCTCCTCGTTGTGTGCGGGAATGATAATGCTGATATTCATTCAAAAAAATTCCAAAAAAACAAATTACAAATTCCAATCATAATTTCCTGTTAATTGGAATTTGATGCTTGTGATTTGGAGCTTCTTTCCGCGTAAACGATATAATATCTGTTGGTAAAAAGTCGCAACAAAGGCCTTATGCCAATTTTCTTGGCTGGATTGGTCCATTTGGCTGAATCCATGACCTTCCATCCTGCTTTTTCAAGGAGCCAATCGAACTGCCAATCCTCGAATTCATGGTAATGACGGTCCCATGGGTCCGTTTTGCTTCGATAGGCAGAAGAAAACCATAGCCGCATTGGAATACTTGCCACCAATTTATGTGCCTTTATTTCACGAAGTACATTAAAAGGGGCCACCAAGTGCTCAAAAATCTCAAAAGCAGTGACGACTTCCGCATTTGATGTGGAAACTATATCAAAATTGACATCCAAATCCTCGCCACCCGTGTTTTCCACTTTATATCCTTTGGATTTCATGATTTCTGCAAACGGATTCTCCACGCCCAAATCCAAAATAGACTCTGAGAGCTTAATGTGCTTTTGTAAAAATGCTAAAGTGAGTTTGTATCGTTTGTTCGGAAAGTTGTTCTCGTACATTGGTTAAAATTCCAAAAATCAAATTACAATTCCTAAAATTTTTATGAATCAAGACATGTGGAGGATTATGTCAGTTTAAAGATTTGACTCGAATTTCACGAATTGATACAAATGGTTGATGTTGCTCAGTTGCGGAATAGGAATCTATCTCCTTTGGAATTTGGGGTTTGTCTTTTAGATTTTGTAAACAATGGCGTTGATGTTCATTCCGGCACCAACACTTGCAAAGATAACAACATCTCCCTTTTTTACTTCATGGTCATCCAGTTCTCCCTTACGAACCAAATCATACAAGGTAGGAATGGTAGCTACCGAGCTGTTGCCCAATTTATGAATGCTCATAGGCATTATATCCGCTGGTGGTTGTTGTCCATACAGCCTGTAAAATCTTTTTATTATGGCTTCGTCCATTTTTTCATTGGCCTGGTGGATAAATATTTTTTTCACTTCTTGGATATCCACGCCACTTTCGTCCAAACAGTCTTTCATGGCCTGAGGGACATAAGTGCAGGCAAATTCATATATTTTTCTACCGTGCATTTTTATGTAACGGGTGTTGGGGCAACCATCATTTTTATAGGTTTTGTCGAAAAATAGATAGTATGCCTCACCATTGGCATGAGTTACCGATGCGTGACTCAATATTTCACCAGAAGTACCATCACCTTCAATAATTGCTGCTCCGGCCCCATCAGAATAGATCATACTATCCCTATCATGTTCATCCACTACTCTGGAAAGTGTTTCTCCACCTATGACCAAGCATTTTTTGGCCAATCCACTTTTGATAAATGCATACGTTTGAACAACACCTTCAATCCACCCGGGACACCCGAATAACATATCGTAGGCTACACACTTGGTATTTTTGATTTTTAGCAGATGCTTTACCCTCGTAGCGAGGCTTGGCAAGGTATCTCCTTGAACCTTTCCGGAGGTTACGTCCCCAAAATTGTGTGCAAAAATGATATAATCCAGTTCTTCCTTGTCTATTCCGGCATCTTGTATGGCTTTTTCTGCGGCTAAATACCCCAGGTCAGAAGTGTTTAGGTCAGGTGATGCATAGCGTCGTTCCAAAATACCGGTAATGGCCTTGAATTTTTCAATGATCACTGCATTTTCATAGTTAAATCCGGTTCCATCAGTCTCTAAAAATTCATGGTCCAAGAAATCTTCATTTTTGGTTACGACGGATGGAATATAGCTTCCGGTTCCAGTGATACTTATACGCATTGTTAAGGTTTTGATGATTTAAGATAATCCTGGTTTCTCGATTTGTTATGCGTGCCGAATATTACCTACGACGTTCAAACTTGTTTTTATAAATTCCACAACTGCAAAAAGCCTTGAAATTGGATTGAAATCAAGGCTTTTTATCAATGTATATGCTTCTTCGGCTACACTTCAGCGTATGCTTCGATTGGTGCACATGTACAGATTAAATTACGATCCCCAAAGGCTTCGTCCGTCCTACGAATTGAAGGCCAAAACTTGTTTTCTCCTACAAAATCCAATGGGAATGCAGCTTTCTGTCTGCTATACGGAAAAGTCCAATTATCGGCAGTAACCATCTCGAGGGTATGTGGTGCATTCTTTAGCACATTGTTTGCATCCTCAGAACTCGCCTCATCGATTTCCTCCCGAATGGAAAGCATCGCTTCGCAGAACCTGTCCAATTCGGCCAAACTCTCACTTTCGGTAGGTTCAATCATTATGGTTCCTGCTACAGGAAAAGATACTGTGGGAGCATGGAAACCATAATCCATAAGTCGCTTGGCAATATCAATTACCTCAATCCCATGGACTTTAAATGGTCTACAATCTATAATCATCTCGTGCGCGGCACGTCCTCGCTCACCCGTATAAAGCACATCAAATTTTCCTTTGAGTCGGTCTTTGATATAGTTGGCATTTAAAATGGCCACTTTTGTCGACTCAGTCAAACCTTCAGCTCCAAGCATTTTTACATATCCGTAGGAGATCAAACATGCTAGGGCGCTTCCCCAAGGTGCGCCCGAAATGGCTGTAATTGCCTTTTCGCCCCCAGTGCTAATCACCGGATTTGAAGGTAGAAAAGGTTTTAATTGCTCTGCAACGCAGATAGGACCTACTCCTGGACCTCCACCGCCATGTGGAATTGCAAAGGTTTTGTGTAGATTTAGGTGGCATACGTCCGCACCAATGGTGGCCGGATTGGTCAATCCAACTTGTGCGTTCATGTTGGCGCCATCCATATAAACCTGCCCGCCATGTTCATGAATCAATTTAGTAACCTGAACGATGGAAGATTCAAATACCCCATGTGTTGAGGGATAGGTAACCATTAAAGCAGCTAAATTTTCAGAATGCTGGATGACTTTGTCGGTCAAATCCGCAACATCGATATTTCCTTTATCATCAGTTTTGGTTACAACAACCTTCATACCCGCCATAACTGCAGAAGCCGGATTGGTTCCATGTGCAGAAGCAGGAATGATGCAAATGTTGCGATGTCCTTCACCCCTGGATTCATGATAGGCCCTAATGGTCATTAGCCCGGCATATTCACCCTGCGCGCCAGAATTGGGCTGCAATGATGTTGCTGCAAAACCGGTTATCGTGGTCAATTGCGATTCGAGCTCTTTTAATGCTATCTGATACCCCTCGGCCTGATTTAATGGCACAAAGGGATGGATATTCCCCCAATTGGCCCAACTTAAGGGCAACATTTCGGAGGCGGCATTCAATTTCATGGTACAACTGCCCAATGAAATCATGGAATGGTTCAACGCAAGGTCTTTTCGCTCCAACTTTTTGATGTAGCGCATCAATTCGGTCTCGGAATGATAGGAATTGAACACTTCGTGTTCTAGGTACGCCGATTGGCGCTGCAATGCCTTTGGAATTACCTCTTCCATATCGGAAGTGTTTGAAGCTTCCTTCCCAATTTTCTGGGATTCTTTAAAGCAGGAAACCAAAAGTTCTCGGTCATCATCCGAGAAAGCCTCGTTCAACGAAATGGATACCAGGTTATCATCGACATAATTGAGATTTATGCCTTTACTTTCTGCAACTTCCTTTAATTGTGCTGTATTGTCAACCCTGACCTTAATGGTATCAAAGAAGGAAGTGTTTAGTTGTTCCAGTCCCAAGGAGGTCAAACTTTGGGCCACCGCTTTTGTGTGGTTATGGACTTTGTCAGCAATATATTTTAAACCTTTTGGACCGTGGTAGACGGCATACATACCTGCCATTACGGCCAATAGTACTTGTGCGGTACAAATGTTGGATGTTGCCTTATCCCTTTTTATGTGCTGCTCCCTGGTCTGGAGCGCCATACGAAGGGCTCTATTGCCATCAGTATCCTTGGTGACCCCTATAATTCTGCCTGGAATACTTCTTTTGTATTCCTCTTTAGTGGCAAAAAAGGCCGCATGAGGACCTCCATATCCCAAGGGAATACCGAAACGTTGTGTGGTGCCCACGACAACGTCTACACCCCATTCACCGGGAGGGGTAAGCAAAACCAAACTTAAAATATCAGCAGCAACGGCAACTTTTATCTCGTTGGCTTTCGCGTTTTCTACAAATCCCGCATAATCATTGACCTGTCCATGTTTGCCAGGATATTGTAATAGCGCACCATAATACTCTGATGAAAAATCAAATTCTTCATGGTTTCCAATAACCAATTCAATGCCTAAAGGAATGGACCTTGTTTGAAGCAGGCTTAACGTCTGCGGCAATACTTCCTCAGACACAAAAAACTTGACCGTGCCATTCTTTTTTTGCTGTCTTGAACGGACATCAAATAACATGGTCATAGCCTCAGCCGCGGCAGTACTCTCGTCCAAAAGCGAGGCATTGGCCAACTCCATTCCGGTAAGGTCGCTGACAGTGGTTTGGAAATTTAGCAAGGCTTCCAATCTTCCTTGGGCAATTTCCGCTTGATATGGGGTATACGCGGTATACCAACCGGGATTTTCCAGGATATTTCTTTTGATTACAGATGGTATTAGGCTTTCATGATAGCCCAACCCGATGTACGACTTAAAAACCTTGTTTTTATCCGCCAGTTGTTGAATGTGATTTAGAAACTCATGTTCACTGATTCCCTTAGGAAGATCCAAAGGTTTTTTCAATCGAATTTCATCAGGAATAGTTTCATTAATTAACTGTTCCATAGTATCTACTCCAACGATTTCGAACATCGTTTGTAGGTCGTTCTCGGTAATACCGATATGCCGTAAGGCAAACACATCTGTATTCATAGTTAAATGCAATAAAGTGCACAAAATTAGGGATTAATTCGATGAAATTGAGCAATTTTGAAAGCAGCCACATCAAAGTTGTTAACCAACAATTAACGGATAGGTTGGGAATAGGATTTTTTTGGGATGAAATTATTGAAAAGTATTTTTGATTTCTATCTTAACGCCAGTGTTCATGTGGGTTTGGCGGTTGTTGCTTTGATGCTGGTCACCACACTTCTATTGGGTGTTCCGTTGAATTTTTCGCTTTTTGGGTTTACTTTTTTTGGAACAATTGTGTGCTACAATTTTGTAAAATATGGAGTTGAAGCTGAAAAGTACCTTATAGTTTCGAATACCTATCACAGAAGCATTCAGATTTTCAGTTTTATTTGCTTCATACCAGCACTATATTTTCTGATTCATCTAAACCAGAAAATTTGGCTTACGATATTGGGTTTATCGTTGATCTCCACCTTGTATGCCATACCACTTTTGCCCAAAACCAAAAACCTAAGAAACCTCGGAGGGTTCAAAATTTATATTGTAGCCCTGGTTTGGGTAGGATTTACCGTGTACTTGCCGGTGATAGAGCAAGATGTTCCCATGTCATGGGATATATGGGTGCTGTTTAGTCAGCGCTTTATTCTGGTGTTGGTGCTGCTTCTGCCTTTCGAGATCAGGGATCTAAAATGGGATAGCACCGAATTGAAGACTTTACCTCAAGTGTTGGGGATTGAGCGAACAAAGAAGCTGGGGGTAGTTTTGACCATAGTTGGTTTCCTTCTCACATTTTTTAAAGATGAACCACATCCAGTCGAGATAGGGTCGCGATTTGTTGTAAGCCTAATTTTAATTGGGGTATTCCTTTTCGGGAAGCATATGCAAAAGAACTATCTAGTGTCGTTTTGGGTAGAAGGAATCCCGATTTTATGGTGTGGAATATTGTGGTTGTGCACAGTTTTGACTTAAAGATGTTTCTTCAAATCCTTTTTCATACCCTCTTTATCACTTTCAGACAGGACATTAAGACCTGCTCGATTGCAAAGTGATGTCAAAGCAGTGTTTTGCTTGGTGAATTTTGCGCAAGTTTTACACATAAGAATATGCCAGCGTAATTTAACGATCTGCCAAAAACTTGCTTCTTTATATTGCGATTTGTTACATATTTCTGATGCCTCTTCGCATGTAATCTTCATAACTAAAACCAATTTTGATTCAAACAACCCATAAGAGCGGTTCGAGCTCTATGGATCATCACCCACAGGTTGGACGGATTAATTCCAAGTTCATTACAAATATCTTCGGTACTCATTCCCTGAATGGTCTTCATTTTAAAAACCAAAGATTGCTTTTTGGGCAATTTTGAAATGCATTCTTGAATGGCCAGTCCGAGTTCTTCGTTTTCGATGGAACTGTCACCGTCTTTGCTAAAAGGGTCCGCGACCTGTTCTTCAAGCCAATCACCTTCAGAATCCGAGCTTGCGCTGTAATTGACACGCACCTCTGCTTTACCCTTTTTTGAATTTATCTTTCGATAATAATCGATTACTTTTCTCTTAAGAATAGCTATCAACCAAGTACGTTCGGCAGCATCGCCTTTATAATTTTTGGCCGAGTTAAGGCCAGCATAAAATGTTTCTTGTACTAAATCTTTTGCAATTTCCGAATCGCTTACACGGGCAACCGCATAGTTGAACAGGTAATCTGCATATTGATCTACCCAGTTTTCAGGTTGAAGTTTGTACGCTACCATTTTTTTTTCAAGAAGTACCAAATGTAATGGATTTTAGTTAATGATTCTATGTTTTGTCCATTACAAACGACTTCAAAAAGTATCACGAAAAGTTCATGAAAACAGAATTTAGCTTAATATTATGATTTCCGTCCCAGTAAATCAGCCAAAGCGATTTCTAAAGTACCAAAATCATGTTGAAAACCTGAGTCAAGCAGGATTTGTGGAATTACGTTTCGACTTTTAAGTATTAATTCGGTTTCTGTTTTGATAATCCGAGCACCGATTTCCAATAGGGTTCTACTGAGCGGAATTCCGAAGGAAATACCTATTGTATCTCGAATATTTTCCATTAGAGTCCTATTTGTGGTAGGTTTAGGAGCTACGATATTCACTGGTCCCGAAATATCTTTGTTTTTGATAATAAACATTATACTTTTTGCAAAGTCCTTTTCATGAATCCAACTTACAAATTGATTACCATTCCCTTGTTTACCTCCAAATCCTAATTTTACAAGGTTCGAGAGGGGAGCAAGAGCTCCATTGGATTTTCCAAGAACTATGGATGTTCTTAAAGCCACCTTTCTGGTTTTTGTAGTGTCAAATGAAAAAAGGGCCTTTTCCCATGCTTTTGCGACATCAACTGAAAACCCTGTTCCGATTTCTCCAGTCCTTTCGTCCATTTGTTTGTCAACAGAATGTCTGTAGATGGTCGCTGTTGAGGAATTTATCCATAGCTTGGGTGGATTCTTGGCTTTTTGAATGGCTGCACCAAGGGCTTTGGTGGAATTAACACGTGATGCCAATATTTCCGACCTGTTTTTGCTATTGTACCGACAATCAACAGAATGGCCGGCTAGATTGATAAGGACGTCGCATCCGTCAATTTCCACGGACCATGAGGATAGTGTATTTCCGTCCCATTTGATGAAGCGAATATTTTCATAAGAACGTTGTGGCTTACGACTTAATACTACAATATCTTTTGCATAGGATTTTAGATTTTTAATGAGAATATTTCCCAAGAAACCTGTTCCGCCGGCGATAATGATTTTTTGCATGACTAGCTAACTTTTTTGGGTTCTTTGATAAACTCTCTTGATTTTTTTCTTCCCCTAAAAAACAGGTAAAGATTAAAGAATAGCATCAAACCCAGATAAATGGTGAAACCACCAATTTTTTTGCTGAGAATTTCCATTAGCGTTTGATTGCTCATTTCATAGTTTGCTACATAACCATGGATTTTCATTATGTACAAAGCAAACCCTATGTTGATTAAATAAAACCCGATTTCGAAGAGTTTATTTGTGGCTAGTGCGATGTCATCCTTTCCTTTGAAGATATCGATCATAAATAGCTTTCCATTTTTAAACAAAATTTTGGAAGTGTAGATGGTTAAAGAAATTACTATTGGTAAATAGATGATGTAGCCGATAATGATTTTTGTGTTGTCCATAATTTATTGATTTAAGAGTTTTGATTTGTGTATGTATTTGAGCCAAAAAATGTTGTTGTAGTGCAAAAGGGATAAAAGCAAGATTATCTTGCCCAGTGTCAAGGATAGAGAGTTGAGCATCCCTAGCACACTTCCTATATTTTTCCAGTATGCAATGGTGATTATGGCATATCCAATATTGGTAAAGTAGTACCCAATCAAAAGAAGTTTGTTGATACTTTTTGCGAGCGGGATATCCGTGTGAAAAAGATGGAACAAGAAGACCTCGCCGTTTTTGAAAAATAACCACCCCACCTTTATCATTATGAAAACAATAATGGGGAGATATATGACATATGTTAGGATATTATAGTTCATTTTTTATTCGGTAAGTGATATATAAATGAAAGAATGCCAGTAGCATAGGGATTACGGCAAATTGCATGATAAAGTTGATGTCGCCATAGTTGTCTGTTGCAATCAAAAACAATATGGTCGAGGTTAGAATCAGATACGTAATAAAAAGCAGCTTGCTGAACTCACCCAACTTTTTGAAATGGTATATTATGATGAAACTCATAATTACTTGGGCAAAACCCAAAACTATGGAAAACAGCATGCCTAGATAAAGGGTTAGGTAAAGTGCTAGTGTTATAGCCACCAGTACTAAGTTTGTTTTATATAGCTTTATCATAATTCGAAATATTTTGTAGTTTCAGAAAAAATTGAAAATTTATAATAAAAAAATTATTTCATCAGTTTGAGCAGGGCACTGCTTATCCAGTTTTGTTTTAGTTCCACGGTTTTGGCCAACAGACGATCTGCTGTTTCGGCCATTTCGTGAAGAGCTTTGGTTTGTTTGATCAGTTCTTCGCTTGATGCGTTTCCATCACTTTTTATGGAACTGATTTCTTTTAGTGTTTTGATTACAGGTTGAATTTCCCTTCTGCTGCGTTCTTTGGCGATAATGCGAGCTAGTTCATGAACATCCTTTTCTGTAGAAAAGTATTCTTTGCGCTCTCCAGTTTTTAGCTCTTTGGTCACAATGCCCCAATCAATAAGTTGTCGAACATTCATACTGGTGTTTCCTCTTGAAATTTGAAGCTCTTGCATGATTTCCTCAGTGCTCAGAGGGTTAGGAGAGATAAACAGTAATGCCTGTATTTGTGCCATAGCCTTGTTTATGCCCCATAATGTACCCAAACTGCCCCAGGTGCTGATAAATTTCTGTTTTGCTTCTACATATTCCATGGAGCAAAGATAATATTATTTTTTAAACTTTCAATTATTTCTGAAAGTTTAATAATTTATTTTAACTCCAATAACCCAGCACGTTCCAACAAAGGTTCAATTTTGGGTTCTGCTCCCCTAAAACGCTTATAGAGAACCATTGGATTTTCCGTGCCGCCTTTAGATAGTACATGCTCCTTGAACTTATCCGCAACTTCCTTGTTGAAAATCCCATTTTCCTTGAAATAGGCAAAAGCATCCGCATCCAAGACCTCTGCCCATTTATAGCTATAATACCCAGAAGAATAACCTCCTTGGAAAATATGCGAGAAAGCGGTACTCATGCAGGTTTCCCGAGTTTCCGGAAAGAGGTTTGTACCTTCAAAAGCTTTGGTTTCGTATGCTTTCACATCATTTATTTCGGAAGAATTTGTTCCATGCCATGCCATGTCCAGGAATCCAAAGCTTAATTGTCGTAAAGTGGCCATCCCTTCTTGAAAGGTCGCTGAATCTTTAATCTTTTGGACCAATTCCATAGGAATCAACTCTCCAGTTTCATAATGGAAAGCGAACAATTTAAGCGCTTCTTTCTCATAGCACCAATTTTCCATGACCTGACTGGGCAGTTCAACAAAATCCCAATAAACGGAGGTTCCTGACAAACTTGGATAGGTTGTATTGGCCAACATACCGTGCAAACCATGTCCAAACTCATGAAACAGTGTGGTTACCTCATTGAAGGTGAGCAAAGAAGGTTTGGTTTCGGTGGGTTTGGTAAAGTTGCACACGTTCGAGATGTGCGGACGGCTATTTTTGCCATCCAAATGATACTGGGTTTTGTATGAGGTCATCCATGCTCCACCGCGTTTACCTGGTCTAGGATGAAAATCAGCATAAAAAAGGGAAATAAAATTATCAGATTCGTCATAAACCTCGAAAGTCTTGACTTCCTCATGATATTTTTCAATATCAAAAACCTCTTTGAATTTCAACCCAAATAACTTTTCAGCCACTTTGAAAACACCTTCGATAACATTTTCAAGCTTAAAGTAGGGTATGAGCTTTTCATCATCCAAATCAAACAGTTTCTGTTTCAATTTTTCAGAATAATAGGCACTGTCCCATTTTTCCAATCGGTCAATACCGTCCAAATCTTTGGCATATGCTTCTAGGTCTGCAAATTCCCGTTCCGCGGCAGGTTTCGCCTTTTCAAGTAATTCGTTCAAAAACCCCAAAACCTTATCAGGAGTCTCTGCCATGCGTTCCTCGAGCACAAAATCCGCATGGGTTTTATAGCCCAAGAGATTGGCCCGTTCATGGCGAAGCGCAACAATCTTCAATACGTTTTCTTTATTGTCGAGCTCGTCATTATGGAATCCCTTACTGCCGAATGCCAGCGATAATTCTTTTCGCAATTTTCGGTTCTTGGCATATTTCATAAATGGGATGTAGCTCGGATAATCCAAAGTGATCAACCAGCCTTCTTTGTTTTTTGATTTTGCCAATTGAACAGCAGCTTCCTTGGCCCCCTCTGGCAATCCTTCCAAGTCGGATTCATCGATCAACAACATTTCATATTTGTTGGTCTCCGCCAATACATTTTCCCCGAATTTCAATTTTAGTTTGGAAAGCTCGGCATCAATTTCGCGCAGACGTTTTTTATCGGCTTCACCCAGGTTGGCACCGTTGCGACTGAAGCTTTTATATCGCTTTTCCAACAAGGTTTGTTGTTCTGTGGACAAATCTAAATCGCTCTTTTGCGCATAAACGGATTTGATACGTTGAAAAAGGGCTTCGTTTAAGGTGATATCGTTATTGAATTCCGATAGCAGCGGAGATACCTCTTGCGCAATTTTCTGAATTTCCTCATTGGTCTCTGCGGAATTCAGATTGAAGAATATACTTGAGATACGATCCAATTGCTTGCCTGAAAAATCCAGAGCTTCCAACGTATTTTCAAATGTGGGCTCATCCGAATGGTTTGCAATGCCATCAATTTCTTTTCTGGCACCTTCAATGGCTTCCAAAAAAGCCGGTTTAAAATGTTTGTTTTTGATTTGCTCAAACGGAGCTTTGTCGAATTGGGTTAAAAGAGGGTTACTCATTTTATTTATGAAGCATTTATCCGTCCAAGAGCAATCTAGAACCGGATGTTTGGGGATTCTTATTTTTTATTGCGGACTTCTTCGGCACCTTTGATGACCTTTTCTTTAAGTCCTTGTTTGTAGACTTCAATCTTGTCCAAAACACATTTATCGGCACTGCCAATAATTTGGGCGGCCAAGATTCCGGCGTTTTTAGCTCCATTAAGGGCCACTGTCGCCACGGGTACACCTCCAGGCATTTGGAGAATGGACAATACGGAGTCCCACCCATCAATGGAATTACTACTTTTCACGGGAACTCCGATAACGGGCAATGGGGAAAGGGATGCCACCATTCCCGGTAGGTGGGCAGCTCCCCCAGCTCCTGCAATAATCACAGAGTAGCCATTTTTGTGGGCATTCTTTCCAAAATCGAACAGTTTTTCAGGGGTTCTGTGTGCAGATACAATGTCCACATCGACCTCAATATCAAATCCTTTTAAAATATCCACTGCATCTTGCATAACTGGGAGGTCGCTGGTACTTCCCATAATAACCGCTACTTTTTTCATAAAATTTCAAATATTAAATTCCAAACAACAAAACTTGGGATTTGGAGCTTGATTATTGTGATTTGCTGATTACTTTGATTGTTTCTTTGACATTTTGAGCCACTTTACGTGCAGTGGACATATCCTTGTCTACAATCGTTACATGACCCATTTTTCGGAAAGGACGTGTTTGTTTTTTGCCATATATGTGGGGAGTTACCCCTTCCATTTCCAATATGGATGTTATGTTCTCATAAACTACGTTGCCCGTATGTCCTTCGGCACCTACCAAATTTACCATAACTCCCGCCACTTTGCTCTCCGTTTTTCCCAAAGGTAATCCTAAAATGGCCCGAATGTGCTGTTCAAATTGATTGGTATAACTGGCCTCAATGCTGTAATGTCCACTATTATGTGGCCTAGGAGCTACTTCGTTGACTAAGATTTCATCGTTTTGGGTCTGGAACATTTCAACAGCAAGCAGTCCAACATGTTGTATCGATTTCGAAACCTTCAAGGCTACTTCACGTGCTTTTTTGGATACAGACTCACTGATACGTGCAGGACAGATTACATATTCCACTTGGTTGGCTTCTGGATGAAACTCCATTTCCACGACGGGGTAGGTTACGACTTCACCATTTTGGCTTCGAGCAACTATAACTGCAAGCTCATTTTTAAAATGAACCATTTCCTCAGCAATGCATTCCACATTGGGTAATCCTTCCAAATCTTCCAATCGCCGAACCACCTTCACACCCTGTCCATCATACCCGAACTGCGCACTTTTCCAAACAAATGGAAATTTTAATCCACCATTTGAAATGCTAACCTCTATTTCTGAAGTATAGGCAAAACGCGTAAAGGGAGATGTTGGAATGTTGTTGTCCGTATAAAAAAGCTTTTGGGTAGCCTTGTTTTGTATGATACGAAGCGCTTTTGGTTGAGGAAATACCTTAACCCCTTCATCTTCCAATTTTTCCAGGGCATCAACATTTACATTTTCGATTTCGATGGTAAGCACATCCACATCTTTTCCGAAGGCATAAACGGTATCAAAATCGAGTAAACTACCTTGGACAAATTCGTCACATGCTATGCTGCAAGGTGCTTCGGCCGAAGCATCCATGACCTTTGTTTGGATGTCCCATTTACGGGTCTCATAAAGCAACATTTTGCCCAATTGACCCCCTCCTAAAATTCCAAGTTTAAAGTTGGAAGAAAAAAAACGCATTGGCCCCTGATTTGGAATGAAAGCAAAAATACATGAATTCCGCGAAGGGATAAAAAACCAAAGGGATTCGAGACCTTAAAAATGTTATCTTTGCCAACCTATTTAAATGGATGACAAGTTGATAAAGCTTCACGACAAGGTTTTTAAACCCTATTTAAAGGAGGGTCAGATTTTGGAGGCCATTGATAAAATGGCCGCTCAAATTGCTGACGACTATAAGGACCAGGTGCCGATTTTTGTTGGTGTCCTTAATGGAGCCTTTATGTTCGCATCAGATTTTTTAAAGGCTTACCCCCATCCGTGTGAAGTTTCATTCGTAAAATTAAGTTCGTATCAAGGATTGACCTCTACGGGTATCGTGGAGACCTTGCTGGATGTTCCTGAGAATATCGAGGGGAGAAGCATCATTATTCTCGAGGATGTGATCGACACGGGAAGAACGTTGAAGCAACTTGTACATCTATTCTCCAAGACCAACGCCAAGGAATTTAAGATTGCATCCTTGTTCTATAAATCTGATGTGTACAACGGCGAGTATGCAATTGACTATGTAGGATTGGAAATTCCAGATACCTTTATTGTAGGATATGGGCTGGATTACAAGGAGTTAGGAAGAAATTTAAGAGAAGTGTACCAATTAAACCAAGTAGATATGATTAACCTAGTGCTTTTCGGAAAGCCAGGGGCAGGTAAAGGAACCCAAGCAGGATTTTTAAAAGAAAAATACAATTTGAAACATATTTCCACAGGGGATGTGTTCAGATATAACATTAAAAATGGAACGGAACTGGGCAAATTGGCCAAATCGTACATGGACAAAGGGGATTTGGTGCCAGATGAAGTTACCATAAGCATGTTGAAGGATGAAGTGGAGAATAATCCTGAAGCATCAGGGTTCATTTTTGATGGTTTTCCGAGAACCGAAGCTCAAGCTGAGGCCTTGGATAACTTTTTGGAATCCAAAAAGATGCGAATTGATGCCACGATTGCTTTGGAGGCGGATGATGATATTTTGGTAAATCGTTTGTTGGAACGGGGCAAGGATAGTGGAAGACCTGATGATCAGGACGAAAGTAAGATTCGCAACCGTTTTGACGTATACAACCAAGAAACCGCTCCCCTTAAAGAATATTATCAGAAGCAGGATAAATTTCATTCGGTTAACGGAATTGGGGATATCGAGGAAATTACGGAACGATTGGCGAAGGTTATAGACCAATTATTTCACAATGTTTAAAAAATGTCTTTTTATATTTTTTATAATTCTCCTGACATCGTGTGAAAATAACAACTGGCAACATGAGATTCAGAACCAAGTAAACATCTACAACAAAACTGTCGAAGAAGAGGATAGTTATCTTATCGAGGCAAATCAGGCATCCAATATCTGGCTAAAGAAATATGCTGAAAGGTATGGTCTTAGAAAAATTGTGACGGCACATGTAAGTCCTAAACTCATGGATTTTGAAAGACATATATTCCTAAAGGACCAACAAATAATATACACACATTACATTGGCATTGCACCCAGAATTAATGGCTCCTCAGAACAGGATTTTTTGATTTTTAACAAACAATCTTTTTGGCGAGACACTGGCAATGGTCAGATATTTAAACAACAAGTAGTTAGTGATGTTTTCAAGAACAGGGATGAGGTAATGAAAGTTTTGGAAAAAACAGATATTGTCGTTGAAGATGTATCTTCCAAGGAATATCTTGAAATTCAAGAATATTATGACGAAGTGACTGCTTTGAAACCTAAAAAATGACCGAAGGTAATTTTGTCGACTATGTAAAAGTTCATGTAGCTTCTGGAAACGGAGGCAAAGGTTCTGTGCACCTACACCGGGAAAAATACATCACCAAAGGTGGGCCCGATGGTGGAGATGGTGGACGAGGAGGCCACGTCATCGTAAAAGGCAATAAGAACCTTTGGACCTTGGTCCATTATAGGTTCAAAAAACACTTTAAAGGAGGTCACGGTGAACATGGAAGTAAAAATCGAAGTACCGGTGCAGATGGTGCGGACGTGTACATGGAAGTGCCTTTAGGTACCGTTATTCGAGACACAGCATCCAATGAAGTTCTTTTTGAGATTACTGAGGACGGAGAAGAAAAGATAGTCCTCGAAGGTGGTAAAGGAGGTAGGGGCAACTGGCATTTTAAGAGCCCGACCAATCAGACTCCCCGATATGCACAGCCAGGTATCCCGGGACAAGAATCCCAAGTTACCTTAGAGTTAAAGGTGTTGGCAGATGTTGGACTGGTTGGCTTTCCGAATGCAGGAAAATCCACATTGCTCTCTGTGATGACCTCGGCCAAACCAAAAATTGCGGATTACGAATTCACCACTTTAAAACCCAATTTAGGCATTGTTGAATATCGCGACTTCAAGAGTTTTGTGATGGCAGATATTCCTGGAATCATTGAAGGTGCTGCCGAAGGCAAGGGATTGGGGCACTATTTTTTGCGTCATATTGAACGGAATGCCACATTGCTTTTTCTGATTCCGGCGGATAGCAATGATATTTCCAAGGAATATGAAATCTTATTGGACGAGCTAAGACGTTACAATCCTGAACTTCTGGACAAAGAAAGATTGGTGGCCATCTCCAAAAGCGATATGCTTGATCAAGAACTTATGGACGAAATGAGAGTCGAGCTGGATAAGGATCTAAAAAATGTGTCTTACCTCTTTATTTCTTCAGTAGCCCAGCAGGGAATCCAAGAGCTCAAGGATAAGCTGTGGAAGCTATTGAACGAATAACCTTACCCAAATCCCTTTTGAACCTGAATATTGATTAATTTTAAAGGTATTTGAAATTGGTCATGCGATATCTTATTTCATTTTTGGTTTGCTCCTTATTTATTTCCTGCGGTGGTGTAAGGGTAAATTACGACTATGATAAGACTACAAACTTTTCAAACTATACCAGCTATAATTATTTCACTGATATTGAATCGGGATTAAGTGGACTTGATGAGAAACGCCTAGTCCGTATTTTGGATTCAACACTGCAATCAAAGGGATATCTCCTTGCTGAAGAACCAGACTTTTTTATCAATATCCTAAGCAGTGAGTACCGTGCGGCGCCCAATAATTCTGTAGGTGTGGGCTTAGGCGGTGGTGGACGCAATGTAGGTGGTGGCGTGTCTGTAGGATTGCCACTGGGGAATTCCGGGATTCAAAGACAAATACAATTTGATTTTGTAGATGCACAAAAAGATGCCCTTTTTTGGCAAGCGACGAGCGAGAGCGGGTATCGTGAAAATGCCTCCCCGAACGTAAGGGAAGCAAGGTTGAGAGCTGTGGTCAAAAAGGTGTTTTCCAAATTTCCTCCTGAAAAAAAATAGTTCCACTTACCAGAGCTAATTTACCGCTTACCATAATCTTGTTTCCGGGCGATACATGAGATTCTATTTTTATTACCTGCTTAAACATGTAACAAAAGCACAAAAAATCGGTCTTATTAAAGATTAACTTCAAATTTCAATCAAAAACAATTAATGCAACACTATGAAAACAACATTGAATTTTAAGCTGTTATGCGGCTCTTTGCTGTTCTTTTTTACAGGAGTGGCCTCATATGCCCAAGCACCCGCGGCAGACTCCGAAAAGGGAGAACAAAGCCTACCTGGCAAACCCGAATTGGTTAGCTCGAATGATGAACTTATTTCATTGGCATCTTTGGATGATGGTGACTATCGTTACACCGTAGAGGATTATTTCGCTAATCCCAAGGCATTTACTTTTAGATTTTCACCAGACGGTAAATACCTTTCCTACCGTGAGAGCGATGAGAATGGTAAACAACATATCTATGTCAAGGATATCGCTACAGGAGTATCAAAAAGAGCTATAGAAGAAAAAGATGAATTGGTTAGAGGCTACGGATGGCTGAACAATGGAAGACTTTATTATTCCATGGACAAAGGAGGTGATGAAAATTATCACATCTATGCCGTTGATCTGGATGGCACTAACATGAAAGACCTTACACCGTTCGATGGCGTTCGAGCCCAGTTTACAGAGCTTCTTCGAGAGGACAAGGATCACATTATTGTGTCAATGAACAAAAACAACCCTCAGGTATTTGAACCATACAAGGTAAACTTGGATACCGGGGAGCTTACCCAACTTTTTAGTAATGATGACCCGGCCAATCCAATTTTTGGATATAACTTCGATAAGGATGGAAATCTTAAGGGCTACGTAAGAATCAGGGATGGCGTAGAGCAAGATGTGTATTATGAAGATGGAAATGGAGGATATAAATTGCTGAAGAGCCTTAATTGGAAGGACAATTTCAATATTTTGAATTTTAACTATGCAACAGAGGATCCACACGATGCCTATGTACTTTCAAATTTGGAAAGCGATAAGGCCGAGATTGTTCTGTACGATTTAAAGGAAGATAAGGCCGTTGAAAAAGTTTTCACGAACGATTATTATGATGTTCAAGGCCTAGGGCTTTCCCGAACAAGAAACTATTCCATCGATTATTTTTCCTATGAAGGTGAAAAGGGAATAGTTGTACCGGTAAGCGAGCCTTACAAACAATTGGCTGCTAAAGTAAAAGAGGAACTTCCTGGAAAACAATATCGCGTATTGGATACTACCGAGGATGAAAACCTCTTCATGGTTTATGTGGATAGTGATCGCCTTTACGGGGTATATTACGCATATGATGTCGCCAAAAATGAACTCAAAGAGTTATACAATACCATGCCGCAATTAAAAGAGGAGGATATGTCCGAAATGAGGCCAATCACCTTTAAAAGTCGTGATGGGATCACTTTACATGGCTATATTACACTTCCCAAGGCCGCTCTGGCAGGAGAAAAAGTACCTGTAATTGTGAATCCACATGGTGGACCGCAGGGCATACGTGATTCTTGGGGCTTTAACCCAGAAGCGCAATTGTTTGCAAGTAGGGGTTATGCTACCCTGCAAGTTAATTTCCGAATCTCAGGGGGATATGGAAGAGAATTTTTGGAGTCTGGATTTAAACAAATCGGGCGAAAAGCTATGGACGATGTTGAGGACGGTCTAAAATATGTAATTGATCAAGGCTGGGTAGATGCAGATAAAGCCGCCATCTATGGAGGAAGCCATGGAGGTTATGCCGTTCTAAGAGGTTTGACCAAGACACCTGACCTTTACGCATGCGGGGTGGACTATGTGGGCGTTTCCAATCTTTTCACATTTATGAAGACCATTCCACCATATTGGAAGCCTTATTTAAAAATCATCAAGGAAATATGGTATGATGAGGACAATCCTGAGGAGAAATTGATCATGGAAGAAGTATCACCTGTATACCAAATTGACAAGATCAAAAAACCATTGTTCGTGGTTCAGGGTGCAAATGACCCAAGGGTTAATATCGATGAATCGGACCAGATTGTGAGCGCACTTCGGGGCAAAGGCTATGATGTGCCCTATATGGTGAAATATGATGAGGGACACGGATTCGGAAAAGAAGAAAATAGATTGGAGCTGTACAATGCAATGATGGGCTTTTATGCCAAGCATTTGGGCAAGCAAGAAATACCGACCCCTTTGAAAGACTGATCTTTCAAAACGAGATTATTGGAAGGAGCCTTTTTAGGCTCCTTTTTTTGTGGTTACCGTTCACAATGTCAAATATACCATTGGTCATAATCTCCTTTCCCTGGGTACATTGGGAATGTATTTTTGGGGTATAAACATCAAAAGACGGTTACGATGATAACAATAGCCAAATTAGTAATTACGCTGCTTATCGATATTCTGGTTTAGCAGATACATAAGACAACCTTTCAAATAAAGTTAAAAATGAAAAAACTAAATAAATCACAGCGGTTCATCCTTGTTATGGGAATCCTTTTGGCAGCCTTCGGAATTATTGCAAAATGGAGCGGATGGGACATCGATTACTTTCCATTCTTCTACACAGGATCTACACTGACATGGGTAGCTTTCCTAAATACGGAAAAGAGCTGCTGCTGGGGAATAAAAAGGCAAAAAATCAATTCAAAATCCTAGAGCTTCCTCGCTGGGCAAAACCTTATATTTGGATTGTTGATGATACATAGCCAATGGAACTAAATAGCAAAAAAAGCAATTATACCTTTTGGATACTCCAACTTTTGGGATGGGGATTCATTAATTGCCTTTCCATTTTTGTGATGCGGAAGATGAGCCCCGAGCTTATAGTTTACTCCGTTATTTTTGGCATCTTCATTGGTGTTTTTTCTACTTCTCTACTGCGGTGGTATCTTAAACGTAATGTTGGGTTTGAATCATTTGGGATGAAGGATTTCATCAAGATTCTAGTGTCCTTTTTGGTCACCTGTATCATTTTTGGTGGTATGAATTTTCTATTCGGATACTTGTACGCCAAGCATGGGCCAGGACTTACGGAAGAGGAAATTCAGATGTTCAAAATCTATGATGGCGTTTTTATCCATATCCTTAACTCGCTATTCTTAATAGGAGCATGGACAGTTACCTACTTGGTCATCAAATTACTGTTGAAATTAAACAGGGACCGTATTGAACGACTTGAATTAAATACAACCCTCAAACAGGCGCAACTCAATACCCTGAAGGGGCAGATAAATCCACACTTTATGTTCAACAGTTTGAACAATATCAGAGGGTTGATGCTGGAGGATGTGGAAAAATCACGGGAAATGCTCACAAAGCTTTCCGAGATTTTAAGGTACTCACTTACCAAGAACAATGTAAACTCCATTCCGTTGGAGGAGGAGTTGGAGATTGTGGACAATTATATCGACCTGTCCAAGATTCAGTTTGAAAACCGGTTGGAGTTCGTCAAAGAGGTTGATGAAAACATGTTGTCACAACAAATTCCCCCAATGATCATACAGCTATTGATCGAAAACGCTGCCAAGCACGGAATTTCCAATCTGAAAAAAGGAGGTAGAATTGTGTTGGTAACGAAAGAGGAGGGCGGTTTGATGAAAATTCAGGTTAGAAATACGGGAAAACTTAAACTTCAAAAAAATACGACGCAGTTGGGGTTAAAAAATATTAGACAAAGATTAAAACTGCTTTATGCAGATAATGCTTCCTTCAATTTACATGAAACTGATGGGGAGGTAGTGGCAGATATTAAAATACCATTGGAATGAAAATCAAGACGGTTATTGTTGAAGATTCCAGATTGGCCCGCAATGAGCTAAAAGAACTCATCAAAAAATATGATGAGATTGAGCTCGTTGGCGAAGCTGAGAATGTAGATATGGGGTTTGAACTCATTCGGCAACAAGCCCCAGATCTGCTTTTTTTGGATATCAACATGCCCGAAAAAGATGGGTTTGAGTTACTTGAAATGTTGGATGAGGTACCTATTACGGTTTTCACGACGGCTTTTGATGAGTATGCCATTAAATCCTTCGAGTACAACGCCCTGGATTATTTGTTGAAGCCCATAAACGAAAAACGTTTTGGAATGGCCTTGGATAAGGTAAGGGCAAGGTTGGCAGAAAATGAAGAAGAGGAAAAATCGTCAAAATTGTCCGAGACCAGTCAAATTTTTATAAAAGATGGAGAATCATGCTGGTTGGTCAAAATAGGGGAGATTTCCCATTTTGAGATTGTTGGGAACTATACCAGGGTGTTTTTTCAGGACAAAAAGCCACTGCTTTACAAATCGCTCAATCAGATAGAGGAAAAACTGCCCAATCAATCTTTTTTCAGGGCAAACAGACAACAAATAGTGAATACCAATTATATCAACAATGTAGTGCCATGGTTTAATGGGAAACTAAAGCTCCAAATGAAGAACGGGGAAGAAATTGAAGTGTCTAGAAGACAATCCTACATATTCAAGGATAAAATGAGTTTATAATCAAAAAACGAATGTTGTAGCAATAAAAAAGCCCCTCTTTTAAAGAGGGGCTTTTTTACAATATTTAGGCTCGTAAAATTTCTTTATATCGGTCTTTGTATCCGATAAGAACAACAATGTTCAAAACAATAAGAATTAAAGCTCCCATTATACCTTCAGGAGCTAAAGCAGCGTGGAACATTACCGCGTTTACCGAAACGCTCATTAGAATAAGGGTCATCAAAGCGCCAAATTTGTTCAAAATTAGGGCAAGACCTGTCAAAATCTCAATAACTGCTACCAAAGTTATTGTATGGGTCGATGATACGGCGCCGAAGTATGCCATTGCGCTCTCTGACATCTCCCCAAAAGGAATGAAATGTAAAAACTTGTTCAAACCAAAGGTAAGGACGAACAATCCTAAAAGAATCCGCGCTACCATAAAAACTTTTGAATTCATAAAGTTGAATTTTTAGTGGTTAAGCAATAAAATTAACGAAAATTTATGAATTCAATAATTTGATCCTATAATTATTTCGATTTTGGAAATAAATCACAATGATTTCAACAAACCACCATCTATCGGAATATTGGTCCCTGTGATATATCCGGCCTGTTTTGAAGCCAAAAAAGCGACCAAATAACCATACTCGGCAGGATCTCCTATGCGTTTAACGGGGACTTGCGCTTCCATGGCCGAACGCACTTCACTGGTCGAAATTCCCAACTTTTCCGCTTTTTTGGCATTGAGTTGGGCAATTCTGTTGGTGTCAAAATAGCCAGTAAGTACATTGTTGACCGTAATGCCATCTTTGCCCACATCAAATGCAAGGCTTTTGGCCCAAGTTACCATTGCCGCTCGTATGGAATTGGATAGCGCCAAATAATTTAAGGGCTCTTTGACCGAAATTGAGGCTACGTTTATGATCCTGCCCCATTGTTTTTTAAGCATATGCCCCAATGCCAGTTCTGTGGTCAGTACAACGGATTTAAACAACAGGTCAAAGGCATTTTGATAATCTTCTACCTTTTTCTCCAAAGCACCCCCAGCCTCTGGTCCCTGGGTGTTGTTCACAAGGATATCTATGGAGTTCTCTGCAAAAAAAGTGGTCATTTTTGCCTTGAAAGCGTTAAAATCCGAAAAATCAACAAGTATATATTGGTGCTTTTGCCCTTGTTCCGTGGGTAAATCCGTAACAATTTCCTTTAGTCGAGCTTCATTTCTTGCCATAAGGGTCACATTGGCGCCACTTTCGGCAAGTTGTCTGGCGATGGCCTCGCCAATACCCTTACTGCTTCCGCCAACCAGTGCGTTTTTTCCTGAGTGCGATATTTTCATACTATCTATATTCTTCCCGCACCGGGTTAAAAACATCCATTAATTTACAAGCGGTCAAAGCTTTTCCACTATGTGGAACGTTCGAGGGAATGATTACTACATCACCGGGATTATGGATATCGGTTTTTCCACCAACGGTGAATTGAAAAGTACCTTCCAAAACATGCATGATCTGTTCGTGAACGTGATGGTGTGCTGGTACTTCCGCACCTTCTTCCACATCCCAAAAAGCCCAGGTCATTGTTTCACTGTGGACCATTTTACCATGGTAACCGGGCATAATTTCTTTACTTGGAATATCTCTTAAATTCATAATAACTGTAACTATTTTGATTCTAATCTTGATCTAATTTTTCCGATACACTATTGTAATATTCCCTTGTGACTTTCTGCGTCCAAATTGTTGGGGAGTTTCCATAAATTGCGAGATACGATATCTTGCTATCCTTGGAGGAAGTATGCCAGTGCTCCGTTTCTTTTTGGCATCGGATAACATCTCCTTTCCTAATTATTATTGGATCTTTTCCTTTCTCTTGATAATATCCTTTCCCTTCCAACACAATCAATACTTGGGGAGTGCCATGCTTATGCCAATCCAATGTTGAGTTGGGACTAAACGTTGCTTGGGTAATATTGTAGTCGAGATTATCTTCTTCCTTAAGCAAAAAGTTAAGCCATGCTTCTCCTATATGATGTGTATTTGGAGCTTTGATCCCATCATCCAAGAATGATTTAATAGGGTAGTCTGACTTTTGTGCCAATGTAATAGCGGGAAAACAAATAATTAAACAGAATATTAGATGTCTCATGGTTGTCAATTTTAAAACCAAGGTAACAATTAATAAGATCACATCTAAGTTTGTAATGGCTGGGCCAATGTCTATTTTTGATGGATAATTTGTAGTATGAAAATCCATTTTATTGCCATCGGTGGAAGCGCCATGCACAACCTGGCCTTGGCCATGGAACACAAGGGATACGAAATCACGGGGAGTGATGATGTAATCTTCGAACCTTCAAAGAGTAGGTTGGCCGCAAAAGGCCTACTTCCCGCAGAATTTGGGTGGTTTCCCGAAAAGATTCATGATGACCTGGATGCCGTTATTTTAGGAATGCACGCAAAATCGGACAATCCTGAGTTGCTGAAGGCACAGGAAATAGGGTTGAAAATTTATTCCTATCCCGAATTTTTATACGAACAGTCCAAATACAAGACCAGGGTAGTCATAGGAGGCAGTCATGGTAAGACCACCATAACCTCCATGATACTCCACGTGCTGAATTATCATGATATCGCTGTGGATTATATGGTTGGAGCGCAGTTGGAGGGTTTTGAACGGATGGTGCACCTTACCGAAGAAAATGATTTCATCGTACTCGAAGGGGACGAATACCTTTCATCACCCGTTGACAGAAGGCCCAAATTTCATTTGTATCAGCCCAATATTGCCCTGTTAAGTGGGATTGCCTGGGATCATATCAACGTGTTCCCAACCTTTGAAAACTACGTTGAGCAATTTCAGATTTTTGTGGACGGCATAGTTCGAGGAGGTTCCATAACTTATAATGAGGAAGATGCCGAGGTTAAAAAAGTTGTTGAAACCTCGGAAAATTCGATTCGAAAATTTCCTTATACCACTCCAGAATACCGTGTTGAGAATGGTGTGACCTTATTGGATACGCCAGAGGGGGAAATGCCCATTGAGATATTCGGAAAGCACAACCTGAACAATCTGGCTGGCGCCAAATGGATCTGTCAGAATATGGGTGTTGATGAGGATGATTTTTACGAAGCCATTGCTTCTTTCAAAGGAGCTTCCAAACGATTGGAAAAGGTAGCTGAAGGAGAAAATAAAGTAGCTTTTAAAGATTTTGCCCATTCTCCAAGCAAGGTTAAAGCAACTACAAGGGCGGTCAAAGAGCAATATCCGAACCGAAAATTACTGGCGTGCCTAGAACTTCATACGTACAGCAGTTTAAATGCAGAGTTTCTTAAGGAATACGATGGTGCTCTGGATGCTGCCGATGAGGCCGTGGTGTTTTATTCTCCGGATGCGGTAAAAATCAAACAATTGGAGGAGGTGACCGAAAAACAGATAGCGGATGCCCTAAAAAGGGAAGATGTCCAGATTTTTACAGATCCACAAGCTTTTCAAGAATTCCTTTTTAGCCAGAATTTTGACCATTCCACTTTGTTGCTGATGAGTTCTGGAAATTACGGCGGGTTGGATTTCGATCGTTTCAATACCATTTTCAGCTAAAATGACCAAAAGCGGCAATTTGTCAGCATGCTAAGGTATGGAACGGTAGTTGTCCAATAGTTTTGGTGAAATCGCCATTCCATTTTTTAATCGAGATGTTGCCGAAAAGAGTTCAGCGTATTGTATCCATATTGTTGGCGGCGTTCATGTTGGGGATTTCCAATGTTATCTTGGAAGAGGACCGGATGATCAATGACACTAGGGCCAAAATTGAGCATCAAGAAATTCAAGATGATGATAAAGGCCATTGATTGTTCGATATATCAAACTCCGAACTGCCTTAAATGATGGTCTAAATGTTTGTATTGCATTTTCCCCCATTGTTCATGGGTAAAATGCCCAAAAGCTGGATGTGGGTCCCATTCATCCTTGTTTTTTTCTTGATGAAAATCGTTCACCGCAACAACGAGTTTGGCCTTTTCATGTTCAAAATCCTTGTTATCAACGACCTTGAACGGTTTTGCGGTGGGTAAATTGGGCTTCCATACCGTATCGTCGTACAATCCCTTCTTAAAACTTTTAAAAATTAGTTTCATAATTGGGTTTGGTTTCTTCATTTCATATCTTCCCAGAGCCAAATTCAATGGAAATTGACAATGAAAAAGCATTTGGCCAACCTCCATTTTACCCCATAACCCCTTTGAGGACCCATTCAGATTGTTGATGCGATTTAAGATTTCCGAATGCGATTCGGTGTCAAAAAGTGATTTCATTAGATGGATTTCATCGATAATTTACATAAAATAATCTTCTATATTTAAACAATGCAAGACAAAATCACATCCTTTTCAATTAAAAATTGGGCAGATGATGATAAACCTAGGGAAAAGCTGGTGCACAAGGGGCGAACGGTACTTTCTGATGCCGAATTGATAGCCATTTTGATCGGCTCTGGAAACAAAAGGGAGAGCGCCGTAGAACTTTCCAAACGCATTTTGGCATCGGTAAACCATAACCTAAATGAGCTGGGCAAACTCTCGGTCAACCAACTAAAGCAATTTAAGGGAATCGGTGAGGCAAAAGCGGTGTCTATTGCCGCCGCCTTGGAAGTAGGGCGCAGAAGAAGAGGAGGGGATGCGGAAAAATCCAATAAGATATCCAACAGCAAAGATGTTTTTGAGTTGCTGTATCCGTTAATGGGTGAATTGGAACATGAAGAATTTTGGATCGTTTATCTGAATAATTCGAACAAGGTGATTCATAAATCTCAATTGAGCAAGGGTGGCATTACGGGAACTTTGGTCGATGTGAGATTGGTAATGAAACAGGCTTTGGAATTGGGAACCGTAGGCATTATTTTGGCCCACAACCACCCGTCTGGGAGCTTAAGGCCAAGTGCGGCGGATAAGCAAATCACGAAAAAACTACAAAAAGCGGGCGAGGCTCTTGACATTAAAGTGTTGGATCATTTGATATTGACCCAGTATGACTATTTAAGCTTCGCTGATAAAGGATTACTTTAGCAGCTATGTTATTGATCTATACCCATAAAATCACAAATAGATTGACCTATACGGCCAAACAGTTATTTGAACGAATTTTGGGTATAGAGATAACATTTACTTCCAAAGTTGAGGATTTTATAAAGCATTCCGGACCCAAGATTACGTATTCCAAACAACCCCTTCAAAACGAGTTTTTTATTCGTAGCAACGACCTGCTTTTCGAGCAAGGAATCAATGATTTGGAGATAAAGGTATCAGATTGGGACGGGGTTCCATGTTTTTTCTCCTCAGGCGACCGTAGTGCCATACCCTACGACATATTTTCGGCGAGTTTTTTTCTGTTGAGCCGTTATGAAGAATATCTACCCCATGTAAAAGATAGCGTGGGGCGATTTCCTGCCAAAGAAAGTATAGCCCATCAACATGGCTTCTTACAGCAGCCCGTGGTCGATATCTGGGCCCAAAAGTTACTTCTGGCCTTAAAGGAGCGTTTTCCCGACATCCAAACGAAAAAAGGAAAATATGCTTTTACTCCAATAATAAATGTGACTACTTCGCATCGTTATGCCCTTAGGGGATTTTCAAGAAGTTTGGGTGGTTTTCTACTGGATCTGGGAAAATTCAGATTTAGGTCAATGGCAAAACGTTTTACTGTACTTTTGGGATTCAAAAAAGATCCCTATGACAATTTTTATGAGTTGATCGATATCCACAAAAGATTTCCAATAAAAACGATGTTCTTTTTCCAATTGGCCAAATATTCTGCCCACGACAAGAACATTTCAGCAAACAACAATAAGTTTAGGTACTTGATAAAATCAGTAGCCGATTATAGTGCCGTTTCCTTGAGTACCTCATTTCTTTCATCCACGGACAAAAAGGTGCTTAAAGAAGAAAAAAAAACCTTGGCCGATTTAATAAACAGGCCCGTAACCTATTCCAGGTTAAGATATAACCGTGTAAATGTCCCAAGTACATACAGAAACCTTATTGAAACAGAGTTTACCGATGATTTTTCCATGGGATATACGCATGAAATTGGTTTTAGGGCCGGAACCTGTAGTCCATTTTATTTTTATGACATTAATATGGAAGTAAGGCAACCACTAAAGGTGCACCCATTTGCTGTTCATGACTATGCCCTACTGAATTATGAAAGAAAAGATCAGGTTTTTGAAATAATGGATCAGTTGTACAGGCAGGTCAAACAGGTCAATGGTGACTTAATTGCAATTTTTTCCAGTGAGTTGTTGGGGAGTGATCATAAAATAGATTGGTTCCACCTTTATCAATCCTTTCTAAAACGTTACTATGTTTAAAGAGGTTACGGACATTTTTTTTGATCTGGATCACACATTATGGGATTTTGAGAAGAACTCGGCCTTGACATTTCAGAAAATATTCCAAGAAAACTGTGTAGAGGTATCGTTGGATGACTTTTTGGGCACTTATATCCCTATAAACCTTGACTACTGGAAACTGTATCGCGAAGAAAGAATAAGCAAATCGGAACTGCGGTATCAAAGATTGAAAAAGACTTTCGACGAGATAAATATTTCCATATCAGATGAAATGATCAATATATTGGCAGAGGCCTATATTGAAAATTTGTCCGCTTTCACCAACTTGTTTCCCCATACAGAGGATGTTTTGCAATACTTGTCCCCAAAGTACAGGCTGCACATTATTACCAATGGATTTCAGGAAATCCAGGAAAAAAAATTAAAGGGTTCTAACATTCATCATTATTTTGACCAGATAATAAATTCAGAAACTGCTGGGGTTAAGAAACCCCATCCGTATATTTTTGAGCTGGCACTGGATAAAGCCAGGGTTTCTCCCAGAAAAGCATTAATGATAGGAGATAGCCTTGAAGCGGATATTATGGGGGCCCAGTCAGTGGGTTTGCATACCCTTCACTTCAACGCCCATAGAGAACCGCAGCACGATTTATGCAAAATGATTGATAGTCTAATTGAAATAAAAAGCATTTTATAAAGTTATAATAGGGTATAGCCGGCCTCAATTGTTGTACTAGAAAATGCTTTTTAACCTATGAGAAGACTATTTTTTCCACCTCTGTTGGCGGCCATCACTTTTTTGTTGAATCTATCATGCTCTGAAAAACAGGATTTTAACCAGTTTGATGACTTGAATGTTACTCCTACCGTAGCCTCAAGTATTTTTTATTTGGAGGCAGAAGAGCAACATATCAACGATGTAGGGGTCATCACCAATTTTTATTCCCAAGTAGTGGAGTTTGAGGCTTTCAATGAGGAGTTTGTGGCCGAACGCCTGTTGGAAGGAACGCTTTCCTATGAAGTTGAGAATACGACGAGCAAGGAACTAAACATTGCAATTGAGTTTTTGGATGAAACGGGAAACGTGCTGGATGTCCAATTGTTCGTGATACAACCAGCGCCCGCGCCTTTGTTGACCGTAGACGTTTTTTACGGACCAGGGGGAAAAAGCTTGGAAATATTAACAACCACTTCGGCTTTAAGAATAAACGCTACCAACTTGGGTGATTCGACAAGCGTTTCAACGCTGCCAGACCCAAAGTTGATATTACGTTCAGCAGGAGAATTTATGTTTCGTTTACAATGAAGTTGAGCCGTTATTTACTAGCGTCAGCTTTGTTTGGAGTGATTGCACTGCAGGGTCAGAACAAACAATTGTTGTACGATTTTTATGAGATTCCGCAGTCATTATTGGTAAATCCAGGTGTAAAAACTTTGGAAAAATGGCACGTTGGAGTTCCTGTTCTATCGGGATTGTCCTTTCAGGCAGGTACAAGTGGAGTAACAGTTAATGATCTTTTTGCCGATGACGGTGTTGATTTTACAACCAAAGTAAGGGACCAGTTGGTTCTGGGCATGAGCAAAAGAGACGATTTCAGTACTACCAGTCAGATCGATATATTTAATGTAGGCTTTAGGGGAAAGAACAGGCCAGATGATTACTATAGTTTTGGTATGTACGGTGAAACCGATGTCATTGTCTATTGGCCCAAAGACCTCGCGGCCTTGGCTTTCGAGGGTAACGGAGGAGCTAACATTGGAAGAAGTTTTGATCTTGCTGACCTTAGTCTTAGGGGCGAGATGGTCAATGTGGTCCATTTTGGGGTTAACAGAAGGATTGGTAACACGCTGACAGTGGGAGCAAGGGCCAAAATCTATTCCAGTATTTTTCAATTTCAATCCATTCAAAACTCTGGATCGTTCAGAACGACTTTAGGGCAGGACAATATATATACCACGAGCATTACAGCCGATATGCAACTTCAAACTTCTGGGGTTGAGGGCTTTGTGGATATCGTGGAGGAAGATACCGGGACAACCCAAAGGGATTTGACAAAGTTATTCATGAAAAGAGCGCTGTTCGGTGGTAATTTAGGCTTGGGTTTTGATGCTGGTTTCACGTATCAATTAAATCCCCAAACCACAATTACTGGAAGTATTTTGGATGTTGGCTTCATACACAATTCTAAGGATGTCAACAATTATACGGTAAGGGGTACTGCAAGCAATGAAGGTATCACGGTCTTTTTACCAGAAGACGTCCCCAATTTGAACAATAACCTTTGGGAGGACCTGGTTGATGAGTTGGAAGAGGCGGTTCCTTACGAGGAAAATGACAAGAGTTACTTATCGTTCAGGCCGGTAAAAGTGTACGGCTCCATTCGCTATAATTTTGGTGAAGGAGGCATTTTCGATGAGGAGTGCGGCTGTGGAATAAACCCCCAAGGTGGGCAGAATGATGCATTTTACAGAAATAGTGTAGGAGGGCAGTTATTTCTTATGAAACGTCCTCGGGGAGTGCAAGCAGCTGTTACCGGATTTTTCCAAAAAAGGTTGGGTAGTGGATTTGCTTTTAAGACCACCTATACAGCAGACAAATATTCCTTTACAAATATCGGTTTAGGGCTCAACATGCAAATGGGTCCCATCAATTTCTACATTTTAGGAGACAACCTTTTAGGTTATCGAAATATTGCGGACAGTCATTATGCTTCTTTACAGTTCGGATTTAATATTATATCTTGGAACGATAATTGATTAGTCACACAATATGAAACTGAGATTAATATTTTTAACTGTATTTGCAGCAGGTATAAGCATGTCCATGAGTGCACAATTAAACAAGTATAAATACATTATTGTGCCTAAACATTTTGACGTCTATAAAATTCCCAATCGACATCAAACAAGCACCGTGATCAAGTATCTTTTTACTAAAAATGGCTTCAATGCTGTTTATGATGATGAATTACCTCAAGATTTGGCTAATAATAGATGTTTGGGATTGCTGGTGGATTTTGAAGACAATTCCTCGCTTTTTGCCACTAAAACTGAAATTGTTTTACGGGATTGCCAAATGAACGAAGTTTTTAGGTCTATTGAAGGAAGGAGCAAGATAAAAAAATACAAAGAGGCCTATAGGGAAGCGATCAACGAGAGTTTTATTTCGTTCCAAGGAATGGATTACGTATACACCCCTTCCAAAGAAGAAGAAAAGAAAACCACAGCGGAGAAACCTATTACAGTCAGTTTTAAAAATGATGTGAAAAAACTGGAAGAAAAACCTGTGGAAAAGGTTATAGTTCAAGAAGCTACACCGGAAAATCAGACCTATAAAGCTGTGGAGCCTGTGGAATCTTCTTATGTTAAGACTGCGACTACCAACGAGTCTTTACAAGAAGGCCTTTTGTATGCGCAGCCCATAGAAAATGGATATCAACTGGTGGATAGCACGCCCAAAGTGGTAATGAAGTTAATGAAAACCTCTTCTGACGACATTTTTATGGTCAATCACAATGGGAAAAATGGAATAGTTTTCAAAAAAGATGGGAAATGGGTCCTTGAATATGCCGAAGGTGGTAAAGGCAAGGAACTTAATATCAAATTCTAAAATTGATATTTATCCTTCCAGCGATTTTTTAGAAAATCCCTCATAGCATTTTCCCGGGGATTCTTTCCGGGCTTGTAAAAGGTAGTACCTGAAATTTCTTCGGGAAGAAACTCGAGATCAACGAAATTATTCTCGTGGTCATGCGCGTAATCATATCCTTTTCCATAACCTAGATCTTTCATCAACTTCGTCGGGGCATTTCTAATGGCCAACGGAACGGAAAGGTCACCGGTTTCCTTCACCTTTTGCTGTGCATATTTTATGGCCATATAACTTGCATTGCTTTTTGCCGAACTGGCCAAATATGTGGCGCACTGACTAAGAATGATTCTTGCTTCTGGATAGCCAATGGTATTTACGGCTTGAAAGGCGGAATTGGCGAGTACCAATGCGGTAGGATTAGCATTTCCAATATCCTCAGATGCCAATATTACCATCCTTCGGGCAATAAACTTGACATCTTCACCTCCCTCTATCATACGCGCCAACCAATAAACGGCTGCATTGGGATCACTTCCCCGGATAGATTTGATAAAAGCTGATATGATATCATAATGCTGTTCACCTGTTTTATCATAAAGCACGGTGTTCTTTTGCACTTTTTGAAGGACCAGGTCATTGGTGATGGTAACAGTTTCACCAACTTCAGAATTTACAATCAGCTCAAAAATGTTTAAGAGTTTACGGCCGTCTCCCCCGGAAAGGCGTAGCAAAGCCTCGGTTTCTTTTAAATTTATCTTTTTGGATTTCAACAGGGTATCCGAAGTCATGGCCCTATTCAAAAGTGACTCTAGATCTTCTTTTTCAAAAGGGTTTAAGATATAAACCTGACAACGGGATAAAAGCGCAGGAATTACCTCAAAACTTGGGTTTTCTGTAGTAGCTCCTATAAGTGTTACCCATCCTTTTTCCACTGCTCCCAATAAAGAATCTTGCTGGGACTTACTAAATCGATGAATTTCATCAATGAAAAGGATTGGATTTTTGGAGGTAAAAAGCCCTCCTGCCTGTTTTGCCTTGTCGATTACTTCCCGCACATCTTTGACACCACTACTGATAGCACTAAGTGTATAAAATGGTCTTTGACTTTCATGGGCAATAATATTGGCCAAAGTTGTTTTTCCGGTCCCTGGTGGCCCCCATAATATCAACGAGGGGATTATCCCATTTTTGATTTGATGTGTCAACGAGCCATTTTGACCCACTAAATGGTGCTGACTTATATAGTCTTCAAGGGTTTTGGGACGTATACGCTCCGCCAAAGGTTCATTCATAGCGATAAAAATAAGACAATTTTGTAGTAGCTGTTAAGATCTGTTTTGATGTATTTTGAGTAAAACATGACAAAATGTGTAATTTCATGATATGGCCGGATAATTGATTACAAAATAGCATGGCTGATTCAAATGATTTTAAGTTTTCCAATGGTGTATTGATGGCGCCGCTTTTGGCCATGCTGTCCATATGGACGGTTTTTTGGTTTGAAATTCAGCTTGGGACCAATTTTAATGAATTTGGGGTCTATCCAAGAAAACTTTTAGGATTGAGAGGGGTGCTTTTAAGTCCGTTTATCCATGGTTCGGTAGAACATCTGTACAATAACACCATTCCCTTGGCTGTCTTGACAGCTTTCCTGTTTTATTTTTACCGATCCGTAGCCTTAAAAACATTGGTCTGGGGAATCTTGATTTCCGGGTTTTCGACCTGGTTGATAGGCAGGCCTTCGTATCATATCGGGGCCAGTGGGGTTATTTATGTTTTGGCGAGTTTTATTTTTTTCAAGGGAGTGTTCGCCAAACATTTTAGATTGATAGCATTATCGCTGGTTGTGGTCTTTATCTATGGAAGTATGATTTGGTACATTTTCCCAATAAAGGACGGCGTTTCATGGGAAGGGCACCTTTCAGGATTTATTACTGGTTTGCTATTGGCGATTCTTTTAAAGGTCAAGGTGCCAAAGGAAAAGAAGTACCACTGGGAGCGGGAAGATTACAATGAGGATGACGACCCCTTTTTAAAACACTTTGATGAAAACGGCAATTTTATAGAAACTCCGCCAGAAGATGTCGATAACAAGATTAAGATTTCTTATCACTACAAGAAAGATACGGAGTCCTGAGACTATTGAGCTCGCTGCCTTACCACCTCATATAAGAACACGCCACAGGCCACGGAAACATTTAGCGAACCTATTTCGCCCAGAAGTGGAAGCTTTGCTTTGTGGTCAACAAGATTTAGGATTGAGGCGGAAATTCCCTTATCTTCAGCTCCCATCACAACGGCGCAGGGTTTGGAGAAATCCACCGAATAGATCTCGTTTTCCGTTTTTTCGGTAGCAGCAACAATTTCGATACCGGATGATTGTAGATAGAATATGGCATCCTTTAAATGGTCTACCTTAGAGATAGGGACATTGAACGCGGCACCAGCCGAGGTCTTAACCGTGTCATCCGTTATGGGTGCAGCACCATTTTTGGGAACTATAATGCCATCGACACCACAGCATTCAGCTGTTCTGATGATTGCACCAAAATTCCGAACATCTGAAACCTGATCTAACAACAAAAAGAGCGGGGTACTTTCTTTTTCCAATACGCGTTCTACCAGTTCCTCAAGATTATGGAATTGAACCGGTGAAATATTGGCCACAGCACCCTGATGATTGTTCTTGGTAAGTCTATTCAATTTTTCCATTGGAACATAGGAGCTGCTGAGTCCATTTTTCCGGATAGCGGCCTCCAACTCCTTATAAAGCTCTCCACTAAGTCCTTTCTGAAGGAATATCTTGTTTATGGGCTGCTCGGCTTCTATTGCTTGCAATATAGCCCTGATCCCATAGATTTGGTTATTCATGATGTATTTTTTCTGCCTGCAAGGTAAGCCACTTCTTTTTAAGAAGAAATTTTATGGACCATCAGCGGACCATTGTTAGCGGTATTAATTAGATATTTCTGGTTATTTGGTCCCTCGATAAGTTGAATGCTTTTCACGTTTCCATCCAAAATTAACCCCGATTCTTGCTGAGGGACGCTTTGATACCCGTCCTTTCCATTCGAGAGCAAAATTACACCTGAAAGCGCGTCCAATCGTGGAGTCTCTACCTCTGTCCCGTAAATGTTTCCAACGGTAACCACATCTTCAAACCCATCTTTATTCAAATCAATAAAGGAACAATCAAATAATGGATAGGATTGGACATTGACAGGAAGTGTTTGTTTTTCAAAATTGAGATTTCCCTTATTGATCAAAAGAATGGATTCGAATTGGGTAATGCTATTTTCATAGGAAGTATTTAATTTCTCTCCATAAATGTCCGTTAAGCTGGCGTTGGCAAATTCGGTATACGTTTCAAATTTGTCCTTTATGAACGGCATCTGTTGCGATGAGCATTCCCTTCCTCTTACGGGAACATAGGTCCCATTGTACTTTTTGCTCAATACAATATCGTTGGTTCCGTTATCATCAAAATCAGTGGCATAGATTTTAAATGGTTTTTCCGTAGAGGCCTTGAACTTAATATTAAGCCCTGCATTTCCAACTATATAATCCTTTAGACCATCATTGTTCACATCGGTTTCACTGATGGAAAACCACCAACCCTTTTCCTTTAGCACTGGATTTTCAGCACTGATATTCTTGAAAGTACCATTTTCATTGATAAAAACACCAATACCTGTCCATTCACCCACAACAATAAAATCTTCCCATCCATCATTGTTTATGTCTGTGACCTGAATATCGTTGACTATTCCAAAATCAGATAAATCGGGAGAAACCTTTTGGGTTGCCTCTATAAGTTCACCGTTGACATTTTCGTAAAGTACCGATGGTTGGTGATTGGGATACATTCGAGGTATAACACGATTTCCAACCAAAATATCATTGTCCCCATCTTTGTCGTAATCAATAAAACTCACGGTTTTACCATTTTTAGGGTACTTGCCAAGAACGTCACTCTCCAGTCGGGTAAAATGCCCGGTTCCATCATTCAGATAGATCCTGTCCATATGGTATGAAGAATGCTCGGCAAACTCATTGCCCCCACTGACGACGAATAAATCCAAGTCCTTATCACCATCAAAATCGAAAAATAAGGATTCCATGTCTTCATATTGGGCATCGTTGACAAGAGCGGGGGAGTTTACTTTCGTAAATCCGGACCTAGCTTGCTTGTAAATCTGACCTGGCTGACCTGATGCCCCACCAATATGAAAATCCATTAGACCGTCATTATCAATGTCTCCCTTTGCTATAAAAGGACCTAAATTGGATTGTTTGTAGGGCAATAGGATTTCTTCTTCGAAATCATCAAAGGCATTCTCCTGGTGCACGAAATCCAGTCCAATGGCGGAATTGTCTACTTTTTTGAAGTAAGTGCTAACAGTGTTGTCAGACTTATATGTTTTTTTTGCCTCACTTTTTGAAAATGTAAGTGTGGTGTTTGCAGGGATATTAAATTTTTGCTGCATCTTCCCATTCTTCCAGTAGATGGTCACGGTATCGATGGTTGTGCTGTTCCCAATTCCAAAGAGGGCGTTGTTTTCTTGCGCAGATCTATAACCCCTTACCCTTTTGATTTCTATTAGTTGTGAAGTAGCTCCTATATCGATTTTAACCTTGCTAAATTCTTCAGAGGACTCCCCATTGGCCACCACCTTTAGGAAATTACCTTTTTCTTCTTCCCTGGAAAGGTTTTGATAGACAAAGGCACTTTCGTCCATATTGTTGATTACAAGGTCGAGATCGCCATCATTGTCCAAATCTGCAGAAACGGCTCCATTACTAAACGAAAAATCAGCTAAACCCCAATCAGAAGACACGTCGGTGTAGTTTAGCTTCGATTTTTGCTTGTACATAATGTTTGGCAATTTTTCTGATGGCATAGCTTCATAGAGCTGCTGCTTTACTTCCAAGGGTACATTCGCACCATACTTTTGCCTCGCTTCAAAAACCTGTCGTTGCAAATCATTGTCTAGGGCATATCTTCGATATCCATTGGTCACATGGATTTCTTTGTGGCCATCCAAATCAAAATCGTTCATTAAAACGGACCAGCTCCAATCGGTATTGGCCACACCGGACATTTGGGAGATGTTGTTGAATTTTAAACCTCCAATGTTCTTTTGAAGCGAATTGTACATGTATTGATATTGAAAATCCGCTTTGTTGACCAAATAATCGAACCTTCCGGTGCTCATTGAGGCCATTAGGGTCTTAGACCGGACATGATCGTTTGCCGCCATGTCCAACACAAAAATGTCTTGTAGTGTATCGTTGTCCAAATCGGCAACATCAATTCCCATTCCATAAAATGAGATTTGATTGGTGGTTTCCTTTATTTGATCTGAAAAAGTTCCATTTGTATTGTTGATGTACATGACATCGGGAAGGTAATAGTCGCTTGCCATGTAAACATCCATCCATCCATCTTCATTTAAATCTGAAACCATTAGGCCCAGACCAAAAATCGGTTTTTCCAATCCCGCTTGTTTGGTGACATCTGTAAATTTTCCATTATCGTTCCGATACAGATGCGAAGAATTGAAATAAATGTTTTCTTGATTTGAACCGACGTATCTGCTCAAACTGATGGGGTCAAGCCCGTAAAGTTCATTTTCATTCATTACAATGCAGTCGAGATCACCATCTTTATCATAATCAAAAAAGGCGGATTGGGTGCTAATGCCCATGTCTGCTAACCCGTATTCCTCTGCCTTTTCTGTAAAGGAATCATCCTTTTGATTAATGAACAGAAGATTTTTGCGGTTTTCTCGAGAATTTGGACCTCCTTGGGAAATGTAAATGTCCATCCATCCATCATTATTGATATCCATGAAAGTGACCCCATTGGACCATTGCTTGCCGTTGTTAATACCAGCAGTTTCAGTGATATCCTTGAATTTCATGTCGCCTTGGTTAAGGTATATTCGATTGGGAACCTGATTACCACAAAAAACTACATCTAAAAGACCATCATTGTTCAAGTCCTCAACACCTACTCCAGCCCCATTATAGAAATAATCATAATCAAAAAGATTATGCATTGTCGCAACATCGTGTTGAATGGTATTTTCAAAGGATATGCCACTTTCGGCTGATGAAATTTTTTGGAAAAGCGGGGATTCAATTGTATTGTTTGAATTGGTTTCCTTCTTTGTAGCAATATTACCTTTGTCATCACCACATGCAAACAGGGTAGCAACGAATACCAAGAAAACAATAAAACTTCTTTTGCGCATCATATTAATGGGTGTGAACACAAATATACTCTTCTAAAATGAGTCGAATTAAGAGGGTAGAAAATAACAAAAAAACCACCCAAAAAGGGTGGTTTTCTATTATAAAAATTAATTAAAATTAAATCTTGGTCAATTGAATTGATGCCTGGGCAGTACCTGTTCCACAGTCATCAGCTTCATCTGACGTAAAGTTGATTATGAAAACACTGTCATCAGGATTTGCCAAGTCATACGTGGTATTTGTATTGGCAGGTCCACTAGCAATAGTACCGTTACATCCGGCACCAACACCTTGGGCAGGTTTCATGATAATCTCACCACAAACGAACTCAAACTCTACATCGACTGGGCCAAAAGGTCCAAAAGCAGCGAATGTAGGAACATCCTTCAGCACTTTCGTAGTGTTGTTTACAGATTCTATAGCGTAAACACCATCAACGTAATCTGCTACACCAAAAATACCGTTAGCCAATGTGGTAAGCTGGTATTGTCCGGTATACAAATCGTCGCTTGGAAGAGGTGCTACCAAAGAAATTCTGTAGCTATATGGTGAGGAGAAAAATGACCCCCCAGATACGTTTCCAGTAGCATCCACATCCGTAAAAGATCTACCATCGGTAAGTACCAGTTCTAGGCGTACATTAAATTGGTCGCCACAATTGTAATCTCCAAGAGAGATTCCTAATGTGGAAGCTATCTCTCCTAGCGTGGTACCGAACGAACCTCTTGGCAAACCATTAGGACCAGAAGTAAAAGACGATCCTGCGATGGTAGTAAGCATAGTTTCTGTTGTAACTGTGGTCGCGTCATCAGTATTATCAACCAAGTCAACAAACACTCTTACTTCTTGAAGTAATGCACCATCCTCATGATCTTGTTCTTCAATTTCTAGAGAATATGCCTCATCTGGATTAAGTACATCCCAAGCTGTTCCGGTTTGGGAAAGAGTTCTAAGTACCGCTCCTCTGGTAACCGTAGATTGAACTAAATCAACCGTTTGGTCATCCTCGCTACAAGATGTAGTCATGACTGCGAGTAATGCAATTATATAATATTTGATTCTTTTCATGATCTAAATTTTCTTTTCATTATTAATTAGCTGGAGGTGTTCCATTGGTATCCCAAAAAACGGTATCAGCATTTGTAGCCTTCTGCGAAAGATTGGCATTTCCATTTACCTCATTTTGAGGATAGAACATTGAATTAATGAATGTTCCTGGGTCAGGCTCCAAGTTAGGCTGTAAAGTTGTTGGGAAATTGGTTCTTCGGTAGAAGTTGTACGGTTCAATACCGTTACCAAATGTGGAAATCAAGTATTGCTCTCCCAAAATATCCCATTTACCATTGGTATCTGCAGAGTTAAAAGCAGAAGTAACAGAGTTGATAAAACTAGTTATATCACCAGCGGAAGGCTCAAAAGAAAGATCAGCATTTACATCAAGCGCTGCGAAAGGTTGAACTTTAGCAATCTGCTTGGTCAAACCATCTGAGATAAAAGTTTCAGCTGCGGCGGCATCTCCAGCCTCCATGGCAAATTCTGCTCTCCAGAAGTCAACCATAAATGCAGTAAGTATTGGTGAGATTCCAGCACCATTTCCTCCAGCGGAAGTAGCGCCCTGGGCAATTGCTGTGAACGTATCGTCATCGAAACGACCAGCTGCGGGATAAACCCCCCAGGTAGCTCTTAAAAGACCATCTGGTGGAATACCATCAGCTTCTCCGTGCGCTCTACCCCAGAAACCATTTTCCAAATAGCAGAAAGTGTCTCCAAATCCAGCATCTACATAGTGCTGAGGAGGAGTCTCCAAAGAGCAGTTCAATAATTCCTCGTTTGGTGGGATTTCAGCACCAGGTACTGCATCAGTTTGTCTATATACGTAATATCTAAGTCTAGGGTCACCAGCATTATCCATTACCCACATCATCCAGTTTGACATGTATTCACCAGCTCCAGCAGCAGCATAGTTGATACCATATCTTGGATGTCTGTTGTCAGGATTCGTAGCACTTGTAGCCGGCCAAGAATACTGGAAATCATCAGCAGTGTCCTGAATATAGTTACCACTGTTTACAATTGCGTTGAAACTAGCAGCTGCGTTAGCATCTACCAATCTACGTTGTAGATAAAGTTTCATTTTCAACGTATTTGCAGCCAAGACCCATTTGTCATAATCATTGTTATAGAAAAAGTCGTTGGGTGGATCTGCAGAAGTTGTGTTCGTGAAATTTACAATTGCCTGATCTAATAAATTCAATGCAGCGTCATAGATGCTGGCACCCGAATCCAAAGCTGGGCTGTTGTTACCTTCTTGAATTGCTTCGGTATAAGGAATGTCTCCGAAAAAGTCCACAAGGGATGTGAAAACATACGCTTCCACAAACTGGGCTATACCGATGTGACGCGTTAAACCAGCTTCTTCAGCCAAAGGTTGCATAGCTCGAATATCGGCTAAAATACCTCTATAGGCGTTGATCCATTCATCATCAAAGACGGTACCTTGAAAGGCACTCTGATAATTACGAACGTTGAAATTGGCCGTTCGTGTCAATTCCATTCCAAATTCGTTGAAACCATCATTGGCTCCGTTCTGTGTGAAGTTATCTTCAGTTGCCGATGTACCCTCAAGGTGTCTCACAAAATCTTCTTGAATCGAATTCAAAAAGAAATCTGGATTCGCTTGTGTAGGGGTAAGAGCATTTGGATTTTCAGTGATATCCAGTTCCAATGTCTCACAAGACGATAGAACTGCCACAGAGGCTAAGGATAAAATCAAATATTTGCTTATGTTTTTCATTATATCAATTTTTTTCATCTTAGAATGTTGCTTTTACACTAAGACCATATCTTCTTGAACTAGGTCCGTTGATAAAGTCGAAACCTTGACCGTTGTTTACCCCTAAACCAGCAGTATTCGGATCGAAATTCGCTCCTTTCGGTGTATTAACGGCCCTGTACCAAAGGTTTTGCCCAGAAACGGTAAAAGTTAAACTTCCGAATGGGGTTTTATCCAAGAACTTGGAAGGTAATCCATAAGACAGCGAAGCTTCTTGTAAACGGATAGTAGTGGCATCATAGATCTGAAGCTCACTTGGACCAAATAGCAAGTTGCTAAAGAAGTATGTAGAGTTGTTAATCTGAAGGTTGTTAGGATTACCACTCTGATCTACACCTGGAAGAATGTATGTATCTTCCCTGTCAATAGTTTCGGTAATAAGACCCCTTCCTAGCAATGTAGAAATTGTAGCAGAAGAAACATCGCCTCCTTGGGTATAATTCCACTGGAACCCTAAAGTAAAGTTCTTATAAGATATGCTGTTCCTTACGTTGGCTATCCAATCTGGGTTAGGATCTCCGATTACACCATCTTCAGGGTCTTGTACATAGTTACCGTCTGCACCAACCACAAAGTTACCACTGGCATCTCGCAAGATTCTACTTCCGTAGATAACTCCTAATGGTTCTCCTTCGATAGCGGCATTACCCAAGTTAGTGAAACCTGAATAAACAACTAAATCGGTTTCAAGACCTAGGTCTTCCACTGTCGTTTCATATGCGGTGAAGTTAATATTGGTTGACCAATCAAAACCGCCTTCATCTTTAGCTCTGATCCAGTTGATGCCTAAATCCGCCTCAATACCATCAGATTGGATTTCACCAATGTTGGTATCAGTGAATGTAAAACCACGTGATGGAGGTAGAGGTCTGTTAAGAATCAAGTCGTTTGTTTTTCTGGTATAAACGGAAGCATCCAAAGTTATTCGGTTGTTCCACCATCTTGATTCTATACCTAATTCTATTTCCTCCAAGGTTTCAGGTTTCAAATCTGGGTTACCCAAACGTGTACCTGTTGTATTTCCTACTACAAGTGTTCCTGCGCCATCTTGGTTATCCCTTGAATTCAAAACCAAGGTGTTCGCAATTGGATAAGCAGATGACTCAAAGTTTGCAGAAACCCCTATACCACCTCTAATCTTCAAATAGTTCAATACATTTTCAGATTTTAATCCATCGATGGCAGCGGTTGGAATAATCGAGACACTTGCACTAGGATAGAACTGTGATCTGTTGTCTCTAGAGAAGTTAGATACCCAGTCATTCCTTCCTGCTAGTGTAAGGTATACGAAGTTGTCATAATCAAATTCCGCTTGAGCATAAAGTCCGACGATGTTTCTTTCGACCAAAGTTTGAATTGGAACTTGGTTCAAGAAGTTGAAATGACGAAGTACTCCAAAAGTAATTTGGTTGTCACTGGCCACACCGTTTTGGTCAAAGAACTCTCTTCTTGTAGTTCCTCCAACTTGGAATGTAGTTCCAATTTTTTCCGTAATGTCATATTGTCCATTCAATACAAGGTTGTGATCCCATATAGTGTTGGTGTTGTTCCAAGTTTCATAGAAACCACTGGCCAAACGAACATCATTACTGTTACTGTTGACCCCACCTCTGTTTTGAAAGTTGACATTGTTTTCACTGTACACGTCAAGACCAGCTCTATAAACTAGACTTAAGTTGTCGGTGAAATCATATGCAATAGACGCTTGTCCAAAAACCCTGTTGGTTTCCTGATTGGACTCTGCGTTGTTGATTGTCCAAAGCGGGTGCTGAATGGAGTTGTTCTGACGATAATAAACACTTCCTCCAGTAATTGGATCCTGAAAAGGCAACCCAAGAACATCAATACTACGTGGAGTAAACCAAAGGTCTCCAAATACAGATGAACCAGTACCTGTAGCACCGTTACCCTGGCTCAATGCAACAGGTGGTGAAATAAATTTTGTTCTTGCGAAGTTCAAAGTTCCGTTAACCGTGAACTTATTGCTCAATTTGGCGTTACCACCAATACCTAAAGTATTTCTGTTTACAGAGTTATTTGGTGTAAATCCCTTGTCTTTGAGGTGGCCGTAATTGATGTTGTATGAAATGTTTCCATCATCGGAACCGCCTCTAACATTAACGTTAAGTGATTCTACACTCCCTTGCTTAAAGAAGTTTTTAACACTATCGTAAGGTCTCCAATCATAACGAGCACCTTGAAACTCTGGAAAAGCGGCTTGGATAGCAGCTGTAGATGTGGAGTATGGGTGAGCTAGCGTACCGTTATCATCGATAGCCGCTTGGTTACCCCATCCTGCTGCTCCGTCTCTTCTAAAGCTTGGTCCCCAGTTACTGAAGAACCATCCGAAAGCTTGGTCAAACCCATTACCATATTCATTTTGATAATCAGGCAACGAAGCGATTTCGTTTATGAAATAAGATGAGTTTACAGTTATCTCGGTTTTCTTTGGCCCACCTCCTGAACCACCACCTTTAGTGGTAATCAACACAACTCCATTACGTCCTAAGGAACCATATAGCGTTGCGGCGGCAAGACCTTTCAAAACGTTTACACTCTCAATACTGTTTGGGTCGATATCCAAGAACCTACTGGATCCGTTGTTACCGTTGATGAAATCTTGACGATCCCCGTTTCTACCCTGTGAGTTGGTATCCGTACTAAAGGGAACACCGTCAACGATGAAAAGGGCCTGGTTGCTACCACTAAAAGTACTTAGACCTCTAATGATAATGTTGGTACCTGAACCGGAAAGACCACTTTGATTGGTAATTTGGATACCGGAAGCCTTACCTTGAAGAACCCTGGCAACATCACCTTCTGGGCGGGATTCTAATTGATCCTCTCCAACCTCAGAAACCGCATAACCTAGAGCTTGCTTCTCCCTTTTAATACCTAGCGCTGTTACAACTACTTCCTCCAGCGCCTGCGCATCTTCTTCCATCTGTACATTAATGGTATTTCCAGCGCCAACAGTTCTTCGGACATCTCTTTGACCTATGTAGGTAAACAATAGAGTTTGTCCGGTGTTGACAGAAATCGTATAATTTCCATCAAAATCTGTTTGAGTACCTGTGGAAGTACCTTCAACGACAATGTTGACTCCAGGCAGCGGAAGTCCGGAGGAATCCGTAACTGTACCCGAAATCGTCTTGTCTTGCGCAAGGGAAATTTGCACAACAAACGCCAATAACAGCGTTAACAATCCATTAAGTTTTGTTCTCATTTTAAAATTATTTGAATTAGCTAGGCGCTAAAATCATAATTTCATGTTAATAATCCAAACTAATTTTACTAAAATTTTAAGATGATCTTTGCAATTACACTGGTCTCAATATCGATTAGCTAAATTTATAGATGTTTCTATGGTTGCATTGACAACAATGTAAGGAATGGAAATTCTAACCCATCAAAGTTGTTAGAATTTGGTTGAACTTTGTTCGGTGTTGTGGTTTTTATAACGATACAGACTTTTAAAAGGACACTTATAACTAATGTGGAAAATGGATGGGTTTGGATGGATTTGGCATCAAGTCTATACCTTATTATATATAAGGTGTGATCCGAGCTCTTTGAAACAGATTTTATTTATCCCGATTTAGAAGTACTTTGTACAGTTTCAATAATTGTAGATTGGAAATAAAAACAATGATAAATACGATCAAACTTCAAGCTTTTTTGTTTTCTTTTTTTACGCTTCTCTGTGTTGAACGCGGTTTTTCTCAACAAGGTTATTCGAGTACACTGAGTGCAACAGGGCCTGTGTGGAACAATACTACTTTATCGGCCCATATGAATGAACTAACCAATAAGTTCAGGAATGCTGATGGGTCAAAGCTTAAGTTTTCAGACATCCATGGGTCTATGTACTATGAAGAGGATTTCGTTATCGGCAAAGTACATTTGGGTACACAGTACTACGGAAAGTACCCTATGCGATATAATGCCTTTGCTGATGAGATAGAGGCCAAGAAAACGGAAATGCACGATCCCCAGGTTATTACCAAAAGCTTCATGCTTTGGTTCGAAATTGGAAATAGCAAATATGTGTTAAGGGATTATGTGGATTTTGAAAATAATCTCACCGATGGTTACTTTTTGGAATTGGTGTCAGATGCAAAGTACAGTCTGTACCAAAAAAGGCAAAAGATGTTGAGGGAGGGTAGAAAAGCAGAGAATCCTAATCAAGCAGATATACCTCCACGTTTTTTGGATGCCAACGCCTTTTATATTGCAGTAGGGGATAAAAACCCCGTTAAGCTGAAAAATTCTAAAAAAGCTTTGAAGGATTTTGTTCCGGAGGAACAAATGGGAAAACTGAAGAAATTCATGAAAGAGAACAAAATAAATCTTGGCGAAAAAGAGGACTTGGTCCAGTTGGTGAATTATATGAATTCAATAAGTTGACCCTAACGTCTTTTAAGTAATTTCTTTTCTTCTGTTATACCTTAATATATAATTGGAAATATTGCAAGGTGAAATATCGATTTTCATCATTAATTAATCACGTGTCAAAATAGTGGTTCTCATATTTTATTGAACTTAAGGTGATTTGTGCCTTAAATTTTATCTTCTGCTAATCATGCACAATGGAATATTCTTGTAAAAAAAGGATAGGCCGTTTGAATTATTCCGAAATATCACTACATTTGCAGCCCTCAAAAAGAGGGTTATTTTTATTTAATAGAAATTTTTAATGCCAACAATTTCACAATTAGTACGAAAAGGAAGAGTCACAATTACCAAGAAGAGTAAATCGGCTGCTTTGGATTCGTGTCCTCAAAGAAGAGGGGTTTGTACGCGTGTTTACACAACTACGCCAAAGAAACCAAACTCTGCAATGCGTAAAGTTGCAAGGGTTAGGCTTACCAATGGCAAGGAAGTGAACGCATATATCCCCGGTGAAGGTCACAATCTCCAAGAGCACTCGATAGTATTGGTAAGAGGTGGAAGAGTAAAGGATTTGCCAGGGGTTAGATACCACATTGTTCGTGGTGCTTTGGATACTGCCGGAGTAGCCGGAAGAACACAACGTCGATCTAAGTACGGTGCAAAACGTCCTAAGAAGTAATTAAACTTTTAAGAAGAAGTAATGAGAAAAAGACAGGCAAAGAAAAGGCCATTGTTACCAGATCCAAAATTTAACGATCAGTTGGTGACACGTTTCGTAAACATGATGATGTGGGACGGTAAAAAGTCAGTTGCTTTCAAAATCTTCTATGATGCAATTGATGTTGTGGAGGAGAAAAACACTGACGAAGAAAAAACTGCTTTGGAACTTTGGAAGGATGCACTTTCCAATGTTATGCCGCACGTTGAAGTAAGAAGTAGAAGAGTGGGTGGGGCTACATTCCAGATCCCTATGCAGATTCGTCCTGACAGAAAGATTTCAACTGCAATGAAGTGGTTGATCAGCTACGCAAGAAAGCGTAATGAAAAATCTATGGCACAAAAACTGGCCGCTGAAATTTTAGCTGCTGCAAAAGAAGAAGGTGCCGCTGTTAAGAAAAGAGTTGATACGCACAAAATGGCCGAGGCCAATAAAGCATTCTCACACTTTAGATTCTAGTTGGTAAAATGGCAAGAGATTTAAAATATACAAGGAATATAGGTATTGCAGCTCACATTGATGCTGGAAAAACTACTACAACAGAGCGTATTCTTTTTTATACTGGTGTAAGTCATAAAATTGGGGAGGTGCACGATGGTGCAGCTACCATGGACTGGATGGAGCAAGAGCAGGAGCGTGGTATTACCATTACCTCCGCTGCTACAACATGTACATGGCAGTTCCCTACCGAAAATGGACAGCCGACCAGTGATGCTAAAGGATACCACTTTAATATTATCGATACTCCCGGACACGTTGATTTTACCGTAGAGGTGAACCGTTCTTTGCGTGTTTTGGATGGGTTGGTTTTCTTGTTCAGTGCGGTTGATGGTGTTGAGCCACAATCGGAAACAAACTGGAGATTGGCCGATAACTATAAAGTGCCTCGAATTGGTTTCGTAAACAAAATGGATCGCCAAGGGTCCAACTTCTTGAACGTGTGTAAGCAGGTTCGCGAAATGTTGGGGTCCAATGCGGTGCCAATCGTTTTGCCAATTGGTGAGGAAGCAGACTTTAAAGGAATTGTTGACCTTGCAAAGAACAGGGCAATCGTATGGCACGATGAGAACTTTGGTTCTACTTTCGATGTGGTTGATATTCCTGCTGAAATGCAAGACGAAGTAAAAGAATATAGAGCTGCCTTGATTGAGGCTGTGGCTGAATATGATGAGGAATTGATGGAGAAATTCTTCGAGGATGAAGATTCCATTACCGAAGAAGAGGTGCACGCTGCATTGAGAGCTGCTGTTATGGACAGGGCCATCATCCCTATGGTTTGTGGTTCATCGTTCAAAAACAAAGGGGTTCAGTTCTTGTTGGACGCTGTTTGTCGTTACTTGCCTTCACCTTTGGATAAAGATGATATTGTAGGTACTGATCCAAATACTGGTAACGAAATTACTAGAAAGCCGGATCCAAAAGAACCATTCTCGGCTTTGGCATTTAAGATCGCTACTGACCCGTTTGTTGGTCGTTTGGCATTCTTTAGAGCGTATTCAGGTCGTTTAGATGCAGGTTCTTATATCTTGAACAATCGTTCAGGCAAAAAAGAGCGTATTTCTCGTATCTACCAAATGCACTCTAACAAGCAAAATGCGATTGAATATATTGAAGCTGGAGATATAGGTGCAGCTGTTGGATTTAAGGATATCAAGACTGGTGATACCATGTCTGCCGAAAAACATCCAATCGTTCTTGAAAGTATGGATTTCCCTGATCCGGTAATCGGTATAGCGGTTGAGCCTAAAACCAAGGCGGATGTTGATAAATTGGGAATGTCTTTGGCTAAATTGGCTGAAGAAGATCCAACGTTCCAGGTTAAAACTGATGAAGCTTCAGGCCAGACCATTATCTCTGGTATGGGTGAGCTTCACTTGGATATCATTGTTGACCGTTTACGTCGTGAGTTTAAAGTTGAGGTGAATCAAGGTCAACCTCAAGTTGAGTATAAAGAAGCTTTAACCGCTGTAGCCAATCATAGAGAGGTATACAAAAAACAAACGGGTGGTCGTGGTAAGTTTGCGGACATCGTGTTTGTAATGGAGCCAGCGGGTGAAGAAGCTGGAGCGGGTCTTGAATTTGTTAACGAGATTAAAGGAGGTAACATTCCTAAGGAATATATTCCATCAGTAGAAAAAGGATTCAAAGAGGCTATGAAAAATGGTCCTTTGGCCGGATTTGAGATGGATAGTATGAAGATTACCCTAAAAGATGGTTCTTTCCACCCTGTGGATTCTGATTCACTTTCTTTCGAACTTGCCGCTAAATTGGGTTACAAGGAAGCAGCGAGAGCTGCAAGGGCAGTGTTGATGGAGCCAATTATGAAGTTGGAAGTGCTTACGCCGGAGGAAAATATGGGTGATATCGTTGGTGACTTGAACCGAAGAAGAGGTCAGGTAAACAACATGGATGATAGAGCAGGTTCTAAAGTTGTAAAAGCGGAAGTGCCACTTTCAGAAATGTTTGGTTATGTAACCGCTTTGAGAACCTTGTCATCAGGTAGGGCAACTTCAACAATGGAATTTTCACATTATGCAGAAACTCCTTCTAACATTGCAGAGGAAGTAATTAAATCTGTAAAAGGAGTAACCGCTTAAATTTTTCAGCAAGATGAGTCAAAAAATTAGAATAAAGCTTAAATCTTATGATCACAATTTAGTGGATAAATCTGCTGAGAAAATTGTGAAAACAGTTAAGACAACAGGTGCTGTGGTTACCGGACCAATTCCGTTACCAACGCACAAAAAGATATTTACAGTTTTGCGTTCACCGCACGTGAACAAGAAATCGAGAGAGCAATTCCAATTAAGTTCTTATAAGAGATTATTGGATATTTACAGCTCTTCTTCAAAAACAATTGATGCTTTAATGAAATTAGAGCTTCCAAGTGGTGTTGAAGTCGAAATAAAAGTGTAAATTTGCACGCCTTTTGAGAGAAAGGTGGACATGTCCGGAGCTGCGTGCGAAGGAAAAACGGGAAAAGAAAAAATATCTGGGTCACAGAATCTTTTCTTTGACCCAATTTTTTTGCCAAGAAATTGGCGCTTAAAAAGTGAATAATTAATAAATAATAAATATGTCTGGGTTAATAGGTAAAAAAATCGGCATGACCAGCATCTTCGACGAGAATGGAAAGAACATTCCATGTACCGTTCTTGAAGCTGGACCATGCGTGGTTACCCAAGTCAGAACCGAAGAGGTGGACGGGTACAATGCCCTTCAACTAGGTTTCGATGACAAGGCAGAAAAGCGTGCAAACAAGGCTGAATTGGGCCATGTGAAAAAAGCAGGTGCTTCTCCAAAGAAGAAAGTCGTTGAATTCCGTGATTTTGAAGGGGAATACAAATTGGGAGACACCGTTGGTGTTGATCTTTTTGTTGAAGGTGAATTTGTTGATGTAATTGGTACATCAAAAGGAAAAGGATTCCAAGGAGTTGTTAAGCGACATGGTTTTGGTGGAGTTGGACAGGCGACACACGGTCAGCACAACAGATTAAGAGCTCCTGGTTCCATTGGTGCGGCATCTTATCCTGCCCGAGTTTTCAAAGGAATGAAAATGGCCGGTAGAATGGGCGGCGATAGAGTTACAGTTCAAAACTTAAGAGTATTGAAAGTGGTTCCAGAGAAAAACCTTATCGTAGTAAAAGGCGCTGTTCCTGGTCACAAAAATGCTTACGTAACAATTGAGAAGTAATGAAGGTTGCAGTTTTAGATATCAAGGGAAAAGAAACAGGTAGAAAGGTTGACCTTTCTAAGGATGTTTTCGGAATAGAGCCTAATGAGCATGCCATTTATTTGGATGTAAAACAATATTTGGCTCACCAAAGACAAGGTACCCATAAAGCTAAAGAAAGAGCTGAGATTGCTGGAAGTACCCGTAAGATCAAAAAGCAAAAGGGAACCGGTACTGCAAGAGCAGGTAGCATTAAGTCCCCTATTTTTAGAGGTGGTGGTAGAATCTTCGGTCCAAGACCAAAGGATTACCAACAAAAATTGAACAAAAATGTCAAGCGTTTGGCTAGAAAATCAGCCTTGACATTGAAGTCAAAAGAGAAAGCGATCATCGTTGTTGAGGATTTCAATTTTGAAGCGCCAAAGACAAAGGATTTCAAAGCGTTTTTGACCTCTTTGAGCATAGAAAACAAAAAGTCTCTTATCGTATTGGGTGGCTCGAATAATAATGTATATTTGTCGTCGCGCAATTTGGAGCGTTCTGAAGTTGTAACTAACTCAGAATTAAGCACTTATAAAATAGTTAATGCAAACAATATTGTGTTGACTGAGAGTGCTTTGGAAGGAATAGAATCGAACCTTAAGAAATAAGAATATCATGAGTGTGTTGATAAAACCAATCATTACGGAAAAAATGACCGCGGATAGCGAGCTTTTCAATCGTTATGGTTTCTACGTTGACCCAACAGCCAATAAGCTTCAGATCAAGGAAGCAGTTGAGGCTACTTATGGTGTTTCAGTAGAAAAGGTGAGAACCATGAACTATGGTCCAAACCGTAAGAGTCGTTATACAAAAACAGGAATCCAACACGGAAAAACAAACGCTTTGAAAAAGGCAATTGTTGATGTGGCGGAAGGCGATATTATTGATTTTTACAGTAATCTATAAAGACAAGAAATGTCAGTTAGAAAATTAAAACCGATAACCCCTGGACAGCGTTTTAGAGTAGTAAACGGATTTGACGCGATTACTACTGATAAGCCGGAAAAAAGCTTGCTTGCTCCGTTAAAAAAGTCAGGTGGTAGGAACAGTCAAGGAAAAATGACCATTCGCCATAGAGGTGGAGGTCATAAAAGAAGATATCGAATCATCGATTTCAAAAGGGATAAGCAAGGTATGGATGCCAAAGTGGTTTCCATTCAATACGATCCCAACAGAACTGCATTTATCGCCTTGGTAGAGTACAAGGATGGAGAAAAAAGATATGTGGTTGCCCAAAACGGTCTGCAAGTAGGTCAGAAGATTTCTTCAGGTGCCAAATCAGCCCCAGAAATTGGAAATGCTCTTCCATTGAGTGAGATTCCATTGGGTACCATTATTTCTTGTATCGAATTGAGACCTGGTCAAGGTGCTGTTATGGCGCGTAGTGCTGGTACATTTGCCCAGTTGATGGCAAAAGATGGGAAGTTTGTAACCATCAAATTGCCTTCAGGTGAAACGAGAATGATATTGGCCAATTGTTTGGCTACTGTTGGTGCAGTTTCCAACTCCGACCACCAATTGTTGGTATCTGGTAAAGCAGGTCGAAGCAGATGGTTGGGTAGAAGACCAAGAACTAGACCAGTAGCTATGAACCCTGTTGATCACCCAATGGGTGGAGGTGAAGGAAGGGCTTCTGGAGGTCACCCAAGATCTAAGAACGGTATTCCTGCTAAAGGATTCAGAACCCGTTCAAAGACAAAAGATACCAATAGATATATCATAGAACGTAGAAAGAAATAAAAGAAAAGTAAATGGCACGTTCATTAAAAAAAGGACCTTACGTTCATCATAGTCTGGAGAAGAAAGTCCAGAACAATATAGAGTCAGGTAAGAAAACGGTTATCAAAACATGGTCTAGAGCCTCTATGATAACTCCGGATTTCGTGGGACAAACCATCGCAGTGCACAACGGGAGACAATTTGTTCCTGTATATGTTACTGAAAACATGGTAGGTCACAAGCTTGGGGAATTTTCACCTACACGATCTTTTAGAGGTCACGCAGGAGCTAAAAACAAAGGTAAAAAGTAAGTAAGCTATGGGAGTTCGTAAAAGACAAATGGCCGAAAGGTTAAAAGAAGAGAAAAAGCAGCTTGCTATCGCTAAGTTGAACAACTGCCCAACCTCTCCAAGAAAAATGCGTTTGGTCGCTGATTTGGTTCGAGGAAAGCAGATTGAAATGGCACTGGCTATTTTAAGGTTCAACCCAAAGGAAGCTTCTAGAAAGCTAGAGAAATTATTGCTTTCTGCGATTGCCAACTGGGAAGCCAAGAATGAAGATGCAAGCATTGAGGATGCTGACCTTTATATCAAGGAGATCCGTGTGGATGGTGGTACAATGTTGAAGAGACTTCGTCCCGCGCCACAAGGTAGAGCACACAGAATTAGAAAACGTTCCAACCATGTTACCATGATTTTGGAATCTAACAACAACGTTCAAAGCTAGAGATAAGATATGGGACAAAAGACCAATCCGATAGGAAATCGCTTAGGAATTATCAGAGGATGGGAATCCAACTGGTACGGAGGAAATGATTACGGCGATAAACTTGCTGAGGACGATAAGATAAGAAAGTATGTCCATGCGCGTTTGGCAAAAGCCAGCGTGTCTAGGGTCATCATCGAAAGAACCTTGAAATTGATCACGATTACCATTACCACGGCTAGACCTGGTATCATCATTGGTAAAGGAGGACAAGAGGTTGATAAACTTAAGGAAGAGCTTAAGAAAATTACCAACAAAGAAGTTCAGATCAACATTCACGAGATCAAAAGACCTGAATTGGATGCCAATTTGGTTGCTGCGAGTGTTGCAAGACAGATCGAAAGCAGAATTTCATACCGTCGTGCCATCAAAATGGCCATTGCAGCCGCAATACGTATGAATGCGGAAGGTATCAAAATTCAGATTTCAGGACGTTTGAACGGAGCGGAAATGGCGCGTTCAGAATCTTATAAGGAAGGAAGAATTCCATTATCAACTTTCCGTGCCGATGTGGATTACGCTTTGCAAGAAGCACACACCACTTACGGAAGATTGGGTATCAAGGTTTGGATCATGAAGGGTGAAGTTTACGGAAAAAGAGAACTTTCTCCGTTGGTAGGATTGTCCAAGAGTCAAGGAAAAGGCGACAAACGTGATGGTAAAAAACCACAACGCCGCAGAAAGTAATAAGATAAAGAAAAGGTAAGATGTTACAGCCAAAAAGAACAAAATTTCGTAAAGCCCAGAAGGGACGTATGAAAGGAAACTCCCAGAGAGGTCACCAACTTTCCAATGGAATGTTCGGTATCAAATCTTTGGACTCCCATTTCATTACTTCCCGTCAAATAGAGGCTGCGCGTATTGCTGCGACAAGGTACATGAAAAGGCAAGGTCAGTTGTGGATTAAAATTTTCCCGGACAAGCCTATAACTAAGAAACCTCTTGAAGTACGTATGGGTAAAGGTAAGGGTGCTCCAGAATATTGGGTGGCCGTTGTTAAGCCCGGAAGGATTATGTTCGAGGTAGCAGGGGTTCCTATGGATATCGCAAAGGAAGCTTTAAGGCTTGCTGCACAAAAATTGCCGGTAAAGACCAAGTTTATTGTAGCTAGGGATTATTCCGCTTAATTTTTAATTGGAAAGAAGATGAAACAGTCAGAAATAAAAGAACTTTCAATTGAAGAGCTAAAGGAGAAGTTGGCCGACTTGAAAAAGCAGCATGCTGATTTAAAAATGGCGCATTCAGTTACTCCTTTGGAAAATCCTTTACAGATCAAAAAGACTAGAAGGACAGTAGCAAGACTTGCAACAGAAATAACAAAAAGGGAATTACAATAATTGGTTTTGCCTTATGGAAGATAAAAGAAATTTAAGAAAGGAAAGAATAGGCGTTGTTACCAGTAGCAAAATGGAAAAGTCCATTGTTGTTGCTGAAGTAAAACGAGTAAAGCATCCTATGTACGGTAAGTTCGTTTTGAAGACCAAGAAGTATGTTGCCCATGACGAAAAGAACGATTGCAACGAAGGTGATACCGTTAAAATAATGGAAACCCGACCATTGAGTAAGACAAAGTGCTGGAGATTGGTTGAAATCCTTGAAAGAGCTAAATAATTATGGTACAGCAAGAATCACGATTAAAAGTTGCGGACAATACTGGTGCAAAAGAAGTTTTGACCATCCGTGTGCTTGGAGGAACAAAGAGAAGATATGCTTCTTTAGGAGATAAGATTGTAGTTACCGTTAAGGAAGCTGCCCCTAATGGAACGGTTAAAAAAGGTTCTGTTTCAACCGCAGTTGTGGTTAGAACCAAAAAAGAAGTAAGAAGACCAGATGGTTCTTACATCCGTTTCGACGACAATGCTTGTGTGTTGTTGAACCCAACAGGGGAAATGAGGGGAACCAGGGTTTTTGGACCAGTAGCCAGGGAACTTCGGGATAAGCAGTTCATGAAGATTGTTTCACTAGCTCCAGAGGTGCTTTAAAAGAAATATCAGAGAGATGAAGTTGAAAATAAAAACAGGAGATACAGTTCGAGTTATCACTGGAGACCATAAAGGATCCGAGGGTAAGGTCCTCAAGGTGGATAACGATAAGAACAAAGCCATCGTAGAAGGGGTGAACACTGTATCCAAGCATGAAAAGCCTAGTGCAAAGAATCCTCAGGGAGGAATTGTAAAAAAAGAGGCTCCCATACATATTTCCAATCTTTCGTTGATTGATCCAAAATCTGGCGATGCCACAAGAGTTGGATACGAAGTAAGGGACGGAAAGAAAGTAAGGTTCGCCAAAAAATCCAATGAAGTAATTTAGTTATGAGTTACATTCCAAGATTAAAGCAAGAATATAAGGAGCGTGTGGTTAAAGCACTATCCGAGGAGTTTGGTTACAAAAACGTAATGCAGGTTCCTAAATTGGAAAAAATTGTGGTTAGCCGTGGTGTTGGTGCTGCAGTTTCCGATAAAAAACTTATCGACCATGCCGTGGACGAGCTGACCAATATCACTGGTCAAAAAGCTGTGGCTACAATCTCTAAAAAGGATGTTGCTTCCTTTAAATTGAGAAAAGGAATGCCGATTGGGGCCAAAGTAACGCTTAGAGGTGAGCGCATGTATGAGTTTTTGGACAGATTGATTACTTCTGCCCTTCCTAGGGTAAGGGATTTCCAAGGAGTGAAGGCCAATGGTTTTGACGGACGAGGAAATTACAACCTGGGAGTTACAGAGCAGATCATCTTTCCAGAGATCAATATCGACAAGATCAACAGAATTAACGGTATGGATATCACATTCGTTACTTCTGCTGAAACAGATAAAGAAGCAAAATCATTGTTAACCGAACTGGGAGTACCCTTTAAAAAGAACTAATATGGCTAAGGAATCAATGAAGGCCCGCGAAAGAAAAAGGGCCAAAATGGTTGCAAAATATGCTGAGAAAAGAAAGGCTCTAAAAGAAGCCGGTGATTACGAAGCTTTGCAAAAGCTTCCTAAAAACGCATCTCCGGTGCGTATGCGCAATCGTTGCAAATTGACTGGAAGACCAAGAGGATACATGAGAACATTCGGTATCTCTAGGGTTACTTTCAGGGAGATGGCCAATCAAGGCTTGATTCCAGGAGTTAAAAAAGCAAGTTGGTAAACCGATAAAGAAGAAAAATGCTAACAGATCCAATTTCAGATTATCTGACCAGAGTTAGAAATGCCAGCAGGGCAGGTCACAGGGTGGTTAACGTACCAGCTTCAAACCTAAAAAAGCAAATCACCAAAATATTGTTCGATCAAGGATATATTTTGAGCTACAAGTTTGAAGATGATACCGTTCAAGGAAATATCAAAATAGCCTTGAAATATGACAAGTTTACCAAAGAGCCAGTCATTAAAAAATTGCAAAGGGTTAGTAAGCCAGGTTTGCGTAAATATGCTGGATCAGAGGAATTGCCAAGAGTACTAAACGGTTTGGGTATCGCTATTGTCTCCACTTCCCATGGAGTAATGACAAGCAAGCAGGCCAAACAAGAAAACGTAGGTGGCGAAGTATTGTGCTACGTTTATTAATGTTGAAAAGAAAAGAAAATGTCTAGAATAGGTAACAATCCAATTACAATTCCCGAAGGTGTCACTGTAGAGGTGAACGAGAATGTAGTTACCGTAAAAGGTAAATTGGGTGAATTGACCCAAGAGTTTTCAGGAATTGAAATCAAGGTTGAAGATGGAAGCGTTCAACTTTCAAGACCTTCTGATTCCAAAGAGCATAAAGCCAAGCATGGATTATATCGTGCGCTTATTGCCAATATGACCGCAGGTGTATCCAAAGGATGGACCAAGGAATTGGAATTGGTAGGGGTAGGATACAGGGCAAGTAACCAAGGACAAAAATTGGATTTGGCCTTAGGTTTCTCACACAATATTGTGATGAACATTGCTCCAGAGGTTAAGATTGAGACTATTTCCGAAAAAGGAAAGAACCCAATCATAAAGTTGACATCATACGACAAACAATTGGTAGGACAAGTTGCTGCCAAGATCAGGGCTTTCCGTAAGCCTGAGCCTTACAAAGGAAAAGGAATCAAGTTTGTTGGTGAGCAATTAAGAAGAAAAGCAGGTAAATCAGCATAATTAGTAATACGATGGGATTATCTAAGACTGAAAGAAGATTACGAATCAGAAGAAGAATACGAAAAATTTCTTCTGGGACTGAAGCAAGACCAAGGTTGTCTGTTTTCAGAAGTAACAAAGAGATATATGCTCAATTGATCGATGATGTCAATGGAGTTACTTTAGCAGCTGCATCTTCAAGAGATAAAGATGTAGAGGCCAAAGGAACCAAAACAGAGGTGGCCAACCTTGTTGGGAAGGCAATTGCCGAAAAAGCACTTAAAATAGGTGTTGAGACAGTAGCTTTTGACAGAGGAGGAAGCCTTTATCATGGAAGAGTAAAATCATTGGCTGACGGAGCACGCGAAGCAGGACTAAAATTCTAAATAAACTATGTACCAGAAATACAAGAACGTAGAAATAGTTAAGCCAGGTGGACTGGAGTTGAAAGATCGTTTGGTAGGTGTCCAAAGGGTTACAAAGGTTACCAAAGGTGGTAGAGCATTCGGTTTTTCAGCAATTGTTGTTGTTGGTGACGAGAATGGTGTTGTGGGACATGGTTTAGGAAAGTCCAAAGAAGTTGCTACGGCAATTGCCAAAGCAATCGAGGATGCCAAAAAGAACTTGGTTCGTATTCCTTTGAACAAGGGAACACTTCCACACGAGCAAAAAGGAAAGTACGGAGGAGCTAGAGTTTACATCCAGCCAGCCTCACACGGTACCGGAGTTATTGCAGGTGGAGCCGTTAGAGCGGTATTGGAAGCTGTTGGTGTTCATGATGTATTGTCAAAATCACAGGGGTCTTCCAACCCTCACAATGTTGTAAAGGCAACTTTCGATGCACTTTTACAACTAAGGGATGCAAGAACTGTGGCGAAGCAAAGAGGAATTTCTTTGGAAAAAGTCTTTAAGGGATAAATAAAGGATATTATGTCAAAGATTAAGGTTAAACAAGTAAAGAGCGCCATCAAAAGGACCCAAAACCAAAAAAGGACTTTGGAAGCACTTGGTTTGCGCAAGATTGGGCACGTTGTTGAACACGATGCAACGCCTAATATCCTTGGAATGATAAATAAGGTAAAACACTTGGTTTCCACTGAGGAAGCTTAAAATATAACGGTACATGGATTTACATAATCTTAAACCAGCAGAAGGCGCTGTAAACAGAGACGGAAAACGCTTAGGAAGAGGCCAAGCCTCTGGTAAGGGTGGAACTGCCGCAAGAGGTCATAAAGGTGCCAAGTCCAGATCTGGATACTCTAAAAAGATTGGTTTCGAAGGTGGTCAAATGCCTTTGCAGCGTAGGGTTCCAAAATTTGGATTCAAAAACATCAACAGAAAGGAATACCAAGGGATCAATTTGAGCAAATTGCAAGAATTGGTCGACAAAGGTGTAGCTAAGAAGGAAGTGACGTTGGAGATGCTTATTGAAAACAGATTGGCACACAAAAACGACTTGGTAAAGATTTTGGGTGATGGTGAATTAAAAGCCGCCCTAAAAGTATCTGTTCATAAATTTACTGCTTCTGCAAAAGCAGCAATCGAGGCCGCAGGAGGTGAAGCAATAAGCTTATAAGGAAAAATAAAGCATGAAGAAATTTATTGAGACCATATCAAATATTTGGAAGATCGAAGAGCTAAGGCAACGAATCATCATTACCTTAGGTCTACTATTGGTATACCGTTTTGGTGCACAAGTTGTTCTTCCTGGTATTGATACTTCCCAATTGGCACAATTGAGTGATGCTACTGGAGAAGGAATTCTTGGATTACTAAATGCTTTTACTGGAGGTGCGTTCGCTAACGCATCCGTTTTTGCTTTGGGGATTATGCCCTATATCTCTGCGTCCATTGTGGTGCAGTTGATGGGAATCGCAATTCCATATTTGCAAAAGCTTCAGAAAGAAGGAGAAAGTGGTAGAAAGACCATTAACCAGATTACACGTTGGTTGACCATAGCAATTTGTATTGTTCAGGCACCGGCTTACTTATTTGGTTTGGGAGCACTGGGAGTTCCGGATAGTGCCTTCATATTGGGCAAAGGATTGGATTTCATTGTTCCAGCGGTAATCATCTTGGTTACAGGATGTGTATTTGCAATGTGGTTGGGTGAAAAAATTACTGATAAAGGTATCGGAAATGGTATTTCACTTTTGATCATGATCGGTATCATCGCTACAATGCCGCAATCATTTGTTCAGGAATTTATCTCTAGGACCACAAACAATACTGGAGGTATCATGTTCATTTTGATTGAGGTGATCATCTGGTTCTTGGTAATCTTGGCCAGTGTGTTGTTGGTAATGGCCGTAAGACAGATTCCGGTACAGTATGCAAGAAGAACGGCTTCTGGAGGATATGAAAAGAACGTAATGGGATCTAGACAGTACATTCCATTAAAGTTGAATGCCTCTGGGGTAATGCCTATCATCTTCGCGCAAGCTATCATGTTTGCCCCAAGTTTGTTGGGTAGAACTTTTAATAATACTGCTGTTGGACAATGGATGGAAGTCCAATTTGCCGATATTTTCGGATTGGCTTACAACATATTGTTCGCAGTATTGATCATAATATTCACTTATTTCTACACGGCGATTACCGTTCCTACGAACAAAATGGCCGATGATTTGAAAAGAAGTGGAGGTTTCATTCCAGGAATAAGACCTGGTAAGGAAACTGGAGATTACTTGGATAAGATAATGTCGTTGATCACATTCCCTGGTTCCATTTTCTTGGCGCTATTGGCAGTTTTACCGGCGGTAGTGGTTAAGTTGATGGATGTACAGGCAGGTTGGGCATTGTTTTATGGAGGAACGTCACTATTGATTATGGTGGGCGTAGCTATTGACACCGTACAACAAGTAAATTCTTATTTGTTGAACAGACATTACGATGGTTTGATGAAAACCGGTAAAAATAGAAAAGTAGCATAATTTATGGCAAAGCAGCCAGCAATAGAACAAGACGGAACTATAATTGAAGCATTGTCCAACGCAATGTTTAGAGTTGAATTAGAGAACGGTCATGTTGTTACGGCACACATCTCTGGGAAAATGCGCATGCATTACATCAAATTGCTTCCGGGCGATAAGGTAAAGCTAGAGATGAGTCCATATGATTTAACAAAAGCAAGAATTACTTATAGATACTAATTACGATGAAAGTAAGAGCATCAATAAAGAAGAGAAGTGCCGAATGCAAGATAGTTCGCAGAAAAGGCAGATTATACGTAATCAACAAAAAGAATCCTAGATTTAAACAAAGACAAGGGTAATTATGGCAAGAATTGCAGGTGTAGATATACCTAAACAAAAGCGTGGAGTTATTTCACTTACCTACATTTACGGAATTGGTAAAAGTAGGGCCCAACAGATTTTGGAAAGAGCCCAAGTAAGTGAGGATACTAAAGTTTCTGATTGGAATGACGATGAAATAGGAAGAATCCGTGAAGCGGTTTCCTCGTACACTATTGAAGGTGAACTTCGTTCAGAAACGCAATTGAACATCAAGCGTTTGATGGATATCGGTTGTTACCGTGGAATTCGTCACAGATCAGGATTGCCGTTAAGAGGTCAACGCACCAAAAACAACTCTAGGACTAGAAAAGGAAAAAGAAAAACGGTTGCTAACAAGAAGAAAGCAACTAAATAATTTTAGTAAATAGTATGCAGTAGTTAGTGGTCAGTTGTCAGTGGTACCAAAGAAAACCACCAACAACAAACAACTAACAACCAATAACATAAGAATATGGCAAAGGCAAGTACTAAAACAACCAAAAAGCGCAAGGTAGTTGTAGAATCTACAGGTGAGGCACATGTTACCGCATCGTTCAACAACATCATCATTTCTTTGACCAATAAAAAAGGAGATGTGATCTCTTGGTCTTCTGCAGGTAAACTAGGTTTCAGGGGTTCTAAAAAGAACACTCCTTACGCTGCCCAAGTTGCTGCCGAGGATTGTGCAAAAGTAGCGCACGAAGCTGGCCTTAGAAAAGTAAAGGTTTACGTAAAAGGACCTGGAAATGGTAGAGAATCTGCGATTCGTTCTATCCACAACTCAGGTATCGAGGTTACTGAGATCATCGATGTTACCCCACTACCGCACAACGGTTGTAGACCACCAAAAAGAAGAAGAGTTTAATTAATAATCATAATGGGCCCAAATAGGGTCTTCACGAAGGTGCAACATAGATTATCGAAGGATAAGCCTTAATTCATAATCGCACTTTCAAAACTAAAGAAGATGGCAAGATACACAGGACCAACATCAAAGATCGCCAGAAAGTTTGGCGAAGCGATTTTCGGAGACGATAAAGCTTTCGAAAAGAAAAGTTACCCTCCAGGACAGCACGGAAACAACAGACGTCGTGGAAAAAAGTCGGAATATGCGATCCAGTTGATGGAGAAGCAAAAAGCCAAGTATACCTATGGTATTTTGGAAAGACAATTTAGAAACCTTTTTGACAAGGCCAACCGAAGCAAAGGAGTTACCGGTGAGGTTTTGCTTCAATTGTGCGAGTCACGTTTGGATAACGTGGTGTACAGAATGGGAATTGCCCCATCGAGAAGAGGTGCCCGTCAGTTGGTATCCCACAGACACATTACCGTAAACGGCGAGATTGTAAATATTCCGTCCTATTCCCTTAAAGCTGGTGACGTTGTTGCCATTAGGGAAAAATCAAAATCTGTTCAGGCCATAAACGATTCTTTGGCCAATAACAGCAGTGTTTACGAATGGATTACATGGAATTCAGAAAAGAAAGAAGGTACATACGTTACCATTCCTGAAAGAATGCAGATTCCTGAGAATATCAAGGAACAATTAATAGTCGAGTTATACTCTAAATAAAATCAACATTAGTCCAATTATGGCATTACTTAATTTTCAGAAGCCCGATAAAGTTATAATGATCGATTCAACAGATTTCGAAGGGAAATTTGAATTTCGCCCTTTGGAACCTGGTTATGGATTAACAGTTGGGAATGCGTTGAGAAGAGTGCTACTTTCCTCTTTGGAAGGTTTTGCAATAACTTCTGTTCGTATCGATGGAGTTGAACATGAGTTTTCTGTTATCCCTGGCGTTGTTGAAGACGTAACGGAAATGATATTGAACCTTAAGCAGGTTCGTTTCAAAAGACAGATTGACGATGTTGAGAGCGAGACAGTTTCTGTATCCGTTAGCGGAAAAGAACAATTGACCGCTGGCGATTTCCAAAAATTCATCTCAGGGTACCAAGTACTGAACCCTGATTTGGTTATCTGTAATATGGACCCCAAGGTAAGTATTAACCTTGAGGTTATTATTGAAAAAGGTCGTGGTTATGTTCCTGCTGAGGAAAACAAAAAATCCAATGCCCCTCTAGGTAGCATTGCGGTTGATTCCGTTTACACTCCTGTAAAGAACGTAAAATACAGCATCGAGAACTTTAGGGTAGAACAAAAGACAGATTATGAAAAATTGGTGTTTGAAATCATCACTGATGGTTCTATCCACCCAAAAGATGCTTTGACCGAAGCTGCAAAGGTTCTTATTCATCACTTTATGTTGTTCTCTGATGAGCGTATTACATTGGAAGCCGATGAGATTGCGCAAACTGAGACCTATGATGAGGAATCATTGCACATGCGTCAGTTGTTGAAGACCAAGTTGGTTGACATGGACTTGTCCGTAAGGGCATTGAACTGTCTTAAAGCTGCCGAAGTTGACACTTTGGGAGATTTGGTTTCCTTCAACAAAAACGATTTGATGAAGTTCAGAAACTTTGGTAAAAAATCATTGACGGAATTGGAAGAGTTGGTAATCAACAAAGGACTTCAATTTGGAATGGATTTGTCAAAATATAAATTAGACAAAGATTAGTAATCATATTTTGCTCTCCCTTCTACAGAATTATTAAATAGGGATTTGGTAGCAAGATGATAATATAAATACAATGCGACACGGAAAGAAATTTAACCACTTAGGAAGAACAGCTGCCCATAGAAAGGCAATGTTGGCCAATATGGCCAGTTCCCTAATAGAACATAAAAGAATCAATACTACCGTTGCCAAGGCAAAGGCTTTGAAACAGTTCGTTGAACCGTTGATTACCAAAGCAAAAACTGAAAACAACCAGACTACCGAAAAAGGTACGCACAATAGAAGGATTGTTTTTAGTAGCCTTAGAAATAAGCACGCTGTAACCGAACTTTTCAGCACAGTAGCTGAGAAGGTAGGTGACAGACCAGGAGGATACACCCGAATCATCAAGTTGGGGAATCGTCTTGGGGACAACGCTGACATGGCAATGATAGAATTGGTCGATTTCAACGAATTGTACAACGCAGGTAAGCCAGCTAAGAAATCTACTCGAAGAAGTAGAAGAGGAGGTGGTAAAAAAGCCGCAGCAGCAGCACCTGTAGCTGAAACAGTCAAAACAGACGATTCAGAAGAATAAAGGATGTTAATTACTATTGAATTACTGATAAAAGGATAAGTGAAAACTTATCCTTTTTTTATGTTTTTTTGTCAAACCGAAATTAAAAAAGCGCAATGAAGTATCAATCAAAGAAAAGGGCACTAGTACTTTTGGCCGATGGCACTATTTTTTATGGAAAGGCTGTGGGTGATAAAGAAGGCACTGCAGTAGGAGAGGTATGTTTCAATACTGGGATGACCGGTTATCAAGAAATCTTCACCGACCCATCTTACTTTGGACAAATAATGGTGGCCACCAACGCCCATATTGGCAATTATGGCACCAATGTCGATGAGGTCGAATCCGATTCCATTAAAATCGCTGGACTTATTGTTAAAAATTTTAGCTACGAATATTCAAGACCCAATGCGGATATGGGCCTTCTGGAGTTCTTGGATAAAAACAACCTTTTTGCCATATCTGATGTAGATACAAGGGCATTGGTGAGCTACATTCGGGATAACGGCGCCATGAACGCTTTGATATCCACACGTGTGGATGAAATAGATGCTTTAAAGGAAGAACTGAAAAAAGTACCAAGCATGGAAGGTTTGGAACTTGCTTCCAAAGTTTCTACCAAGGAACCGTATTATTTTGGGGAGGAAAATGCTGAGATTAAAATTTCGGCCTTGGATATTGGAATAAAAAAGAACATCCTAAGGAATCTTGCCAAAAGAGGTGCCTATATCAAGGTGTTTCCGTACAACACCCCATTTGAGGAAATGAAAAAATGGAATCCTGATGGGTATTTTGTATCCAACGGCCCTGGGGATCCAGAACCCTTGAAAGACGCAATTGCAGCTACAAAACAAATGATAGATTCGGATAAGCCACTATTCGGAATTTGTCTTGGGCACCAAGTATTAGCTCTGGCAAATGGCGTATCCACCTATAAGATGCACAACGGACATAGAGGAATCAACCATCCAATCCTAAACTTGGTTACGGGCAAAGGTGAGATAACCTCTCAAAATCACGGTTTTGCCGTGAACCGTGAAGACACTGAGGCAAATCCAGATTTGGAGATTACACACGTGCATTTGAACGATGATACGGTGGCTGGAATTAAAATGAAAGGAAAGGAAGTATTCTCAGTACAGTACCACCCAGAAGCCAGTCCTGGACCGCATGATGCCGACTATTTGTTCGACCAGTTTTTTGAGGCTATCAAAACTAGCAGAAACTAAATCGTTGTAGGTTATTTTTACGTTATTGTTAATGTTTCATGCTGATTTTCATGAAATTCTAACGCGCTCCTTTCGTATCTTTGCCGAATTAAATTTCAACCATAAATAATAGCAAATGAGCATTATTATCAACATTCATGCAAGACAAATTTTAGACTCAAGAGGTAATCCAACTGTTGAGGTAGATGTAGTTACCGAAAATGGAGTTCTCGGCAGGGCTGCTGTCCCTTCTGGCGCTTCTACTGGAGAGCATGAGGCTGTTGAGCTAAGAGATGGTGGAGATTCGTTTATGGGGAAAGGAGTAGGCCAGGCCGTAAACAATGTCAACACCACCATTGCTGAGGAATTGGTAGGAACATCGGTTTTTGAGCAAAACCATATTGATGACACAATGATTGCCTTGGATGGCACTCCAAATAAATCAAAACTTGGTGCAAACGCTATTTTGGGTGTTTCCCTGGCAGTGGCGAAAGCTGCCGCCAACGAGTTGGGTATGCCATTATATCGCTACGTTGGAGGTGTTAGCGCAAACACACTTCCCGTGCCTATGATGAACATCATCAACGGTGGATCGCATTCAGATGCTCCAATTGCTTTTCAAGAATTTATGGTGATGCCCGTGAAGGCAAAAGATTTTAGTCATTCCATGCAAATGGGAACAGAAATCTTCCACAACCTTAAAAAGGTATTACACGATAGAGGTTTGAGCACAGCGGTTGGCGACGAAGGAGGATTTGCCCCAACCTTGGAAGGAGGAACTGAAGATGCTTTGGATACTATAGCCAAAGCCGTGGAGAAAGCCGGATATACATTGGGTGATGATGTAATGATTGCATTGGATTGTGCTTCTGCGGAGTTCTATGTTGATGGAAAGTATGACTACACCAAGTTTGAAGGTGATAAAGGAAAAGTAAGGACTTCGGAAGAGCAGGCGCAATATTTGGCGGACCTATGTGAAAAATATCCGATCATCTCAATAGAGGATGGAATGGATGAGAACGATTGGGACGGTTGGAAAATGTTGACCGATAAAGTTGGGGATAAAGTACAATTGGTAGGTGATGATTTGTTTGTGACCAATGTGGAAAGATTGTCAAGAGGAATTGAAAATGGGATTGCAAATTCAATTCTTATCAAAGTGAATCAGATTGGAACACTTTCAGAAACCATTGCTGCAGTGAACATGGCCAAAAATGCCGGATATACCTCTGTAATGTCCCATAGGTCGGGAGAAACCGAAGATAATACCATCGCCGATTTGGCGGTAGCCTTGAATACTGGACAGATTAAAACAGGTTCAGCTTCTCGAAGTGATAGAATGGCTAAATACAATCAATTACTAAGAATCGAAGAAGAGTTGGGTAGTACAGCATATTATCCCCAGGAAAAAGCATTCAAGGTAAATTAATTGATAATGATTTGATAGTATATAAAAAGCCTTTCCGAAACGTGAAAGGCTTTTTTTTGCTTCTACAATAAACTTTGGTTAATTTAATTCAGTAAACCAAATAGAACCAAGCAAAACTAACCTATGAACAATTTTCTTTTCGTTGCTGCGGAAAATGATGCTTTGGCCAATTGCAAGGCAGGTGGAATGGGTGATGTAGTAAGGGACGTCCCCCGTCAAATTTCCGAACATGGTGATAAGGTACATGTTGTGGTACCTTCTTATGGACGCTTACACCAAGAAGGCCTCTTTAAGACCAATTTGAGCTTCAACCTCAGAGGACTTAAATACACCGCAGAGCTTTACGAGGTAAAACCTAAGAAGGAATTCCCAAATATTGTGCATTATGTGTTGCACCATCCGGAGATCGAAGCAGGTGATATCGCACATATTTATCACAACGATCCTGAAGAACCTTTTTATACCGATGCTATAAAGTATTTCATTTTTTGCGCGGCTGTGGCTGAAGCTATCAAAAAGGGCTCATTTGGAAATATAGATATTATCCATTTACATGATTGGCACTCAAGTTTACTGCTGTTTTTAAGGGAATATCACAAGGAATACCAAAACCTAAAGGATATTAGAATTGTTTACAGCATCCACAATTTGGCCATTCAAGGAATTCGGCCATTTGATGACAACTACTCTTCCTTAAAAAACTGGTTCCCTGATGTTGTTTTCGATTATAAGGCATTGATGGATTACCGTTATCAAGATTGTATCAATCTGATGGCTGTGGGAATTCGTTTTGCCGACGCGGTTCACACCGTTTCCCCATCCTACAAAGAGGATGTGATGCTACCGAGCTCTCCACCGGAATTTATCGGTGGCGAAGGCCTGGAAAAAGACCTGTTGAAAGCCGATAATGAAGAGAGATTGTTCGGGATCCTCAATGGGTGCAATTATAAAAACATCAACAAGGAGGAAAAAGGCTTTATCTATCGAAATACGGTAAAGGCTATTTTCAGATGGTTGCAAGAGGAATCCAAAAAATATAAGGCCGACTTTTTGGCCCATACTGGAGAGAAGATCATGGAATTCGTGGATAATAGGCCAAAATTCATTGTTTCTAGTGTGGCAAGATTAACAGAGCAAAAGTTTTACTTTTTTAAACGATCGCCTGAAGCCTTTGTTCAAATTCTGAAGAAATTGGAAAAGGTGGATGGGATTTTCATGTTGTTGGGAACTGGGGCGCCGGAGTATGAGGAACTCTTCAGAAAACTCAGTTATGAGCATAAAAACTTTGTTTTTACCAACGGTCAATCGGAAAATCTGATTGACTCCATTTATCTGGAGTCTGACTTGTATTTCATGCCAAGCCTTTTTGAACCCTGTGGAATCAGTCAGATGCTGTCCATGCGAAACGGAAATCCATGTTTGGTCCATCATACAGGGGGACTTAAGGATACCGTGACCCATATGAAGACCGGATTCAGTTTTGATGGAGCTACCTATGATGAAAAAATAAAGAACATGCTCGATGTCTTTGACCTTGCCTTGGATATTTATAAGAACGATAAACCTGCTTGGAAAAAAATTCAATCGGCGGCCAAGAAAAAGCGCTTTACCTGGAAAAAATCAGTAGATAATTATTATAAATATTTATACAATTTGCAGTAAACTGCCCTTAAAATTTTCGACCTACAAATAGTATAGTTAACAATACCATAAATGCGGCCGGTAAATTGTTAATGCCTATGCTTTTTCGTAAATTTCCGGTTCTATTTTTACTAATCTTTTAAACCATAAAATGTCTGACAAAGCAATACTTGAATATGAAGGTGAAAAATACGAGCTCCCAGTTATAAAAGGTACTGAGGATGAATTGGCGATTGATATAAAAGCCCTGAGGGCAGCCAGTGGAATGGTAACCATAGATCCAGGGTATAAAAATACTGGCTCGTGTGAGAGTGCCATTACTTTTTTGGACGGTGAAAAAGGGATTTTACGTTATCGCGGGTATTCCATAGAAGATCTGGCAGAAAAAGCTGATTTTCTTGAAGTTGCCTACCTTCTAATTTTTGGTGAACTACCAAACAAGGAACAGCTTACAGCATTTCATAATGATATTAAGGAAGAATCACACGTAGATGAGGAAATGAAAAAGATATTGGATGGCTTTCCGAAATCTGCCCATCCAATGGGTGTTTTGTCTTCACTTACTAGTGCTTTAGTAGCTTTTAACCCTACTTCGGTTGATGTTTCTTCGGAAGCGGCCATGTACCACTCCATCGTTCGCATCCTGGCCAAGTTTCCAGTGTTGGTTGCTTGGGCGCAAAGAAAGAAAAAAGGGCTTCCATTAGATTATGGTGATGATAACCTCGGCTATGTAGAGAACATCCATAAAATGATGTTCAAAAAGCCAAATCAAGAATATAAAAAAGATACCATTGCCATTGATGCTTTGGACAAGTTATTGATTTTGCACGCAGATCATGAGCAAAATTGCTCGACTTCCACGGTACGTATTGTGGGATCTTCGCATGCAGGGCTTTTTGCTTCTCTTTCAGCTGGTATTTCCGCATTATGGGGACCTCTGCATGGTGGAGCCAATCAAGCGGTTTTGGAGATGTTGGAGGCTATTCAGGCAGATGGAGGGGATACCAAAAAATATATGGCCAAGGCCAAAGACAAAAATGACCCATTTAGATTAATGGGCTTTGGGCATAGAGTATACAAGAATTTCGACCCTAGAGCGAGGATTATTAAAAAATCTGCTGACGAAGTATTGGGCAGTTTAGGAATTGAAGACCCCATTTTGGACATAGCCAAAGGATTGGAAAAAGAAGCGTTGGAAGACGAATACTTCGTAAAAAGAAAATTATACCCTAATGTTGATTTCTATTCAGGAATCATATATCGCGCACTGGGGATCCCTACAGAGATGTTTACCGTAATGTTTGCCTTGGGTAGGCTGCCCGGTTGGATTGCCCAATGGAGAGAGATGAGATTACGCGGCGAACCCATAGGAAGACCTCGTCAAATTTATGTAGGCGAAAACCATAGACCATTTGTGGGTGTGGATAAAAGATAGTTTAGAAATAATAGATAATTTAAAAAAGGGCAATCAGAGATGATTGCCCTTTTTCGTCACCTCTTGGCAACCCTTCCAAAAGAACCTGAGTTGAGCTTCTTGTCTCGGTCATAGCATATGTTCATGATTCCCTTGTTGTAGTACTTTTTGATTGCCGATAAGGAGTCCGTATCCATTAGTTTTTTGCATCTCAAGAATTCGTTGTGCAAAAATTCATGGGCGTCAATGGTATTTAGGTTCTTAATGGTTGAGTCCAACGAAAGTTCATATTTTTCCAAGCACTGATTGATATCTTCAAAAAGGACATCATTTTGCAACGTTTGCATATCGATATTCCCAAAATCCAAATTTGAAACATCGTCGATGTTAATACAGTCCGAATACTTTATCTGATGTTCTGGGGTCTTACTTTTTTCCGAGCTTAATGTCTCCGAAAAGTCAATTTTAGGAGGAAATTTGTTCATGGACAACAGACCGATACTGATCAGTGCAATGAAACAGAATGGAAGGACAATTTTCTTCATCCCAAAAAAGCTTTTTCCTTGTTTAAATGTAAGGAATATGGACTAAATTCGCACGGTTTTAAGGCAGTTTTTTTAGAACTTATTGAATTTTAACTAGTTAAAAATCAATTAATTACATCAATAAGAATTAAGTATAAGACTTCTGGGGAAAAACTTAGGAAGCTTTGTATTTTTTTCTGTTTCTGCCAATGGAAAATCAATAACAAAGCACTAGTTTTGCCACAGAATTTTTAAGGTTTTCCTGTTTTTGGATCCCTTACGGATTTATAAATGACGGTTATATGATGCAATTGCATATTGAAAATGAAACAAACCCGCTCAAAGCGGTGATATTGGGAACCGCAGAAAGTTGTGGTCCAACACCAAAGCCGGAAGAGGCTTACGATCCCAAATCCTTGGAACATATTTTAGCTGGAACCTATCCAAAAGAAGAGGATATGATCAAAGAGATGGATGCATTCGCCAAGGTATTCGAAAAGCATGGCGTAGAGGTTTTTAGACCTTCGGTTTTGCAAGATTGTAATCAGATATTTTCAAGGGACATCGCCTTTGTGATTGAGGATAAATTGTTTCATTCCAATATTCTGCCGGATAGGGAGCGGGAGTTTGAGGCCATTCAACATGTTTTGGATAAAATCGACCCGAACAAGATAATTAGACCTCCAGAAGAAGTCCATATTGAAGGTGGTGATGTAATGCCTTGGAACGATTACATTTTTGTGGGTACCTATACAGGACCTGACTATCCTGATTATATCACCGCTCGCACGAACGAGGAGGCTGTTGAGTTTCTAAGAGAACAATTTCCGCACAAAACTGTAAAAGCTTTTGAGCTGCGAAAGTCCAATACAAATGCCAAGGACAATGCATTGCATTTGGATTGTTGTTTTCAACCTGTTGGGAAGAACAAGGCGATTCTGCATAAAAATGGTTTTTTGGTTGAGGAGGAGTACCAATGGCTAGTGGACTATTTTGGAAGGGAAAACATCTTTGAGATTGATAAAGATGAAATGTACCAGATGTTCAGCAATGTATTTTCCATTTCCCCTGAGGTAGTAGTTTCAGAAAGGGGGTTCACGCGATTAAACAATTGGCTTCGGGAACAGGGATTTACCGTTGAAGAGATTCCATATGCCGAGATTGCAAAGCAAGAAGGGTTGTTGCGTTGTAGTACAATGCCCATGATAAGGAGCTAAGCAACATTGAATCAAACATAGCTCTCCAGATTCTCTGTCAATACAATATCGATAGGGAACAGTTTCTTCTTGGTGACAACATGGTTATATAGCAAATACTCGGAAAGCGAATTGATACAGGCATCACCCTGCATTTTAGGATTTTGGTTGAGAAGGATGTTGATGTTTCCCTTTTTTAATTGTGAAATGTTCTTGGGTACCAAATCATAGCCGATCACTTTAATTTTTGGATTTTTGTTCAGATAGTCCGATAGTAAATGAGCCTTTGAAGTGGTCACATAAATTCCCTCGATTTCTGAGAAAAGAGCATCTAAATTTTCGGAGAAGTTATCCGAAGCGAACGAAACCGTCTCAATTTGCACATCAGGCATTCGCTCATTGAAATAGGACTTGAAACCACGTTCTTTGTCTTGTAAGTGTACGGCTTGATCGTTATCAACGCCAAGATGTGCAACTAGGATTTTTGACTTGGAAGTATTTCCAATAAGATTATCCATAAGTTGTGCGGCGAGTCGTCCGCTCATTTTGTAGTCTTGTCCGACAAATGTCATATAGTTGATCTCCTCAATGGGAGTATTGATTAGTCCAATCGGAATGTTCTGCATCTCAGCTTTTGAGAACAATGACTTTAATTCCTCAAAGTATATAGGCGCAATCAAAATTGCACTGGGATTTAACTGTATTGCTTCGGATAGCATGTTTGTAATGCTCTCTTTGCTTTTCTGATAGCGAAAATAATGAAGCATGATCCCAAATTGGGTCAATCTTTTGCCAGCTTCCTCAATGCCCTGGGCGCATTGGTCCCAATAAATATCTTGTTCATTATGTTCGGGTATGATTACCGCTATAGTAAGATCCTTATGTCTTTTTAATGATCGAGCAATCAGATTTGGCTTATAATCTATCTCCTTGAGTACATGTTCCACTTTTGTTTTGGCCTTGGCTGAAACCTTACCTCTATTATTGACCACACGATCCACAGTTCCCCTAGAGACCTGGGCGAGTTTGGCTATATCTTCAAGTGTGTACTTTTTGGGATTCATAGGATCTAAGTTCTAAGCGTAATGCAAACCGCTGACTATATAAGAGCGTAAAGGGATTGATTAAATATTTGGAACAAAATCCACCATTAGCCTAATCAAGGACCAAAGTAGTGAAGTTGGGGTGGAATAGCAATAAATAAAAGATAAAATCCTCATCAAACATTAATAATAATTCATTAAAATATGATTTTTGTTGAATAATCAATAAATGTGCTCGTGAACAAATTGAAATTCATCACAATAATGTAGATTTGCTCTAATTGGTTTTTCTACAGGATGCATCATAAACCAATAGAGATACTCACAATAAATCGTACCTATATCGGGTAGCATGGAAATTTCAACTATTGATATCGCAATTGTCCTCGCCTATGTGATCGGGGTTCTTGTGCTCGGATTCTATTTGTCCAAAAGAGCTTCCAAAAATCTTGAATCATATTTTTTGGGCGGAAACCAACTTCCATGGTATTATTTGGGGTTGAGCAACGCCTCTGGTATGTTCGATATTTCAGGGACCATGTGGACGGTTGGTATTCTTTTTGTCTATGGTCTTAAAAGCGCCTGGTTGCCTTGGCTCTGGCCGGTATGGAATCAAGTATTTGTTTTTGTTTACCTAGCGATTTGGATGCGCAGATCCAATGTTATGACCGGAGCCGAATGGATTACTTTCCGCTTTGGGGATGGAAAGGGAGCCAAACTTTCCCACATCATTATCGTCATATTTGCGGTCATCAGTGTTCTTGGTTTTATCGCGTACTTTTTTGAAGGGATAGGAAAATACTGTACCTCCATTTTACCGTGGGATCTGGCCTTTGACTTTTTAGGCTATCATGTGTCTTCGGCGAAAAGCTATGCGTTATTGGTTTGCGGACTTACATCACTGTATACCGTTAAAGGAGGAATGCACAGTGTTGTGGCCACTGAGGTCATGCAGTTCGTGATAATGACCATTGCATGTATTGGGGTAGGAGTAATTGCCTATACCATGGTTGATGCCGGTCAAATAGATGAGGTTGTTCCCTCAGGTTGGAAAGATGTGATGTTCGGTTGGAATCTAAACTTGGATTGGAGCAATGCGGCCTTTCCGCAGGTAAATACCAAAATAGCCAATGATGGATTTGATCTCTTTGGTCTGTTGTTCGTGTTAATGGTGCTCAAAGGAATTTTTGCTTCTATTGCAGGTCCGGTACCTTCATACGACATGCAACGAATTTTAGCAACAAGAAATGCAGGGGAAGCTGCCAAAATGAGTTTTTTGACCATTTGCGTCCTTTATATCCCCCGCTATTTCATGATTGTAGGTTTTACGGTACTTTCCTTGGTGTATTTAGGCCCCGAACTGTTGGCTATGGGAGAAAATATCGATTTTGAACAGGTTTTGCCCATGGCCATAAATAAGTTCCTCCCAGTAGGGTTAAAGGGATTGATGTTGGCGGGATTCTTAGCAGCGTTTATGGGAACCTTCGCAGCTTTTGTAAATGCCGCACCGGCTTACCTTGTAAACGATATCTACAAAAAATACATTAATCCTGGAGCATCGGATAAGAAGTTGGTGCGGTTGAGTATACTTGCCTCCTTGGGAATGGTGATGGTCGGAATCGTTTTCGGATTGAATGCAAGCTCTTTAAACGAACTGATCTTATGGCTAAGTTCTGCTCTTTATGGAGGGTATGTGGCCGCCAACGTGCTCAAATGGATTTGGTGGCGTTTTAGTGGGAACGGGTATTTCTGGGGCATGCTCTTTGGCTTGATTGCCTCCACGGTCAAGCTTTTCTTCTTCCCAGAGTACGTCGACATTTTTGTGTTCCCCATTATTTTCCTGTTTTCTTTCTTGGGATGCATTATCGGAACCTATGTGGAGCCCCTGCCGAATCGGGAAAAGGTGAAACAGTTCTACAAACAAACAAAGCCGTGGGGCATATGGGGACCCATAAAAAAGGAAGTCATGAAGGAAGACCCTTCATTTGTTCCGAATATGGATTTTAAGCGGGATACCTTTAATGTGATCGTGGGTATTGTTTGGCAAATGGCTCAGGTGGTCATTCCAATTTACTTTATGCTTCGCGAGAACACTGAAATGGTCATATGGTCGGCCATATTGATTTTGACAAGTTACTTGCTAAAGAAATTCTGGTGGGATAACTTAAAAAATGTTGAGTAGTATGGAAAAGAGTCTCTTGATCAGCGCAACTTTTTTGGATGAAATAAGCCATGACATTCCCCATCAAAATTGGGGCAGAAAGGAATGGAGCCAAGATTTCCAGCACATGAAAAAGATGGGAATCAATACGGTGGTTTTAATTCGTTGTGGTTATGAAAAGTTTCTTACCTACCCCTCGGAATATCTGATGCAAGAAAAGGGTTGTTTTAGGCCGCCTGTGGATTTGGTCCAACAATTTTTGGAGTTATCTGAGGAGTATGGAATGGATTTCTATTTTGGAACATACGATAGTGGGGAATATTGGAAAACAGGGGATATGACCCACGAGATAGCCGTAAATCTCCGAGTTATTGAAGAAGTTTTCGAGAAATATGGACACCATAAAAGCTTCAAAGGCTGGTATTTGAGTCTGGAGCTCAGTAGAAAGACCAAGGGAGCCATCACCGCAATTGCCAAATTGGGCAAACACTGCAAGGTGGTAAGCAACGATCTTCCGGTTTTGATTTCTCCTTGGATCGATGGGAAGAAGGCCGTAATGGGCTTGGGTAGTTTAGTAACCCGGGACAATGCTATTTCGCTGGAAGAGCATTTTCAAGAATGGAATGAAATTTTTAGAGGGATTCAAGGTGCTGTCGATATAGTGGCCTTTCAAGATGGACATGTAGACTATGATGAGTTGGAGGAATATTTGGTCATCAATAAAAAACTGGCGGATACCTATGGAATGCAATCATGGACCAATGTCGAATCCTTTGACCGCGATATGCCTATAAAATTTATGCCTATCAAATTTGAAAAGTTATTGTTGAAAATGCAGGCTGCTCAAAGAGCCGGGTGCCAAAAAGCCATTACGTTCGAGTTTTCACACTTTATGAGCCCACAATCTGCCTACTTGCAAGCAGGGCATTTGTACAATCGATATATGGAATATTTCAACATAGAGAATCCGGAACCCATAAAACACCGTCGGTTTTGAAAAAGTATGCCAGTTTGTACCGGTCAGAGCTTTTGGAGGAGGTTATTCCTTTTTGGGAACAATTTTCTAGGGATGAGGTACACGGCGGGTACTTTTCCTGCCTAACCACCGAAGGGAAAGCGTACGATACGGACAAGTTTGTGTGGTTGCAGGCAAGACAGATTTGGACATTCTCAAAATTGTACAATGTTCTTGACCCTAGACCCAATTGGAAGGCAATGGCCAAAAATGGGATAGACTTTCTCGAAAAATATGGTAGGGATACGGAGGGAAATTGGTACTTCTCCCTAGATCAAAAAGGAAACCCATTGGTTCAACCCTATAATATATTCGCTGACTGTTTTGCCGCAATGGCATTCGGGGAATACTACAAAGCAGAAAAAGACGAACGTTTCGCCAAGATTGCCAAGGATACTTTTCAAAATATTCTGTCACGACAACAAAACCCCAAAGGGAAGTACAACAAAAAATACCCCGGTACCCGTAATCTACAGGATTTTTCCTTACCCATGATTCTATGTAATCTGGCATTGGAACTTGAACATCTATTGGAAGGTAATCAGGTACAGGAATTGACGGATTCCCTTGTGGATGTGATTATGAATCAATTTTATGATGCAAAGACTGGTTTGGTATATGAAAATATTTCTTTGGATGGCAAATTCGTAGACAGCTTTGAAGGTAGGTTGTTAAACCCAGGTCATGCCATCGAGGCAATGTGGTTTGTAATGAACATTGGGTTGAAGACAAACGACCCCGATTTGGTAAAAAAGGCCGAAGCCATCATGTTCCAACAATTGGAAAAAGGATGGGATGAAGCTTATGGTGGCATCTTCTATTTTATGGATGCCAAAGACAATCCCCCTGAAAAACTGGAATGGGACCAAAAGTTGTGGTGGGTACACTTGGAAACATTGATTGCTTTGGCAAAAACCTATGCCCATAACCAAAGTCCCAAAGCCGCGAAGTGGTTTAAAAAAGTACACGATTACACATGGAACCATTTTAGGGACCCTGTTTATGGTGGGGAATGGTACGGATACCTGAACCGTCAGGGAGAACTTTTGCTAAATTTAAAAGGAGGCAAATGGAAAGGCTGTTTTCACGTGCCCCGAGCATTGTTTGAGGTTTCAAAAGCACTGGATATCTAATACCTTGAGAAAATGAGTTTGCCCAAGCTTCTAAAACGTTTCATCCAGATTATTGCAATGCTTGCGTTCGGCTATGGATTCTCGCAGTCAGAAAAAGGAGTGTGGTTGACCGATGTGGCAAGCGAAGCCTTGGATACCAAAGCTGGAATAAAAGAGGTGGTTTCAAGATGCAAGGATATTGGTTTGGACAATATCTATGTGGTGGTTTGGAATAGGGGACATACCCTATACCCCAGTGAGGTAATGGAAGATTTATTTGGAGTTAAAGTGGCTCCAAGATTTTCAAAGTTTGATGTGCTCCAGACCTTGATTGAGGAAGCCCACAAAGAAGATTTAAAAGTGCATGCTTGGTTCGAGTTCGGATTCTCGTCGAGTTATCAAGAAGAAGATGGAGGACATATCCTTCGGAAAAAACCAGAATGGAAGGCCATTGATGTGGAGGGTAATTTGGTTTCCAAGAATGGATTCCAATGGATGAACCCATTTGATCCAGAGGTTCAGGACTTTTTACTGTCGCTGATTGTTGAGGTAGTCAAAAACTATAATATTGATGGCATCCAAGGAGATGATAGGCTCCCTGCCAATCCTTCCACATCGGGCTATGACGCCCATACGGTTTCCGAATACAAAAAGGAACACAATGGTCAAGCACCTCCTAAAGATTACAGGGATACGGATTGGATTGACTGGCGTGCCAACCGATTGAACCTTTTTGCGGAAAAGGTGTACAGGACGGTTAAATCCGTTAAACCCCAAGTATTGGTGACCATGGCACCCAGCATTTTTCCATGGAGCAAGGAAGAATACCTGCAAGATTGGCCCACTTGGGTGAAAAATGGATGGGTGGATCTAATCATTCCGCAGGTGTATCGATATGATATCGAAGCCTATAGTACCACATTGGAATCCAACGTGGATTTTATGCCTGCGGATAAACGTGATCTATTTGTGCCAGGTGTATTGCTTCGTGTGAATGGTTATACCCCATCAAAACGGTTTTTGAAAAAGATGATCAAAACCAATCGTAGTTTGGGACTTCAAGGAGAAGTGTTCTTTTTTTATGAAGGATTGAAGCTCCATGATACTTTTTTTAGAAAGACATATCCAAAAATGTAAAAGGATGAAACGAATAATTGGCTTACTAATTTTCAGCATAATTTTTATGCCCACCTATGCGCAGAAAGATGTGGATATTGTGATTGTCGGTGGAGGTGCTGGAGGCACTTCCGCAGGAATCCAAGCAGCACGAATGGGCGCAAAGGTTCAAATTATTGAAAAAACCACTTGGTTGGGCGGTATGCTCACTTCTGCCGGGGTATCGGCGATAGACGGCAACCATAAAATGCCTTCTGGGATTTGGGGAGAGTTCCGGCAAAAGCTTTATGACCACTATGGGGGTCCAAAGGCGGTGGCGACCGGATGGGTCAGTCATACACTTTTCGAACCATCTGTAGGCAAATCAATATTGAGAGAAATGGCTGATCACCTGAATCTGGATATTTTGTATGAAGCGCGTTATGGCAGAGTGGAAAACAAGAATGGTAAGTGGCTTGTTCACTATAAACAGAAGGGTAAATCCTTTACAACCAAAGCTTCTGTTCTTATAGATGCTACGGAAACTGGGGAATTGCTTCCTTTGGTTGGTGCCGATTTTCGATTGGGAATGGATTCCAAGCAGGATACTGGGGAAAAAGAAGCACCTGAAGCTTCGAACCCCATAGTTCAGGATTTGACCTATGTGGCCATCCTAAAGGATGTTGGTGACAGTAGAAGTCGAAAAGGATTGGTGAAAAAGCCCAAAAACTACGCTCCAGATGCCTACGCTTGTGCCTGCAAGCGCGAAGGTGGCGAAATGTTCGGTTCTGTGGCGGACTGTGACCAAATGCTGACCTACGGAAAATTACCGAACGAAAAATACATGATCAATTGGCCCAATTGCGGAAATGATTATTTTGTAAACTGGCCAGAAATGACCGAAGCGGAGCAAGAAGAAGCCATAAAAAAGGCCAAAATCTTTACCCAAGGTTTTGTCTACTACATCCAAAACGATTTGGGATATAAAAACCTAAGGTTGGCCGATGAGTTTCCGACCAAGGACAATTACCCTATGATTCCCTACCATCGAGAGGGCAGAAGGGTCAAGGGAAAAACGTTTCTGGTGGTGGACCATTTGGAGCGACCCTATGATTTCAATCTCTATAAAACTGGGGTTGCTGTCGGGGATTATCCCATAGACCATCATCACGATAAAAACCCCGATACCCCTGAAATTGAATTCATCAACATAAAAGTGCCCAGTTATTCCATTCCCATGGGAAGTTTGGTTCCAGAAGCGGTAGATAACTTTCTAGTGTCTGATAAAAACATCAGCGTATCGAATATTGTCAATGGAACCACACGATTGCAACCTGTGGTCCTAGGGATTGGGCAAGCTGCAGGTGCTATAGCTGCAACTGCCGTCAAAGAGCAAAAAAACACTTCTGAGGTATCCATCCGGCAGGTACAACAGGCTCTTGTGGAGAACAACGCCTATATTATGCCATTTATTGATGTCAATCCCAAGGACAAGGCGTTTGGGGCAATGCAGCGCATTGGAGCTTCTGGGGTGTTAAAGGGATATGGAATTCCATATAAATGGGCCAATGAAACTTGGTTCTATCCCAATAGGATTGTATCTGAATACGAACTGAAAAACGGATTGCTTCCGCTTTATCCAGGAATTAAAAATGAACATGCTTCGGGCCAGGGTGTTACCCCGGTTTTTTTGACAGGGATATTGGGCAAAATTGATAAGAAAATCACCTTGGATGCCATTAGGGAAGTTTGGGATAATGAAGTAATGGAAATTCCATTCACTCCATCAATCCAACTGGATAGAAGAACGGTTAGTGTGTTGATAGACAGTTTATTAAATCCCTTTGGCAAAGGAGTAGATTTTGAAGGGAATTTGAAATAAAAACAGAACCTAGATAAGACGTGAATATGGAAATACAGATATTTCCAGCGTCAGTTCGAGTGATTTTTTATGAAAAATCGTATCGAGAACTGTCTCTAGCTCCATAATTCTTATTCTCGATATAAATCTTACTCACTTCATTCGTAACATTCACTCGAATTGACGAAATTTTGTCCCAATTTTTATGTGTAAAATTGTTGCATTTGCACGTATATTTACCCTCTCAAATAAACAAAAAAAGACAAGCGTGCAATGCAGGTAACCAATACCATTTTAATGGTACGGCCGGTGAACTTTAGAATGAATGAGCAGACGGCCGTAAACAACTACTTTCAGGAAGAAATGGGCATGGGCAACGAAGAAATCAATGCCAAGGCCCAACAGGAGTTTGATGATTTTGTAGCCAAACTAAGGAGTCATGGTGTCAATGTAATCGTAATTGACGATACCAAGGAGCCTGACACCCCAGATTCCATTTTTCCGAACAATTGGATATCGTTCCATAACAGTGGTACGGTTTGCGTATACCCCATGTTTGCCGAAAATCGAAGAAAGGAAAGAAGAGAGGACATTTTTGATGTCCTTGAAGAAGAAGGTTTCCGAATAGATAATGTTATAGACTATACTTCTGCGGAAGAAGAAGGGGTGTTTTTGGAGGGAACCGGAAGTATTCTAAAGGACCGTGTAAACCAAAAAGCCTATTGTGCCCTCTCTGAACGGGCCCATGAGGAACTTTTTATTGAATTCTGCGAAGATTTTGATTGTTTTCCAGTGATTTTTACCGCCAATCAGACGGTGAACGGTGAACGATTGCCCATTTATCATACTAACGTGATGATGGCCATGGCCGAAACCTTTGCAGTTATCTGCTTGGATACCATTGATGACAAAAAAGAACGTAAAAATGTGGTGGAACATCTTAAAAAGGATGGAAAAGAGGTCATCAACATCACTGAAGAACAGATGTATCAATTTGCCGGTAATATGCTTCAAGTCATTGGCGCCAACGACCAGCGCTATATGGTGATGAGTTCTGCAGCGTATCATAGTTTGGACAAAACCCGAAGGGAAGCTATTGAGAAACATTGCCCCATAATCCATAGCTCGTTGAACACTATAGAAACTTGTGGTGGAGGAAGTGCACGTTGTATGATGGCTGAGGTGTTTTTACCCAAGAATTAGGAGTTACCCTGAGCTAGTTTAACTATTTGCGGTAAATAGATCCAAGACTATTCACAAAACCCGGTCAGATTTATGTTCTTTTAGTCTACCAGACATTGTTAGACAAAGATTTTTATTGGCGTTGGCCAAACTATCTTGTTCGGAAAGGTCATAAACTAGACTTGGGAAATTCAACTTTTTCTGAATCTCCCAGATTTCATTGTGCTTATCGGGTGGGAACATTTTCATGGGATTTCCAACGGCTATCCAACCAATGGGTAAAGTCTCATTTTTAGGAAAAACTGTTTTTAAGTGAACTACCCCATTTATGCGTATTTCACTTCCCCTTTTAATTGTGGCTCCATGAAAAATTGAAACTCCAGTGGCCAAAAAAACATCATCCTCAACGGTACATCCCGCCAAGTGGGCATTGGGTCCGACCAAGCAATGATTGCCTATTTGAACTGGGAGACCTTGGGTTCCCCGGACAACAGCATTTTCCAAAATAATACAATGTTCCCCAATTTCAATTGGGCTGTTTTCCGCAATGATTTGTGCTCCAAACATTATTCTGGTGTTTTTACCAATGTTTACATCCCCACATATGGTGGCATTTGGAGCAACATAGGCGGAAGGATGTATTTTTGGCCGCTTTCCTAGGTGTTCAATGATCATGATTCAGTTTTTACAAATTACTGTGACTCTAAAATAAGCAGAAATCTTCTGGGGCAGTAGTATGTGCAGTGCTGCGTGAATTAATTCCAAATAAAAAAATAGGCCTCCATTTTTCGGTTGCAAGGTGAATCGAATAGCTGTTATCGTACCTTGCCATAGGATTATAGGTGCCAACAGACAATTGACTGGATATGGTGGTAGATAGGAACGAAAGCGTTGACTGTTGAATCATGAAAAAGCGGGTGCATCAACCCTTAAGGGTTGAATTTGCATGAAAAAGCTCCTCCATGTCCGCTATAAATGGACGGAAGAATACATGACCCTCCCATTTTATAACCTAAAATTGTCCTTCTACAAGTTCAGGGAAACATTTTATACAGAATATCCCTACACTATGGGGATAATTATTACTTTTATGGACCTTGGATAGGTAGACGGTTTTATTGCGAATTTGGTTCCCCTCTTTAGATAACATAATCGTTGCATATGGGAAACATTAAATTTGGAACTTGGACGCTGCTTTGTTGTATCCTATCAATTTGTTTTGGATGCGAGAAACCAAAACGTATTGTCAAATTTGAACCGGACAATATTTCTACCCAAGCAGTGGAATATTCCTGCACCTTTTCTTCGGATGGCAATGAACTTTACTTCGCCAAAAGTTGGCAGGAGTGGGCTAGCGGAGATATGAAAAGTGCCATTTATCGCGCTACCAAGAAAAATGGTACATGGTCCAAACCTAAAATTGCTGCTTTTTCGGGAATCCATGACGATAGTGATCCCCATCTATCCAGAGATGGAAAAACCCTGTTTTTTATTTCCGATAGGCCTGCAGAACATACCAAAACTTCTGCAGATATATGGATAGTGACCCGTGATGAAAGTGACGTCTGGGGAGAACCTGTTGTTTTGTCCTATCCCATAAATTCTGAAAATACGGAATACAGTCCGCGTACCGATGGTGCGGGCAATCTTTATTTTGCCTCTGACCGGCCCGGGGGATATGGACAGGGAGATTTATATATGTCCAAATTTAAGTATAGGGAGTTTGGCCCACCCGTAAACATGGGAAGTACCTTAAACTCTCCTAAAGGGGAATGGAACTTGGAAATCAACGACAAGGGGGACCTGATTATTTTTGAGGCCTCTCAACGGGAAACCAACATATCGCCCTATGGTGACCTGCATATAAGCTTTAAATATGACGATACATGGACACTTCCCCAGAATATGACGGAACTGAACACCTCTGGTAGTGATCTGTACCCCTATTTGCCTAAGAACGGCAAGCAGCTCTTTTATACCAGTAGTGATAGCCTAAAAGGGAAGAGCACAAACATCTATGTTACAGATTTTCGGGGACTGTACCGCAAATACCGCCAGCAGGCGAAAACCATGTTAGAGGAATAAACCATAAACTCCTCCCCATGTAAGGGGGAGGTGTCCACTTTTAGTGGACGGAGGGGGTAGGTATCCGAAGGACGAAAGGGATTGTTTTAGGCTTACCCTTTCCGCTGTTACTCCGTAACACCTCCTTTCCCTTTTAGGGAAGGAGCCTTTGTTTGTCATACCAGTTTGTTGTTCTGGGCACGTTGAAGGATAAAAAAGCTCCTCCCCATGTAAGGGGTAGGTGTCCACTTTTAGTGGACGGAGGGGGTAAGTATCCCTTCCGTCTTGATGCATAGCATCAATCCACCTTCCCTTAAAAAGGGAAGGAGTTTATAATTATTTTTCACGGTAAAACCCTGGCCAACTTTCGCAAGGAGGTAACCACCTCCTGAACCTCCCTATTCGTAAAAACATCCTCTTCAAGATAAAAGAGCATTTCAATTCCTTGATCTAAAATTTTGGCAAACTCTTCTGGTGAGCCATAACCTTCTTTGATCCATTCACAAAATTGTTTTAATTGTGCCTTTTTCATGCCCATATTTTGGTAAAGGCAAGAAAAGATAAATCTGTAGCTTAGTTAATGCCATTTATGGCAAGCTCTAAAAAGGAGGAGCAGGTCATCAAAAAACACTATCTTCCCTAAACCAATCAATACCATATGGAAAGAGAATATGCCCTACTACCTGACAGGGTCAAAGCAGCTTTTATAGATGCAGTTGTCTTAGTTGCATTAATGTACTTGACCTCAGAGATCTTAGCCTTGTTTGATAACGTCCCGGATTATGTTAGGATGTCTTTGTTTATCCTATTTACCTTTTTGTATGACCCTATTTTTACATCGGTCTTTGGGAAAACCATTGGGCATTCCTATAGCGGAATCAAAGTGCAACAGGACAATGATTCCAACAAAAAAGTGATTTTTCCGCTAGCGTTGGTTCGATTCATCATAAAATACCTATTGGGATGGTTGTCTTTTTTGACAGTAACTGGTGACGAGCGAAAAAAAGCAATCCATGATTACGCGGCCAAATCGATTGTTTTAAAGGACAAATAGGAATTCACACCTTCTGAAATCTGCCCACTGAAGTCTTAGTTACTTACTCCCCCTCAACCACAAACTCACGAATGGCCCGATTGGGCTCCATGATGGTGAAACCTTTCCAAAACTCCGGATCATAGGCCGACAAATAGGTCGCGGTTACGGTTTCGTCCTCTTCCAAGGCCTCAAAATCGGTTTTGGAGACCTTATCCGAGTCATACACCACCAACTCGTACTTTTCGGTGTTATAGTTGACTACGTCAAGCGCTAAGGAGAGCTCATTCTGTTTTCTTCGGCCCTTTACGTGTTTGTTCTTCTCGATGACCTTTAAAGGTCGATCCACCCCCATTTTCTTCCCAAAGGTGAAGTTCATAAACTTTAGCTGGTATTTATCGCCATCAAACTTGGAAAAAACCGTACTCCCAAAATATTTCAGCTCTTGGTAGCTAAAGCCCAATAGCCGAATACTGCGAATGGTCTTTACATTTTCGTAGTCCATGCGCATAATGGCAAAATCCTCAATGTTCACAAAGAGCTTTCCCTGAAAATCAGCGCCGCGTTTGGGAACAAAGCCCACCACGTATACCCCTTTGTTTTCCAATTCGGAATAACCCAAAAGTTCATATTCATAGCGATTCAGCTTTTTGGCCACGTCCAATTTGGACTTTCCAAAGAACTGGTCGGTAATCTCGCTCATAATATACTTGCGGTTGCCCAAAAAGTAGTTTTTCTCCGGTTTTTTGAGCTCATCCTGAATTTCAGCAGCTTCTTCCTCATTGTCCAGAATGGAATCCACAGGTACTTTTTCACCAAAAATCCCCGATTTTATCTTTAGATAAGAGTCTGGTTTTACATTGGCCCTAAAAATAGCCTCCATTTTGTCGGCCAGAGCTTCCATGGAACCTTCATTGCTCTTGTCGTACAGTTCGGCCGCCTTTATGATTTCCAGCTTGTTTTCCTCCCCATTTTGGTAATAATCGCCCAAAGTTTCGGTGTAATAGGCCGAATTTCTTGGGATGATGGAAGCAATACTGTCAATAAGATGCTCATCCAACTCGGCAATGGTGGACTTTTTAAATTCAATATCCATTTTCTGTAGCGTATTGAAGCTGGATTGCCGTAAAAAGAAACGCTGCTTTAGCGGTGCTTTGTTATAATTTGTGGGGAGACGTTCCTCTACTCGCTCCATGATCTCGTCCACGGTCAATTCCTTATCAAATAGGTAAACCCCGCTCAATTCAATGGCCTTGGGTGTGATAGCAATAATACTGTCCTGTAGTTGCTCCAAGGTAAATCCGGTTTTTTGATACCCCATGGAAGAGATGTAAATGGAATCCGGAGCTTTGGCTTCATCCAACATAAAGCTGAAACGGCCTTCCTCATTGGTGATTACCCCCTGGTACTCGCCATATTGCACCGTAGCATAAGGAATACCCTTCTGGGTCTTGGCATCGATTAATTTAGACGTAATGGTCTGGGCGGAAAGACTGCTTAAGGCCAGAAAAAAGCAAAGAATTGGGGCTAAGTTGAATTTGAACATCAGTTCGTTTTTTGATGGTTGTTTCTTAAAGACGCACTAAATGGTGAAAGGGTTGCATCTAGAACGACGATTTTTAGGGGAATTTGTAACAAGGATTGTTCCAAAAATGATGTTTCGTCATTTTTAATAGGATCGAAAAGTGGGTAAAATTATCTAATAACTCTTCCTAAATCTCAAGAGGGGAACTGGCATTAAGCTTAACACTAATTGCATCGATTTAAACATATGCCCTTTTCAGCGCTCCTCCCCATGCAAGGGGGAGGTATCCATCAAAGGTGGATGGAGGGGGTAAACTGATGCATACCATCAATCCACCTTCCCTTCCTATTGGAAGGAGTTTTAATCAGCGACATTTAAAGATCTTCAATTGAAGGTTGGGCATTATCTGCCTTATAGTCCAACAACTTCTTGAAATATTTTTGGATGGCCTTGGTATCTGACCTTACCTTGATAAAATAATGGTCTTTGTAAATGGAATAGACTGCAAAATCGCCCTTATAGAGATTTAGTTTGTAATAGGGAATGACCAAACCATAGGTTTCCAGTAATGACCTGAATCGGACGATGATTCCTTTTGGTCGCATTTCGATGTTGCAGGTATTCAAATTGTTGTCCAAAATGAGCAAATTCTGGATTTCAATACTGGTCTTGGTAATGTGCAGTTTGGGGGAACCGATTCCACCCATGGCAAAACGTTCTTTTAGGGTGAAGGGTTTGCCCACGGCAGCATCAATCTTTTGTGTTCTGGTTTTATCGTTGTAGGAGACGTTCAAAAGCATCTCTAAAATTAACCAAAATCGGTGGGTTTGTTATGTGTAAAGCCCATTATTATTGATGGAAACGGGTAAAAAATATGTAGTTTTGCAGGCTGAAAAGCCAGATACATGAGTTTGCAAAAAGTTATTTCACAAAGTGTGATCAAAGCGGTGGGGGAGTTGTACCAAGTAGAACTGCCAACCGTGGAATTTCAACCTACCCGCAAGGATTTTGAAGGTGACATTACCGTGGTTGTCTTTCCAATGTTACGTTTTGTAAAAGGTAATCCTGTTGAAATCGGGACCAAGATTGGTGAATATTTACAGGAAAATATTGATGAAGTAGCCAAATTCAATGTGGTCAAAGGCTTTTTGAACATTGTGGTGGAAAATAGTTTTTACTTGAACTTTTTCAATGCCATCTATTCGGAAGCGAACTTTGGATATGTAAAAACACCATCGAAAGATGCCGTCATGGTGGAATACTCATCTCCTAACACCAACAAACCCTTGCATTTGGGGCATATTCGGAACAACCTATTGGGATATTCAGTATCAGAAATCTTAAAAGCAGCCGGGAAAAAGGTGTATAAGACTCAGATTATCAATGATAGGGGCATACATATCTGCAAGAGCATGTTGGCTTGGCAGAAATTTGGTGATGGTGAGACTCCAGAATCATCAGCACTAAAGGGAGACCATTTGGTAGGGAAATATTACGTAGCGTTTGACAAAGCCTATAAAGAGCAAATTGCCGAGTTGGTTGCAAAGGGAACGGAGAAAGAGAAAGCTGAAAAAGAAGCTCCCATTTTACTCGAGGCCCAAGAAATGCTTCGTAAATGGGAAGGTGGTGATACCGAAACTGTAGGACTTTGGAAAAAGATGAACGGTTGGGTGTATGAAGGCTTTGATACGACCTACAAAAACCTTGGAGTCGATTTTGATGTACTTTATTATGAAAGTGATACGTATCTTTTAGGCAGGGATGTGGTAAAAGATGGCCTGGAGCGGGGTGTTTTCTTTAAAAAAGAAGATGGTAGCGTCTGGATAGACCTTACTGATGAGGGATTGGATGAGAAAATCGTGCTACGTTCAGATGGTACCGCAGTTTATATGACCCAGGATATCGGTACTGCCATTCAACGGGTGACAGATCATCCGGACATCAATGGTATGGTGTATACTGTGGGAAATGAACAGGATTATCACTTTAAGGTATTGTTCTTAATCCTTAAAAAATTGGGCTACGATTGGGCTCAACAATTGTATCATTTGAGCTATGGGATGGTAGACCTTCCGAGTGGAAAAATGAAGAGTAGGGAGGGTACTGTTGTGGATGCGGACGACCTGATTGAGAGCATGGAAAATACGGCAGAGTCCATTTCCGAGGAATTGGGCAAGTTGGACGGGTATTCAGAAGTAGAAAAGAAGCAGCTGTACAGCACCATCGGCTTGGGGGCCCTAAAATATTATATTTTGAAGGTGGACCCAAAAAAACGGATTTTGTTCAACCCGGAAGAATCTGTGGATTTTCAGGGAAATACAGGGCCGTTTATCCAATATACCTATGCACGAATACAATCTATTTTGAGAAAGGCCGAAAATGGTGGGTCGAGTGCTGTTGAAACCTCATTGGAGCTGCATGAGAAGGAAAAGGAGTTGTTGAAGCAAATCCAACTTTTTCCGGAAACTGTTCAGTTGGCCGCTGAGAACTACAGTCCGGCACTGATTGCCAATTACACCTATGATTTGGTCAAGGAATTCAATTCTTTTTATCAGCAGGTGTCCATTTTGGGGGAATCGGACGAACAGAAGAAACATTTTCGGGTACAACTCTCCAAAAAGGTGGGAGAGGTGATTCAGTCTGCATTTAGACTTTTAGGCATCAATGTTCCAGAACGAATGTAATGGATGGATTAGGGCTGACCGCGACACAAAAAGAAATTGCTGCACTTGTTTTGGCAATTGGGCTGTTGTATGTGTTTGCCCGGGTCGGATATCAACAGTTTTTTGGGGAACGATTCACTTTTTACAATGTTTTTCACCCCATAAAAAGAATTACCGCGAAGGAGCGACAGTTTATCACCGAATTCCTGGTTCCATTTCAACAATTCAATGCTGAACAGAAAAAAGCTTTCTTGAAGCGTTTCGCTTGGTTCAAATCCAAAAAGCCCTTTGTTTTTTATGGGGGAATAACAAACCAAGAAAAAATCAAGGCATATGTCTCGGCCTCTGCTGCCTTGCTGACGATGGGGATGCGTGATTTCAGATTTGAAAAATCGATTTCAAGAATCATTATTTATCCAGACCAATATTACTCCCGTATAGGTAGAAACCATCATCTGGGAGAATACAATCCAAACTTGAAAATATTGGTGTTTTCCGCTGCCGATTTGGAAAATGGGTACAAAATTCCCAATGACAACCGAAATTTAGGGATTCATGAGGTAGCCCATGCCCTGATGTTCGAAACGCGGAAAAAATCAACTTGGGAAGCGCGGAGATTTAAGGTGGGTTTGACACGAATCAAAAGAATTTATAACCGAGAGGGTTTTCAAAAAGATTTGGGTGATTCAAGCTATTTTAGGGCATATGGCAAGGCGAATTTTTATGAGTTTTTTGCTGTTGCGATGGAAAACTTTATAGAAAGCCCAGCTGAGTTTTCCGCAAAGCATCCCGATTTGTACGATACGTTTCGTAGAATGCTAAATTTTGACCTGAATCAGCCGCATTGGCGCCTTAAAAATGCACCCTGAAACTCACATTCGGGGTAATGCCCAATGAAATGCTTTCCACAGCTTCAATTTCATTGTCTTCGTTGACCCTGTAATATTTATTCAAACTGTTCTTTCTGTTGGTAAGATTGAGAATGGAAACCCCTGCATTCGCCTTGACATTTCGTCCAATATCAAATTTATAGATGGCGGAGGCATCCACACGGAGATATTCCGGCAATCTGCTACTATTTGGGGACTTATAATTGATTTGAGCTGGGAAAACGGTGGTGTTCAACGCCAAATTGCCATCTTCAGGCTCCGTAATGGGCCTTCCTGACCTGAAATTGGCCCCAAGCCCCAGCTGTAAGTTTTTATAGGAATAGGTGCCCGCAAAGGTCAATGTATGTCGAATATCCAGATTGTTAGGGAAGCTATTGGGAATTATCGTCTCAAAGGTGTAATCATTTTTGTTGTAGGTGTAGCTTAACCAAGAGCTATAATTGTCCCCCTTTTGATTAATCAAGAATTCGAAACCCTTTACATCATAACTGCCGATTTCCCCATTGAACTGATTTTGGTTTTGGAATCCTTGGGTACTGGTACTGATACCATCCACTTTTTTATAGAAACCTTCAAGTCCCAGATAAAAGTTGTTTTTATCATAGTTGATGCCTACAGACCCCTGTTTGCTTTGTGTAATGGGAAGTGTGTTGTTGTCGGACAGGATCCATCGACGTTTTTCTATCCCCAAGAAGTTTTGCTCCAAATCTATGATTTGGTTGGTTGTCTGGCTTTTAAATTCACCCAAAACCTCTCCTCTGAGGTAATTGGCGATCCTAAAACTCATGTTTAATCGGGGTTCTACCAAAAATTTGGTGAAAGTCCCCAGGTTCTCCATGTAATTAAAACGAACCCCGGCCTTACCGATAAACTTGTTACCGTCCGATTTGTACCCGATTTCCGTGTGTGGAGCATGAATTCTGACTACCCCTTTTATTTCACTATTAAAAGAAGGTTGGGTAAGGATGGTTGTGTTTATGATACCCGTTTCAATATATTGATATCCACTGCGCACGAGGAGTTTATCGGATAATTTGTAATCGGTGTCCAGCTTAAGTGCGTTTTCCAGCACCTGGTTATTTTGAAACAAAAGCTGTATTTGATTACCAAAAAGACTCTCCGCATCCAGGTTATATCTCGAATAATACACATTCAAATTGGAGGAAAGTCTATCGGTCCATTGGCTTTGCAACTGTCCCCCAACAGATAGATTGTTCTGATCAAGAAGACTGAAGGTGGTTTCGAGGTCCGTCAGATTATTTTCAGTGTAATCCAAATTGTTGGTGATACTGATGAAATTCAACCGTAGCTTATGTTGATCGTTGATGTCGTAGAGCAGCTTTCCGGTAAAATCGTAAAAAAAGAAGTTTTCGCTGCGCAAAATATCATCATCTACAGCAACATTGTTTTGATTGGTGACCTTACTGTCTTGAAAGGCCCTATCAAAAAACTTGTTATAAGTCGGGGTGTTTAGAAAATCGGTAGTGGAACGTCTTGCAGAAAATTGTAAACCTATCTTATCTGTAATTGGAATCTGCCCGTAAACATCGCCACTTATAAAGTTAAATCCGGCACCACCCGTAAAATAGTCGGATAGCTCATTGTTTGTTTCCATTTGGATGACACTGCTTACACCGTCACCAAATTTAGCTGGAGTACCGTTTTTAATTACGGTGATTTTATCGGTCAAATAGGGGTTAAAAGCTGAAATCAACCCAAAAAAGTGCCCAGATTGATACATTTTGATCCCATTCCATAGAATTAGGTTCTGATCGTTGGTTCCTCCCCTTACGTTGATGTCGGATACCGTTTCATCGATACTTTTGATTCCAGGTAGGGCCTGGACGGTTTGAAGGACATCAGGCTCGATAAGACCCGGCAAAATGCCAAATTCACCCGTATTTAGGGTAATGCTGGCATCAGATTCCTTGACAATACCAGTGGTAAGAAATTTATATACGATGACCTCTTTCAATTGTTCGTAGTGCTGCGACATTAAAATTTGGGGACAGCCACCCTGTTTAATCAAATTTTCAACACCGATATACTTGGTGTTATACCCCAGGTATCTAATTTTTAGCGTGGTATTGCGCGGAATGTCTTCAATCGTGAAAGTGCCATCTGGATTTGTAGTGAGAGCGATTTCCGTTCCGAATACCTCGACGGTTGCTCCTGGGATGGTATTTTCGGCAAAATTATCGAGGACCTTGGCGCATAAAGTGACCAAGGTTCGTTTTGTGAGCGTATAATAACGATCGCTCAGTTTTTGGGTTTTTATCTGAAATTGGGTCTCAATGTATCCAAGAATATCATCAAGTGAAACAAGGTTACTTGGGACAGAAATATCAATGTCCTCCAAATCTTCATTGATGAAAGAAAACTTGATGTCAAACTTGCTTTCAAGGGATTTTATATATGAAACCAGGGAAACCGGTGTTTCCTGCTTCTCCTGTCCCTGTGTTTTAATAGGGAGGAGTACTAAAAAACCTAAAAAGAGACCAAAAAGGTAACTAAGGAGTTTTTTCAGCATAGAAAAGCACATTATCACCCTCAATTTTGTAATTCATTCGAGATGGGGTGCTTATACTTTTTAACGCCATTTTCAAGTCTGTGTTGCTAAAAGTTCCGGTAAATAACAGATTTTTATTAACATTCTCTGTATTTACCTCAATATTGTACTGTCTTTCAAGTTCATCAAGGACATAACCCAATGGAATACGCTCAAATGAGCTTTCATTGCTCATCCACGATGGCTGTGTTGCATTTGGGGTGGAAGTATCCACTTGTTTTCCATTAATGACCAAAAACGAAGTATTTGCAGGTAACTTGGTCTCTTGACCGTTAAATGTTACACTGACCAATCCTTCAAAGCAGGTAACTTCAAAAAAATCTTCCCTGTTTTCAACATTAAATTGGGTTCCCAATACAGCTACGGTACCTTGTTCGGTCGATACGGTAAACTTTTCGCCTTTGGCAACCTTAAAGAATGCTTCTCCTTTTAGACCAACATTACGCTCATTATCCCAATTTTTCTCACTGTATGAGATTCGTGAGTCAGCATTTAGGATAATTTCAGAATTGTCGGGAAGAACCACCTCAGAACGCTCCGCAAATTGTGTGGTCACGGATTTGTCCAAAGTACTCACATAGAAATAGGAACCAGCAAGCATGATTGCAATAACAGCAGCAACACGCAGGAATTTCTTGAACGGATTCAAAGCAATCACCTTTGGGGCAGTGCCGATACGCTCTTCCTTAAGTTGTGTCAAGGCTTGGTCAACGTCAAATTCAGGAGCTTGCAAGGTGCTTGAAACCTCCTTCAGTTTCTGATAAGAAGCATATTCGGAGGACTTTTTAAACTCCGCTAACTCCTGCTCAGAAAGCTCTCCGCTAAGCCATTTTGCCAAATAATTCTCTTGCATGATTTCTATGCTTTACGATTTAATAACAACTAGGTTTTAAAAAACCCTACCTTTTTTGCTGAAAATGATCAAATTACAATATCCAATGACCTTTTATTCGCCATTTTGAATTGATAATTGTTCATTGTAAACTGCTCACTGCTCACTGCTCACTGCTCACTGCTCACTGCTTACTGTAAACTGTTCACTGTCCACTGTAAACCGTCAAATCCCATCAATTTGTTCTCTCAGCGTTTTTAGCGCCAAATGCATCCGTTTTTCAATGGCTTTTACACTTACGCCTTCCATTTCAGCAATTTCGGCATATTTTTTTCCATCTATCCTATTCAATAAAAATGTGGTGCGCTGATTTTCCGGAAGATCGTTCAGTGCTTTGTCCAATTTTTGTTGATATTCTTTTTCCTCCAAAAGGAACTCCGGCGATTCGTTTGAAATCTCCAAAGTGGGTTTTGCATATTTTAATCGGACCTTTTCGGCCTTGATCACATTCAAATAAAGATTGTTGGCCACGGTATATAAATAGGACTTCGCTTTCTCGGGAACTACCTTGGCACAATTCTCCCATAACTTGACAAAGGCCTCTTGCACAGCATCATGTGCCTTTTCCTCATTGCCAAACTTATAATATATATAGTTGAAAACCGTTTTGGAATTAGCTTTGAATATGGAGCTAAAGACCTGCTCTTCACAAACATTATTCATTTAGGAGGGTTTGTCAGTTGCCCAAAGATATTTTAAAAATTTTAAGAGAAGGTAGGGTTTTTTCTTTGGGAGTTGTTTTACGATTGAATTATAACCCCATAAATCCGAATCGTTATGAAAAAGTTGATAAATAACGTTATGTACATAGCACTCTTTGCTATGACACTTAGCTTCACTTCTTGTCAAGAAGAATTTGAGGAAGTGAATGGTGACAACCAAGAAACATTAGAAGCAGGGTCTTCTACTGCCCTTTTAATCGAAAAAACATCTTCCAACGATGGTTCTTATGATAACATCGTGGATGGTGCTAGCTGTTTTGCACTAAATTTTCCGTATACCGTAAATGTTAACGGTATTGATGTGACCATCGATTCTAAAGAAGATCTTCAGACCATTGAGGATATTTTTGATGAAGTAGATGTAGATGAAGACATTTTAGAGATTCTTTTCCCGATTACAATTACGTATGCTGACTTTTCAGAATTGGTAATCGAAAACAAAGAGCAATTAAGGGAATTGGCTGCAGAATGTGTTGAAGGTGGAGATGATGATGACATTGAGTGTATCGATTTTGTATACCCAATTACGCTATTTACGTTTGATATCAACAACCAACAGACCGGTGAGGTTATGGTTGAAAGTGATGAACAATTAAGAAGGTTCTTTGATGGATTGGAAGATGGTGACCTGGTTAGTATCCAATATCCTGTTACCTTGAAAAAATTTGATGGTACCGAGATTGTTGTCGATAGCAATGCCGAATTGGCCCAAGCTTTGGAATCTGCCAAAGATGAATGTGATGAAGACGATGATGATGATTTCAATGACGATGACTTTGATGAGGAAAGATTTGACTTCTGTTTAACCCAATGTCCATGGTTGGTCAAAGAAGTGGTTAGAGATGAAGTAAACCAAACTGATCAGTATTTTGAGTACCTAATGACTTTCACTGAAGACGGAGGAGTAACTGTAAAAGACAGAGAAGGTAACATTCTTAACGGTACTTGGAGTTCCAGCTTTACCGATAGAGGTCCACTTTTGACCCTTGAGTTCGATACATTGGTTGATTTTAACCTTGAGTGGTTGGTATACGAAATTGGAGACCACACCATCAAACTATATGCTGAAGGTGGTAACAAGATTATCATGAAGCAACTTTGTGAGGATGATGAGCCGGGACCAGATACCTTGAGAGAGATTCTTAAAGAATGCGAGTGGATTATCAAAAAAGTTAAAAATCAAGGTGAAGAGATTGATAGATTGATCGGGTTTGAATTTAAATTCTTGCCAGAAGGAGTAGTTACCTTGAGCAATGGTGAAACAACATCCGAAGGTACTTGGGAAATTGGTGAAAACAATGAAGGAATCCCATCCCTATTGATAACAATGGGTGACGAACCTGGAGTAAGTTTCGAATGGCCGTTAAGAGACCTGAATAATACAAGATTACGATTTGAAGTAGAAGAAGTTGATTACGAGTTGATTCTATTGAGAGTGTGTGATGATAATGCGAATGATGGAGATGTGGTAGAAATTAGGGCAGCTCTTATGGATGGTGCTTGGAATGTGGCCCAGTACACGGAAGATGATGTTGATAAGACGGCTGAATTTGCAGGATTGGATTTCTATTTCAATGAGATGCATAGAGTTCAGGTAGATGAAAACGATAATCCTATTATCGAAGGTTTATGGAGAGTTATTAGAAATCATGATAATGAGCTGAAATTCTTCTTGAACTTTGCAGAAGATGCCAAGTTTGGAGAGATTACCGATGACTGGTATATTGCATCTGTAACTGCAAACCGCATCGAATTGGTTCATGAAGATGAATTTTCTACCGAAATCTTAGTTTTCGAAAAGCAATAATCGATTTTCCCCTATCTTTTTGAAAAGGACGGCTCTCCCCAAAGCCGTCCTTTTCTTTTTATTCTTAAATTTGTCCCTCTTTTAAAATGACATAGATAGATGTTTGACAATTTAAGTGAAAAGCTCGATAAAGCGTTGCACGTCCTCAAGGGACACGGGCAAATAACCGAGATTAATGTTGCAGAGACCCTCAAGGAAGTTCGAAGAGCTTTGCTCGATGCGGATGTCAATTTTAAAATCGCAAAGGAATTTACCAGTAGGGTAAAGGAAAAAGCACTTGGCCAGAACGTATTGACCTCTTTACAACCCGGTCAGCTCATGGTCAAAATCGTAAAGGATGAATTGACCGAGTTGATGGGGGGAGATGCTGAAGAAGTGGACCTTTCAGGAAATCCATCGGTAATTTTGATGTCCGGTCTTCAAGGTTCTGGTAAGACTACTTTTTCCGGAAAATTGGCCAATTACCTAAAGAACAAAAAGACCAAAAAACCATTATTGGTTGCTTGTGATGTTTACCGTCCAGCGGCGATAGATCAGTTGCATGTGGTCGGTGATCAGATTGGTGTTGAGGTATACTCAGATCGTGAAAACAACGATCCTGTTAAAATAGCTAAAGCTGGGGTGGCACATGCCAAGGCCAACGGTTGCAACGTGGTGATTATCGATACCGCGGGTCGTTTGGCCGTGGATGAACAGATGATGACCGAAATTGCGAACATCCATAAAGCGATTACGCCTCAAGAGACCTTGTTTGTGGTGGATTCCATGACCGGTCAAGATGCGGTGAACACAGCCAAGGCTTTTAACGATGTCTTGAATTTTGATGGGGTTATCCTTACCAAATTGGATGGTGACACCCGTGGTGGAGCTGCTATTTCCATTAAATCTGTGGTTGACAAGCCGATTAAATTCATCGGTACAGGAGAGAAAATGGAGGCCATCGATGTCTTCTACCCTTCTAGGATGGCCGATAGGATTTTGGGGATGGGTGATGTGGTTTCGCTTGTGGAACGTGCCCAAGAGCAGTTCGACGAGGAGCAAGCTCGGAAAATCCAAAAGAAAATAGCCAAAAACCGCTTTGGTTTTGATGATTTCCTAAGCCAGATTCAGCAAATCAAGAAAATGGGGAATATGAAAGACCTTATGGGCATGATTCCAGGTGCAGGAAAGGCTCTAAAAGGACTTGATATCGATGATGATGCCTTTAAGCATATAGAGGCTATCATTCAGTCCATGACGCCAGATGAGCGCTCAACACCGTCGAAACTTAATGCCAGTCGTAAAAAACGAATTGCAGAAGGAAGTGGCCGTTCCATTCAAGAGGTCAACCAGCTTTTAAAGCAATTTGAACAGATGAGCAAGATGATGAAGATGATGCAAGGCGGAGGTGGCAAAAAAATGATGCAGATGATGCAGAACATGCGATAATAAGACATAATTTTCAATCTACACTAACAACCACCTTTACTTCCAACCAAAAACCAAAAAAATGGAGATTCTCGACGGGAAAAAAATATCAAACCAAATCAAGGATGAAATTGCCGTTGAGGTAGCACAAATGAAAGAAAGGGGAGAAAAAGTCCCACATTTGGCCGCAGTTTTAGTGGGTAATGATGGTGCCAGTTTAACTTATGTGGGAAGTAAGGTGCGCTCATGCAAAAAAATAGGTTTCGAATCTACATTGATTCATTTACCCGAAGAGACCACCGAGGAAGAGCTTTTAGACCAAGTGGCCAAATTGAATGCCAACGCTGAAATCGACGGCTACATTGTTCAACTTCCCTTACCAAAACATATTGATGAGTTAAAAGTATTGATGGCGGTAGATCCTGACAAGGATGTGGATGGATTCCACCCCACCAACTTTGGTAAGATGGCCTTGGATATGAAATCCTTCATTCCTGCAACGCCATTTGGAATTATGGAGCTGCTACGCAGATATGATGTCGAAACTGAAGGAAAACATACCGTGGTTATTGGGAGAAGCCACATTGTTGGTCGACCTATCAGCATATTGATGAGCCAAAAGGGGAAAGCTGCCAATTCCACAGTAACCTTGACCCACAGCAGAACAAAGGATATCAAGGAACTGACACTTCAGGCAGATATTATCGTCTCAGCATTGGGAGTCCCCAATTTTCTTAAAGCTGATATGGTAAAAGATGATGTGGTCATTATTGACGTGGGCATAACCCGAGTACCGGATGAAACCCGTGAGAGAGGGTATTACATCACTGGTGACGTGGATTTTGAAAACGTCAGCAAAAAAGCTTCTTATATAACACCGGTTCCTGGTGGCGTTGGCCCAATGACTATAGCCATGTTACTTCAAAACACCCTTTTGGCAAGGGAGAGGCATAAAATCAATAGAAGTTAATCTTGATTCTCCTTAGAAACAATTAGGGTACTTTCCTCTTCTTCGTTGGGATTAATAAAGTCTAGGTCATTTTCACTTTCTTCATTGGTACAACTTGATAGGGCCAATGACGAGAAGATTAGGGTAATAAACAAAAGAACAGTTTTCATCACAAATAGATTTGGGAGGCGATATTGCCTGTTCAACTGATTTTATAACGATTTAGATTTTCGAATCTTGTTTTTTCCATCAATTATTCGATAACTTGTTCGTGAACAATGGACATTTTAGCATGATCGGAAATAAAATAGCTTGGTTTGTTTTTGCATTTTTGGCAATCGCAGTGGGACTTTATCCCATACTTTACTTGGTTATGCCCGAACCATTTGGACTTTTGCAGAGTAAAACTGCAGAATTATTGGCAAATCAGCTCTGGAACATCGCTTTTTATGGACATATAGGCTTTGGGGGATTGGCACTTTTAACGGGCTGGTCACAATTCAGTAAAAAACTAAGGGCGAAAAACCTTGGATTACATAGGAATCTTGGCAAGATATATGTTTTGGCAGCATTAATCAGCGGTCTATGCGCAATATATATAGGATTTTTCGCCACGGGAGGTATTGTTTCTTCATTGGGATTCATCAGTTTAGGAGTTATATGGCTCTATACCACTTTAAAGGCCTATAAAGCCATTCGTTCCAAGGATTTACATCTGCACCAGGGGATGATGATTTACAGCTATGCGGCCTGCTTTGCTGCCGTGACCTTAAGAATTTGGTTGCCCTTGTTGACGATTGTATTCGGAGAATTCCTAATAGCTTACAAAATTGTGGCTTGGCTGTGTTGGGTCCCCAATATAATTTTCGCCTACTTCTGGGTAAGAAAAAAGGGGATAATACTTGCCTAATGAACTAATCCCCAAGGGTTTTCAACTCAACTTTTCTAAAATCTATAGGCTGCCCCTCACTTTGCAGTGCAATAAAACCCTCTTTTAGAGGTTTTCCGTCAATTTTTATGCGTTCATCATATCTATTGGCAACACCTCCGCCTATTTGTGGCTTGGTATATTCCAAAACCTTTTTGCCGTTGATGATGTGTGAAATCAACGAATCGCCATAAACGATGAGTTCAGCCCTTACCCACTCCTCCGGAGGATAAGTATCGCTGGTTGATGAAATACAATGACGCGGATCTATTTTCCCTTCAAATACCACATCTGTCCCCGGAGAGCACATATTACCGGTAGGTCTTGACTTTCCTTTTTCAACTTCCGCCAAAAACTGCATTTCCACCGAAATGGGCCAATCCTGTTCTTTGGGCATGGTTCTGGGATCTTGGGAATGGAACATTACACCACTATTCATAATCGTATAACCGGGAGCGGAATCATACCATGGATTCGCAAAACGATATTCGATCACCAAATGGTAATTGGAATACGGCGTATTATAGTACAAATGCCCGTAGCGTTCGTTATAATCACCTTCGTATTGGTCATAGCGGACTTTCAAAATACCGTCCTCGACCCTGAAAGTATCGCCAAAATTGTCACCAACGTCGTAGTGATGGATTTTAACCGTCCAATCGGCAATATCTTCTCCATTGAATAGTTCAATCCATTCGTTTTTTGGCTCACAACCCAGAATCAAAATGTATGAAAAGACTATAAATAATGGGAGTAAGGTTGATTTTGAGTGTTTTTTTGACATGATGTTTTATTTGGCAAATAACTGTTGCATGTCCTTAAAAGCTTTGAATTCAAGGGCATTTCCTGCGGGATCTAGAAAAAACATGGTTGCCTGTTCGCCGACCTCTCCTTCGAAACGGATATAGGGCTCAATAATAAATTCAATTCCCTTAGCCTTTAAATCTTCGGAAAACGACTGAAAAGTGTCCCAAGGCAAGACCACTCCATAATGGGGAACGGGTACAGCTTTTCCATCCACAGGATTGGAATGGAGTTCTTCCAGCGATTTGGGCTTATAATGAATCACCAGTTGATGGCCAAAAAGATTGAAGTCGACCCAATGGTCGCTGCTTCGACCTTCTTCACAATCCAACACATCTCGATAAAAGCTTCGGCATTCATCCAAGTTATGGACTGGAATGGCAACATGAAAAGGGGTAACGTTCTGCATAATGAATAAAAGTAAACCTTGGTCGCAAACCTTGCAAATGGGGGTTAACAGAATTTTGGGCAACGTACTGATAATTCCTTATAAAATAACATTCATGGTTTATGTTGTGTCGATAGTATAAAAAAGTAGACGCAAAAAAATAAATGTAGCTACCTTTAGTAACTATCATTCTAACCAATTGAACAACAATCAAAATGAAGAAAATCGCGATTCTAATATCGTTGGTCATTATCGGGTCTTGTAAAAAAACACAAAAGACCGAAGCCGAGAAAGTAAGTGTCGAAGAAGCTAAGTCTCAATCTGAAGAATGGGTATATCTATTTGATGGTACCAGTATGGATGGGTGGAGAGCCTACAATGGTGAAAGCATGCCACCGGGTTGGACCATTAAGGACAGTACATTGACTTTTGATACGGAATTGGGATTGGAACAAGATTATGAAGGAGGGGAAGATATTATCTATGGAGCCGAGGAGTTTGATAATTTCGAATTGTATTTGGAATGGAAAATCCCTGAAGGCGGTAATAGCGGTATCTTCTATCATGTTAAAGAAGGTTATGACGGCCCTCCCGTGGTTTCGCCCGAATATCAGCTTATTGACGATGAAAACTACGCCAAAATCCATGATTTGACGGAATATAACGCTCAGTTTGGGGCCGAACATCCAGAATTGTTGCAAGACTGGCAGAAGACCGGCGCTGATTATGCCATGCACGTTGCCGATGAATCCCAAAAAGTGCTAAATCCCGTTGGGGAATGGAATTCTTCAAGAATCGTTTTCACTCCTGAAAAGGTGGAACATTGGCTCAATGGCAAAAAGTTGCTGGAGTTTCAGCCGTGGTCCGAGGAATGGAACAAAAAGAAAAACTCCGGAAAGTGGGATGAAGCCCCGGATTATGGAAAATACAAAAAGGGCTTTATAGCGTTACAGGATCACTCAAGTCCTATTTGGTTTAAAAACATAAAAATCAAAAGGCTATAAAACCAAATATGGGACATATCAAGCCACTATTCATTTTTTTCTGCCTTGCAATTTTTGTATCCCCTTGCATGGGCCAGGATGATGGATTTGTTGAGCTCTTTAATGGAAAGAATCTTGATGGATGGATTGGGAACAAAAGCTCATATCGCGCAGAAAATGGCAGCATCATTGTAGATCCCAACGGAGGGGGAAGCGGAGGTAATCTATTTACAGAAGACCAGTACAGCAATTTTATTTTTAAGTTTGAGTTTCAACTGACTCCGGGAGCCAATAATGGATTGGGTATACATGCCCCTTTGGAAGGTGATGTGGCCTATGTGGGTAAAGAGCTGCAGATACTGGACAATACTGCCGAAAAATATTCAAAATTAAAACCATATCAATACCATGGCTCGGTTTATGGGGTCATTCCTGCTAAGCGTGGTTTTCTGAAACCTGTTGGGGAATGGAACGAGCAAGTCGTGACCGTTAAGGGATCAAAAATCAAGGTTGTGCTCAATGGAACTGTCATTGTTGATGGCGATTTTCAGGAAGCATCAGAATATGGAACAATGGATAATAACGAACATCCGGGATTGCAGAGAACTACAGGTCACATAGGTTTTTTAGGACATGGGGATGTTGTTCGATTTAGAAATATCAAAATCAAAGAGTTACCGTCGAAAAAATAATTTATAACATAATAGTATGAGTAAGAAGATATCAAATCAAGATAGGAGGAACTTCTTGAAGAAAAGTGGTGTGGGTGCCCTCGGGCTGTTGGCCGCACCTGTCGTTCTGAGTGCCAATGAAAAATTAAGAACGCTAAAGCCGGGCGACAGAATACGAACAGCACATATTGGAGTGGCAAATATGGGCGCAGCTGACCTTAATGATATTTCATCACACCCACAAGTTGATGTAGTGGCACTTTGTGATGTGGATGCCATCAATCTGTCTTCCGCAAGAAAGAAACATCCCAAGGCCAGAGTATTTTTTGATTACCGGGTGATGTTGGATGAGATGACGGATGAAATTGATGCGGTAGTTGTATCTACTCCTGACCATACCCATGCACCTGCTTCGTTGTTGGCAATGGAGAAGAACAAGCATGTGTATTGCCAAAAACCATTGACCCATTATGTTTCCGAATCCAGAGCCATGAAGAAAATGGCCGAAGACAAAGGTTTGGTCACCCAAATGGGCATACAGGTACATTCATTCTACGATTATAAATTGGCCACCTTGTTGATTCAGGATGGTATCATTGGAAAAGTACACACAGTGCATGCATGGAGTCCAAAATCTTGGGGGTACAATGGTGCTGAACCAGAAGGGGAAGACCCTGTACCTGCACAATTGGACTGGAACCTTTGGTTGGGCACGTCGGCGGAACGCCCTTACAAGGAAGGATACTACCATCCGGGGAATTGGCGAAAGCTGATGGATTATGGATGTGGTACCTTAGGCGATATGGGGGTTCATATTTTTGATACACCTTACAATGCACTGAACCTGGATGTTCCGAGAACCATTAAAAATGAATGCCGCGAACCGAACGGTTATGGATACCCTGAAAACAATACGGTTACATACGAATTCCCAGGTACCGAATATACTGGAAAATCATTGAAGTGGATTTGGTACGATGGTCCAGGAATGCCTCCTGCCCACGAAGATTTGGTGCTTCCAGGAGCAGAGACCGCGGGTAAAAAGAAACAAACTGTAAAAAACAACAATTCTTTGGACGCTGGTGTTGCCGCGGAGGGTCAATTGCCAGAACAGGGTGCTATGTTCGTGGGGACAAAGGGACGTTTGCTCTTGCCTCATTTTATGCAGTTGCCCAGAAAAATTGTACGTGGCAAATATGTGGACATTTCCAAGGATATTGCCAAGCAGAATTTGGGAGAGCCTGTCAGAAATTATGCCAGTGAGGGACCCAAGCACTATCACCAATTTATTGATGCTTGTTTGGGCAAGGACAAATGTACTGCTCCTTTTGAATACGCAGCTCGATTGACGGAAACCATTTTATTGGGTGTTATAGCGGGACGTTTTCCCAATCAAACTCTTCATTGGGACAGTGAAAAGGCAAAATTTGCCGAAGAAGAAGCTAACCAATATTTGAAGGGAGAATATAGAAAGTTCTAGTTCCTCAGTTTTACTGGATAATTTTAAATCCCAAATGCTATTAAAGTGTTTGGGATTTTTTGTGGAAAGGGCTACGCCACAAGAAAATCGATGATTTCATTATTTATCTGTTCCTGATGCATGGAATGTCCCAAACCTTCGGTGCTTACCAATTTGCTCCCTTTCCAGACTGCGTGTACCTGTTCTGAGGCATGATAAGGAGCTACGGCATCTAATCTATCATGGAACAACAGTCCTTTTTTAGTATTGGATTGAGCAAACTTTGAGGTGGAAAACTCATGTATCCGAAAACCGAACCGGTTATGGATATATTCATCCAAAATTCCCATAAAACGGTCTCCAAACTTCAAGATGTGCTGAAAATGCTCCATAATCTCATGAAATTCCGAGGGAGAGCCAATGGTGACCAATTTTTCAACATCGGGATTAGGGTTTTTGTATTCGTTGTACATGAGCGTCATTCCACCCACGGAATGGCCCACCAAGTATTTTGGATTGTATTTTTTGATCATATGGTGCAACACCTCTTCATACAAGGGGACGTAAAGCAACTTACCAGAAGAATGTCCGTGTGAAGGTGCATCAAATGCCATAATATTGAAATCGGCTTCCTGAAGCTTTTGGATCAGATTACGCCATCTAAACGTATTGCTTTCCCATCCATGAACCAGTAATACTGTTTCCTTAGTGCCAGGCCAATGGTAAGACTGCAACTGATGCTTGGCAATTTGTTCTATACCGTTTTTGGCTTTTTCCAGATAATCTGCCTGTTGCGGCTGTACTTTTCCTTTTCTTACGGTACAAAAGAGGTTAAAAGCCTTATGTGCTGCTTTTTTTGGGGTAAAAAGAGAGTAAACATTAAAATATTGCCCGTATGCAAGGGGAAGTATTTTGGTAAGTAGTTTTTTCATATGGTTACTTTTTGTAACTTACTCTTTATTTGATACTAAAATTACATAATCATTTTAGAAGAAAAAAGAAGTCACCGCGTTAAAACCAAGTATAAAAATGGAAACTGTTACTGAAAATCAGCAAGTTAGGATGGCAAAAAAATTGGAAAAAATGTTTGGGCACATTGATTATAAAAATCCACCCGAACTCTGCCCGGTCAGGGATGTCATGTCCGTTGCTTCAGACCAGTGGAGTATTTTGATTATCCTTTGGTTGGGGTATTTTCCTGTACTTCGATTCAACAAGCTTAAGAAGTTTGTGTACGGTATTTCAAATAAGGTGTTGAGCCAGCGGTTAAAGATTTTGGAGGCAGATGGGTATATTTCCAGAAAGGCCTATGCCGAGGTACCGATAAGGGTAGAGTACCGTCTGACCGATTTTGGACAATTGTATGTTGAACGACTGTTGGAATTGACCGAATGGATGCAACTGAACAGTCCTAAAGTATTAGCCAATCGTGAAAAATATGGACTGATTTAATCTTTTAGCCTGTTCCAGATATCAATATACATTTTCCAGGAACCTGCTACCTTTTTCCATACAACTACATATTTGCCTTTCCATTTAGAAACAGGATCTTTTCCTTTTTGACTTGTGCCCTGGTAATACCCATAATCATAGGCGTAGTCCCCAATAATATTTATCTCTGAGGCATCCATGCTATGGGAAAGTATTTTGGTTTCCTTCCCCAATTCCCATCTGGCTTTAATGGCTTCCCGCCCTTCAACAATAGGTATTCCTAAAGGAATAAGTTTGGCGTCATGGGTATAGCTATTGGCCATAGTATCAAAATCTTGCTCAATATAGGCCTTCGAGAAATTTCTGGAAGCGGAGACTATTTTAGCTTTTTCCTCAGCATTGGATAGTGAAATCTTACCGTTGGAACAATCAATTTTCCAGGTAGGAAAAACCACGGATTCTGTTTTGTCCACCCATTCTCCTACCCATTTGAATCCTTTGTCATCAATATCATAAAAAGACAATCTATAGAATCCCTCCATACCATTTGGGGCCGTTTGTTCCCGATATAGTACAATTTTACCCTCTTCTGTCTTGTTACCTTCCCAGGTACTTAATGTGGTCGAAGCAACTCTTGAGGTATAATAGTGCACATACCATTGTGTACTATCTTGACTGAATTGGCGGATACTTCCCGAGTGCGTTCCATCCTTTTTTAGGGTTTCATCTTGAATTCCCATTCCGTTCATGATGTATTTGAAACGCCAAACCATGTCCACAGGTTCTGCCCAGGTCTGGTCAGGGTTTCTGCTCACCGATTTGCAATTGCATTCGCCTATCAATGGGGCAAAATCCAAGATTTCTTTGGGAGCATCCGGGTTGGGAAGCCCAAAGGGGTGCTCGGTAGAAGGCTCAAAATCGTATTGCGCAATGGTAAGAACAGGTATCAAAAAGAAAAGGAAAGCTGTTTTCATTTGGATGGTTTTGTCCTTCAAATTATCCAAATGAATTGATACGTTGACTTTCTTTAGGAATTAATTAACAAGTACTACTCCCACCCCAACATCAGATATTTTATTTTGGCCGTAGGGGGTATTTGTACGGCTTCAATTTTGGTGGAAGTGTACCTTAAATTTGATGGTAATTCTTCCTTATCGATGGTGAAATAAAGATTGCTTTCCTTTGGAAAGATGACTATACTATTGATGGTGGTCACAATCTTTTTGATGGTATACTGGTTCTGGATATCCTGAAACGTACTTTGTAAACCAACACCTCCGTCCGTTTTGTACCGCGTATCAAAGATGCGAATGTTCTCAACTGTTGGGATGCTATCTGAACTAGGCGATAGTGTCAGCAGATGTTTCCCATTCTTTTGGTAGACCTCTATTTTACCGGAATCAGGTTTTGCCGAGTCCTTGGCAATGGAATCCTTGATAAAAACTTTTTCCAAGTCCTCCACTGGCGTGTCGTTCAATAGTGGTCCCACAGAGGTTTCGGTAATCAAAAAAGAGGTGTCCTTTTCTCCACAGCCTATTAGCAATAAACAAATTCCAAAAGCTAAGCTTATCTTCTTCATAAATGTCTAAACTATCTTATCGAATAACTTTTTTTAGCACACCCAACACTCCGCGAATAAAAGTGGCACTGGTCAGCACCTTTACTACGGGATTCATGCGTGTACTTCTTCTTGATGAAGAACTTCTTCGGGTCGAGGTTCTTCGTTCCGTTTCTTTTTCTTTTTCAGCTTCTTTTTCCGCCTTTTCAATTTTTTCGTTGAGGATTTCATATGCACTTTCCCGATCTATATCTTCATTGTACTTTTGAATCAGTTTTGATTTGCCCAACGCTTCCTTAAGCTCTGCATCCGTAAGGACATCCATACGACTCATGGGTGCTCGAAGTAGGGTAGCGGCCAAAGGGGTCGGTCTTCCTTTTTCATCCAAGGCGGATATCAAGGCTTCACCGATTCCCAAAGAAGTGAGCACTTCCTTGGTGTCGTAAAACTCGGAGTCTGGATAGTTCTCAGCGGTCAGTTTTATTGCCTTTCGGTCCTTTGCTGTGAACGCACGAAGGGCATGTTGCACTTTTAGACCCAATTGGGCCAACACGTCATCGGGTACATCGGTAGGGTTTTGGGTCACAAAATAGAGCCCGATACCTTTGGAACGAATCAACTTGACAATACTTTCAATTTGATCAAGTAACGCCTTTGACGCTTCCTTGAAAATTAAATGAGCCTCATCGATAAACAAAATCAATTCCGGTCGGTCACTATCCCCCTGTTCAGGAAAGGTGGCATATATTTCAGCCAAAAGGCTTAACATAAATGTGGAAAACAGTTTGGGTCTATCTTGGATATCGGTCAATCGGATAATGTTGATGTAACCCCTGCCGTTTTCATCGATTCGGACCAAGTCCTCAACATCAAAGGATTTTTCACCAAAAAATAGTTCAGCACCCTGCTGTTCAAGCTCAATGATCTTTCTTAAAATAGTTCCAGTGGAGCTTGTGGAAATACGACCATAGGCATCCTGAAACTCTTTTTTGCCCTCTCCTGTAGCGTATTGCAGTACTTTTTTAAAATCTTTCAGATCCAATAAGGGAAGCTTGTTATCGTCACAATATTTGAAAACAACAGCGACAATCCCTTCTTGGGTAACCGAAAGATCTAAGATTCTGGATAATAGTACCGGACCAAATTCAGAAACGGTTGCCCGTAAGCGAACTCCATCTTGTTCGGAAAGCGATAAAATTTCCACGGGAAAGCCGCTTGCCTCGAATGGAAGCCCAATTTTTTCGTGGCGCTCATCGATTTTTGGATGTCCAGGACTGGGTTGTGCTATGCCACTTAGGTCACCCTTAAGGTCCATAAGCAAAACAGGAATCCCTTTATCGGAAAGATTTTCTGCGATTACCTGAAGGGTCTTGGTTTTTCCTGTTCCAGTTGCCCCGGCAATAAGCCCGTGCCGATTAAGTGTTTTAAGAGGAACCTTTACAAAGGCTTTGTTAACGGCCTCTCCGTTGAACATTCCGGCTCCCATGGTAATGTAGTCACCTTTGGTGGAGTAGCCATTTTCAATATGTTCAAAGAATTTTTCGGTAGTGCTCATGGAATTCAATTTCCGATAAAAATAGGGTAATTTTAAGCAATTCTGAAACACGAAATATAAACAACTTCATGGAGTTGCAAAGTAATCCAACCATCCAATGTATCTTTGCGCCATGGTTATAGAACAACTTACGGATTTGGTTGAAAAAGGGCTCATGCTCCCGTTGATGGAGGAGTTTTATACCATTCAGGGAGAAGGTTATCACAAGGGGACTGCGGCTTATTTTGTGCGCATAGGAGGTTGTGATGTGGGCTGTCATTGGTGTGATGTAAAGGAAAGTTGGGATGCAGAAACCCACCCACCTACTGCTATCGAAAAGATTGTTGCCAATGCGGCCAAATACTCCAATACCATTGTTGTAACCGGTGGAGAGCCATTGACTTGGGATATGGGACCGCTTACCGCGGGTTTGAAAGAAAAAGGTTTGAAAATCCATATTGAAACCTCGGGAGCCTATCCCCTCACAGGAACATGGGATTGGATTTGCTTGTCGCCCAAGAAAAATAAACTTCCAAAGGAAGAAATCTATAGCGTGGCAGATGAATTAAAAGTGATAGTATACAATAAACACGATTTTGTCTTTGCCGAAGAACAAGCTGCAAAAGTAGGTGAAAACTGTATCCTGTACCTTCAGCCCGAATGGAGCGTTAGGGAAAAAATGATTCCCCTAATTGTGGATTATGTAATGCAAAATCCTAAATGGATAGTGTCTTTACAAACCCATAAATATCTGAATATCCCTTAGTTTTTTTAGCGCCCTCCATTATTTTGGAGGTCCAAGATGCATTCGGCATCCAAATCTGGTACTATGGCAAGCCCTTTTGAAGCTTGCTGTTCCAACAAGCTCATCATGCTTTGTCCAGTTAAGCGGCAAGGTGAATGTAGTTCACTTTTCGAGGCTAGGTTGAAGCCCTTGTTGGAAGCTCCAAATTGTAACTCGGCCCTCATTAAACAACCTGTTACGTTACAGTGGTTTTCTGCATCCGGATCCTCGTGATCATTAACGGCGGGTGTTCCTAAATTTACAAGTCCGAACAAATGTCCAAACTCATGGTTAAGCGTTGCGCTCTCAACATCGGTCACACTGATCGAGTTACTTTGACTCGCCAAATTTCGCACAGTGGCTTCGTAAATAATCATGGAGGTATTTCGATAAACAGCTCCCAATGTCACTAGGCCTTCAGCTTCCTCATCACCATCCGATGGGGCATCCGCAAAATAAATGTAGATAGCCAAGGTGGAACCATTGTTATAAGCGGTTCTGTTATCGCTCTCTAAATCTGCGATCTCCTGTAATGTCAAGTCATCTTCGTTAGGTGATGGTAGCGCTAGGAATGAAAATTCTATATCGGTTTTAAAGGTTCTCTCCCTTAAAAAAGCTTCAAAGTTGTCCATCGTGGTATTCGTTGGACGAAAGCCATTTACATAGGCAACTTCAATCAATAATTTGTCAAAATTGGTGTTGGCAAGTAGATCATTTGCAGAAGCTCCCGTAGCCAATAAATTGGCCGATTTATCAACGGTAACTGGATCCGGGGTAACGTCGGAATCCTTAGAACAAGCCAGTATCACTCCAAAACCAAACAGTAAGTAAATTAAGTTTCTCTTTTTCATAGTAAAAAGCTATTTAAATAGAACGCCTAATGGCAAATTCTATTACTTTTTTAGCGATAATTTGGCTAAATAGTCGAAATGATCGCCAGATATTACAATTTCACAATCCAAATTATTGGCGTTGCAAGCATTTTTCAAGGTATTAAAATCAATATAAAGCCAAGGAAAGGGTGAACTTTTTTGGCCTTTGTATTCCATTTCAAAGGTCACTTCCCCATAATATTGGGCATTGTCCGGTATCCAATAACCGCCGTCATCGTCCTGCTCAAACATATAAATAATATCACTTGAATCTAGCAAAATCTGTCCACTGGGGAGTAATAATGACTTTAAGTGGTTCAAAAAATCGTCAATATTGCTGAGGGTTCCCACTAAACCAATACCATTCATAAGCAACAATATGGTATCAAACTTAGCATGGGTGTAGTCGAGAATAGCAGATTTTACGCATGATTTCACCCCTCGTTTTTGACAAACAGCTATGGCGCCTTCAGATTGATCTAAAGCGGTTATATCGAATCCTTTGTTTTGCAGGTATAGCGCATGGTTTCCCGCACCACAGCCAATATCCAAAACTTTTCCTTTGGCCATTTCCAGCGCTTTTTGTTCCAAATGTGGCATTTGATCAAAGTCTCGAAACAAGTAGGGAAGAGGCATAGAATCTTCTTCACCCAAGGAAGAATATGTTTTAATATCCTCCGTATAGTTTCCAGTGTGGTAATCCACTAAAGCCTGCCCTAGAATATCATCCATAACATTGATAAGGTCATGCAAAAATGAGACTTTATTAATAGATAAAGGTTTAAATAGCTACAGTTTTTTATGTTTGTGACATATGGAAGAGGAACTGCGACAATTACCTAAAAAAGCGATGGAGAAGCATGCGGAAAACAAGAAGTTTTTTGCAAAACTGAAGAAAAAACCGCCAAAAAAGTTGGATTACATCATGCAAGAGCTTCATGATGATGAGTTTGAACGTACCGATTGTTTAACCTGTGCCAACTGTTGCAAAACAACAGGACCACTTTTTACAAATGTGGATATTGAGCGGATTGCCAAGCATTTTAGATTAAAACCGTCACAGTTTATAGATCAATACCTTAGGGTTGATGAGGAAAACGACTATGTGCTTCAACAAGTGCCCTGTGCTTTTTTGGGCGTGGATAATTATTGCTCTATCTATGATGTAAGGCCAAAAGCGTGTCGTGAGTTTCCGCATACGGATAGAAAAAAGTTTCACCAAATCAGTAATCTTACCCTAAAAAATGTGGCCATATGCCCTGCGGCTTTCCGGATTGTGGAGGAAATGAAAAGGAAAATCAAACTTTAGCGATTTCTTATATTTGGAAGTATGGAACAAATAATGACTTATTTTGAAACCATTCCTTCCCTGCACCGGAGTCTTATTTTGGTTGGAGGAATCACTTTTTTCTGGATTTTGGAAGGCATTGTGCCCCTTTTCAATATTCCCTACAAAAAATGGAGACATTCTGTTCCCAACTTCTTTTTTACACTGACAACAATTCTGGTCAATTTTCCTTTAGCATTTTTATTGCTTAAAACATCGGATTGGACGATAGCCAACGAATTTGGAATCATCAATTGGTTGCCCGAAATGCCTTTGTGGCTTTATGTGGTTTTAGGGGTTATGTTTTTGGATTTAATCGGAGCCTATGCAGCGCATTGGGTGGAACATAAGGTAAAACCGCTTTGGATGGTGCATTTGGTTCACCATTCGGATCATAATGTAGATACTACTACCGCAAATAGACACCATCCGTTAGAAAGTTTAATCCGATACACATTTACGTTGATCGGTGTTTTTATTGTTGGAGCCCCAATAGGTATCATAATGCTTTATCAGAGTATGTCCGTTGTATTGTCACAATTCAATCATGCCAACATTAAATTGCCTAGAAAAGTGGACAATGCCTTAAGTTGGATTATTGTAAGCCCTGATATGCACAAAGTGCACCATCATTATAAATTGCCCTATACGGATTCCAATTATGGGAATATTTTCTCCATTTGGGACAGGCTCTTCGGTACATTTATGATATTGGACCCTGACAAGATTGTATATGGTGTGGACACCTTTCCGGATGAAAAGGAAAATAGCAGCATTATGGGTTTATTAAAGCAGCCCTTCCACAAATATCGCAGACCGACCACTGAAGATCAGTCGTAGATCAAATATTTTTTTCGGATTTGTTTAAAACTGTCCAGTTCTTCTTTCCAGGTTTTTTTGATTTCCTCCTCGGTAAACCCTGAAACAATCTGTTTTTGCAATTCTGTCGTACCCGCATGTTTGGTAAAGGAATTGGTTTTGAAGAATTCTGATTTATCCGAAGTGTTGTTGTAAGCATCCAGCAACCATTGAAGGGAAACAGCATCCATTTGGGTGATGTGGGAAAGGTCCTTTCCGAAACACTTTTTACCGTCTTCCTTCGGATATTTTGACCCAAAGTTAGGTTTGGGAACATAGTTGAAGTCATAAGCAGTACTATCCAAAAATGACGCACCATAGCGTTGAAATTGGAATTCGGTACCACGGCCTGCATTGACATTTGTGCCTTCAAACAGACCTAAGCTTGGATAAAGACCTATTGAAATATCATTGGGTAAATTGGGCGAAGGTCGTATCGGTAAATGGTAACTGCTTTCATGCGTGTAGTTTTTAAGCTGTACAATGGTCAAATCAGCTTTTTTACCCCCTTCGAGCCATCCCTCCTCATTGATCATGGTACCATATTCGCCAATGGTCATTCCATAGACAAGAGGTATTGTCGTCATGCCCAAGAAACCGGTATGTTCCTTTTCCATGGTTGGTCCATCCACATAATGACCGTTGGGATTGGGTCTATCTAAAACCAAGATGGGGAGGTCGTTTTCAGCACAAGCCTCCATGACCAATTGTAGGGTAGCGATGTAAGTATAAAACCTTACCCCCACATCCTGAATGTCAAAAACAACAATATCAAGCCCTTCCAACTGTTCCGCCGAAGGTTTTCTGTTCTTTCCATAGAGTGAAATGATGGGAAGTCCTGTTTTGGCGTCCATACCATCCTTAACATGTTCGCCTGCATCCGCTTTTCCCCGAAACCCATGTTCAGGAGCAAAAACCTTTTCAACCTTCACATTTTGTGAGAGTAGTGAATCCACGAGATGGGTATGCCCTCCATTTTCAAAAATAACGCTGGTCTGATTGGCAACAATACCGACTTTTTTTCCTTGTAAAGATGGCAGGTAAACCTCGGTTCTATTGGCGCCCACTATAATAGATACCACAACATCACTTTCAATGTTTTCGGCTATAGCGTTATCTTTTTTTTCGGGTCCTCTGCATGATGAAAACAGTAAAACCAACAATAAAACTGTACTTTTGGAAATAGATAAAATGGGCATTCGTTGAATTTAGAATTGTTTATTGCCAAGCGCCTGATTACAGGGAAGGAGCATAAAATTAGTATTTCCGCACCTATAATAAAAATTGCCATTGCTGCCATAGCCATTGGTATCGTAATGATGTTGGTTGCGATTGCCACGGGTGTAGGTCTTAAGCACAAGATTCGCGAAAAAGTGGCCGCCTTCAACGGGCACATCCAAATCTCCAACTACGATAATAATACGTCGGACGTTTCTGTGGCCCCGGTTTCCTTAAACCAAGATTTTTATCCCCAATTCGAAGATGTAGATGGGATTTCACACGTTCAAGCAGTAGCTACCAAAGGTGGGATTATACGAACAGCCGATACTTTTGAGGGAATGTTGGCCAAAGGAGTGGGCAAGGATTACAATTGGACTTTTTTTGAAGAATATCTTGTTGATGGAAGGTTGCCGGATTATGCTGAAAAATTGAATAATGAGGTGCTGATTTCCCGAATCAAGGCGAACCTTTTGAATTTAAAAGTAGGGGATTCGTTTTTTACCATCTTCCTCAAAGAAAATGATCCTTCCAAACCGCCCAACAACCGAAAATTTGAAATTGTGGGCATCTATGACAGCGGATTTGAGGAATTTGATCGGGATATTGTTTTTGTGGATATCCGACATATCCAACGGATGAATAGGTGGAATGCTGACGAAATTGGAAATTTTGAGGTCTTTGTTCAGGATTTTGACGAAATGGAAGCAAAAAGCAACGAAATCTATGGCAAAACGCTTTCCTATTTGGATACCCAGAACATCAAGAGCAAATACTTCAGAATATTTGAATGGATCAGCCTTTTCGATTTTAATATTGGACTTATCATTGGAATTATGGTCATTGTGGGAGGTATAAATATGATCACCGCCCTTTTGGTACTTATTTTGGAGCGGACCCAAATGATAGGGGTCTTAAAAGCCTTGGGTTCCGAGAATTGGAGCATTAGAAAGGTGTTTTTGTACAATGCGGCTTACCTGATATCGATTGGACTGCTATGGGGCAATGGAATCGGCTTAACATTGCTATATCTTCAAAACAGATTCCGCTTCTTTAAATTTCCCAATCCCGAGGAATATTACATCGAATACATTCCTATTTACATTGATATCCCAACAGTGCTCTTGCTTAACGTAGGTGTAATGTTGTTATGCTTGTTGATGTTATTGGTGCCTTCCTATATCATCACCAAAATCACTCCGGTCAAGGCCATCAAGTTTGAGTAAATTGACAATTATGCAATAAAAAATGGCCAGCAATCAATTTTTTATGCTGTCAGTTCGATAATTGTTTACATATTTTATGTTCTTCTTCCATTAGCTTAGTAGATATCCAAAAATCGGATTGCATCAAAATCCAATAACCCAAAAGGTTACCTTTGCAACGACTATGAACTACGCGAATAATATACTGGAGACCATTGGAAACACTCCATTGGTAAAACTCAATAAACTTACGGCTGAACTACCTTGTTTGGTGTTGGCCAAATATGAAACTTTTAACCCTGGTAATTCAGTCAAGGACCGAATGGCGCTTCAAATGGTGAAGGATGCGGAAGCGGCAGGACTCTTAAAACCTGGAGGTACTATTATCGAAGGAACCTCTGGTAATACCGGGATGGGATTGGCTTTGGCCGCCGTTGTGAAGGGATATCGAATGATTTGTGTGATCAGCGACAAGCAGTCCAAGGAAAAGATTGATATCCTAAAGGCAGTTGGGAGCGAAGTACATGTTTGCCCAACCGATGTAGCACCCGATGACCCCCAAAGTTATTATTCAACAGCAAGACGCTTATCCGAAGAAATACCTAACTCCTGGTACGTTAACCAATACGATAATCCAAGCAATACCAAGGCTCATTACTTTAGCACAGGACCTGAAATTTGGAATCAGACCGATGGTAAGGTTACACACTTTGTTGTCGGAGTAGGGACAGGAGGAACTATTTCAGGGGTTGGAACATATCTCAAGGAGCAAAATCCGAACATCAAGGTATGGGGAATTGATACTTATGGCTCAGTTTTCAAAAAATACCATGAAACTGGGATTTTCGACGAAAATGAGATATATCCTTATGTTACGGAAGGAATTGGAGAGGACATCCTTCCTGAAAACGTCAATTTTGAAATTATCGATGGTTTTACCAAGGTAACCGATAAAGATGCCGCAGTATATACCCAACGCTTGGCCAAAGAAGAAGGCATGTTTTTGGGGAATTCAGCCGGAGCCGCGGTGAAAGGACTTCTTCAATTGAAGGAACATTTTACCAAGGATGATGTTGTAGTGGTACTTTTCCATGATCATGGAAGTCGTTATGTGGGCAAGATGTTTAACGATGACTGGATGAAACAAATGGGTTACATCGACTAGATTTGGTAAATTGAGGTCAAAAAATTGATATGATCTCTCTTTTTCAATCAAAACACGCCAAAGTTTTAGGTTTACTTATCCTGTCGTTTCTTTCCTTTTCTTGCAGCAATGACAACACGTTGGTTGTTGCAGATGATGAAGAAAATACTGAAATTCCCATACAGGACCGATTAGCACAAGTATTTGTTGACACTAAAGGAGGTGCAATTGTCGATGAACCCAAAATAGGTTCAGATGCTGTACTGGTCACAAAAGAAGATACTATCTACAAAGGTAATCTGGGTATTGAATTTAGGGGAGCCACTTCACAACTTTTATTTCCAAAAAAATCTTATGGTCTAGAGACTTGGGATGAGAATGGTGAGGATATTGACGTATCACTTTTTGGTTTCCCAGAAGAGGAAGATTGGATTTTATACGGTCCCTACAGTGATAAAACTCTGATTCGCAATGTTTTAATTTATGACTTGGCAAGGGATTTAGATCACTATGCAAGTAGAACCCTTTTTGTGGATTTAACTTTAAATGATTCATATCAGGGCGTATATGTTTTTATGGAAAAGTTAAAAAGGGATGGAGAACGCATCGATATCAATAAGTTAAAAGATGATGAAAATTCAGGAGAAGACCTTACCGGAGGATATATATTAAAGATTGACAAAACAGCCGGGAATAATTTAGGTGAAGGGTATAACGAATTAAACTCATTTATGTCTGCATATGCTCCCCCTAATGCTTCCGGAAATCAAGTAACATATTTTCTGTACGAATATCCGGATGCCGAGGATATAACCGTTGAACAAAAAGCATATATTTCCACTTATATGGCGGGTTTTGAGGATGCCCTTGCCTCGGAAGATTTTTTAGACCCGGATTTAGGATATTCAAATTTCATTGACAAAGAAAGTTTTATTGATTTTTTCTTGTTGAATGAGTTGTCCAATAATGTAGATGCGTATCGATTGAGCACTTTTATGCACAAGGATAAAAACGAAAAATTAAAAATGGGACCCATTTGGGATTTTAACCTTGCCTTTGGTAATGCCGATTATTGTGGTGGTGGTAGCCCAAATGTTTGGGCTTATAAGTTTAACGAACGCTGCCCTGATGACACATGGCTGGTACCATTTTGGTGGGAAAGACTACTAGAAGATCCATCATTTGTTTCCCAATTACAAGAACGTTGGTCTAGCTTAAGAGGAAATCAACTATCAAATGCTGCCATAATGGATCACATTGATGCGTATCTTTTGCAATTGAATAATTCTGGTTCGGTATCACAAAATTTCAATACTTGGCCAGTACTTGGGATATATGTTTGGCCCAATAATTTTGTGGGTAGTAACTATGAAGAAGAAATAGGTTATTTGACCAATTGGATAGAAAACAGGTTGTCTTGGTTGGATACCGAAATAGCTCAATTGTAATTTAATCAATATCAGAAAAAAATGAAGAGAGGTCTGTTTCTTTCAATCATCGCCATTACTATCAGCAGTGTATTGTGTGCCCAAAAGTTAAGTAGGACAGAAAAAAAGATACTTGCCTCTATTGAACAAAACAATGGTGAGGCTATTACTTTTTTGGAAAAAGTTGTGAATATAAATAGTGGGACATTGAATGCTGAAGGAGTTCGAAAGGTTGGAACTGTTTTCCAGGATGCATTTGAAAACATAGATTTTGAGACAACTTGGATTGAAATGCCCAAGGAGATGAACAGAGCTGGTCACTTGTTTGCAGAAACTTCAGGCAATAAAGGAAAAAAGCTGCTGCTGATTGGGCATTTGGATACTGTCTTTGAAGAGGATAGTCCCTTTCAAAAATTCAGAATGGTGGATGACAGTACGGCCCATGCCCCTGGAGGCAACGATATGAAAGGCGGTGATGTAATTGTGCTATATGCCTTAAAAGCATTACACCAAAATGACCTTCTAAAAAATGCACAAATTGTAGTTGCGTTTACTGGGGATGAGGAAAGCACTGGTAAACCCTTGGAAATAAGTAGAAAAGATTTGATAGAGGCCGCAAAGAGAAGTGATATTGCCTTAGGTTTCGAAACTTCTACTGGATTTAACTATGCCACAGTGGCCAGAAGAGGTGCTTCCGGCTGGGCTCTGGAAGTTGAGGGTAAAAGGGCACATTCTTCTGGAATATTCAATGAATCCATAGGCGCTGGAGCAATTTTTGAAATCTCCAGAATTTTGCATCAATTTTATACCGAGGTAAAAGGAGAGGAGTTGTTAACATTCAATCCTGGGACTTTATTGGGGGGTACTTTTGTGAATTTTGACAATTCAACCAGCAAGGGGGATGTCTTTGGAAAAGGAAATGTGGTTGCACAAAAAGCAGTCGCCAAAGGAGGGTTGAGGTTTATTTCAGAAGAACAAAAACAACGAGCCAGGTCAAAAATGAAAGAGGTTGTGGATAACAACCTTCCCAAAACTTCAGCAAAGATTACTTTTACTGATAGCTATCCAGCTATGCAACCTACCCAAGGAAACCAAGAATTGTTGAATGTGTTGAACAGAGTAAGCATGGATTTAGGTCAAGGAGAGGTATTGGCCTATGATCCTGGAAAAAGAGGTGCTGCCGATGTGTCTTTTGTGGCACAATATGTAGATTGCTTAGATGGTCTGGGCACCATGGGGACAGGGGCGCATACTCCGCAAGAAACTGTAAATCTGATTACAATAGAGGCCTTGACAAAGCGAACGGCAATCTTAATTTATAGGCTGATTAATTCCAAATAATGACAGAATTGACACGTGGAAACTGCTCCACAAGAATTGAAAAAGGTGAACTGGTAGGGTTTGCCACTGACGAACACGAGTTTATCCATCAAAAGGGAAGCCCTGGTTGGCGTAGTGCTGATACCGAGATGTTTCCCATAATCGGACCGGTGGATAAGGCTGGTTTTCGAGTTCAGGTACCTCGAAGCAATGCTATCCAAGATCAACATGGGCTGCTACGCGAATTGGAATATGAATTAGTTTCCAAATCCGATACTAGTGCCATCTTTAAAAAGAAATATAAGGCTGGAACGCCGGTCAAAAATTCCAAGTTCCCGGAAAAATCCACAAAACAATGGTTGTTGTGGCCCTATAGTTTTGAGTTTGAAAAATCTTTTGAGCTAAAAGAAAATCAACTAGAAATTACCTTCAGAATTTCTGGGGAGCGAGATATGCCTTTTATGTTGGGATATCATCCAGCTTTCAAACTACATGCTGACCATCCGATAATAGTTTCAAATGAAGGTGAAATTACCCTGGATGAAGTGTTAGCGGTTGGAAACAGGGCGTATCAAGTTGAGGATTGTGAATTGATTACTTTGAAAGATGAACGCAACATTACCATTGAAACTGTAGGTTTTGGCCATTTTATGTGCTGGACAGAAGTAAGGAATATGGTGTGTATAGAGCCTATTTCTTTTTATCCTTATTCCGTGGAACAAACAGCATTACATGAAGGCTTCCAATTTCTAGACGATTCCGATAGCATTTTTAAAGTAAGGTTGACCGTTAACTGATTTAAAGGGTAAAGGACTCGGATTTTGGTAATAGGGATTCAACAATGCGTTGGGTTTCCAAAGTATTTTTCTGAGGAATAATATGCGCTTCAATATCGGCCAATGAAGCGATGCTCTGTTCTTGGTCAATAAATCCATAGCCTTTGTACAAGCCTTCATTAATAAGCACAAAAGCACTTTCATTGATATCCCTACCTTTTTCTTTGATGATTCGAATCCCGGATTTTTCGGTCTTTATATCAAGAATCGCGGCTTTGACCTTTTCATTGTAGTCGGCAATCGATTCGTTTGAAGTGCAAATACCTTCGCACGAACTAATTTCATGGTGCGAACACGAAGCGTTTACTTGCTGTAAATGGCAATACTTGGGGCACAGCGCAAAGTTTTTGCAGATTTGTTCCAAAAAAGTCCTACAGTCGGTTTGGTTATAGAACACCTTAATCGGATTCGGAGCCCCTTTCAATACATTATAGGCCAAATGGATAATCCCTTTTCGATCCTCATATTCAAAAATGGCATACTGCTTTACAATTCTTTTTTGAGCGCTGTTGTAGGGAGGGAATAGACGTTTTATCTCTGCGGATTCCATCAGCAGGGCCACAAGTTCACTGCCTGAAAGTTTATAGTCAATCGATGCAGTTTCGCTGCACATCCGAATTTCTTTGGTGCTTTTGTCATAAAAATGGCCCAGTACCCTTTTTTTAAGGTTGATGGCCTTTCCCACATAAATGATTTCCCCTTTTTGATTTTTAAAATAGTAGATTCCCGGTTTTTGCGGGATCTCATCAAATACGGATTTGGGTAGATGGGGTGGAAGCGTAGCTTCCTGACTTCGTGCATTCAAGAACTTTTTGACAACGGTCTCCGAGTCGGGAGTATTCAATAATTTTTGAAATAACAACACCGTGGCATGTGCATCACCACGGGCTCGGTGCCTATCTTTTAATGGTATCTGGACTGCTGTGCAAAGTTTTCCCAAACTGTACGACCGTAATCCCGGAATCAATCTTCTTGACAATCTAACCGTACAGAGCTTCTTTCTGATAAAATCCACCCCTATTTGACGAAACTCTTCTTTAATTACCCCATAATCAAAATTCACCGAATGGGCCACAAAAATGCAGTTTTCGGTCATTTCAAGAATGGTCTGGGCGATTTGGTCAAACGTGGGGGCGTTTTGCACCATTTGTTCGTCAATCCCCGTTAGACCTGTAATATAGAAGGGAATGGGACATTGCGGGTTGACCAACGAGGTGTATTCATCAACGATCTGATTTCCATCATACTTGAAAATGGCAATTTCCGTGATTTTGTTGCCCTTAATCCCGTTTCCAGAAGTTTCTATGTCGATGATGGTATACAAATCGATAAAAATGGACCTTGAAATTAGGGATATTGTGAAAAGCTGGCAAGCGGAATACCGCTTAAAAAAGAAAGAAACAGTTATTTGGCAATCAATCTGAGCGAATCATTGTTTGATGCCACTAAAATGCCCTTGTTGTTATTTACCAAGGCAATGGAACGCATTTTCTTTACATCGCTGTTTAGAAAAACACCACTTTTTTTATGGGGAAGGGGTTCAAAGGTTGAATTTCCTTTTCCCTTCAATAGTAGGCCTATGCTGGCATCGTTTCTTGGAGTTTCAACCTCAGATTGGTATAGATTCCCTGCCACAAGGATATCTTGTAACCCATCATTATCAAAATCATCTATTTGAATAGCGTTGATGGAGGAAAACTGCGCTTCATTGGGCAATTGATGCACATTGAATTTACTCGCCCCCAAATTTTCAAGATAGACCGAAGCAAATGTTTTGGATTGTAGATGCAATGCCTGCTCCAGTTTTTCCTTCCCATAGACTTCAACAAGATTGGCGGAACCAAAGCTGTGATACGACGGAAATTTTTCCTTTATAAAGGGCATTTGTTGAGAAGAACACTCTCTTCCGCGAAGGGGAAAGAGGCTTCCTTGGTTATAATAACCCAAGACTATATCATTGGTGCCATTGTCATCGAAATCTGTGGAATATACCTCAAAAGGCGCTTTGGCTGAGGCAGTATATTTATAATTCAGTCCCAGATTACCTACGACATAATCCATATCTCCATCTCCATCAAAATCCGCACTTGAAATGCTGTTCCACCAGCCCTCAGTATTCGAAAGTATGGACGGGTTTGATTCCAGTTTACCATGGTTGTTTTTATACAAAGCGATTTTCATCCATTCGCCCACAAGGATTAGGTCTGTTTGCCCATCTGAATCAAAATCGCTCCACAAGGCATCTGTAACCATTCCGACATTGGCCAAGTCTGGAGCTTTTTCCATCGTAACATCTTTAAAAACGCCTTTATTATTTTCCAACAAAAGACTGGTTTGGGAATATGGATATTTTTGAGGTTGTTGTCGGGTTCCGACAAATAAATCCAAATCTCCATCCTGATCAAAATCAAAAGGTTTTACACAACTTCCACTTAATGCCATTTTTGGTAATCTATGGATTTCTTTTTTGAATTTTCCACCATCATTTATATATACGCGGTCTTGATATTGTCGATGCCCGGATGCCCATTCATTACCTCCACTCACCACATACAAATCCATGTCACCATCATTATCTGCATCGAAAAAGATGGCATCAATATCTTCATGTTCTTTGTCTAAAACCCAAGTTTCGTTATCGGTGAGGGCAAAGGTGCTGTCATTATTTTGTAGGTAAAGGGCGGCTGGAAACCCCTTTGCACCTCCCACAAAGAAATCCTCGAGGCCATCTCCATTAATATCAGCTACGGCTAGAGCCGGACCGAATTGTGACATTTTATGTGGTAGTAAGCTTTCCGCGGCGAAATCATCATGGCCATTTTCCTCATGTTTGTGATTGATAGCCGCCTTTAAGGTGATATCGGAGCATATGGTTTCTTCCGAAGATTTAGTACTATGTGAAGGATTTGCATCCTGATAATTCAATGTTATGCGCTGATTGGACTGAACGTCTGCTAAGCTTTGAACCTTCCCATCTGGCCAACGGACTACTATTTTTTCAATCTGATTTAAATCGGACAATCCAAAATGAACCATTGCCTCAACGGCGGATTGATAGCCGCGGGTGGGATAGTTCTCAATGTATTGTTTTCCGTTTTCGGTTTCAATGGATACCGTTGCACCAACCCCGTACGGATTTAGTTTGTCTCCCTTAAACCGGATTTGTATGAAGTTTTGATGACTGTTGTTTTGCAGGATCGTGGCTTTTTCATCGATATTATTGATGACCAAATCCAAATCTCCGTCATTATCCAGATCGGCATAGGCGGCCCCATTCGAAAAGCTTGGATTTTTTAGCCCCCATGCTGCCGATGTTTTTGAATAGGTTAAATCCCCGTTGTTTCTAAAAAGATAATTTTGGGTTTTACGTTGTGGGGTTTTTTGGACCAATTCTTCAATGACCCTAGATATCTTTTCACCACTTTCTTGGGCTTGTTTCAATCGTTCAAGTTTGTATTTCTTGAAATCATTGTTTCGGAAGTCACGTTTTAATCCATTGGTGACGAACAGGTCTTTGAATCCGTCGTTGTCAAAGTCGGCCAGAAGCGGGGCCCAACTCCAATCCGTACTCGAAATATTGGCCATTTGCCCAATTTCGCTGAAATGTCCGTTACCTGTATTGAGCTGTAAAGCATTGTACATATATTGGTAGTGAAATCCATTGTCAACGGCATGATTGAATGCTTGTGGATTCATGCCGCTCATGCTCGTCTTAATTCCATAATTATCCTCAGCGACCATGTCCAGCGACATGATATCGGGGAAGCTATCATTGTTGATGTCTGCAATATCGGTCCCCATGGAAAAGTTTGAGGTATGCTTTGTGGCGTATTTTAGTTTTTCCGTGAAAGTCCCGTCACCGTTGTTGACATAGAGGTAGTCTTGTTCGATATAATCGTTGCCAACATAAATATCGGGCCATCCATTTTGGTCTATGTCGCCTATGGAAACACCCAGTCCGAACCCCAAAGAATTTTGAATGATGCCCGCTTGTTTTGAAACATTGGTGAATTTTCCGTTGTCATTTCTAAAAAGGCAATCTCCGACCAATTCGTTCTGCTCGTTTTTGAAGTTTTCCGGGTTGTTGGTGTTTATGGGATTCACATTGTGATTGAGTAAAAACATATCCAAATCCCCATCCTTATCATAATCAAAGAAAGAAGCTTGAGTGCTGTAGCCTGAAAAATCCAAACCGTATTCGAAAGCTTTTTCGGTAAAGGTTCCATTTTGATTATTTATGTAAAGTAAATTTTTTCTATTCGCTTCCTTTCCCTTTCCAGATTTGCACACATAGATGTCTAACCAACCATCAGCGTTTACATCGGCCATGGTGACACCGGTGGTCCAACCAAATGTGCTACCCACATTGGCCTTTGTTGTGATATCCTGGAATTTAAAGTCTCCTAGATTTTTGTAGAGTTTGTTTCCCTTAAGATTTGCTGTAAAATAAATATCAGGCAAACCATCATTATCGATATCGCCAATGGCCACACCACCGCCATTGTAGAAATACTCATAAACCATGCTGTTCATGGCGCTATTCTCGGGTATTTCATTGATGAAATGAATCCTAGAAACGGAAGAAGGAACTTCAGAAAATAGGTAAGGCTCCTCAGTTTTAGGCCTTTCTATGGATTTTGAACATGAAACCACTCCTGTTAGAAACAAAAGAACTCCTAAGAGGTTTAAAAATGACCGATTTAGGTTGGTGTTTTTCAATTCATTTTTAATTTAAACCAAAGGGTTAAGTTCGTGTACTTTAAAGATAACCAACCAAAATGGCTTTTTATAAAAAACCACCTAAGGGTCGCGGCGACCCTTAGGTGGTGAAAGCTACTTAATTACTAAACTAACTGAACTCTCTCAACTAAACTTAATCGTCTTACCATCCCGGATTTTGGTCAAGGTTTTCATTGATATTGATTTCCTGCAATGGAATTGGGAAAAGAATATCTCGATCTTGAAAATTCTCAGAGAATGGTTTGTTATGATTTTCCAAAGTGGTCTTGATGGATTCGGTTGCACTACTTCCTCGCTGCCATCTATAAAGGTCAAACCAACGTATTCCGAATTCCATCGCAAGTTCTACGGGACGCTCGTGATGACGGATTTGTTGTCTCAACTCACTTTGATTCATGCTGCCCAGCGCAATTGGTACTGCATTTCCTCTTTCCCTAACTTTGTTGATTTCTGTAATGGCTTCATCGGTTTTCCCATTCTCATTCAATGCTTCGGCATACATTAGCAATACATCGGCAAATCTGATTAGCGCAATATTGGTTCCGTTATAGAAATTGGTATCCACATTGAAGGAATACTTTTTAAAGTACCTTGGATGGTTCAACTCAGCTGCAACATCTGCATATGCTACATTTGTATCAGTACTTCTGCTGTACATTTCCGAACCTGGGTCGTCAAAGAAAATACTGCCATATACCCTATCACTGGGTTCACCAAGAGCATTGACATCTGTTTTCATTTCTTCAACCAACCACTCGGAGGGATAGAAAAGCTCCCAACCACCGAATGCGTATGGCGAAACCTCAAAATTGAAAACCTGTCTTTCGTCGTTTCCATTGGATCTATCACCAGTAAATTGAATTTCGAAAACACTTTCGCTTCCATTTTCACCATTTCCATTGAAATTGTCCTCATAGTTGGGCAATAGCGAATAGTTCATACCAACCACCTGGGCCAGTTTGGATTCGGCATCGGCCCATTTTTCTTGGAATAAATATGCTTTGCCCAATAAAGCACTCGCTGCACCTCTCGTTGCCCGACCTCTCCATTCTGAAGCATGTTCTGTCAATAGTGCAGGCTCGGCCTCAGTTAAATCACTTTCTATTTGAGCCCAAATTTCTGCTGGAGAAGCCTGACCTGGAAACAAATTGTCGGGATTAGTCTCATAGGATGTAACCAGGGGTACATTCTCAAAACCTGTAACCAGCCAGAAGTAAAAGTATGCCCGAAGAAATTTTGCTTCGGCGATAATCACATCTTTGGATTGTTGCGAAAGTGCTTCCATTTCAGGTACTCTGAGCAAAATTTGGTTGGCCCGTCCTATACCGGCATAGGCAGTCCGCCAAATATTGAAAGGTCCACTTTCCTCCGTGGTATTTGTGAAACTTGCCAGAGCACGACTGTATGTCTCCGCCGTGTTATTGGTCATATCATCGCCCTTATAGGCCATGGCTGTATATATTTCCTCAAAGAAGGCCCACTTACTTCCACTAGAACTGTGTAAAGCTGCATAGGCTGCTGTAAGTGCTTGCAAAGCATGTGCTTCGGTCTGCCAAAAACTGGAATCGGTCAGCACCTCTTTGTTTTCAACGTCTATAAAATCATCGCTGCACGAGTTAAACCCGATTAGGGCCAACATCGCGATTATGATATACTTGTTCCTTTTCATGATCTTACGAATTATGTTGTTCAATTTTTTTAGTTAAAGTGAAATGTTCAAACCGAGGATCAAGGATTTGGACAATGGATAAAATCCTCTGTCAACGCCTCTTGTAAAAGTTCCTCCATTACCCAAAGCTGGATCAAAACCGGAATAATCGGTAATGGTAAACACATTGGTAGCGGTCAAGTATAAGCGCAAACGGTCTATGGGAAGGTTACCTATTGTATTTTCATCGAAGGTATAACCAACCTGCAGGTTTCTCAGCCTGAAATATGATCCGTCCTCAAGGAAATAACTTGAAGGTCGAATGTTGTTATTGGGATCTCCAAAAACATTCCTTGGAATGTTGCTTCCCATATTTTGGGGAGACCAAGCATTGACCAAATCGGCCGACATATTGGATCTATCCGTTCTGTAAAGCCACATTCTAACACCATTGTAGATGTTGTTACCATGGGTTCCTTGGAAGAACATGCTTATATCAAAGTTCTTGTATGAAGCATTAAAATTGATTCCATACTCAAAATCGGGAAGTCCGCTGCCCATAAATTGTTTGTCATCATCGTCAAGCGTTCCATCTCCATTGGTATCAACAAAACGCAGATCCCCAGGAGCTGCATTGGGCTGCACCCCATGGGCGTCGACCTCGGCTTGTGTTTGGAAGATTCCGTCAGCTTCGAACAAATAGAATCGTCCTATTTCCCCACCAACTTCGGTACGGGTAGTTGGGAAATTGTTGAATTCTATGAATCCATCCGTAAAAGCTTCTCCAGCGACACCCAATTGGGTCACCTCGTTCGAGGAACCACTGATGTTAGCGCTTATGCTATAGGTGAAGTCGTTGCCAACTCCATTGTTGTAGGAAGCAGAAAATTCCCAACCCTTGTTCTCCAAATTACCACCATTCGTCAATGGGAACGCTGTGATACCAGAGGTTGCCGGAATCGGTACGTTCACCAACATATCTGTTGTCTTGGAAGTAAAGTAATCAAACGAGAACTTCAATTGATTTTGTAAAAGACCCAAATCAACACCAATGTTGGTTGTTGATGTCTCTTCCCACTGAATGTCAGGAGTTGGCAATGAAGTACTGATTGCGCCCACAACCACTGATTGACTTTGACCTTCTCCAAAAGGATAATTCAACTGCTGTCCCCCAGAACCGATTCGCGCCAAGAACAAGTGGTCTCCAATCAATTGGTTTCCAAGTGTTCCGTAGCTAAATCTAGGTTTTAGTTGGGAAATAACATCTGAGTTGAAGAAATCTTCGTTATGAACCGCCCAACCCAATGATAGTGAGTAAAAAGTTCCGTACTTATTTGTGTCCGCGAAACGCGAAGAACCGTCTCGTCTTACACTTCCTTGAACGTAATACTTATCATCAAAATCATAGCTCAATCGACCAAAGTAGGACTGTAATGTACTGGTTGAATTGAATCCGAATGAAGACTCATCACCGATTCCGGAACTAAGACCTCTCAACTGATCGGAAGCCAATTCATTGTTGGAACCTCCGACAGATCTAAACTCACTTTTTTCTCGGGAAACACCCAGGAGCACCTCAAGATCGTGCTGTCCGAAGGACTTGCGATAATTCAAGGTGTTGTTCAAAGTCCACTCGTTGGTTCGCGTTCTGTTCTCTGTCAAGAACGGGTTCTCGTTTATAGCTTGGGGACCAAAATTATAGGTTGGCAGGAAGTTTGAAAAATGAGTGTTCTCAATATTCGCTCCATACTGGAATTGATAATTCAGCCCATCAAACAACTTGAGCGTAGCTGAAACATTGAATTGCAGATAATCATCTTGATCGGCTCTGTCATTAAGTTCAGATTCCCCTACCGGGTTTCCTGATCCAAGTTCCGATGGAGGAACTGCAAAGCCGTTAAGGGTGCTGGAGTCAAAAATCTCTTTATGTGGTAATTGCTGGTAGATCTGAAGGAACGGAGAGAAACTCGCATTTCCTCCGCCAATGGGCTCAAAAATACCACCTGTATTTTCCCTAGTGTAGCTAATACCTGGGGCAAGTTTTAAACGACCTTCCAAAAGATTAAAATCAACATTAAGACGAGTGCTCAATCGGTTAAAATCTGTATTTACAACCGTTCCGGTGTTTTCAAAATAACCGGCGGAGAAGTTGTACTTCATATTTTCGGTTCCGCCAGAAATACCGATATCATGTTTTTGCTCAAAAGCGTTGTCGATATAGGCACCCACCCAATCGGAATCGGCATATTGCTGACCGTTGGTCAAATAGGGTGCTGGGGTATCGCCAGAGTTGTTGAATGCTTCCAGTTTAATTTGATCATGCTGTGCCCTATTGGCCACATCAACATTGTTGCTGAACCATTGGGTGCTTACATACGAACCAATGGTTACTTTGGGCTCGCCGGTTCTACCTCTCTTGGTGGTTACGATCACAACCCCATTGGATGCCCTTGACCCATAGATGGTGGCCGCAGAAGCATCCCTTAAAATACTGATATCCTCAATGTCGGACGGATTGATATAGGACAGGTCACCTGGAATACCGTCTATAACTACCAAAGGATTGTTGTTACCAATGGTTCCCAACCCACGAATTCGGATGATAGGCTCGCTACCTGGGGCACCAGTTGCAATGGCCACATTCAGACCGGCAACTTGACCTTGCAGGGAAGTTGCAACGTCCGCGGTTGGTATTTTTTGGATTTCTTCAATGTCCACAGAAGAAATGGCAGCGGTTACCTCTGCTTTTCTCTGTGTACCGAAACCAACAAGAATGACTTCTTCCAATCCTTGGGCATCTTCATCAAGGGTAATGTTGATCGAAGTTTGGTTTCCAATAGCAACTTCTTTCGTAATAAAACCTAAATACCGAAACACAAGGGTAGCATCACCTGAATCGACTTCGAGGGAATAATTTCCATCAAAATCGGTTTGTGTTCCCACAGTTGGATTTTCCTTGATGTTGACACTAGCCCCAGGTAATGGCGCGCCGTCTTTATCGGTAACCGTTCCCGTTATGGTCTGCTGAACCTCAACCACCTTCGGAACAACCGGTTCCGGTAATTTGGTTAAAAGAATTGACCCGTCTTGTGATAGCTGATAATCAAAATCGGCAAAAGACAAGGTTTTCTGAAGTAGGTCGTTTATTCTGGTCTTACCTTTTTTTACCTTGACCTTGGGTGCATCGGTAAATAAATCGGATCTATAGATAAAAGAATAATCCGTTTGTTCCCGGATGAGGTCAAAAACCTCTTCCACAGTTAGCTCTTCTGTAGCTTTGATTACAATTTTTTTGTCTTGTGAGAATCCAATTTTGGTCGTAAAACCGAAGGCTGTCATGCAAAATAAAAAAATGAATGTCCTCATAATGACAAGTAATAGCCTATTCCTATCTAAAATAGGTAGCCTAACAAATTTTGTTTTCATAAATTTGATTGCGTTAGTTAGTTAATATTTAATTAATTGATCGACTCGGGGATGGAAGTTTAAATTGTCCAGGTCTAAGCTCCATCCCCTTTTTTATTCTACCATAATTGTTTTTCCTTTAGTTGTTAATTTCGCTTCGTTCGTATTTTGTATGATGGAAAGTATGTTTTCCAACTCTTGATTTCGATTAAAAACTCCGTTGAAGGTTACCGTTGCCACTTCTTCATTCACAATATCCACTTCTACATCGTACCATCTTGATAAAACAGTCATAATATCTTTTAGGGCCATGTTCTTAAAGCTGAACAATCCATCTTTCCATGAGATGGTGTTGTAGACATCGGCCTTGGCAATGCTCATTGCATTGGTCCCTTTATCCAATGTGGATTGATATCCAGGGGTCAAGTTGCTGATGTTTTCACCATTTCTTATGACTACTTTACCATTGACCAAGGTGGTTTCGATGAATGAATCTTCCTTAAAGGCCTTTATATTGAATTCTGTTCCCAATACATCCACTTCTTGCGATTGCGTGGCAACCAAAAAGTGGGTGCCATTGTGCTGTGTGCTTGGTGATACCTCAAAATAGGCTTCACCATATAACAACTCGACCTTTCTGGGCATGTCCTCAGCAAAGGTTATCGGATACCTCAATTCGGAATCTGAATTCAACCAGACTTTAGTGCCATCAGAAAGTACCAGGTAAAATTGTCCTCCCCTCGGAATGGTAAGCGTGTTGTACTTAATGGCTTTGGATGGGTCGGTTTTGGTTTTATACACCAACTCTTTACCGTTACTGGAAACCGTTTGGGTGTTATAAGCCTTTCCTTTTTCCAAGGGAACTTTTGTGCCGTCCTCAAGTGTCAGCGTTGCCTTATCCGTGCCAATTTCTATGGTATGATTCACAACATTGATGGGAGGGATGGTTGTGGACTCTTGTTTGGAAATGAGGAAAGGTATGCTCAACAAGGCCAAAACCGCCGCAGCCGCGGCGTATTTCCAGTACTTAGACACCCCCTTTGGAGTATCGATTTTTGAATTGATACGTTCCCATCCCTTTTGGATATCCACGAGGTTTGGAGATTTTTTCAGATAGCTTTCCTGTACTTTTTCAAAGTAGGATTTATGGATTTTGGATTCGGAAATCCAATCATTAAAAATACCCTCTTCTTCTGGGCTTAGGTTGTTATTTAGTTTCTTAAGAATTAGCTTAAACTCCATTATAAATTCCGCTTGCTTTATAAGAAGACAACCAAAATCTCAAAAAGGGTGACAAAAAAATGATAAAAATTTAAAAATAAGGTAGCAAAAGAATGGATGTGTCAATAAAATAGCCTTTTGCTAAGCAATAAATAATGTGATAATACAGGCCATTTGTTGGGCGATTTTTAGTTTGGCCCTCTTCAATTGGGTCTTGACTGTATTCACCGATACACCTAGTTCTTCAGCAATGTCAACGTACTTGTAATTTTCTATAAATCGCATTTTTACAATTTGCTGCATTTTTACAGGAAGGCCTTCCACTACCTTCAACAATTGGTGGTGAATAATTTTTAAGTCTTCGTTCGAGAAAAATTCCAAATTGTAATCTGAACTTATCAGCGACTGCATATCCAATACCTTGGCGTCGTCGGTAATTTTTATGGTTTTCAGAAAATTTAGGCATCTGTTGCGGACCATCGCATACAAATATCCCTTTAAAGAGGTTTTGATGTCCATATCGCCCGCTTTTTCCCAGATATGGATGAATACTTCTTGTACTATGTCCTCGCTCCATCCTTGGTCAAAAAGGTAGCTGTTCGCATAGTGGACCAATTCCTCATAGGTGTCCTCGAAAAACTTTTTGTAGACAAACCGATTTTGGTTTTTAATTTCCTTTAAGATTGAATTCGAATCCAAAATTGTTGAGGCTATTTGACTAAATTAAAATTGCATTGTGGGGGCAGCATATGCACAAAATGGAAAAGTAGGTGGTCTAGACGGTATTTTAAATTCGTTCAATATTTTCAAATTTTAAAAAATGACAAGATTAAAAGTATGAATTAACAATGATTTAATTTATTCGGCTTTGTTAAAATGGTTTTTTTTGTACTTTGGCCATGTCCAAAACAAACAACGTTTTTCTTTTCGTTGTGTTTTATCATATCGTTCGTATAGTATTTGAAGGAATTTTCACCTTTTAAACCAATCGTATAATTATATGACAATTACGTATGGACAAATCTATTTTCCCTTATTTCATTTTGGTGCTCTTACTCCTGGGTTGTGGACAACCAAAGGCTGAAAAAAACACTTACCATCCCCGTCATCTAGCCATTTCGGAGAACGTTTTGGACTATGCTGGATCCCCTGTAGAACCTAGGGATAGGAACATGCTCATGTTTTCGGACCAAGGCGCCTGGTTCGGCTATAGCATGCCAAAGATTATAGAAGGTGGAGGATTTTCCGGACCCTTTTTAATGACCCAAGAAAATGGAGTATGGTCAAGTCAGAACCTTTTACAGTTTCAACTTACCACCAACAATGGCCATAAAACGATAGATTGGAAAGATGACTTAGTGTCCCAAAAGAGCTTTTCAAGTCATTTGGAACAAGTGTTTGCAGATTCGACTTTGGGGGTTTGGCAACAACTGGTGTTTCTTTCCGGCCATACAGCCGTTCAACGCACGGTTGTAACCAATAAGTCTGAAGATCCCATAACTCTGAAAGCGCATTATCAAGGAGAGCTTTATGATATTGGAGTCGCCATTTCGAAGGATGAGAACATGCTTAAACTGGTTTCTAGCAAAAGCGATGCGGTTGGGTACATCCGATTTTTGGATGAGGAAATGAATATTTCTGTGGAAAATGAAAATTCCTATAGTTCGAATACTGAGGATTTTGTTTTAAGGCCTGGGGATTCGAAATCCTTTCTGGTTTCCCAAACTTTTATCTTTTCTGAATATTCTTGGGAAAAAGAAAAAGAAGCCATTTCAAATATTGATTTCGATACGTTGCTAAAAGCACGTCAAATTGAAAAAGAAGGTGAACTCAAAAGCTTGTGCTTAAATCGAAAAGAAGTTTTTAAAGACAGCATATATCATCAATTGTTGTCCAAGGCTCATCTAACGTTACAGAATAATTGGAGAATTCCCGCCGGGGAGTTGAAACATTCAGGACTTTTTCCAAGCTATCACTACGAATGGTTTCATGGATTTTGGTCTTGGGATTCCTGGAAACATGCTGTTGGTTTGTCGTTGTATAACCCAGAATTGGCAAAAGATCAGATGAGGGCCATGTACGATTTCCAAAGTGAAAATGGTTTTATCGTGGATTGCGTATACCGTGATACTACCATTGAGGCCCATAATTATCGGGATACCAAACCCCCTCTTTCGGCATGGGCGGTCGCAAAAATAATCGAGCAGGATCCGGATACCAGTTTTGTTCAAGAGATCTATCCGAAGCTAAAAAAATACCATAATTGGTGGTATGTTGACCGCGATCATGACCAAGATGGCTTATGTGAATATGGATCCACTGACGGAACTGTCATTGCCGCTAAGTGGGAGAGTGGGATGGACAATGCCATACGGTTCGATGATTCCAAAATCCTCAAAAACTCAGAAAATGCCTTTTCGCTGGATCAAGAAAGTGTGGACCTAAATGCCTACCTCTATGCCGAAAAGCTATATATGGCCACCCTTGCTAAGTTTTTGGAAAAAAATGAAGAGGCAAATCAATGGGAAAACGATGCCGCTACTTTGAAAGGACGCATCCAACAACAATTTTTTGACAATGAAGACGGATGGTTCTACGATACCAATCTAAAAGGTGATACTTTTATAAAAGGGGCCGGAAGCGAGGGATGGATTCCCCTTTGGGCCAATGTGGCCACAAAAAAACAAGCTCTTGCTATCAAAATGAAAATGATGGACCTTAAAAAGTTCTATGTAAAAGTGCCTTTTCAAACAATGTCGGCCGATCATCCTAAATTCAATCCTTTAAAAGGGTATTGGAGAGGTCCAAATTGGCTGGACCAGGCATATTTTGGAATCAAGGGTTTAAGAAATTATGGATTTGATAAAGAAGCCGATGAAGCAACCATAAAGTTATTCAATGGTGCCGAAGGTTTGTTGGATAAAGGTTCTCCCATTTTCGAAAATTACCACCCCTTGACAGGCAAGGGACTTAACGCGCCAAACTTTAGCTGGAGCGCGGCACATATATTAATGTTATTGACAAGTGAGAAGTAATCCATGGAGTACTTGACATTGAAAATCACACCGGAACAGGCAGAGCATATTTTGCTGCAGCTGTTTAACATAGAAGGAGAAGCATCTTCGTTGCCGGGTGAAATCGATTTTAATTTTAGGGTAAAAACGAGGGACGGTGATGGTTATATTCTTAAAGTTTCCCGCATTGATGAAGATGTGGCCTATCTGGAATATCAGCAACAATTGTTGCAATATGTTGAAGAAAAGGGGAAGGGGTTGATTTCTCCTGTCGTTGTCAAGGACAAGAATGGAAAAACCATTTCAGAATATACCGATGACCAAGGGAACATTCGAAAAGTTCGGCTACTTAGTTGGATTCCTGGGCGTATTTGGAGCAAGGTAAATCCCCAATCGGATGCACTGCGTTTTACCCTGGGTGAGCAATGTGGGTTGTTGACAACCGCTTTACAGGGATTTGACCATCCCGAAGCACATCGGGATTTTGAATGGGATGTGGCACAAGCTTTATGGGTCAAAGAACATCTTGACGTATTCAACAGGGAAGAAAGGGAAATACTCTCCTATTTCATCGGGTTGTTTGAGGATTGCCAAGACACATTTGCAAACCTCAGAAAATCGGTGGTCCACAACGATGCGAATGATAATAATATCATCGTCACGGACAATTTGATTGATCCTAAAGTAAATGCATTTATCGACTATGGCGATGCGATTCATACCCAAATCATCAATGATGTTGCTATTGCGTGCGCCTATGCAATCATGAACCATAATGATGCGTTGGATGCTGCATTGCCGATAGTAAAAGGATACCATTCCACCTTCCCTTTACAAGAAAAGGAGTTGGAACATTTGTATGTGGCCATTGCGATGCGGTTGGCCATTTCCGTTACAAAATCTGCGTTGAACAAAATCAAAGAGCCGGATAATACATATTTGTTGGTCAGTGAAAAACCTGCCTGGGAAGTACTTGGAAAGTGGTTTGGGATAAATGCTGATTTTGCCCATTATTGTTTCCGTGAAGCCTGTGGATTCGAAGCGCATCCGAAAAAAGAGAAGTTCAATCAATGGGTAGGGAAAAACAACTTCACCCTAAAATCCTTATTTCCAACTGCACCCGGCAACGATGTGTTTCAAGTGGATTTAAGTGTCTCAAGCCTTTGGGTGGGCCATCAAGAAGAATTCAATGACCTGGAATTGCTTCAATTTAAGTTTGACAGACTTCAAAAAGAACATCCGGATAAAGTCATTGCTGGAGGATATTTGGAACCCAGGGCACTTTATACTTCCACGTCTTATGACAAAGTTGGAAATAGTGGACGTGAAAGCAGAACGGTACATCTTGGGGTGGATTTTTGGTTGCCCCACGATACCCCGGTACATGCCCTGTTCGACGGAGAGGTTGTGACTGCTACCAATGATGAAGGGGACAAGGAATACGGAGGACTGGTTATTCTAAAACATAGTTTTGAGGAGCTTGAGTTTTATACCCTTTATGGACATTTATTTCCTGAAAGTGCCACTAAAAATAAAGTTGGAGACCAAATAAAGCAGGGAGAGCGAATAGGGGTTTTGGGGAATTTTCCCGAGAATGGAAACTGGGCACCCCATCTTCATTTTCAAATTATGCTATCGATGCTCGGTTATGAAAACGATTTTCCCGGGGTAGCCTACCCAAATCAGCTAGCTGTTTGGAAGGATTTATGTCCGGACCCCAACCATCTTTTCAGGCTTGAAAATCTGACACCTCCGAAAAGAGGGGATAACAAATCCGTTATCGACTATAGAAAAAAACATCTAGGCAAGAGCCTCAGTCTTCAATATAAAATGCCGATCAAAATGGTCAGGGGCTCAGGTCAATATTTGATAGACCAACATGGCCGAAAATATCTGGATACCGTGAACAATGTGGCCCATGTCGGACATGAAAACCATGCGGTGGTAAAGGCCGGGCAAGACCAAATGGCTTTGCTCAATACCAATTCCCGATATCTGCACGAAAACATCAATGCTTTGGCGGAAGAATTGCTGGAAACCCTTCCACCTGAATTATCCGTTCTTCATTTTGTGAATTCTGGGAGTGAGGCCAATGAACTGGCCATTCGCATGGTCAAGGCGGTAACCGGGGAAAGGGATATAATCGCTTCAGAAGTGGGGTATCACGGCAATTCCAACATGTGTATTGATATCAGCTCCTATAAGTTTGATGGAAAGGGAGGTTCTGGTGCTCCCGAACATACCCATATATTTCCATTGCCCGATGCTTTCCGCGGAAAACATAGGGGAAAAGACACGGGAAAACTATATGCAGAAGAAGTGCAGTTTCAAATTGAAGCCATACAAGAAAAGGGCAGAGGTGTTGGTGCATTTATTATAGAACCCATTATCAGTTGTGGAGGTCAGGTAGAACTTCCTGAAGGATTTTTACCCTTGGCCTACGAATATGTCAGAAAAGCTGGTGGATTATGTATTTCCGATGAAGTTCAAGTCGGCTGTGGACGAATGGGCAAGACTTTTTGGGGTTTCCAACTACACAATGTAATCCCTGATATTATTACCATTGGCAAGCCTTTAGGCAACGGACATCCACTGGCAGCTGTGGCATGTACACCCGAAGTGGCCGAAAAATTTGCCAATGGCATGGAGTATTTCAACACTTTTGGAGGCAATCCTGTATCCTGTGCAATTGGAGCTGAGGTGCTTCGGACGGTGAAACGTGAAAAACTGCAGCAAAATGCGCTTACCGTTGGGAACTTCCTTAAGGAAGAATTGGAAAAACTTAGCCATGATTTTCCCATAATAGGAGATGTACGGGGACAGGGACTCTTTTTGGGTTTTGAATTGGTCGATGCCGACATGAACCCGCTGGGAGAGAAAGCCGATTATCTGGCCAACCGTATGAAAGATCATGGGATACTGATGAGTACCGATGGACCTGACCATAACGTGCTTAAAATAAAGCCCCCACTGGTTTTTTCCATGGAAAATGCCCAGGAACTGATTCTTTATTTGAGAAAGGTTTGTGCAGAGGATTTCATGCAAACTTCAATTTAAAACCATCCCAATGCGATATATTTTTTTAAGTCTATTGTTGTGCGCTGTTTTAGCCTGCAAAACGGAACAATCCGTTAAAGTAGCAGAACAGATCTATCATTACAATCATGAAATTTTTGAGGAGAACAAGCTTCCGCCACGAGCCAGTTTTTTTGGTTTGGAATCCTTCGAAAAACAAAGTAAAGACAGCTCGAGACGATTTATGAGTTTAAATGGGGATTGGAAATTTCACTTTGTGAAGGACCCCAAAAAGAGACCTACAGAGTTTCAAGACGAGACATATGATGATAGCGATTGGGGCACAATACCGGTTCCCGCAAATTGGGAAGTGGAAGGGTACGACTATCCGATTTACTTGGATGAACGTTATCCCTTTGATACAAAATGGCCCAATATTCCTGAAGACTACAATCCTGTTGGGACCTATCGAAAAGAAATTGAAATTTCCGAAGAATTTCTCAAGGAGGATGTGATACTACATTTTGCTGGAGCAAAATCCGCGATGTATGTCTACCTCAATGGAAAATATGTAGGATACTCCCAAGGCAGCAAAACACCAGCCGAATTTGATATTTCAGTATACCTAAAACCGGGAAAAAACCTTATTGCGCTGCAAATGTTCCGTTGGAGCGATGCCAGCTATTTGGAAAGTCAGGATATGCTGCGGATGAGTGGAATTGAACGTGACGTTTACCTCTATACCCGCCCAAAGGTTTTTGTTTCAGATTATTACACCTATACCAATTTGGACGATAATTATGAGGATGGCATTTTAAAAGGGACAGTTGATATATCCAACCAATCCCAAGAAAGTGTTTATCGAAGTTTATTTCTAGAACTTTTTGACGGTTCCGGACCTATCTATAGGCAAATGAACCAGGTCAAAATCCCGGCTATGGAAGTTGAGAAAATCAATTTTGAACACATTGTCCAACAGGTAAGGCAATGGTCCGCTGAAGCTCCTAATTTGTACCAGCTTCAAATCTCATTGAAAGATTCCATTCAACCAGAAAATAACATCTATATCAAACGTCATGTTGGATTTAAAAGGGTTGAAATCAAAAATGCCCAAGTTTTGGTAAATGGCAAACCCATTTATATCAAAGGAGTGGACCGCCACGAAACCGATCCCTACACAGGTCATGTGGTGACCAAGGAATCTATGGAAAGAGATATTCAATTGATGAAACAAAACAACATCAATGCAGTTCGTAGCTCACATTATCCAAATGATTCCTATTGGTTGGATTTATGTGATACCTATGGACTTTATGTAGTAGACGAAGCGAATATTGAAAGTCATCCATTGGCCATTGACGAGAAAACACAGATTGGCAATGAAATGAGTTGGCTTCCCGCGCACATGATGCGCACACAACGAATGTATTATCGGGATAGAAACCATCCTTCAATTTATTCCTGGTCTTTGGGAAATGAGGCAGGTGAGGGCGAAGTTTTTAGAACCACCTATAAATGGCTGAAGGAACAAGATGATAATCGCATTGTGCAATATGAACCGGCAGGTAAGGAGGATTACACAGATTTGTATTGTCCGATGTATCCCAAGCCCGAATATTTGATAGAACATGGCAAATCAAACTCCGATAAACCTTCCATACTGATTGAATATGCCCATGCGATGGGGAATTCCGTGGGCAATTTGCAAGATTATTGGGACATTATGGAAAAATATCCCAACCTTCAAGGCGGATTTATCTGGGATTGGGTGGATCAGAGTTTGGAGTACAAAGATGAAAACGGGAAACCTTATTTGGCTTATGGACATGATTACCATGCTGATTTACCGACAGATGGTAATTTTTTGAACAATGGACTGGTGGATCCTTACCGTAATCCCCATCCACACCTATCCGAAGTGAAAAAAGTATACGAACCCGTGCAGTTTCGTTATGTTGGAAATGGGATGGTCGAAGTGAAAAACAAGCTCTTTTTCAAAGATTTGTCAGACTACACTTTGTCATGGAAACTAATGGAAAATGGAAAAGCAACGATATCCAACGGTGAAATTCCATTGGACGTTCAACCCCAAGGAAAAACCAAAATCCGACTCGTAAATTTTCCGAAGTCGTTGAATCCTTCCTTAGAGAACATTTTGGAAATCAGCCTCATTCAAAAAACAACTAAAAATTTAGTGCCGAAGGGGCACGAAGTGGCCTGGGACCAGTTTGTGCTCAACAAAGCACGACGAGTTGATGACAGCAGACTTGTGCGAAATGATTTAGAGGTTGTTTCAGGAGAAACTATCGAAATAAAAAATAGTACGGTCACGCTAAGAATTGACTCAAATTCAGGTGAAATTATCTCATGGAACCATCAGGGGAAGGAAGTCACAAATCAACCCATAAAACCAAATTTTTGGCGTCCACCAACAGATAACGATTTAGGAAACGGCATGCCCAAATGGGCAAAAATCTGGCAAGATGCCACGTATAACTACACAGCGAGCCTTATAGAGAAACCCCAAAAAACAGCTGTTGGTTATAGTTACAAAGTTGGGTATGCACTGCCCAATAACGAAACAACGGTAACCGCACAATTTATAGTACATGCAAATGGCACGCTGCAAGTCAATTATACCTTTGACCCAAAGGGGGAGGATTTACCGAAGATTCCACGATTGGGAATGTTTCTTACTCTTCCACAAAAGTTTGATAAGGTATCGTGGTATGGAAATGGTCCTGAAGAAAGCTATTGGGACAGAAAAACTGGGGTTAAAACTGGAATCTATTCTGGAAAAGTAGAAGAGCAATTCCATCGATATTCCCGTCCTCAGGAAACAGGAAACAAGACTGACATACGGTGGATGGAAGTCGCATCGACAGATTTGGCCATAAAAGTTACTGCGGATAGGCTTATCAACTCAAGCGTTTGGCCCTTCGCCATGACGGAGTTGGATTTCAATTCTGATGAGGATGGAGCAGCTTCGGCTTCTGGACTGGTTCCGGTTACCAAAAAACATGGAGCTGATATTCAAATCGGCGAAACCGTGCAATGGAATATCGATGCAATGCAAATGGGTGTTGGCGGGGATACCTCGTGGGGCAGACTTGTGCATGATGAGTATACCATCAAGCCTACCAAGCATAGTTATTCATTTGTTCTTAAACCTAGAAAGCAAAATTAGCTGATTGATAAAAAGAAAAGCGGTAGCTATTCCTTCAATTCATACCATTCGATATCACGCAAGTTTTTGCGTCTCCCCTCCTTTTTGGGAGCATAATGGGTAGCTAAATAGTTGACAATGGGTTCTTCATGTTGTCCGAGATCCCATAAATTTTGCGTTTCCTGCATCCATCGAATCGTGGCGGACCATTGTTCCTTGCTCATGCGGTTTTGCGTGACCAATTTGGCAGAATGACAGTTTGTGCAATTATTGACCACCAACATTAGGCCATCCCCATCAACAAGCCCTGTGCGCAGATGGATACCATCTTCTATTTTATCAAAATCGACTTCGTTTTCCTGTGGAATGGAAACATAACTGTTTTCAGCATCATTTTTTTTGAATGCTGAAAAGGAAGGGTCTATCATCACATAAATTAGGAGCCCGGCAATCATCACAAAAACAAAAAATACAAGGTACATGAGCCTATATACCTTTCCTGCACTTTTTCTAAACTTTGTGGGATTGTCCATTAACTGACTTTTATGGCTATTCGATGACAGGCATTGTTTAAATAGCCCTTTGGATTCCAGCCAGGCAACAGCATAGGTTGCGAAACTCCTTGGGAATCCGTAGCTCTAGCCCAAACCTCATAATATCCCTTTTGCGGAAACTGAACATCGGCTTTAAAATGTTGCCATGCCAAACGATTTGAAGGATTTTCAAGTGAGCAGGCTTTCCAGGTACTTCCGAAATCAATGGAGTATTCCACTTTGGAGACACGCAATTCCCCGGCCCAGGCATGACCTCGAATTTTTAAATTTTTCCCTTCATTGACAATAGCTCCGCTTTTTGGATAGGTTATCAAGGATTTAATGGGCATGGATTCAATGATACACATATCTTCATCAGCAACCTCGTCGCCGGGAGCCACAGGTTCGCAGGGCACGCGGTATGCGGTACCGGTCATTTTCGCTCCGTCATGCATTTGATTCCGTACGCTGATGCCGTTTAGCCATTTTCCCGATGCGGAAGCAGGCCATCCTCCGGCAATCAATCGAAGCGGATAACCATGGGCCAAAGGAATATCCTCACCATTCATTTTAAATGCCAAGAGGGTTTCATCTTGAAGTGCCTTCGACATTGGAACCCCTCTTGAAATAGGTTCTTTATTCGGGTCGCCACTTAAGTGTGTGTCAGCTGCGTGATATCCGATATAAACCGCATCATCTTTGATACCGACATCGTTCAGAACATCCCTGAGCCGAACCCCCGTCCATTGTGCGCATGAAACCGCCCCAACAGTCCATTGATTTCCCTTCGCGGGAGGGTCAAACTCACTTCGGCCATTTCCTCCACATTCGAGTGTAAGTTGATAAGTATGTTGTTTGAATTTTGACTTGAGCTCTTCAAGGGTATAGGTTTTCTTCTGGGATACAGATTCCCCGTCAAAAGACAGCGTCCACTTATCTGCTGAAATGTTGGAAGGAATTATACCATTATTGCGGATAAACATGTATTTATTGGGGGTGATTTTATCGTCCAACAAATGTGCTTGGGCCTCAATATTCCAAGGTTTGTCATTCAGAACAACCATTTGCCGGTCCTTGTGAAACATTTTGAACGGGTCAGGGTCTTGCAGTCCCAACAAATCATAACCCAGGGGAAGATTTTTTCCGAATATAATTTCTGCACCAAGAAGTGTTGATAGGGAGATCAAGGCTCCTTTTTTAACAAATTTTCGTCGTTGCATTATCTCATTGATTATGGATATGGCGTATCAGCAGGTTTGGAAGTCAAGGTATATAGAAAAAACACAAATATTGCAAAATCCGAACATAATTATGATTTACCTTTGATGTCCTTCAAAAGAAAATAAAAGCTACCCGTATAATGTTGTACAAAACTTTTTTTGAGTCGACTTTTCCAAAGCTGGTTTTTGCTTCCGTTTTGATGCTCATGGCATCTTGTGGTGAAAAAAAGAGTTCTCCGAAGCCCAACACCAAAGTTTCCAATGAAGCAAAATCGATTGTTGCGGACACCTCTGATCTGATAAAAAAAATACCTCAAGGTGTCAAAGTCCCTGAAGGAATGGTCTGGATTCCTGGCGGGATTTTTAAGCAAGGTGCGGTACCACAGGATAACGAAGCCATGCACCATGAAAAACCTGCACATGTAGTTGCTTTGGATGGTTTTTTTATGGATACTACGCAAGTGACCAATGCCGAGTTTTCAAAATTTGTAAAGGAAACGGGTTATGTGACCGTAGCGGAACGTGTCCCTGAATGGGAGGAGCTCAAAAAACAACTTCCAGAAGGGACTCCAAAACCTCCGGATTCAATTTTACAGCCTGGATCATTGATTTTTAAGAAAACTAAATCCTCAGTTCCCAATTTATATGATTTTTCCCAATGGTGGACTTGGTCCATAGGAACCAGCTGGAAAAACCCTGAAGGCCAAGGAAGTTCCATCAAAGGAAAGGACGACCATCCCGTGGTCCATGTTGCTTATGAAGATGCCCTGGCCTATTGTAAATGGGCCAATCGTAGGTTACCTACCGAAGCGGAGTGGGAATATGCCGCCCGGGGAGGAAAAACCAGCACTTTGTTTTTTTGGGGAAATGATGTGTCAGAATTGTCAAAATACTCCAATACTTGGGAGGGAGAATTTCCTGTAAATAACACTAAAGTTGACGGTTTTGAAGGTAGTTCTCCAGTGGGCACTTTTCCGGCCAATGATTTTGGACTTTATGATATGGCTGGTAATGTTTGGGAATGGACTGGCGATTGGTATAATCCAAAATACTATCAAGAACTTTTGACCAAAGGAATTGTGCGCAATCCGAAGGGTGCAGCGCAACCCTATAATCCTACCAACCCTTATGCCAAGGAAAAAGTAATGCGGGGAGGATCCTATTTATGCAGTGATTCCTATTGTGCCAGTTATCGAATTTCTGCAAGAATGGCATCAACTATGGACTCTTCTTTGGGGCATTTGGGTTTCAGAACTGTATTAAGTGTAGACATGCTTTCGAAATAGACGGCAATTAATGTTTGAATAGATACATTTGTCTACATTTTTTAATCATAAACCTTAAACCAATCCTTACAAACAATGGAATTGACAGGGAAGAATATTTTAGGATTTTCTACTTCCGCTAAGGGAGCAACTCTTTTTTATGCGAGTAACCCCTCAACAGGGAATCAATTGGAGACCCCTTATCACGAGGCTACGTTACAGGAAGTGGATGAAGCGGTTCAATTGGCCGAGTCGGCTTTTATTACTTATAGAGAGAAATCAGGCGTTGAGAAAGCAACTTTTTTGGAAACTATTGCCGATGAATTGGCGAATTTGGAGCAAGATATTGTTGCCGTCGGTTCTCAAGAGACTGGATTGCCAGGAGGTAGGTTGACAGGTGAATTAGGACGAACCACAGGTCAATTACGGTTGTTTGCATCTTTACTTAGGGATGGATCTTGGGTGGATGCTAGAATTGATACAGCCGACCCAAGCAGAACTCCTGTGCCAAAACCAGATACAAGACAGATGCAGATTGCTTTGGGCCCAGTGGGGGTTTTTGGAGCCAGTAATTTCCCATTGGCGTTTTCAGCAGCTGGTGGAGACACGGCGTCGGCTTTGGCAGCAGGTTGTACAGTAGTTGTAAAAGCGCATCCAGCCCACCCCGGGACTTCTGAATTGGTAGGGAATGCCATCCGCAAAGCGGCTGAGAAATGTGAAATGCCGAATGGGGTGTTTTCCATGGTCCATGGAGCTTCAATAGCCGTGGGACAGGCTGTGGTTAGGCATCCTCTAATAAAAGCAATAGGTTTTACAGGCTCTTTTAGGGGAGGTAAATCGTTGTTTGACGAAGCGGCCAGGCGTGAGGAGCCCATTCCGGTATATGCTGAAATGGGAAGCACCAATCCGGTTTTTGTACTTCCCGGTGCTTTAAAGGAAAATCACGAAACACTCGCAACAGGCTTGTCCAATTCAGTGCAATTAGGTGTGGGACAGTTTTGCACCAATCCGGGATTGACCATAGTTCCGGACCAAGAAGAGGGCAACCTTTTTGAAAGTGTACTAAAAGAAAGTATTTCCGATGCAGAATCGGCGACCATGCTAACAGGTTCCATCCAGAACGCGTACAATGCAGGACTAGAGAAATTAAAGGCAAAAGAAGTTGTTACTTTAGTTTCCTGCGGAAAAAAGACAGAACTAGAGGCCCAAGGTGTCCCAGAAGTTCTTTCCGTATCAGCGAATGATTTTCTGGCTGATAAAGAATTGGAGGAAGAAGTTTTTGGACCATCAACACTATTGGTGCGGACGCAGGATAAGGAGGACATGATAGCAATTGCCAGAGGTCTAAACGGACACCTAACCGCTACCGTTCAGGGAACCGAGGCCGATTTGGAAGAACATGCCGATCTGCTCAAAATATTGGAACGTAAAGTAGGAAGGTTACTCATCAACGGATTCCCAACAGGAGTAGAGGTGTGCCATTCCATGGTTCATGGAGGGCCTTTTCCAGCAACTTCGGATTCTCGAATGACATCGGTTGGAACGGCGGCCATAACCAGATTTACTAGACCGATATGCTACCAGAATTTTCCAGATGCTTTGCTACCAGACGAGTTGAAAACAGGAAATCCATTGAATATTTTAAGACTGGAAAACGGCACTTATACGCTTCAGAAGTAAAAGGATTAAGGACTAGAGTTCTTTTTTCAAAGTTTTAATGTCGGCTATGAGTTGGGAGATTGCGGTTTTATTGAGTCCGTTATAAATTCCCCTGATGTGCCGATGTTGATCGACAAGGATAAAGTTTTCGGTGTGGAGGAAATCGTCATCCCCTTTGGGGATGCCCAAATCTTCTTCAACAAAGTAGGCAAACCTTCCAAGGTCATAGATTTCTTTTCGGATTCCAGTAGCCAGATGCCATTTGTTGGGGATTACCCCTTTGGCATCGGCATAATTCTTCAGGATGGGCACGGAATCATACTCGGGAGTTACGGAATGGGATAAAAACAAGATATGCTCATCATGTTTGAAGGCTTCCTGGACCAAAGCCATATTATTGGTCATTTTGGGACAAATACCAGGACAGGAAGTGAAAAAGAAATCGGTGACATAAATTTTATTTGCGAAGGTTTTTTCACTGATGGTATCACCAAGTTGGTTGACCAAAGAAAATTTTGGGATGCTGTGCATGCCCCATATGGAGTCATTATCGGGAGTAATCCATTTTGGGGTAAAGGAGGGATCAGTGTAAAAGGGTAATGTATGAACCCTGCTCTCCTTTTCCGCGTTTTTTTTACAATTGGAGAGCAGGGTTACTATCAAAACCAACATGATCCAAATTAAACTACCGCTGCACCACCTCATCCTTAAGTTCATAACAAAGATTTGAACGTTTCAATCCAAAGAATCTACCGTTTTTGGCTTCGTAATTGGCATATAGTTTACCGGTTCTTAGCCATGCTTGTTGCAATCCTTCCTCGAACCCGTTTTTCAGGTTCATTATTCTGGCCAGCTGACCGTTGGGATACCATTTTTTTTGCGTCCCATTTCGCACGCCCATAGTATAAGTGGATTCTGTGCTAATTACACCGTTGGGCCACCAGGATTTGGAAGTGCCGTCCAACTTATTGGCGCTATAAAAAGCCTGACTTCTTAATACCCCGGAATCGAACCATTTTTTGGCAATACCTTCCTTTTTTCCATCAAAGTAACCCGTTCTCTCTGCAAGTATTCCATTTTTATGAAATTCCACGGCATATCCATTATATGGAAGGTTTAAATGATACCACCTGCCTTCGGTTTGGTTCAACACCAATTTACTTTTGCTGACTTCCGTTTGTGCAATATTTCTTTTTCGGGTGTGATTTTGTGCGCAACTTCCCAAAAAAAGAAAACAAAGAGCACCAAGGGAAATCAGTTTAATTGATGGAATTCGGAGTGCCTTGATAATCTCCTGGGAAAATAACATAATATTCATTTAAATAGAGTTCGTTTTCAATATGATAATGGTACTCTGCTTCTGTGGCATGTTGCGTAGTGGATGTATGCCCTCCCGAAGCATCTAAATCATCGGGATAATCTCCAGTGGAATTACATTTTCTTCCGTAGACGAAAAATCCGTCAGCTAAAATTCCGATCAACTCATCATCATCCTCAGACCAAGCAGTTGGCTCAAGATGATAGTGATATTCGGCAGGTCCAATATGTCCACCCGTATAATCCAGACTTGCTGCTGCTTCGTTCAGAGGGCCACTGCCTTCTTGATCATTGAAGATTGCCGCTCCACTTACGGCAATGCCAATGGCCCCCATATTTGTTGAGGTACTGCTTGACGCTAATTCAGGGTTTTGGGGTACTCGTAGGGAAGCCGAAGCGTTGAAGTTGGGGATTATACTTGGTGTGGTTTCCACTTCGGGTTCTTCAATATAGAGGTCCTGTCCATTTCCCCAGTATACTGAGGTATGGTTGGGAAGTCCGTTGGTTTCAATAACCACGTTGGTGCCCTCTAGATAAATAGCTGTGTTGTTTGCATCAAATTCTGCAAAAGCAGCGTGCAGCTCTCCAGTGGTTTCATCATCCGAACCAGATTCTTCACTGTCCGAGCTACACGCTATAAAACTTATAAAAAGAACTGTAATGGTGGTCAAAATTATGGGGAACTTTGGTGTAATACTATACTTTCTCATAGGGTATAACTTTATTATTTTTTAGGACCTCTTTTTGGTTTTGGTGCTTTTTCAAACTCTTCTTCGGTCAAGAGACCGTCTTCATTCAGATCAATTTTATCAAAATGCTTCTCCAATGGACCTTTAGCTTCCTCTTTTGAGATTTTTCCATCTTCATTTTCGTCCATCTTTTCCAAAAGTTTTTCGAAGGAGGGAGGACCTTTGCGATCACCGGTTTTGTCCTGTTTTTGTGCAGATAGGTTGCAAAAGGATAAGATTCCTATTATCCCTAAATAAATACCAAGCTTCATGGTTTTGTTCGTCATAGTTCAATTGTTTTACATTTTAATTTTAGATGCAGGTATTCTGAAAAACTTGTGCAGTAGGCCCCCTTTTTTCCATCGTTATTAAAAAACCTTCTAAATTGCATTAAGATTAACCACACAATTTATTGGAAGACAAGCAGTTTTTAGCAGATCTTAAAAATCACAAACAGTCAGCATATAGCAGGCTGTTGGATGAGTATCAGACCAAGGTCTTCAACACCTGCATTTCATTTGTTCCCAATAAGGAGGACGCCGAGGATATTGCCCAAGAAGTTTTTGTTGAGGTATATAATTCCATTCACAAGTTCAAGGGAAATTCCAAGCTTTCTACCTGGATTTACAGAGTTTCGGTAAACAAGAGTTTGGAATTTATTCGAAAGAAAAGTGCCAAAAAGCGCTTTGGGTTTATGCAATCCATAACAGGAGGAGATGTTCCAATGGACAAGACCTCATATTTTACGGAGTTTAATCATCCGGGGATTCAATTGGAAAACAAAGAGCAGAGCGAAATGCTTTTCAATGCGATAAACAAATTGCCTGAGGGTCAAAAAGTAGTTTTTACACTGCATAAAATAGATGGTCTAAGTTATAAGGAAGTCAGTGAGATTACAGAAAAAAGTGTCTCTTCGGTAGAGTCATTGATGTTTAGGGCGAAGAAGAATTTACGCGATATTTTAACGGTTTTTTATAAAAATGAACAATAGACTGCAAGGTTGTACAAAAAAGTGCATCTAATTAATATAATATTAACAATCATGGATGGTAAAAAAATTACGCAGCAAAAAATAGAAGAGGTTTTGGAGTCAGCTTCCCAAATTGAAGCTGTAAACACCTCTCCATTTTTCAAGGACAAGGTACTTCACCGTTTGGCCAACACAGAGGAAGTTGAAGAATCCTCTGCTTTATTGGGATGGTTTACTCCTAGATATCAGGCAGCCGTCTTGATACTTTTTGTAATTTTAAATGTCGTGGCCATCTACTCATATCGTTCTTCAAATCAACAGGAGCAAATAACCACTTTTGCTGAAGCTTTTGGTCTTTCAAATTCGGAAAACCAATCAATCTTAAATTAGGGGCGAATGAAAAAGAATATACTCCTTGCAACCTTGTTGATTTTTTTAATGGTAATGAATAGTGTTCTTCTCTTTCTGATTTTGGACAAAGAAGAACCAGACCAAAGAAAAGGTCCTCCAAGCGGGTTTATTTCAAGTCAACTTGGGTTTGACCCCGGACAGCAATCCGAATTCATCGAAATTGATAGAATTCACCATCTTAAGATGAGAGAGATTGGCCATCGTACCAGAAACCTAAAGGAATATCTCTTTTCCAAAATCAACGATGCGGATTTTACCGATAAAAAATTGGACTCCATTAGCGATTTGATTGGAAGTTTGAATGCAGCTAAAGAAAAGGAAGTCTTTAACTACTTTAAACAAATTGAGAGTATTTGTAATAAAGACCAAAAAGTACAACTGGAAACCATTATTCAAAGGGCTTTAAGGCACAGACCTGGCCCTCCAGGTCCTCATGGCCCACCAGGTCCAGGTCATATGGGTCCTCCTCCGCCACATTAGCGTACAAAATCGGCTAACCACCGCAAGTTTTTCGGCATACCTGCATCTAAACAATGTAGGCTCAATAATTCATGCCTTGTGCTATGTTTAGGCAATGAATGGAGCAGATTATCATGTTTTTGATTGATGATTAGATTTTTAGGTTATTGGAAACCCAGGGACGTAAGTTCTTGGGTTTTTTTAACCCCTTTTGAGGTCATTGCGCAAGTTTTTTTTGCATAACACATCTAAATAATAAGAATCAAAAAACAAAGTCGCTTAGGTGCAGAAATTTTTACTCATAAACTTAATTAAATACTTGTTTTATGAGAGAACTACGCCCTTACATGACCTTCCCTACGACTCTGTTTTTTCTATTTTTTATCGCAAGCAGTTGTTCTAGTGAGTTTGAACCTTTAGATGACAATTCCAATTCAGATGATGATTTTGTTGATATCCCAGCTGATGAAGAATTGGTGACATTGCTTGATGAAGCTACCAACGGAATAGGATACGCCTTCTTTATCCTGCCCAATGAAACAGACTATTCCAATATTCCACAAGACCCTTTAAACCCGATAACAGTTGCCAAGGTAGCGTTGGGGCAATTGCTGGTCCATGAAACGGCCACGGGTGGTGACCCAAAGATTGAATCTGCAGAGAGCACTTATTCATGTGCCAGTTGTCACCCAGTGGCCTCCGGCTTCTTTTCTGGACTACGGCAAGGCATTGGTGAAGGCGGTATGGGTTTTGGTCTCGCAGGAGAAGGTAGGGTCATTATGCCTTCTGATGTTTTTCCAAGGGATTCTTTGGATGTGCTGCCCATTAAAGTACCTACCATACTGAACGTTGCCTATCAAGAGGTGATGTTGTGGAATGGAGCGTTGGGGGGAGCAGGCATCAATGCACCGTTTGTGAATACCGGAACCAATGCCGAAGATTTACCAGACAATCTTTTAGGTTTTGAAGGTTTGGAAGTGCAGGGAATGACCGGGCAAACGGTACACAGATTGAAAATTGATGAGGAATTTGTTGATAAATTTGGCTATCGCGACCTTTTTGATGCTGCATTTCCCGACCTACCGGAAGAGGAGCGGTATTCAAGGATTACCGGTGGCTTGGCCATAGCAGCTTTTAATCGAACAGTGTTGGCCAACCAATCCCCATGGCAGAATTGGCTCAAAGGCGACGAAGAGGCGATGACAGCGCAACAGTTGGAAGGCGCAAAGATTTTTTTCGATAAAGGAAAATGTTATGAGTGCCATACAGGACCGGCCTTAAAATCGAATGAGTTCCATGCTTTTGGAATGGGGGATTTTGACCCGAGTGAAACCATCATTCTTGACAGAAGAGGTTTTAAAAAAGATGTAAAAAGAGGTCGTGGTGCTTTTACGGAACGCGAAGAAGACGAGTATAAATTCAAAGTACCTACGCTTTATAATTTAAGGGATAACCCGTCTTACGGACATGGAGGAACATTTACTACAATCCGAGAGGTAGTTGAGTATAAAAATAACGGTAGAAAACAAAATGACAGGGTTCCAGATAGTCAGCTGGCTGAACAATTCGGCAATTTAGATTTAACGGATGCAGAGATAACACAATTGGTTGATTTTTTGGAAAATGCATTGCACGATCCCAATCTGGTGCGCTATGTTCCAGATGCGGTTTTATCAGGCAATTGCATCCCTAATAATGATGAACAATCTAAACTGGATCTGGGTTGTGAATAAAAGATAGAGTTTTTTGGTTGCCCATATTTTTGGGATTGTTCGATTGGAAGGCCCAAGTATAATTTGTACTTGGGTTTTCTTTTGGGAAAAACTGCTCAATACTTACTACAGCCGACACATTGTGCTAGTTTTTAAGGGATAATATCGGTATTTGCCTTAACTTACTGTTGTAATGAGCATTAAAATTGTTCGACCTAAAACCTAATTCAACTAACTCTAAACACTGAACCAAGAATGTCACAAAAGCTTATTGAGATTGCCAAAGTTTCCAACCTTGAAGAAAAAATTCCCGCCTACGCCCTTGTCAAAAACACAGATTTAGTAATTGTAAAACATGAGACCGGTATTTCTGTTTTGTACGGTCGATGTCATCATCGAGGAGCCCTTTTAGCCGATGGTCACATCGATGGGCATAATTTGATTTGTGGTGTCCATGGATGGGATTATCGTTACGACACGGGAGTGAGCGAATACAATAACGATGAGCAGCTACATAAGTTCCAGGAACATATTGATGGTGATTCGCTTCAGATTGATGAGAATGAGGTAGCTGCGTTCGAAAAAGAACATCCACAACCATTTGATAGAGATGCCTATTTGGGCACCTATGCCGATACACATCCTGAAGAGACGGAACCGTACACCGGCTACATCAGGGAATTGGCCAGAAATGGACTAAAAAACTTGGGCCATCATGGATTCTCGGCTTCAATGGGAGTGGACCGAAATACATTACCTAAATGGAGTGATATACAATTTTTGCCCGCCCAATTGGCAAGCAGACCCTTGTTGGACCATGAGGAAGTGGCCACCAAAGTGACCATTGGTCCCAAGGCCAAAAAGCCTTTGGTATTGGATATTCCACTTTTTGTGAGTGATATGAGTTTTGGTGCTTTGTCCCGGGAGGCTAAAATTGCTTTGTCCAAAGGTGCAGAGATGGCCGGAACCGGAATTTGCTCCGGGGAAGGGGGAATGTTGCCCGACGAACAAAAGAACAACTCAAGATACTTCTACGAACTCGCTTCCGCCCAGTTTGGGTTTTCATGGGATAAGTTGGACAATGTCCAAGCTTTTCATTTTAAGGGAGGACAGGGAGCTAAAACTGGCACAGGAGGACATCTACCTGGGAATAAGGTAAGCAAGGAGATTGCAGAAGTCCGGGGGTTAAAAGAAGGGCAAACGGCAATTAGCCCGGCAACTTTCCCAGATTTTCATGGTGTCGAAGACTTCAAGTCCTTTGCAGAACAAGTAAGGGAGCGAACAGGAGGAATACCCATAGGCTTTAAAATTGCAGCGAGCCATATCGAAAAGGATATCCAATTTGCGTTGGATGTCGGTGTGGATTATATCATTTTGGATGGAAGGGGGGGAGGAACCGGTTCAGCGCCCACCATTCTTCGAGATAACATTAATGTACCTACCATTCCCGCCTTGGCAAGGGCAAGGAAATACCTTGATAAAGTTGGGGCTGCGGATGTCACCTTGGTAATTACCGGAGGACTTCGGATTGCTGAAGACTTTTCAAAGGCAATGATGCTGGGAGCAGATGCGATTGCAGTCTCAAATTCAGCCATTCAAGCTGTTGGATGTTTGGGGATGAGGGCTTGTGGAACAAACAATTGTCCGGTGGGTATTGCAACACAAAAAGAAAACTTGCGCAGCAGATTGATAATTGAATCCTCAGCCAAACAGTTGTATAACTTTTTCACTGCTACCAATGATTTGATCAAGGTGGTTGCACGTTCATGCGGATACGATGATATATCCAAATTTAATCATGATGACCTTTCAACCTTCAACAAGGAAATGCACGACCTCACAGGAATCAATTATGCAGGAATTCGCTAAACCATAATCATGTTTCAGATTTTCACAGGCATAGTTGCACTTTCCTCACTGCTCAGCTTTATCAACAAAAAGTTGTTGAAGTTGCCCGAAACCATAGGGGTAATGCTACTGGCCATAGTTGCTTCCTTGGCCATAGGAACTTTGGACTTTATTGACCATGATGCATTTGTCAGCGTGTGTTCCGTTATTGATGAAATTGATTTTAGGACCATCCTTTTTGACTTTTTACTGAGTTTTTTGCTGTTTGCTGGGTCAATTCATGTGAACTTGCACAAACTGTTGGAAGAGAAAGGCCCCGTATTGATTTATGCCTCTTTGGGGGTATTGATTTCAACTTTTTTGATAGGCTCTCTGTTCTATTTCACGGTTGGACTATTTGGTATGCACATAGATTATGTGTATTGCCTAGTTTTTGGCGCTCTAATTTCTCCTACCGACCCGATAGCGGTTTTGGCGCTGCTGAAAAAAGCCGGTGCACCAAAGGATATGGAAATAAAAATTGTTGGGGAATCCCTTTTCAACGATGGGGTTGGAATTGTGGTATTCATATCGCTGTTGTCCATTGCCACAATGACGGGCGGACATGGCGTGGAACCCTCACATATATTCTTGGAGTTTGCCCAAGAAGCCTTTGGAGGTATCGCACTTGGATTCGCGTTGGGTTATGTTGGAAGGCTTTTTCTTAAGAAAATCTACGAAGCACCCATCATTGCCGTACATATTTCAATAGCCCTGGTTATGGGGGGATACTGGCTGGCCTCCATGATTCATGTTTCCGGAGCTCTGGCCATGGTGGTCATGGGATTAATGATAGGGGATTATCTGCATAAGTCCTGTCAAAGTGAACCACTTAAAGAAAATATGAATGTCTTTTGGAAAGTATTGGACGAGATTTTGAATGCCATTCTCTTTGTACTGATCGGACTTGAGATAGTAAGTCTCAATTTTCATCCAGATTATCTGATTGCAGGATTGGTGGCAATTCCGATAGTATTATTTTCCAGATATATTTCTGTGTTTGTCTCCAACATATTTTTTAGAAAAGAACACCGCAGCAATACAAAGAAAGTGGCCGTATTGACCTGGGCAGGCCTGAGAGGTGGAATTTCCATTGCCTTGGCGCTGACATTACCTGAAGGAGAGTTTAGGGAAGCGCTGATATTCGTGACCTACTGTGTGGTTGTATTCTCGATACTGGTTCAGGGACTTACGATAGACAAGGTGGTGGTAAAACTGCTTAAAAACTAATGAATTAACTTGAAAAAACACTAACGATGGCAGCTGAAAAGAAAAAAGTTTGGCACAAAGTGCTCGAAAATAAAAGCGAACTTCCAGAAGGTAGGGTCAAAACAGTAACGGCGGCCCATAAAGGAATTTGTTTGACGCATTTTGAAGGTAAGTTTTCCGCTTTGGATAATAGATGTCCGCACCAAGGAGGTCCATTGGGCGAGGGCTCCATTGAAAATGGGATGCTTCGCTGTCCATGGCATGGATGGGATTTTCATCCTTGCACCGGACTTCCTCCAGGAGGATATGATGATGGGATTGAGACGTTTGAAGTCAAGGAAGAAGGTGATGCCATTTATGTTGGACTTGAAGATGAACAACCGCATGAAACCACAGTGTCTGATATCATGGCTGAGACCATGGTAAATTGGGGAGTGACCAAGGTTTTTGGAATGGTCGGACATTCCAATCTTGGGTTTGCCGATGCCATGCGACGTCAAGAAGAACAAGGAAAATTGAATTTTTATGGGATTCGGCACGAGGGCGCAGCAGCTTTTGCAGCTTCAGCATACGGAAAATTGACCGGGAAACCGGCGGCCTGTTTTTCCATTGCCGGACCAGGAGCCACCAACATGTTTACAGGAATGTGGGATGCAAAAGTAGACCGCGCTCCTTTGTTGGCCCTCACAGGTCAGGTAGCGACCCAGGTAGTTGGAACCGGGAATTTTCAGGAAGTGGATTTGGTACAGGCTTTTGGGAGTGTAGCGGAGTTCAACCATCGGGTACAGAGCGATAGTAGACATGGAGAGTTGATGTCGCTTGCCGTGAAGCATGCCATCTTAAAACGGGATGTTTCCCATTTAACCTTCCCCGATGAGGTGCAGGAACGAAAAGCAAAACCTGGGGCAAGAGCAAAAACCTCGGAAAAACGAATTACCTCTATGGAAATTGCACCTCCAAAAGAAGCTCTTAACGATGCCGTAAAACTGATTAAAAAATCAAAACGACCTGTAATTATCATGGGGCACGGGGCCAGGGCCCATAAAAAAAGCGTCGTAAAATTTGCCGAGAGCTTGAACGCCTGTGTAGTAACTACGTTTAAGGGGAAAGGACTTATTCCGGATAATCATCCTTTGGGGGGAGGAGTTTTAGGCCGAAGCGGAACACCGATTGCTTCGTGGTTTATGAACGAATCGGATTTGTTGATCGTGTTTGGAGCCTCTTTCTCCAACCATACTGGAATTACTCCTAAAAAACCAATTATTCAGGTTGATTTTGACCCATTGGCCTTGAGTAAGTTCCATAAGGTTGAGGTTGCTGTTTGGGGTGAGATATCCAGAACCTTGGAGTTGTTTCAAAGCGAATTAAAGCATAACGTGAATACGGTTGATCAAACCCAGGAAATTGCGGATCGGTGGAAAATATGGAAGGCTGAAAAGGCAAAAAGATTGTTGGAAACCTCCGATAATGGGGTAAGTTCCATTGCCGTTTTCGAAGCGATGAACAAATTAACTCCGGAAGATGCAGTGATGTGTGTGGATGTAGGTAATAATGCTTACTCCTTCGGTCGCTATTTTGAATCCAAAAAGCACGACTTTTTAATGTCGGGATATTTGGGATCTATTGGTTTCGCCCTTCCGGCATCAATAGGCGCGTGGACCGCAGTTGGGGATTCAAGGCCCGTTGTTGCGGTGGCTGGTGATGGAGGATTATGTCAGTATTTGGCTGAAATCACCACTTTGGTCAAGTACAATATGCCTGTGAAGCTTATCGTATTGAACAACCATGAGTTGGGGAAAATATCCAAAGAGCAAAGAGCTGGAGAGTTCGATGTATGGAAAACATCACTTTCCAATCCCAACTTTGCTGAATTTGCGCAATCGTGCGGCGCTTGGGGAAAAAGAATTGAAAACCACGAAAATTTGGAGTCCGGGATGAAAGAACTTTTTGCCCAAAAAGGACCAGCGGTCTTGGAAGTAATAGCGGACGTAAACCTAATTTGATATGGAAACCGTTATCATGGTTTTTTTGGCACTGCTGGGCATCTATTTTGGACTGGGATTACTGTTTGGACTCTATTTCATCTTCTTTGGGGCTTCAAAAATTGATCCATTGATGGCTGACACTAAAAAAGTTGTCAGAGTATTATTGTTTCCCGGAGTAGTGGCCACATGGCCCTTTCTGATTGGGAAATTGTTTAAAACCAAAACCTCAAACTGATGGATGCAGGCTTACGTAAAAGGCATAAATACATTTGGTTGTTGTTGGCCGTTGTACTTCCCATTTTGTTGGTTATGGTCATAAAGGATTTAGATTTTAATCCAACAGAAAGACCTAGTAATACATCGGAAATAGCGGCAAATTCCATCAAGCAGGTAGAACATGATGTGATGGATATGGCAATCGTAAAAAATACTGATGCCTATGTGCTGCAGTTAAACCTAAAACAACCTCTAAAAAGTGCTTCCTCGGTGGTTTATGGATTGTCTGGAAATGAAGGGGAAAATCAAGCCATAGGGCAAATAGATGGGGTTGGTTCCTATACCTTTCGATTAAATGGTGAGATTCAGGGAATCATTATAAAAGACGTAATCAAAAATCAAGAAATTCTAAAACTGGAATTCTAATGGGATTGGATTATAGATTGGTGCTCTGGAACAAGCACAAAAAGACCTACGATAAGACCATAGCCCTTGGAATGCTATCGTATTTGGTGCTTTTTGTGGTTTTGACGCTGTTATTGAATCCCGAAACAACGGCAGAAACTATGATCATAAGGGCGTTTGGCTCTCTGGCAGTGTTGATGCTTCATATAATTTTGATAATCGGGCCTTTGTGTAGATTAAATCCACAGTTTTTGCCCATCTTATACAATCGACGCCATCTTGGCGTAAGTATGTTTTTGGCTGCATTGGTACATGGCGCTTTTTCGATCATACAGTTTCACACCTTGGGAGATGTAACCCCTTTTTATGCCATCTTTACCTCCAACATGGATTATGGCTCCTTGGCCAATTTTCCCTTTCAGGTTTTGGGTTTTCTGGCTTTGTTGATTCTGTTTTATATGGCCTCGACGAGTCATGATTTCTTTTTGAAAAATCTGTCACCAAAAATTTGGAAAGGCCTTCATATGATGGTGTATCTGGCCTACGGGCTCATCATTATGCATGTTTTTCTTGGCGCATTCCAGCAGGAAACATCCCCATTCACCATCGGAATAATAATTGCCGGCTTTGTTTCGGTGACAAGCCTGCATTTGGTTGCCGCTTTTAAAGAGTCCAAGATTGACAGATTTAAATCGGAAAAGGACACTGATGGTTGGCTGAAGGTATGCGAGGTGAATGAAATTCCGGATGACCGTGCCAAAATTTTTACAGTGGGGAAAGAACGGGTGGCCATTTTTAAATACGATGGAAAACTTTCGGCTATTCACAATGTGTGCAAACATCAAGGTGGACCTTTGGGAGAAGGTAAAATTGTGGATGGATGTATAACCTGTCCATGGCATGGCTATCACTATTTGCCCCATAACGGACAATCTCCGCCTCCGTTCACGGAAAAAGTAGCTACATATGAATTGCAATTGGATGGAGAGACCATTTACATCAATCCTAATGGATTTGAAGAAGGAACCGAAGTTGAACCTATAAGCTGTTGAATATGGAGAAGAAAGATGAGTTTTATATCGGTTATGTTGATGTTGTGGGTGAAGGGACAAAAAAAACAATAAGGCGGTTTGTGTTCATAACTATAGGGTCCTTGTTGCTGGGTGCAGTTTTGTTTGGAATATTTCAAAGACCAGCCGCCAATAGCGCCTTCGATTTTAATGCTCCGACAAAGGTTTCCGGTACCTATCAAGAAGCTCCATATCCGATGTTACATGTAAAATTGGACAAGGACAACTACAAGAATGTTATTTTGCTTGGATTCGGAAAATTGGGGGCAAATAAATATTTGGATGATATCAGGAACAAGGAGGGCACCCTTAACGGCAAACATTTGACCATTGAGGGAAATCTGATCTATTACAATGGGAAGACCTTGCTCGAAATTGATGACAGCCAAAAAATAAGCTTGACGCATTCAAAAATCAAAGATTATATGCTTCCCGAAGTAAAGGGAAATCAAACGGTCACCGGCGAAATAGTGGACCCCAAATGCTATTTTGGCGTTATGAAACCAGGATACGGAAAAATCCATCGTAGTTGCGCTGCGCTTTGTATTTCTGGCGGAATTCCCCCGGTACTGGTCACTTCGGACAATAATGCCATTTCAGAGCATTTTTTATTGACAGATTTGAAAGGAAATCCAATCCACAAAGACATACTTCCCTATATAGGCCAGCCTTCACTGCTCAGCGGTGAGGTGGAAAAATTGGGAGATTGGTATACCATGCGTATTGATGTTTCCCAGATTAAAAAATTGGATAAGGAATCGTCAATTTATTAGAATGAAAAAAGTTGCTATTGTATTGTTTTTAATACTGGGAGCCACAACTTATGCCCAATCCGTTGATTACAACACAAAAAGAGGATACGCTGCAAATGGATATGATGTAGTTGCTTATTTTGATGGAAAGCCTTCAGAAGGCAGTAAGGAAATAAGCACGGAATATGATGGGGTCAACTATAAATTTTCATCCCAAGAAAATAAGGATAAGTTCGCCGCCAATCCATCGAAATATGTGCCGCAATATGGAGGATATTGCGCCTATGCAGTGGCCAAATCAGGCAAAAAAGTAAGCATCAACCCTGAAACATTCGAGATACGGGATGGAAAATTGTATCTGTTCTACAATTCAGGACGTACCAACACTTTACAACTCTGGACTAACGAATCACCCAAAGAACTTCAAGATAAAGCAGACAAAAACTGGGAAAAAATAAAAAATAAGTAGTTCTTTAGTCTTTACAATGAACAAGTACGCTAAGATTGGTTTTTCGGGATTGCTTGTAAGTTTTTTGGGTGCGTTGCCCCTTGGAACTTTGAACATCACCGCTTTTGATATTGCAGCCTCACAAAGCTTGGTTTCGGCCATGTGGTTTGCAGCTGCCGTAGTCCTGGTGGAACTGATTGTGGTCAGGCTTACCTTATTTGGAAATGAAAGATTGCAATTTGGCGAAAAGCTATCGTACTATCTTATCCCTTTTGGGATAATATTGCTGCTTTATTTGGCGATCAAAAGTTTTATGGCTTCCTCCCAGATTTCAGAAATGGGGTCGAGCGTACATCTGCTTCCCCAGATCAGTTCTGCATTCGTTTTGGGCTTCTTGTTAAGTGCCCTGAATCCGCTTCACATTCCTTTTTGGATGACGTGGAACAAAGTACTGGCCTCAAAAGGGATATTGGAAACCTCAAAAAAATCATATTCACTTTATATTCTTGGAATAGGCGTAGGGTCCTTAATGGGACTTGGACTTTTCATATTTGCAGGGAAATACATATTTACAAATTATGAAAGCTATAGTATGCTGACCAATTTATTGATGGGTCTGTTGTACCTTGGTTTTTCTATCTATCTCATGTTCTTGTTGGTCAAAAAACGCCTAAAACTTAAAACACCTTAACTGTCATGTTCAAATCTTCAATAGATACTATTGAGCAATTCAAAGAAATTTTATTGCAACTCCCGGAGGACTGCTATGCAAATTCGTGCGAAGCACTTTTCAATGCTTCCATAGGCCAACACACCAGACATATTATTGAGCTGTATCAGTGTCTGATCAATGGTTATGACAGTGCTGATGTGTCCTACGACAGACGCGAAAGGGACAGGAGAATAGAACAGGACGTTCATTTTGCCATAGAACAGCTGCAATCCATTCAAACCAATTTGGAACGACCTAATAAGATGGTGAACGTTACCTACGAACTTGGGGGTGTCGAGACGTGTCTTGAATCGAACTATTACCGTGAGGTCATGTACAATTTGGAGCATACCATTCACCATCACGCCCTGATCAAAGTAGGGATAAACCATTTTACCACAATCGAATTACCGGAATCTTTCGGAGTGGCTCCATCAACAATGCAACACAGGGAAGTATGTGCACAGTAAGTTTTATTTCCAGAAATAACGGCTATTTCATCACCTCAAATCGGGATGAGCATATTTCGCGTCCAAATGCATTTGAGCCAAGAGAGGAGATCATAAATTCGGTCAAAGTACTTTTTCCAAAAGACCCCAAAGCCGGAGGTACATGGTTTGCCCTCAATGAGTATGGTGCAGTGGCTGTATTATTGAATGGTGCCTTTGTAAGGCATCAATCCATCGGCGATTATGCCAAAAGTAGGGGAATGGTATTGTTGGAAGTCATAAGTGCTCCCAACCCCAAGCTATTTATTGAAGAAATGGATTTGCATAATATCGAACCGTTTACCTTGGTGTTGTTCGATGGATCGACATTGATTGAACTTCGTTGGGACGGGACACAAAAATATTTTAAACCTTTGAGCAAAACCGAGGATTACATATGGTCATCGGTAACCTTGTATGATCATGAGGCTATCGAGCGGAGAAATTCCCATTTCGCGGATTTTGTCAATACAGATAAGAATATTACGGCTTCTGATGTTGTTGATTTTCATTCCAACAACCATGATGACTATGAGAATGGATTTATTATCGATAGGAAAACCGGATTAAAGACCTTTAGTGTTACACAAGTGATTCTTGGCGGAGAGGAATCTGCATTGAAGCATTTCGACTTATTGAATGATAAAAAATACACCATTCCTTTTTCACCCAATCAGCTTACGATATGAGTACCTGGAGATTAAAATGGCATAAATTGACACATTGGGAGTATTGGCCCCTTTGGGCGATATACTACCCGCTGTTTCCAGTTTGGCTGTTTTACTCGATTAAAGCACGTTCTTTCTTCTTTTTTAATGCCGCTAACCCTACCATGAAAAATGGAGGCATGGCCATGGAATCCAAAATGGAGATTTACAAGATGATTCCGCAAGAACATATCCCCCAGACGGTATTTATTTCAAGAGAAGAACGACCAGAAGTAGCTTTGGAGAAAGTATTGGAAGCAGGGATTACTTTTCCTTTCATAGCAAAACCAGATATTGGGATGAAGGCCTTTGGAGTGGATAAAATTCATAACAAAGACGAGTTCAAGCACTATTTCTCAAAGACTCCGGAGGATTTTCTAGTGCAAGAACTCATACCATACACCCAGGAAGTCGGGATTTTCTATGTTAGAAAGCCCGGAGAGACCAAGGGAAAGATCACGGGCATTGTTTCCAAAAAGTTTCTTTCGGTCATGGGTGATGGAAAAAGCTCTATTCTTGACCTGATAAAAAGGGACCCCAGAAGTCATCTGCAATTAAAGGCGCTGAAAAAAAAGTTTGGTTTCAAGCTGAACCAGGTGTTGGATGAGGGAAGGGAGTTTATTTTGGTCCCTTTTGGAAGCCACACCAGAGGAGCAAAATTTATCGACGATACCCATAGATTGAATGAGGGGCTGTTCAAGACCATCGATGATATCTGCTCCAAAATAGACGGATTTCATTATGGCAGGTTGGATGTGCTGCACAATTCCTTGGAAGATCTTTCCAAAGGAAAAAACTTCAGTATTATTGAAATCAACGGTGCAGGTGGAGAGGCCACACACATCTATGACCCAAAACACTCGCTGTTTTTTGCATGGAAAGAGATAACCCGACATTGGGGCATGCTCAACGAGATCAGTATCATAAACCATAAAAAAGGGCATTCCTATTTGAGCTTTAAGGATGGAAGGGCAATGCTACGGGCCAATGGCGAATTGGAAGCCCAATTAAAAATCATATAGTATGAAAACACAACTCGGTTTGTTTTGTTTGCTGCTGTTCTTACTGGGCAATAAAACATCCTGGGCCCAGGATTCGTCTGCGCATTATCCGGTCTATTTGGGAGTTTCTGTGCAAGTATACCCGGCCGGAATAATCCCAACCATCAACTTGGACCATGCTATTTCTGAAAAATCTTCTGTATTGTTGAGATTGGGCGGAAATTTTGTGGACCGTAAGGATTTTAGTGATGTGAATGTTACCGAAGAAGGAGAAGGATTCGGAGGCTCTATTGGGTACCGGAGGCATTTCCCATCAGGAAAAGGGAAATTTATCGCGGGCCTTAATTTAGATGTTTGGAGTTTGAACATTGATTGGACCGATATAGGCCCAGCCGATGCTCCCATTTCGGGAAGTACGTACACCTTGGTACTACAGCCTTGGTTGGAGGGAGGCTATTTTCTTCCCATTAAAAATACACGCTCCCAACTTGGGTTGACCCTTGGTTTTGGCAGGGAAATCAATGCGATTACCAGTGGAGAAGAAGTGGAACAAGGGTTTATAGGAAGTGTTTCCCTGCAGTATCAGTTTTCGCTTTAACCAGCGTACGCCTTAAACGCTTCTTGAAAAAATTGGACGGTTGTACTTTCTGAAACGTTGTATGCGCTTAAAACCCCTCCTTTAAAGCCATCATTTTTCCATTCCCCTTGAGTAAGACCATCAAGTTCAGATGTATCAATACCGTCATGTCCTCGGTAGCCGCTGATATAAAAATAGTGCTCATTGATCATACTATCCGGAATAGCCAGACCCATACCGATGGATTTACCGGAACCATCGTCCAACACAACAAAAGCCCCTGTATCAAAGTGATGGGGCCAAATTCGGATGTCGGATGCCAAATTTTCTTTTTGCAAGAAGGATTTCAACGCATTTTGCGATAGCGTTCGTAGGTGAACTAGGTCTTGTAATTCACCATCCGCAGGAAGACTAAATTTGAAATTGTCACCCGCAGTATAGGGCAAGTCATAGTGTAAATCGTAGGTATACGGCTTTTGCAGTTTTGATTCCTTAACCATTTGCGAGATCCATTCTACAGTTTCGGCATGCGATTTACCTTCGAGCGCTAGTGACTCATTTTTATCTTTTGAGGCCCACTTTAACGAAAAGGTGTCATATTGAAAAGCTAGGTAAGTGCCTTCCGAATCCAAGTCCCAAGTCCTGAGTGTTCGGTCTTCGGCAAAAAATCCAACATTGGTATGACTATCATCTGATTTTGCTTCTAAAAAACTCTTGCCTGCTGTTGCCAAATATTGGGATGCCAAATGTACCTGCGCTAATGTGTCCATACTATCAGTGTATGGAATCTTAGTCGTGTCAAATACAATTGATTACAAAAAGGAAATCAGGATCTTACTTTAGCTTACTTTTTAAGAATGGCATTCATAATTATGGGTGCATGGATCCGAGAATTCTCGATAAACCATTTGTGGGTTTCCATACCTCCACAGATAACACCAGCTAAAAATAAGCCATCGATGTTGGTTTCCATAGTATCCGGATTGTATTGCGGAAGTCGTTTGTCATCCTCGGAAAGTTCGATGCCCAGTTTTTCCAAGAATTCAAAATTCGGCATATAGCCCGTTAGGGCCAATACAAAATCATTTTCCAAGCTCACTTCTCCTTCCGGAGTATCAATTATGAGCTCTGTTGGCCTAATTTCCTTGACGTTTGAATTATAATACGCCTTTATACTTCCTTCCTCAATACGATTGATAATATCTGGTCTCACCCAATATTTCACACGTTGCCCTACCTCCGGACCTCGAATGATCAAAGTGACTTCCGAGCCTTTACGCCAACATTCCAGGGCAGCATCAATAGCTGAGTTACTAGCCCCAATAACGGCCAATTTCTGACTCGCGTAAAAGTGGGGATCCTTATAATAGTGGGATACTTTGGGTAAATCCTCCCCGGGGACATTGATTTTATTGGGTAGATCGTAGAATCCAGTAGCTACGATAATATTTTTGGCAGCGTACTGTCCTTTGTTCGTAGTAATGGAGAACAACTGGGATTGCTTTTGTACTTCCAGCACTTTTTCAAAAAGATGAATGTTAAGTTGGTTGGAGGTCACAATCCTGCGGTAGTACTCCAAAGCTTCATTACGTTTTGGCTTGGCCTCTTTACTGATAAAGGGGATGTCATCTATTTCCAATCGTTCAGAAGAGGAGAAAAATTGCATGTTGATGGGATAGTTGAACAGCGAGTTCACTATCGGTCCTTTTTCAACAATTATATAGGAAAGTCCTCTTTTTTTGGCCTCAAGACCACAAGCAATGCCGATTGGCCCACCTCCTATGATCAGTACATCAAATTCCTGCATCAAGCAATCGTTTCTTTTAGATTTTTGATGGTTTCCGTGGGATTTTCACTTTTAAAGACAAAGCTTCCGGCTACTAAAACATCCGCTCCTGCATCCACCAATTTTTTAGCATTGGTAGCATTTACCCCACCATCAATTTCAATAAGTGCGTTAGAATTTTTCCTTTCAATGATATTTTTTAAATCCGATACCTTTTGATACGTATTCTCAATAAAGGACTGTCCTCCGAATCCGGGGTTTACGCTCATCATACAGACCAAATCGATATCTTGGATGGTGTCTTCCAAGAGATTCACGGAGGTATGTGGATTCAATGCCACTCCAGCCTTCATACCTTCAGCCTTTATGGCTTGCAAGGTTCTGTGCAAATGCGTGCAGGCTTCATAATGTACGGTAAGGTTGTCAGACCCCAAATCAGCAAAGGTTTTGATGTATCGATCAGGGTCAACGATCATTAAATGGACATCCAAAGTTTTTTTGGCGTGTTCGGCGATAGCTTTTATCACAGGCATTCCAAAGGAAATGTTAGGTACAAAAACACCATCCATAATATCCAAATGAAACCAGTCGGCTTCACTTTGATTGACCATTTCCACATCACGTTGAATATTGGCGAAATCTGCTGCCAACAGGGAAGGAGCTACTAATTTTGAATTCATTTGCGCTTTATATGCATACAAAAATAAGCAAATGCGCAAGAAGCTTACCTGTGCTTAAAGAAGGACCTCCCTATTCATGACTCCCATAATAAAGAAAATGGAAACAGAAAGGATCAAACAACAAATCGCTGCGGTTACATTAGCAGGTATGGAAAACTCTTTTTTAAGATTGTAAACAATTGTTTTCATTGGGAACTATTTTGGCCCAAAGTTTTGAAAACCTGAGACTTCGGCATAAATCACTCGATAAAGGCAAAAAAGTTGGGTTAAATGGCAGATGAAGCAGTTTTGGTCGAAAAAAGAGGTCATTTAGCCAGTTTTTTTATCGGTAATTCATGCATTTTAGGCTTGATTTTCCCAATTTCTTAACAGAGATGTGATCGATCAATGCCTATCTTACTTTTTGGACGGGAATAATTGAAACGTTCAGACACTAATAACATGAAAACCTTGGTACGATTTCTAGGTATTTTGATTTTCTTCTGTATGTTCACTAGTTGTGGACAGGAAAAGACCACATCACCCAGGAAAGATTTGAAAGGAATATTCAAGATGGCACAAAAATCACCCAATATCCATAGTTTTTTAGCTAGCCATAAGGGAGAATTGGTGGTTGAAAAATATTATACCAACTATGAAAAAGATACTCTGGATGATATTAGATCGGGAACCAAGAGCATAATGACCACATTGGTCGGAATAGCAATTGATAAGGGATACATTGAAAGTGTCAATGACGCTATTTCGAAATATCTGGAAGTTCCTAAGGACAAATCCGAAATTACTATTGCGCATCTTATGTCCATGCAAAGCGGTATTCAATGGAACGAAAACTCCAGTCCGGACGACCGGACGTTGATGATTCGTTCCGGAAATCCCAAAGAATATATTCTATCCAAGCAGGTAACTTCAAAACCGGGCACTTTTTGGACCTATAATTCTGGAGATACTCATCTACTTTCCATTGTGCTAACTGAGGCCACAGGGATGAGTACCTTGGAATTTGCCGAAAAACATCTGTTTGGTCCCCTAGCGATCGAAAAGGTTGGATGGAAAAAATTTGGTGATGGTTATCATCCTGGTGATTCCAGACTCGAAGTGAGTCCCAGAGATTTGGTAAAACTGGGGGAGATGGTAGCTCATGAAGGTGAATATAGGGGGCGCAGGATTGTCTCCAAACAATTTTTGGAGGATGCAGCCCAATTTCATTACACCCATGCGAACGCAAGTGAGAAGTCAGGTTATGGTTATGGCTGGTGGGTGACCGACCATAACAAAAAACGAGTTATGATGGCCTTGGGTTATGGAGGGCAAATGATCGGTATTGTTCCAGATGAAGATTTAGTGGTTGTGGTTACCCATTTTTGGAACGTCAATGCAAATGATGCTACCAACCAACAAAAAAATGCACAACAATTGGCCATAACGCTTTGGGATTGGATCAGAAGTACTAGGGAATAGTCTCTTAAAAATCCTTTGTGTCAAATTATTAGTAAACCAAGAGCAGTAAGTGGTTGTTAGCTAGGCTTACCTTAAGATTGTAGAAAATCCATACTATTTTTAAGGGTTATCTCTAATGGAATTTAAATTTAACTTATTAAATTACAAGTAATTAGCTCCCCCTTTATTCTGATGCCTTGATTTTTGGACGTTTTGGTTTCTGATGCACAACTTTTAGTGAGTTATCTAGTCATTTAACCGTCATAGGGCAATATGTTACTAAAAGGAACAATCCCGTTGTGATTGGTCCTAAGGCTGTTGTGATTGATGAGAACCCTCAAATAATCGGAATTACAATAAACTCCTTGCAAGGCAGCTTGGTTGAAGGCAATTAATCGATATTAAGTAGAATTCAATTCAAATTCGTATGGGTGCAAATATGATTTATTTAGGAAGCTGTGATTTGGGAAAAATTCCTCCCAACACAAAGGAACATTTGGCTCCGTATCACAATCTGGGAGTGCTCAAGGGAACAAAGTCTTTCCGAGATGAGGATCGTAGCAAATGGCGAAGATTTCGGGAGATTTCTGGAAATGATGTTACCGAACTTCAGCAATTTCTTTTTAAGGCCGGTTTTATGCCCCGTGGGGTAATTGATGGCATCTTTGACTATGTGACCCAAGCGTCTACTCGACTGTTTCAAGAGTATGTTCGAACCATGGAAGGTGTTGAAAAAATGGTTCCTGATGGGATTGTCGGCAAGGGCACATGGAGTCATATTGATCGGTGGAAAAGAGAAGGAAAGGTTTCCGATTGGGGAAAGAGTTCTTCAGAAAAACCCACTGATGAATATGTGCAATGGATGGATATGTTCAAAGCTGCAAAAGCCCATTATGTGGACAGGAACGACCCAATTCTATCGCAAGTAGATGCTTTTCAAGGAAAAAGTGACACCGTAAAGGCCGTAAATTGGACCATCGACAAAAAGGAAATCCACCTGATTGGGATTCGCAGAAATTTTGATAAGAAATCAAACCGCAGGGACAACGACGATCTGTTTATTTTGTTGATCAACGGATTGGTTTTCAAATTTTGGGGCTCCACAGATCCAAGCCAGCATATGGCCAGCAGAAAGGATGAGGCCTTTTTGGTGGAAGGGCAGCATAAATATCGATTTGGTTGGCATAAAATATCGTCGGAAGCTAAAGTATATCGTGCCTTAAGACCTTTTAGCAACGGCGTGTTGGTATTTCGTGATCGTGATGATGACAATGCCTTAACCCAAGAAGATTTAAAAGAAGGTTTGGATCAACGACCCAATCCCACAATCAATATCCATTGGTCCGGTATAGGAAGCTCCAATTGGTCAGCAGGATGCCAAGTTCTTGTGGGTAAAAGCTATATCAATCATTTGGGCAACGTAATCGATTGTTCCAAATTCGCAGCAACAAGCTATAGCCAGTTAAACGACTCCAAAAAGAAAACCAAGGGAGCCTATAATGTTTGTGCCGATTTAATTTTGAGTTATGCCCCGAAGGAGGTGAAACATGTTTATTATACACTTGGACGGGATGAAAACCTTGATATTGAAGGAGGTTTTGGGGCTTCGTACACTCAAGACCTTTTAAAATTACTTAAGTAAGATGAAGATTGAACACATTTTAGCTTTTATGATAAAGTAGGGTCGTGAACAGAATTCAACGAAGGTATAATCAAAATAAGCATTTATCAAGGAGCTGAAATTTACAAGAAAATGCTCAAGAAATGATAAATGAACTTGTTCCTCAAATCATCCCCCTTAAAATATTTAGGTTGGCGGACAAATCTTCCGGCACATGACTGGTTTTTTCCAATAGGTCTAAATAAGCTTTCTGACTTCCATTTTTGGCGTGGTGCAACGTCAAGATAAAAAATTGTAATTGCTCCAGCTCGGCAATTTTATTCGCCCTCGACCCTGCTTTCTTCCATAGTTCATTTAAGTTTTCGTTGATTTCCCTCCAAGAAGCATCTTCTTTGTCCTCTTCCAAGATCAATTTGGTCATTTCATAATTGGTAATGGTTACCATATCCCAGTAATCCAGGGCACTAAATTTTGTGTAATTGCCAAAGTCTCCCATTTCCGCATCCAGAATGTTAAGGGCATCCTTTTCAGTTTTGACAATTTTGTTGGTATCATGGAGATTGACCACCAATGCGGATTTACCTTTTTTAGGGGTCATTAACGATAACAGATAAGCGATTTCAAAAACATTGGTCAGTGAATAAGATTTATTGTTATTGCTCTTATGTGCATAGCTCAGCTCATAATATTCTTGCGCTTGTTTCAAGGCTTCCACCCGTTCTTTTTTGCTACTGGCCACCATGGACAACCGCTTATAGGCACTGCCCAGTAAATTCAGGCGTTCTGAGGTTCTTCCAGCTCTTAGCAATACCAGTAGGTCATTAATGATATCTTTTATTCCTGCTGAAGTGTCCTCAAGTGTAATTTTTTGTCGTTGACTGGTCAGATGTCGATTGACAAGAAGTTTGATACTGATATTACAGTATTTTTCCATGGCCTTCATTGAAAAGTCGGCCTTTTCTTCCTTCATAAGGTTGGAATATTGATCTTTTGCTTTTTCATAATCTCCCAGATCTTGGTGGATTTCAGCAATCTTTTCGCAGATTTTGGGAGTTAAAGAGACACTCTTTTCTGCAGCCTGGACAATAGTTTCCAGCTGTTGCTCAAAATAATCGGCATCACCATAACCAATTTGCATATTGTTGTACAGATTTTCTAGGTCTACCTCGACCTCTTCGGGAACTATATAATTGGGTTGATATGCCTTTTGCGAACGGTCTTTTAAGGTGAAGAAGGGGTCTCCATAACATTGATAGGCACCCCAGGTATTGGTAATATTTTTATATTCTTCATAGACTTTGTTCCGAGCTTCTTTGATGGCATTGCCAAATGTATTTCCATTGAACATTTCTTCGTAAAAACGTTTGGCAAAATCCAATGCGGCGGCATCGTTAACAGCCCATCCAGAAGCAATGACAGCCTTCACCCCAATTTTAATGAGTTCTGTTCCAATATTGGCGGCCAGTTTGTACCTGTCCTTGAAGAAACGCTCATCTTCAGACTTGGCGAACCCGAGATGACAACAATTCACAAACACCAAATCGGGTACAATGGGGAGTTGTTCAATCTGAAAAACGGTCAAAAATTGATTGTTGCCGATGACCATGCCAGATTCTTTTGGGGATTCCGGGTTATAAATGCCGTGGCCGGCCAAATGTATTATGGCATAATCTTCACAGAACAGTTTTCTAATGATTTCCGCTGGATGACTTTTGGGCAACAAATTGACGCTGAATCCTTTTTCGGTCAAAATACTGGCAACTTCGTTCCCCTCTTTTAAGGCTCCGGGCAGTGGATTTAAAAAACCTTCAGTATCGGGATCTGCAACAATAAGGGCCTGATTGTTATTGGCGCGTTTTATCTTGTTCCTATACACAGGGATGGATAGCTGCCGTATCATGCCGGCATTGATGCACAGGGGTTTGGCACCAATGGAATTATCTTGGAGCAGTTCCCATGGATAGGATGCGGAATCGATATCCACAATTAAAGAGATATTGCCCTTCTGTTTCAGTTTTTCCTTAAAAGGGTTGGGAATCAACAATTCAAAAAGGGTCCTTGCATCACAATCATCCCATCTATTTTTTATGGAGATATCATTTATGAAAGTATCAATAAGGTCGGTTCCATTATAGAGTTCACTTTCTTCTTCACGGGAATCGGTCGTGGCAACGTTGAATATGAACTTATCAGGAATGTTGGAATCTTCCGCACTACGCTTATATTTTATAGAAATTCTATTCCACCAGTCCGCGGAATCATTCAACGGAATCCTGTTGCGATAACCCAATAATTTTTTGATGGACAAATCGCCCAAACGTATATTCAGGCTTCGATCATCTCTTTGAACCATTTGCCTAATGGTGTACATGCAATTTAGCGCACGGTCAGAGTAGAGCTCAATAAATTCCAGAAATTGTACTGTCGGATGGCCATTGGAGAAGGTTTGCAAAATTTTCGCATTGGCACTATTGATACCTTCAATGATGCCCCTGACAGAACCTTCAATGGATAATCCTCCATAATCACTGCAAATGATCAGGGATGAAATACCAACACTTTTTGCCTCATTGGAATTTTTGCCAATGTCCAAAAGGTAATTTAGGGCCCCTTTTTCTACCGATTTCGACAAACGATAAGACGTTAATTTGCCTTGTTCGCCCATGCCCAATATGATAGCTCCGGGAAAATCATTGCTTTCTTTTGGTGAGAAGTGGTGGTACGTTTCTATTTCACCAGGATAAAGTCCAAGGTCATGTCTATCGCTTAATTGGCCATTGAGGCTACCGTCTATAGCTTTTTCCGCATATAAAATGCCGTCCCCGAAAAAATGTCCTGCTAAAATGGGATAGCTGGAATACTTAAGGTGACCTTTGCTGACCCTAATGGTCAAGGGTAGTTGTGCCTTGATGTGTTCATCTTCGGAATCCCCTCCAAATAATGTGCTTTCCAGCCCTTGTTCTGAAAGATCGAAATCATAGGTAGGTTCAGCCCTGAATACCTGTTCCTCGGAACGGACCAAGGGCATTGAAGTGCTTAACAAGTTGGTGCTTCCCTTTTCCAAGATTTCGTCAATCCCAGGAAACAACGAGGGGTCATTGGCCAAGGCTCCATGGGATACCCTGGTGTAATAGACCGAATTATCATTCTTAAGCTCGGGTGGAATCCCTAATTCCCATGTGACGCTTTGATCCCCTCTGCCCGTATATAAAAAGTAAAGTTTTTTCGGAGGTTTTTTGTCCAAATAATAACCGCAGGGAGTCATCTTGTCGTGACCAGCGATATAGGACATATTGCTATAATCAATATCCGTGATTTTGGTCAACACATTTTTTTGATATTGCCGAAGATTCCTTAAAACTTCCAAACTGGGCAAAGGCCATTTTTTTTGTCCGAATACTTCCCGCATTTGACGCCAAACGGTAATGGACGAAAAATCATCTTTGTCATCTTTTAAGGGCAGCAAGCCTAGGATTCCAGGGAATTCCTTGAACATTTCAATGAGCCTTTTTTTACCATGAATAATGTCCAAACCGGCCAGTTTTTTGATGATGGCATCTTTTCCGAACAGCACGGTCAAAATTCGATGGGAACCCTTTAGCGGAGAACCCATGAAGATCAATTGAAACCCTTCGGATGCGTTTAACGAATCCCAAGTCGATTTGTAATCTATGATAAAGTCCCTTACAAGAACTCCACCCATGGAGTGACCCATAATTTTGATGGGTTGTTCCAGAGTCATTAATTCCTTGATCTTTTCATTGAATTCTCCGGCAGCTTCGTTTAGCGGTTTTCTCCAATCAAAAGGATGCAGTACCACATCATATTTTTTGGATAAATGCTCGTGCAATTTCCCATATGAAGTTTTTACCACTGAATCAGCAGTGATGGTATTCAAACTATCATACTCAAGGTTTAATAGTCCCCCGGTTAAGATTCTTCCATAATGGAGCCAAAGCTCCTTGCCTTGTTGGTAGAGGTTGGAGCCCATTATTCCAGGCAATAATACTACTATGGGCCGTTCGCCTGAAGGTGGTTTTTCGTTCTTCAACTCTCCATATTCCACCAATGCGCGATCCTCGGCGGGAACTTTTATTTGATCTGTGGTCTTAAAACCAGGGATACTTGAATCCGATGAAGTGGTCAGGGCCAATTCGACCGCTCCGCTGGTTGAAGGATTACCAAAGAAGTTAAAATGATCCACATGGGATCCTTCATCAAAGAAATATTGGATTTGGTTATCCCGTAGGGCTCCCAAATACATGGAATTGGTATCTACGACCAAATCATTTCGCCTCCAATAGAAAAGCTTGCTGAGAATTGCCAAGAACCCTCTCTTTGAAATACTGACTTGGCTGTTTCCTGAAATGACGATGAGCGACTGTCCACTGATTTTAGCATTGTTTGATGGGTGGTTCAATACCTTTTGAAAGGGAGAATCGGGGTTTTGGGCCTCCACACCTGGTAAAATCTCAGTATCGTCTTTATGGGAAATGGTATAACGCAACAATTCTTTTACAGTGCCCAAAATAGGTCCTTTTCCGACCAAGTTTGCCACCACGTTCAAATAGGTATCCAATCTTTCGGATAGCAAAGTGGTTCCCGCAGCCGGGCAGGCCACACGGATGAATTTGGTGACCCGTAATTTCTTTTTGCCAAAAACTTGGTTTAAGCGCTTAATTGCTTTTAGGTCTTCTTCACGGTCTTCTTCGGCCTCTAAAAAGGTGATTTGATCATTGGTAAAACCGATGGTTTCATTTTCGGAATGGTACTTACTTAGGACGTCACCAACAATTCCACCTCTGGAATGACTTATTATATGTAACTCGATGTCATTTGGAAGGAATTCTGCAAGTTTTAGTGCATTTTCAAGAGGACTTTGGGTAAGTGTACGGTGTTGGAAGGCAATAACATTGTCACCATAAATATGATGCAATGTATTCCAAGCACTGGTGGACTTTAGTTGTTCGAACGCCCCAAGGGTATCGGAGTTGGTACCATGGATGAAAAGTAAATAGGGTTTGTCGTTACCATTTCCTTTTTGAAATTTCGAAAAACCAAAATCCGCATCAACTTGAAAAAGCACCCCACCATTTGAAAGAATTTCTTTTTTGTCCCAAGCCCCATCATCAGAAATTCCATTGAACAAAAGTTTGTTCTCCAATTTTTCGGCATAGGCACCGATTCCCTCCGCAATTTTATCTTTAACGAACAGTTTTAGGAACTTGACCACAATTTTACCAGCAACGCTTCTTTCCGAGGCTGAATTGCTCGTAATGGTATTTGGAAGTACAAATTGACCATTGCTGCTGTCCCTAAGGGTATTTAAAGGATTTACCGGGTCAATTTCGGGATATACCTCATGCAAGGTAGATTCGTCCACCATCCAAGTGGAACCATCTTCCAAAACAAGTTCGATGACACTGTCCTTTAAGGGGAGGTCTATTTTTTTTGAGCCATCACGCGTACTTGATTCAATTTGGTAGGTAATGACCTTACCTAGCGTATCATGTTTTTCTTCACTGACTTGGGTCCCAAAAATGGTAAGTGTTTCCAGTTTTGCCATACCAGAAAAATTTAAGATTTATAGAAAAAGCGCAGGGGGATTTTAAATCTTTAAGATACTTAAAAATCAAGATAATAGCATTAAATAATTAGGATTTTTTTGATAGTTATATCAGAATTTATTGATTATGCCATTGGTAAATTCTGATTATCGACCAAATGTAGGGAAGCATCCAGGACCCTAAGCTGACCAGCGTCTTTTTTTGTGGAGTTTTCGACTTGGGATTTGGCATCGCTCAAAACCGAAAACAGTTTCGGGGAATGCTTTTTCGAAAAGGACCTAGTGATTATGAAAAGGGCAACACAGGCCTGGTATCCTATAAAAGGCTGCTCGGCGTCTCCTACATGTTCTTTTAGCCAATTGCTATGTTCCATGTCCGGATTGACCTGCATTATGGCTATTGCTGCTAGTCTATCCCCAGGATTTTCGCTCTGTTGCAGTTCTTTAATATGACCACTGGCATTGTCGGAAATACTTTTCATACGCGAAACTATACGCTCCATTTGTTGTGTGCGCTGTGGTCCACCGGTCATATTTATGCGTAGCAATTCATACTCCCTGGCCATTAACTTTAATTCGTGCAATTGACCATCTATGTTTGACAAAAGCGTATTGGGGTTCTCAATATTGTTTACCATTTGCGACTGTTCTATGGACTGGGCCACATGCTTGGAAAAGTCATCCACTTTTCTTCCAAAATCTACGATGTTCCTGGTGTTCTTGGTGTGCAGACTTTTTGACTTATTAAGTACCAAAGCTTGTATGTTACTCAATTCCTGTGGCAATAAATGCCATGGAACACCCTCCTCTTTTCTGTCTTGCAGGAGCACGGGGAAAACAGTTCGTTCATTGCCTTCAGATTGAAATTTCATAAGATTCTGCAATTCTTGCTGCTGAAATTGTCCAAATGTATTTCCTATGATAAAAACAAAGCTTTTGGAGTTTCTAATCCCAGATTGTAAACTTTTGGCCCAATCTTGAAAAAAGTCGAGTTCGTTGATATCCATGTATATTCTTGGGGAACGGCCCAAATGCTCCCCGAGATAGTCCCTAAAAGTGGGCAAAAAGGCCTCGTTGACCCATTCATAATCACTACGGGAATAGCTCACATAAACATCGTAACTGATTTGCGAAGTCTTTTTGGATATATCGGGCTTGCTTCGCTCGAATACTTCTCTTCTTTGTTCATAATACTCTTTGCCAGCAAAGCTTGCAATGTCCTGAAAGTCGGAAGCAATCAAATCCGCTATTTTGGCATAGACAAAACCCATGCCTTCCGGATCACTAGTACCTTGTTCGAAAACGGCCAATTTTTCACCAAAACTAAAATAATCGACCTGTGGAATTTTGATTTGCTCAAAAATATGCCTCGATTCTACCCACTTCGGAAGCCAATCGCTCATTAAGTGGCTTAATATATTGTCTATCCTGTCCAACCATTCTTGGGACTGTTGAAATTCGATTCGGGTTCCAAATCGCGAGGGTATCGGAAGAGTCGTCAAGGCCATTCGGTCGACCTGTAGTTTTTGTCTTGCCGCATTGACAAATTCAACCGTATCATTGATACCAAAAAGGCTTTGGTAATTTGCCGTAAACATGGGCACAAGAATATCGGGCATAAAAATGGTGCAGATACCACTGGAATCGCTCAATCCGGTACGGCTATCAATCAAAACGTAATCAAAGTCCTCTTTCCAAACATCTCTCAACAGATCCAAATGATAACCCCCTTTGCCCTGGGTAAAAAAACTGTCCCAGTTAAATCCTTCCAAAAGTTTTGAATAAGCTGGGGGGTCATTGTCCCTGCCACTCGACATCAAAAATAGGTTGGAACTGAACCCTAGGTCAATTTGCCAACAGTACTCTAAATAATCCTTTTCCGAAGCATTGCCGGATTTTAGTTTATCCAAATATTGTAAGAGGCCACTATTCGATTTTTTTACGGAGAATTCATCAAAATCGAAATAGCGCTCCAATCCCGGCGCTTCAAGATCCCAGTCTACCATCAAGACCTTTTTGTTTTTGCTCGAAAGCAAATACGAAATATTTGCCAAGGCCATGCTTCTACCAACTCCTCCCTTGTATGAATAGAATGTGATGATATTTCCCATTATTCGAGATGTTTTGGGAGTGTTTCCTGAACAGCTCTGGTAGCAAGATGGTATTGCTGTACGAAATCATTCACGGCTTCTATATTCCAATCCGGTTTCCATTCGGGAACATTTGCTATTGCTTTTGAAATGCTTATGGCAAGTGGTTTGAGGCGATCTTCCAATTTTTCAGCCTTGGGACTGTCCTTTGCCATTCTAACATTGAAGCAATCTTGTATTTCCACTTTTTGAATGGTGGAGAGCTGAACCGGCATGGTTTCACCATCGTGAATTATTGTTGGGAATACCAACCCATTTGGCTTTTCAATAGTTCTATAGCCGCATTGTGATTCTCTTTCAAGCATATGCCCGATTTCACAGGAACACCACTGACTGTTCAGATAAGTGCGGGTCCACAATGGGATTATGGTTTTTGATTTACTGAGTTTATTGCCTAATTCTATGGGCCAATTAACTCCCGCTTCCAGTTGGGTATCAAGAAAAAAAGAGGGGTGCTCTCCCAGTTCGTTGAAAATATGGATTTCCAACAGTGGTATAAAGTGGTTTTCAATCCAACCCTTTGTTTCGTCTTGCCTTCTATAACTTATAAATATGTCGTATTCATAGCCCATACTTCCAGCTTTTTGGTCTTAGATGATGAAATCGTATGAGATATAGGTGTTCTCGCAAAACATGAAACATTATTGGGAATCTTTTTGATTTTGGAACTCTAACCAAGTCTGGTTCTCAGAAGCCATTAGTTTCTCACATTTTGTAACTAGAAGGCTGAAGGAATTTGCTTTGTCATAAGGGGCCACCTGCGATTCGAACAACAACTTTTCTCGATTCAATGCTTCGGAAACCAAGCGATATTTGATCCAAAGATCCTTGTAGCCATTCAATCTTGAAACACTTTCTATTATGGCTATCAAAGCACCAATAATGGATAGGGTTATCTTTAGCATTGTTTCTTCCGTAATAACAAGTGTAAGCACTGGAATAGAGACCGCCAGCACAATTTTCATGATTTGGAAAAATTTGTGCCATTTCTGGTTGGTTACACTTTTTTTGTTGTACCAATTAATTTGATCTTCCAGTCTATTCTTTACATATTCATTATCTGACACGGTGGTTACTTTTTAGTCCAGTGAATAGTCTTCACTGTTTTTGATATTCTTTTTATATGCCTCAATGAGTTGGTTGAGTTCTTTCTTTTTTTCTGCAGAAGCGCCGTCCAGTTCTTTCGACAGATTCTTTATTTTTTGAACATACTTAAAATCATTGTAAACCTGAAGGATGTCCACCATTTCATCCACAGATGAGTTTTCTTTTATGCCATAGAATTTTTTGAGCAAGGCGGCACTGGCTATGGTCGGTTTAAAATCCTCGAACTGGGTTTTCTCGGTACCATCAATGCTCATGATAATATACGGCTTATTGCCATTATATTTTTTTCCATCCTTGGCCAGAACCAATTGATTGTCATCAAACAGGTCGGTGATCTCATATCCACTGTTTTTGAAGTGCGCCTTATCATTATTGTTCAACCCTAAAATAAAACCAGCTTTGGTGTTTTTTAGACCGGCTACACCATCTAGTATATCAAATTTATACGATAAGACGGGACCTCCTTCCAACAATGTGTTGAGAATACTTGCCGCGGATTTTATGATCTGTCCCCCTGCGATCAAATAGGACGACAATGCCCCAAAAATGGGAATGCCGCCAGCAGCGCTCAATGAATTGGAAACCGTATTGAAGGCCTTGGCCGGAAATCTATCAGCTTTTACCTCTAATGTGATTCTCAACAACTCTGAATCGAATGCCTTGGAATAATATATCAATGGGGTTCCTTCGTTTAGGGAGGATGGCGATAAAGTTTCCCGCTCATCCCTTCTTCGGTAGATTTGATGGATTGCCCGGGGGGCTGCATCAAAAGTGGCATCATCTTTTATGGCCGAAGTGACCAGAATATCCTGATTGCTGTTGAATAGTCCTTTTTTTAAGTCACCCAAATAAATAGTGTGAAATCGTATTACCAAGGGTTTTCCAATACCTATGGGTTTAAAGGGATTGGCATCTGCCTCTAGTTCGGCACCTCTCAACAAGGCTCTTGAGGTATCTTTTGCTGCGGATAGGGAGGTTGAAATCCCCATCTCGTCTAATGTCATAAGCTTCATAATAGCTATAATTTTAGAATTAATTATTAAAGGGAAATCGTAGCTGAAATATAAGAAAAATACTAACTAATCTTGCAGTGCAATTAAAAAAATGAAAGTATAAAACCCACTATTTCAAATATGCAAAGCCACTATTATGTGCCAGCGCTATTATTTTAAACAATGGCACCCTGAACTTTGTCCAGACCACAGTCTGCAATGAATTTATTATTAAAAACTTCCAGCACAGGTGGTGACAGTATTTGGTTACGGGCATCAATCCATGACTGGACCGCAATTTGACCATACATATTTTTGACTCGATTTTCGTTCAGGTTAAAATTGATTTTACCCCAGTGCAGGGTATAGGGAATACCTTCTTGTTCAAACCTGTTCCATACCGCTTCATAAAACTCCCTTGCCTTGCCTCCATCCACACCATCCATTTCCAGAACACAGGTGTTATTGAACTTGGTAAACCCTAGGGTTGCCTTGGTGCCTTTTACATACCTCAGCGAAAGCCCTCCGGGAAAAGGTTTTTGCTTATTTACTTCTGCTATTAGTTCTACTGCTTTTGGTGAATCTTGAATATCGATTCCGATGGCGGCACTAGCCACTTTACCCCTGAATTTGGTGTAATTGAATATTTCCCTTATTGTTCCTTGAATGGGATCTTGCGCTTTAAAGGCTAGTTTAAACATAGCATTGACCATGGCAGGTATCAGAAGTCCAGAGCCGGGTAATTTGTCCAAAACAGTTGAAATAATTCCCAAGAGATCATCACCATAAGTGAATTCGTTATCCCTTAATAACGGAGGATGTGGTTCCACCGGTTTTTTGAACATATACTTTAAAAAAGCACCTTTTTCCGCATTATTGGGCTCAAATTTGTGAATGTTGAACAATACTTCAAAATGGTACATATCTCCATTTGCACCCACGCCAGGTAACTGAAGTCCAGAGAAATCCAAGGTCCTCATAGCGTTCTTCAAGGTATCATCATAAGCAATGTTCCCCACACGATGTTCGGTAAGTAAAAATTGGGGTTCGGTTTCTATCATGACCCCGTGGATAAAACCAAAACTTCCAAAGGACACCAGAGCAGCATTGAATAGGCTATCATCCTGAACCAAATCAGCATCCAGCCAATCTATAAATTCTTGGGAGGCAACCGGATATGAGCTCCGTTCCAGCCAGATGTGGGTGTCTGGACCTGTAACCACATGTAGGCCAACTACAAAATCGGGAATGGCACCAACATTAATAGCTGCCCCATGGGTCCCTGTGGATAGGGCCCCTGCAACGGTTTGCCCATTACTTGCCCCTGATGCCTTAATGGACCGCGGTGGATTTTTGGCATCCAAGCGGTTGTTCAACTCATAAACTATTGTTCCGCACTGCAAAAAGTAAAGATCTTCTGGACTGTTCGCATAATTCGGGCTCACATATTTGCTGGTCAATGGAAATGAAAAATTCAATGAGGCTGTGTCCACAAGCCCGCCTTCAGTGACCCCTACTTTGGTAAAAGACCAGCCACTTCCCATAGCCCGTAACCTGATATTTTCATCCAAGGCATGTTGAATCAACCATTGAAAGTTTTTAGTGGTCTTTCGATAGCGCTCCTTATGGCTTTGTCCCTGAGGGTTTCTCAATTTAAAAGAAGCATTCTGGACCAAGTCGTGCGTAAAGTTTTCATGCTTGTTGGTCCATTGCTGAATGGGTAATCGTGAAATTCCGTCTGGTAGCATTGCAAATGTATTTATTGGTCTAAATCACCTTCACCTCCTTGAGGTCTTGCACATCCGTAAATTGCGGTCCTATGGTTTACAATACCTAAGGTCACAAGGCTTAATAAAAAATCAGGGAATGAGGTTTTTACTACCGTCCAGGACATGGCTCTTTCGTGACAAGCACATTCCGTATCGGCAATATCTGGATTGGCACTTACTGTTTTGGTGCTGCCAGGAGCAACGCCCCACCAATAGCTCCAACTCGATTTGCGCTGACATTCCAAATTCTCAACACTATCTTGATAAGGACTGGCTTCAATACGGGTACTCACGCAGGATGAAACAATAAAACAGAAAAATAGTAGAATTGGGACTAGACTTCTTTTGTTGGCTTTCATGGTCTTGGTTCTATATGGTATGTAATCAACTCACTTTTTTCTTGCTAAAGCACTAGCAACTAGTACATTTCAAGTTAAAGCATAAATTTATGGTGTGGGAATAAATATGTATACTATGTAAGTTATTATGTATAAATAGGGAAAATTTGATTTTTTCAATCAAAAGCCAAATCAAGAACTAAGTTTTAGTATAAATTCCTACATTTTAATTTATTAATTATTAAATTTAGTGTAGTTCATCTTCCCCCAATATTCTCAAAGGTTGTATGCAATGCCTCATGCATTAATAATTTGAGATATCGAATTAAAATATGGCTATATCCAATTTCAAAAAAATGATTCAGTATATGGACCAGAAGTTTGAGGTTTTTTACCTCTTCGCGAAACAATCCTATCAAGTATTGGCAGGATAAATTAGTAAGGCATTTAGCGTATTGGATAAACAAGGAATTTCTGAATCAAAATGGGGATGTAATTTGATAAAAATATGGCCTCAAGGGTGATTATGAGGATGTTAAGGTTTACAGAATGTTGCAATGTAAAATTTAGGTCCGATAGCGGAAAGTGTAATAATTATAGTACTTGTAAATATCAATTTATATTAAATCGTAAAGATGGTAGAAAGAGATTGGAACATTCTGGTTAATAATATTCTTGGCGGTAAATGTATTCTGGTCATTGGCCCTGATATGGCCTTACTTAACAAAGGAGGTGTTACCAAACCAATTACCGCTCATTTTTCCAATCATTTGTTTAACGAGGTCAATGAAAATGCTGAAGGATCTAAGGCAGATGATCTTGAAGAAGCTACCGAGGCTTTTTTGAAAAAACAACCCCCTGATGCGCTTCAATATGAAGCATCCAACTTTTTTAACAATAACCACGATGAAAGGCCAGTGTTTGATAATCTGGCGCATATCCCATTCAAGCTGATTATTAATGCCTCCCCGGATAAATCCCTGATCAAAGCTTTTGAAGACATGGATAAAGAGCGAGGGAAAGATTACTATGTGGATTATTATGACCATAGAAGCGGGAAAAGAGATCATGCAGCCTGGGATAACGAAGAAAAACCCTTGATCTTTTACCTCTATGGTAGTCCAGATGAATGGGATTCCGTAGTGGTCTCAGAAATGCATTTATTGGATTATCTGCTAAGTATCATATCTGGCACTCCGGCATTGCAGGCCAATATCAGTAGCCGATTTTGTGATGATAAAACCTCTTTTGTGTTTCTTGGTTTTGGGTTTCACAATTGGTATTTGAGAATCCTGTTGTATACTTTGCTCGGAGGCAAGGAAATTCGGAAGGGCAATACGCGCAGCCGCTCAGTAGCCCTTGAAGAAATGATGAAAGGTGATAAAGCTGCAGCTGAACACGACCGTATTTCATTCTTTTTTAAGAACAAACTGAGCATCATCTATCCGGAATATGGCCTTGAAGAGTTTATAAGAGAATTGAAAGAACGTTGCGTAGGTCTTCAAGACGCTAAATCTGGAAAGAATGAAATAAAGCATCAGGATGAGGGGGAAGACCATGAAACCATTGGAGCTCCAAGTGTATTTATATGCCATGCATCCGAAGATAAAGACAAGGCCAAGGAAATATACAAACGTTTAAAAAAGGAAAAACTCAACCCCTGGATAGATAAAGAAGGAATTCGCGGAGGAGACCAATGGAATGATGTGCTTGAAACTACGATAAAGGACATCGATTATTTTGTAATAGTTCAGAGCACCGCACTGGTGGGCAAGTCAAGAGGGTATGTAAATAAAGAAATCAATCTTGCCTTGCGACTTTCCGAAGAGGTAAGAACTGGCTTCAGTTATATTTTTCCGGTCTACATAGACGATAGTGAACACTTGAAACAACTCAGTAAATACCAGTATACAGATCTTACGGATTTGGGGAATATAAAAAACCTTGCCAAACATATTCGTAGAGATTGGGAACGACTCAACAAGTAACCTTCGTATTATGTCAGATAACAATAGAAGATACCCAGGTGCAAGACCATTTAAAAACAATCCGTTAGAACGAAAGTTGTTTTTTGGCAGAGAAAATGAAAAGAAACAATTATTACACTTGATTCTTTCAAAAAATTTGGTTGTGCTATTTGCCAAATCAGGGGTTGGTAAATCGTCATTGCTAAACGCTGGTGTTTTTGAACAACTATCAGATAGAGGTTATTTTCCAGTACCAATTCGTCTGTACGACCCTTCTGAAGAAATTCTGGATAGCATCGAATCCTTTATAGCTGATGAAGCAAATAAAGAGGGTGTGGAATTTATCTCTGGCAGTAAAAATTCGCTAAGGGAGTTTTTGAAAACCTCTGAATTGTGGACCGAGGATGACAAACTTCTAACCCCAGTTCTAGTTTTTGACCAGTTTGAGGAAATTTTCACCTTAGGTTATGAGAAGGAAAGGCGAAAAGCTTTTTTTGAAGAAATATCCAAACTTGAAGGGGTAAAGTATATTAAATCTGGAGACGACGAAGCAATCGGATCAAAGTATCAACTGGAAAGCCCGCCCAAAGTAAAAATCGTTCTCAGTTTCCGGGAGGAATTTTTAGCGGAAATAGAGGAGATTGCAGAAAATGTTCCAGGAATTCTAAGTAATCGATTTCGTCTCACAGAAATGACAAAAGAGCAGGCTAGATTGGCAATAGAAGAGCCTGCTAGAATTAGTCACGAAGAACTTTTTACCCCGAAATTCACCTATTCAGAGGGTGCCATCAAATCTGTTATCGATTTTTTAATCAAAAGGGATTATAGGCAAAGATTAAAATCAATCACATATTCGCTTAAATGGTCATGGCAAGTTTTATTGACTTTTGCAGTGGCTATATTGCTGCTCACAGCAATTTCCAATTATCTACTGGAAGACGGTAAGGATATTGGCGCTATTGCAATACTGTATGTTATTATACCCTTATTTGTTTTCATTCTAGTGGTGCGAAAACCTATTGCAACCAGACACACCATAGGACCTATAGTTCTTTTATATGCATGGTTTTTAGCGTTGGCTTACAGTCTGAACGTGTTGTCAGATTATGAAAGAGTTGAACTGTTAATTTTATTTCTAATACCCGTAGTTGTGGTTAACGTAGTAGTCTTTCTATCTGGGCTATGTTACAAGAAAGGGCGTGACGGTATTTTGAGTGATAAGGATGGTGCCGATCGCAAAGAAATGGATACACTCACAAAGTGGCCCCTGCGCTATCACATATTTTTTATGCTTTGGCTGATCATTAGCATGTCAATAGGAGCTTTTTTGGATTGGATGCTGGAAATTATTGCCATAAACATTTTGATCGTTATGGTATATTTTGTGGTGCTACAGTTTAAGTTTACGATTCATCCCAAAAAAACATTGCTTCCAATTTTTGTAATCCATTTATTTAATTTGTTATTAGGGCTAATTCTTGTGAATGGGGGTTTCGGGGATTTGGATTTATCTGCCTTGGCGGGCATTTTATTTTTAACCTTTATTCTGTTTGTGGGCAATGTAATTTTGGCCATCCTATTTTGGATGAGTTATAATAATGGCAAGAAAAGTACAGGTTCTGAGGAATTGAAAATAACGAAACATTCAACACCAACCATTGCTCCCTTTCAATTGCAGTTGCTTTGTCAAAGTATCGAGGACAAAGTTTTGCTCAAACATCAAAGAATCCCAAGAAATAAACTTATCACCATAACCAAGAAGGATTTTGGAGGCAGTATCGGGATGCTGAGTATTTTATTGAATTTCTATGACAATCAAATCAAAAAACTGAATTGGATTAAAAGGCCAAGTGTTCGAAAACTATGTGAACAAGGTTTGATAAGCCAATCCGGCAAACGACTTAGTGTAGCCGAGGCTGAGATTAAAAATAGGTATAACATTGACCAAAAAACGCTTTCAAATCTGGTTGATTTCCACTTGCTTCGGTTTGAGAGAAGGTTGGAAGAACGCTATTATGAAATAAGCCACGACACCCTTGTCCATCCCATTCTTACATCTTCCCAGAAGAATATTTTCCGGGATTCGGTGCTAAAGTGGGGAGGGGTTTTATTTGGGGTGTTTATTCTTGCCAACGTTTTTAGCTTTTATGACACCGTAATCAAACCAAGCGATAAATTAATTTATGAAAGAATCAACCAAATACTGGAATCTGATAATGAGACTGTTGAAAATAAGATAATGCTGCTAGAAACAGAGCTTGAAGTACTGAATAAGAGAATCAACTCGAAGAAAATTGGAATTATTCATGAGGATGAAAATGACAATTCCTCCGATTCTTATTATTACAATTTAAACTATGGCACCAACAAAAGGGACTCTGTTAAGGTTAGACTTGACAGTCTTATTGCCAAGGATTCCATATTACTTGAGCTTAATGATCTTAAGTTCATAGATGAAACGAATAAAGAAATTGTATGGGATTCAATTCCGTCGGGAACAAAATCCATAAAGCTGTCAGTGTCAACGCCAAAAAACAAAACGAGTAGATTGCACTTGGTGCAAATCCAGTTACTGACTAAAGAAACGTATTGGGGAAATCATACGCCATTAGAGCATATTGATTATTCAATTTATACGGGATCCGTGCAAAAAGATACCATTTTGTCGGGTTTGGTTATAAATGAACAGAAGGGATTTAGTGTTAAAGAGATGAGCTTTTCCAAAAACAACCAGCTAAGATTTTATGAATTGGACCCAAAGGATAAATCGGTAAAATTCCTATTGGGGATTTATGATTTTAGTCTGTTGCCTGAAATTACCAAAGAGGAAGAGATTGAAAGGCAAGAGGAGGCTAAGGAATCGAAACAAATTAAGTTAAAACTACCTAGAGGGACTAAATCCGATCTTTTAAAACCTGATAAATAAGCACGTTATTGCTTCCTTGAAAATTGCGGCCACCCAATAGGTGACTTTTGCAAAACTTCCCCTCTTCAAGTGCTATAGCTTATCGTCATAACTAATTCGCTCTCGAATACCACCACTTGCTCTGTGAATTATAACGTCCGCCTTATATTTTTTGGCTAGACTTTTGGCTTTGCGGATTGCCGTACTCTGCTTTCGATGTTTGCTGGTGATCCTTTTGTTCCCTTCACGGCGTACGGCCCAACCGTCTTCAAAAGGGACTACATGTTGGTGCCAAGTGCGGCTTCGTTTGTTGCTTTCCTTGCTGTTGACAAAAACCTCGATGAGGTCGATAAGAATGCGTAACCAAGATTTTCCTTTGGACATGCGAATTAGTAATGATTTCGAAGATAATGGTAATCCGCGAAAGTGCGGTGTTGAATTTTAGATCAAACGTTTGTTACGGAATGCTATTCCAGAACCCGATTTCAGGTATTTTTCAAATGCATAGGCTTTTTGCCTATCATGGAACACAATATAGGTGACCAATTCAAAAGGTAATCGGTAACTGGTGGAAAACGATTTGCCTTCACGGTGTTCTTTCAATCGTCTATCAAGATCATTTGTAAAGCCTGTGTAGAATTTACCATCACAGCATTTAAGAATGTAAACCGTCCAATTCATAGCTAAAAAGTTTAACGGAACCACCGTGGACCGGGTCCACCGAAGCCCGAGGGTTCAGAACAAAAAGGAGGTTGAAAAAAAAATAGAGCCCTCCTACGCTCTCGGTAAACCTCGAGCTGCGGAGGGCGCAGGTGGAGCCGGAGGGATTCGAACCCTCGTCCAAACAAGCAATCGCATTGCTTTCTACATGCTTAGTCCTTGTTCAATTTTCGATGCACAACCGACCAAAGACCGCCTATTGTACACTTAGCTTCTTAAAGTTTTTGTGATACCATCAAAGCCATGGCACCCTTATGTTGACTTTTTTGGTGCTCCTAAACAGATCGCCATCAACAAGGGCTATCCAGGAACATCTCGCTTCCCTACCTAGTAGGGACGAGGCTAATCTTACTATAATTCAGATTAAGCGGCAAGAGCGTAATTATTATCGCCAATTAAAAGTTTGGAAAATGATATTAACGAGCTATATCCCAGCGCTCGGCATGCTTACAATCCAATTGGTCTCGCTGTCAAAACCAGTCGGCCCCATAATGAGATAGCGAATCTTTGATTCGCGTAATCGAATTATGCCCTGAGCGTAGTCGAAGGGCCAGAAATCCATTTCCCATTTTTTTATCAAAGAACAATAGTATTTTTGCGGGCGTTCCCCTTTTTCGCCAAAGGCTTCAAAGGGTCGGGCTATCGGCTGTACACGCTTGCCCTGCCAAAGCAGTGCGAAGCGGGGTACCTGCCTCTATCCCTAACGCAAGTTTTAGTTTGCAAACCACATTTGTCACATCGAGCGCAGTCGAGATGCCTAACGCAGCTAGCAAAGGTATTCCAAAAACTGTTCCGAAAAAAGTTTTGGATACCAAAGCTTAAATGTTATGTTTGTAACAATAACCAAACAAAAAGTTATATAATTGATGAAATTCGGAATCATTAGAGAACGAAAGAACCCGCCCGACCGAAGGGTGGTCCTATCACCGACCGAATGCCAAAACGTACTTGCCAGCTTTCCCCAAGCACAAATAGAGGCCGAGTCATCGCCGATTCGGGTGTTCACAGACCAAGAATATGCCGATGTCGGTATTCCTGTGGTCCACAGCATGGAAGACTGTGATGTTTTACTGGGCGTTAAAGAAGTACCTATTGAAGCATTGATTCCGAACAAAAAATACTTTTTCTTCTCCCATACCATAAAAAAACAGCCCTATAACCGTAAACTGCTCAATGCCATTTTGGAGAAGAATATTGAGTTATACGATCATGAGGTGATTACCAGTTCTAAAGGACCGCGATTGGTGGCCTTCGGACGCTATGCCGGGATTGTCGGTGCGTACAATGGGGTGCGGACCTACGGATTAAAGTTCAATTTGTTCGATCTGCCCAAAGCCGAGACGCTTCACGACCAACAGGCCTTGATTTCTGAACTACGAAAAATAAAACTGCCCAACATCAAAATCTTGCTAACCGGTAGGGGCAGGGTAGGCAACGGAGCCCGTGAAATGCTGGATGCAATGGAACTCAAAAAAGTCAATGTGGCCGAATTCCTAAAAGAATCCTTCGATGAGCCGGTGTACTGCCAAATCGATGCTTCCGAATACAACAAGCGCAAAGATGGCGTTCGTGGTAACAAGGCCGACTTTTTTGCCAATCCTGAGGAATACAAGTCCAATTTTTTCCGTTTTGCCGAAGTGACCGATTTTTACATCGCAGGCCATTTCTACGGTGATGGGGCTCCCTATCTGTATACGCGTGAAGATGCCAAACATCCAGATTTCAAGATTAAGGTTGTGGCCGACGTAAGCTGCGATATCGATGGTCCGGTGGCTACCACCATTAAGCCCAGCACTATTGCGGATCCAATCTATGGGTACAACCCCCAGTCCGAAAAAGAAGTGGATTTTAAAGATCCTAATGCCGTGGCCGTAATGGCGGTGGATAATTTGCCCTGTGAATTGCCCAGGGATGCCAGTAACGGATTTGGCGAAGCCTTTTCAAAATATGTGATTCCCGCCTTCTTTAACAATGATGAAGATGGTATTTTGGAACGGGCCCGAATGACCAAGAATGGCAAGCTTACAAAGCGTTACGATTATCTTCAGGATTACGTTGATGGACTAGAATAAAAGCCCTTTATCGAAGGGTATGGGCCAATTTTGTTATTGGAGCAGTATTTTTTGCTATATTCGGTACCCTTACAGCTAATATTTTGACATTCAATTGGATAATATCTGGCGATGACAATCCTTCCCTTAAGAAGGAACGTATCGATATAGAATATCGGCTAAGGCCAAGAATAACCAAATTTCTGCTCTCCCAGTTCGATGGGGACCATCTCATCGATTTTTCAAGTTTTCATTTTGATGTTGACATTAAGAATCAATGGGTCTGGATTTCAGAAAAAACCCCTTTGGAGTTCATTCAAAAAATAAAAGCCGATTTTGACCGCGATATCAATGGGTCACACCTCTTCTCGGTCGCTTAATCCAAACAAGTGGTTATTCTTCTATCTTAATATTCCTGCTCAATACAGCGTGCTCTTTGGGTGCAATATAGGTTCGAATTCCGCTTAATTTTAGTTCAAACTGGTCTAACCGTTCCAAAGTTTTGATTTGAAGCGTTTTGGTACCTTTTGCCGGAACAGTGAAGACGGCCGGATTGGAGTACAAAGTATAGGGCATCAAATTTTGGAACAATAGATCGGTGCTCGATACATTTTCCAATGTAACTCGCAAAACGGAGGTTTTTCCGATATATTTAGCCTCTTTCACTTGGATACAGGCGTTGAGCAAGGGTAACAGGTTTTCTTTTTTTCCGACCATAAGATCATCAAAAACCGCAACGGTCCTACCAGCGAACAAAGCTTCTTTGATACTGCTTTTAGATTTTTCCTTGGCGAATACCAAGGTTATGGGGCGTGCATGACCTTTTTCTTTGAAGTGCCAATCAATCAATCCATGGATATCACTTGTCCCCATAATGGTCAAGTTTTGTTCCAAGGCAAGGGCAAGTGATTCTTCGGCATAGTCCCCATCATTGATGACCTCAATGCCATGCAATTCCCCTTTTTTGATTCTTTCCTTTTGAAAATCACTCAAATTTGGATTTCCTGTTGGATTTTGGGGATGCCAGGCCGGGTGGTTCCAAAATACGAAGGCATCCTGTTTTTTGGCAGCGGCAAAGGCATCTTCGGCCTTGTCCACCAATAGTTTGTTTGCATCGGTGATAAAAATGGCATTACTATGCCCCATAGGTGCATCCCTAGTGATTTCGGACCCTGAAATGACCAATAAATCATGGTTTTTGGCCTCGTTCATGGCAATTTCATAAGCCCTGTTACGATCTGGATGGGGAATATCCTTGGAGTGCGGTTGATATTCAAGGTGCTCCGTTAAGGAAACGGCGTCCAAATTATCACGCAAAGCTTCCATAATCCTGATATTCGGCCAAACACTACCATCAGAGAAAACAGTATGTTGGTGAAAATCGGTTTTTAAGGTTTTATACCCGGGCACATCAGGAAAAGAAAGTGCTTTGGTACTATGATGGGAATGTTCTTGTGCAAGTATGCTGCAAGATAACAGCAGGGCAAAAAGGATTGGTTGAAATTTCATGATATCGGTTTTTTCAAAAATATAAAAGAAACCAGTTAAATGTTAACGAAAACACTTATTTAATAATAAAATGAAGAATTAGTAAAACCACCCCGAATTAATGAGGTGGTTTTACCATTTGTTAGCTTATTCTTGACCACCGGACCAATCTATTCTTCGAGAAGTGAACATGATTATGGCTAGGATAATAAACAGCCCAATACTGCCTACCAACAAAGCATAGTCCTCAAGCTGAATGATGACAAAGATGAAAGCGTATAAGCTGAACATGGAACCCAGGATCAAAAGAGTGAATTTTGGATGCTTTAAAATGGAACGCGAATAAATGGTAATCAATCCGACTACGGAAATGCCCGATATCAAATAGGCAATCAAATAATTCTGATGCTCGGAAATGGAAATCAAAAGTGTGTAGAACATCACCAAGGCCAAACCGATCATCAAATATTGAAAGGGATGGATTGCAATTTTACTACTTATCTGAATCAGCAAAAACACCAAAAGTGTAAGCCCAATGATCATCAATCCATACTTGCTGGTGCGTTCGGTTTTTTGATAGTCATCAATAGGGACCAAAAATTCTGTTCCAAAGGAAAAGTCTGATAGGTTGGGAAGGCTGTCGAAAAAATACTGTCCAAATCTCCGGTTGGTCTCCAAAACCTTCCATTGTGCCTCAAAACCTTTGTCCGTGATTTTTTTACCCTCGGTCTCCGGTAAAAAATTGCCATTAAAACTAGGGGAGTGCCAGTTCGATTTCATCACAACATTGGTTTCCTTTCCGATTGGAATAAATTGCAACGAACTGCTACCGTTAATGGCAATATTGGATTGAAAAGCCAGCGGTTGTTTCTGGATTTCCTGCAGATCGGTAAGATAACCAGATTCCAGGGTGTTCATGTACGTATTATCAAACTGGGGCTTTAGGGCGTATGTATTATCTCCCAAAGTCACCTTCACCGTATTTCGGATACCTTTTAGGTTACTGGTCTTTACCAATAGCGTGGCTTTGTCCCAAAGAATATTTTCTTCTTTTATCTCTTTCACGGAAAAGTTGAGTTGGGCAAACTTTCCGGTTATCTGATTTTCCGAGGAAAAAACCACGGATTCATAGATGCCTCGATCCAAGGGTTTTGTCTGAACTTGGGATTTAATGTTCAGCTCCCATGGAAAAAAATAGGCATGGTGCCGTTCTGGTTTTTGGGAGGTCAAGAAGGTCTTTGTTTTTTCATCAAATACCTTTTCTTCGACATAGACATGGTAAGGGACTTTTAAAATGGGGCCATTGAGCACTACTTGGTTGCCCCATTTGGTATTGATTTCCTCGATTACTTCGGCCTGTCTAAAACCTCTTTCGCGAATCAGGTCCTTTACAAAACCAAGTGGGATGAGCAGAATGAGTATCAAGAATCCTACGGTAAGCATTTTGGCCGAGATTGAATTTCTGAACCAGTTTCCGATTTTTTGTTTTTGTGATGTCATTTTATGTATTTTAAAGTACTTTGAAATTCAAAGTTAATTAATAAAAAAATTTATGTTTGATTTTTAATGATTTGCTCCAAGGCTTCGATATGTTTTTTGAAGGACAATTTGCCCAATTTGGTGGCCGAATAACGGGTGTTGGGTTTTTTGCCGATAAACGATTTTTCAATTTTGATGTACTCCGCTTTTTCCAAAGTTTTGGTATGGCTGGCCAGATTGCCGTCGGTAACATTGAGCAATTCTTTCAACCTATTGAAATCCACCTCCTCATTCACCATAAGAATGGACATAATGCCCAAGCGGATACGGTGATCAAAAAGTTTGTTGATGTTGTCAATAAGGCCCATATTACCCTTTTCCTTCCTTAAAATAGATTAGGCTTCCGTAAATAATGTGCAAAAGTCCAAAACCTAAGATCCAAAACCAAAAGCCATAACCAGGAAAAGCGGCACATATCAAACCTAGAATGATTTCGGTATAACCCAAATATCTAACATTCCCTATGGTATACTTTGATGCGTTCACCAGCGCCAACCCGTAAAAAATAAGCATTAACGCACCCGTAAGCCCATAATGTTGACTGTTTAATTTGATAAGGATATAAATACCTCCGGTAACCAATGGAATCAGAAAATTGATAAGTAATCTTTTCGTGGTATCGTCCCATACCTTCTCATTGTTTTTTTTCGCTTTTCTGGAAGTCAAAAGATAAGCGGTGACCAAACTTAAAACAGCAACACCAATCAAAATACCTACAATCATTCTAAAGTTCCAACTGTGCAGCACCACATAGTCACCTTTCGGTAGAAGAAATACATAAGCAATTATGGCACCTGTTATTGCGTAGACCCCGGCCAAGATTCCGGAAAGCCCACTAAGTGAGATAAATCGGGACGAACGGCTCATCAAATCCTTGATCTCGGTAATATCTTCTAAGTATTTTTTTGATTCCATTTTTAAAGTACTTTGAATTTCAAAGTTATAATTTATTTTAACATATCAAAACACTTTTTCGACAAGAGACGATTTACTGACTGATCCGAAACTTTAAAATGGGTTCTTTATCAATGTAAAGGGTGAGCTTTTGGCCGTCCTTCAAGGTACTTTTGAGTTTTACCTTTGATACATACAGTTGCTCACCTTTTCTTCTAACATCGAGGTTATAAATTTTTCCCTTTGAGCGGTTCGTATCTATGCTATACTTAAGTCGATTACTACGTGGAAACTTCTCAAAGGCGAACACCAGTTCATAATTTTCTGATTGCGAGAGTAACCCACTGGTGTCATTGGACAACACGACCTTATTCTCAAAATACCCGGGTAAGAAGATAGGAGCGGTGTAAAAAGTGTTCAGCGCAATAGGCTCGTCCAACAATTGCCATTTCGACTCCACAGGAAAGTGATCCTTTATAAATTCTTCCGGACTTACATCAAAATAATAACCATCAAACTTCTTCACATGGATTTCTCTATCTTCATCATAGTATCCAGATGCCCAAGTCGGATCCATGAGTTTCCATTCACCATTCAATTTGAAGACGTTCCACGCATGATTTTTGTAGACTTTTTCACCGGTGATATCCTTGATGTCCTCCTTTGCCACTCCACGGACGATATGTGACTCCATATTTAGGTTATCGCATAATTTTTTTAAGATTTTTGAATAATCAATGCAGAGCCCTCTTTTGTTCTTAAAGGCATACCTAATTCTTTTCTCTTCTACTTTTTCTAGTTGTCGATCCTTGCCTCTTTCAGAATAAAAAATGATGGTTTCCCGTGGTTTAAAAAATTCATCCAGGGTTTTTCCATAGGTGATATTGTAGGCGACCCAAACAAATGCCGCTCGCACCCTGTCCATATCCGAATCAAAATCATTTTGAATTCTATGCGCCAGATGTTCAATTTGATCATAGTTGGGGTACTCTTTCACCTTGTTGTCCACATGGTCGTATCCTTGTGCTATGACAGAGGAAGACATCAGGATAAAAAATGAAAGTACTATTTTGGACACGGAAAGCATTGTATAAAGATATGAATCCTGCGGAAAGCTATATTTTGGACCAAGCAGAACCTTTTAAAGGTATTTTACTGCAGTTGCAGGTGCTTATTGAGTCGACCATTCCAGAGCTCGAATTGAAATACAAATACAAGATTCCATTTTACTATTTGAATGGAAAGCCTTTTTGCTATTTAAACGTGCCCAAAAAGAAAGCCTATGTGGATGTAGGATTTTGGAGTTCCGCTCATTTGACCGTCCATCTGGACAAAATGGTGACTGAAGGTCGAAAAGTGATGAGATCGCTCCGATATGCCACCTTGGAGGAAATTGATGCGGAAGTGCTCATGGCTATTTTACTGGATGCACAAAGCGTAAACCATAAAGGGTTTTGGAAGTAGAAAAGATTTCCGCTTTAGGAGGATTAATTTTAGACTTCTCGCCTATAAATCTTATATTTATTGGTGTGGTAAAATGTTAATAGCAAAGCGATTAGATAAAAATTCTAGATAATGAAACGCCGGCTTTTTTTGGAAAAAGTTGCACTTACCAGTGCATTGGTGGGATTGGCCCCAACGATCTCCTGCACCAATTCCAAAGAAAAATTGAAAGTCCTGGTTTTAGGTGGGACAAATTTTTTGGGCCCTGCTATAGTTAATAGCTGTGTTGCCAATGGACATGCCGTTACGCTGTTTAATCGGGGAATAACCAATCCGGAACTTTTTTCCGGTCTTCTTCCTCATATTAAGGGTGATAGGAATAATGGCATAGCCTGCTATGAATCTTTGCAAGAAATAGATTGGGATGTTGTGGTAGATGTCTGGCCCCAACAAGCGCAACTGGTCGACGAAGCTACCGAAGCTTTAAGGTCAAAGGCGAAGCATTATGTGTTTATTTCCAGTGTTGCTGTCTACAAAGATTTTAATGAAGCCGAAAGAAATGAAGATTACCCCGTCCTAACCCTACCAAAGGATAAATCCACTTGGGGTTATTCCGAGGAAAAAGCAGCTTCAGAAAACCTGGTTATCGAACGTTTTCCCGAAAGGCACACTATACTTCGCCCTGGACCCATAAAGGGATGGAGGGACCCTGCCTATGATCTTTTGTACTGGCTTCTAAAATTGCAGCGAAATCAGGATATTTTGGCTCCTGGCCCGGGAAATGACCCCCTTCAGTTTATCGATGTCAAAGATGTGGGGAGATTTACGGCCACGGCAATAGATAATCAACTTTTTGGGGTTTACAATTGTGTAGGACCCACTAAAGAAACGCTAGATTGGAAAAATTTCCTTGAAACCGCAAAATCGCATTTAAACTCTAAATCGAACTTATTTTGGTCAGACAGGGAGTTTTTGGAAGCTAATCAGGTCTATCCCTGGGCAAGCCTTCCATTATGGGCACCTACCTCTGACGACTATTTTATGCAATTAAGCAATGCCAAAGCGCTGGCAAATGGATTTAGCTATACTCCCTTGGAAAAAACCATAGATGATTGTTTAGCTTGGTGTAAAACACAGGGAAATCTACAAATGAAATTTGGGGTGGGTGATGAACCCATTGGAATAACCGACGAAAAGGAGAAAGACGTTATTTCAATATTTCAAGGTAACACAAAACAATTATAAACTTCAAAAATTTCCATTAATCGGGGAACGAGTTTTCCTAGTTGTTGAACCCTAGTTTTTTACTATTTTGATGATGGAATTTCGTTCAATATCGACGGCAATTTCAAAGAATTTCTTCAGATTTAGATAGAATTCAGGCCTAAAGTGTGTTTCATTTAACTGCAGAACATATCGTATCACCAATTTTTGTCCGGATACTGAAGTTGCAAACCGTATTATTCCAGAATTTTCTGGAAGTGCGATGGTTTGATCTTTTGGGCGCTCGGTTATTTCATGAGTCTCTGGGATAAAAAAGCCCATGTTGTACTCATATTGCCTTGGATAACCAAAATCCACAGGGAAGTTTCGTGTTTCGCTCAAGAAAGGATTGGTTTTAAAAAAATGGATCAAAACAGGATTCAAATATATGTCTCCTGTTGAATAATCAGTTTCAATGGAAAAATCATAGGTCTGCGTGGTTTTTTTATCATCACTCAGCTTTTTTTCAAAAGCATATTCATTAATATAAAACCCGGATAAGGAACTTTCAAAGCTGTCCAGATATTCCTCCTCGGAAGTGGAAGCTAAAGTTTCATACTTGGAAACTGCACTATAACCTTGGTTAATTTCCCTAATTTTCCCTTTGATTTCTCCAGATGAAGGGTCAACATTGGCAGTCCCCCAAAAGGATATCCTATTTCGTTTTTCTGGTTGAATTTCATGCCAATAGCTGGCTTCTTTAAAATCCATTACCCGACCATAATGGTTGAGACATCTAAACGGAAGCATACCAAATGGGTTTGATTTGTTAGTGGCATCTAAAAGGTAGATTTTTCCGTCAATTTCAGCTCTGGCAATAACATAATTGAAATCGTTGATAACTGGCTGGACCCTTTTCGGAAGTTTCCGGTTCCTGGTTGCCAACATCATTAGGTTGACCTTAATGCCAGCCGCTTTTAGAAAATTGATCAACGAAATATTTATTTCACCGACATCACCTTTCTTGGTATTGAAGGCTTCTTTTACCCTGGTGTCTTTATAAATCCCATACTTTCCATTCCAAGTGAAGTGGTCCTTTACGAATTGGTAAATGTTTTTAGCTCGGGTAAGTTGATCTCCTTCAATTAGGAGATGTTGCGGGATGTTTTTTTCGGAAAAGTGATTCTTGGCCAACTGTCTTCCAATGTCCTTGTCCTTTTTGAATTCAGTATCAACATCTTTCCAGCTTTTCGTGTATTCTTTTTTAGTGCCATTAAAGCTGTGAAATACCGCCAACTCAAAATCAAGACGAGCCATATAATTGGAAGTAGCGAGCATATATTCCTCTTCATCACTAAAGGCTGGAATATCTTTCATGGCATATTTTATTACCTCACAATCTGCCGAACCATAACCACCACCCACATAAAAACACTCTTTTTTTATACTGGTTTCCTCTACATCCAATTTTATTCCACCTATCAAAGTTCGATTATAGAAATAATTACCAGGAATTTTGGCATTAAATTCACTGTATAGCTTTGGAATTGAGGATTGAAAATCCCATCCATCGAGATTAAAAAAGAAAGGAGATTTTACCTTGTACGTATATTGTATAATGGAACCTTTTTTGATATTCGGCAGAGTGAAACGCTTTAAAGACCAATTCTCTCCATTGTCAACGGTGAAAATATTATCTTGTGTCAATCCCGTTTTTTGTGCACCATTATGAGTTATGCCTCGGATGTCATACACTTTTTCGGTTCTGTCATCAGTGTGATAATATGGAATATCAATATTGGCATGCTCAAATCCTTTGTCCGATAAAATCTTGATTTTAAAAAGATACTCCTTGATTAAGTAAATATGATTTCCAATTAGTTCGAACTTAAAGTCTCCGATTTCATGAAGTACAATGGCATTCGCAGTGGTATCCTTTTCATAAGTACTAAAATCGATATCTGATTGGATAACCCTGCCGAATTCACTTTCATGCTGTTGGGAAAAACCTAAAGATGTAAAAATGATGATTGAAACAAGACAGAATATCTTTTTCATAAACAAAGGAATGTGATAATACCGTTTTATAATTGGGTGATTACTTTGCGAATGGCAACCAAATCTGTCAACAATTTTTCCAATAAACTTAGGTCAAGCATATTGGCACCATCACTTTTGGCATTTTTCGGATCAAAATGAGTTTCCATAAATAGGCCATCCACTCCCGCGGCAATACCTGCGCGTGCCATGGTTCCAATCAATGCTGGTCTGCCACCGGTAACTCCCGAGGATTGATTGGGCTGTTGCAGGGAATGGGTCACGTCCAGTACAACCGGAGCGTATTGTTTCATGGTGGGGACTCCTCTAAAATCCACAACCATGTCTTGATAACCGAACATGGTCCCACGATCCGTAATCCAAGCCTGTTCATTACCAGAATCTGTTACTTTTTTAACCGCATGTTGCATGCTTTCAGGACTCATAAATTGTCCTTTTTTCAAATTCACAACTTTTCCGGTTTTGGCCGCGGCAACCACCAAATCGGTCTGGCGGACCAAAAAAGCCGGTATTTGAAGTACATCAACATAGTTTGCGGCCTTTTCGGCATCAGAAACCTCGTGGATGTCGGTAACCGTTGGTACATCGAAGGTTTCAGAGACCTTTCTGAGAATTTTCAATGCTTTTTCATCCCCAATTCCTGTAAAAGAATCAATTCTGCTGCGGTTCGCTTTTTTGAAACTTCCTTTGAAGACATATGGAATCTGTAATTTATCCGTAATGGAAACTACCTTCTCAGCAATTTTCAGTGCCATTTCCTCGCCTTCAATTGCGCATGGCCCTGCCAACAAGAAAAAATTAGCACTATTTGTATGTTTTAACCTAGGAATTGCGTCTAATTGCATCTAACAGATATTTTGGGCAAAAATACTTTTTTTAAAAAGTATATGTTCTAATAGAACCAAATTAACCTACAATGCATAGAATTTTTCTTTTTGCATTTGCCTTATGGAGTACTGTTGTTACTGCACAATTTGGTAGCAATTGTGAGGTTAGGCAGATTAAGATCAATCTGTTCAATCCCGGATTGGAATATGAGATGGGATTGGGCGTCAATAGCACCCTCGATTTTAGAGTAGCGTGGCAGTTGGCATTGGAACCTGCAAGCGAACAGCCGATAGAGAATTACGATTTCTTTCCGGCCATTACAGTTCAAAATCGCTATTATCACAACTTTAATGGACGTGATAGAAGAGGAAGGTCAATCTATGGCAATTCTGGAAATTATATTGCACCAACGGTTGCGGTTTTCTCTCCAGAGGAGCGCACAGTTGAAAATACGGTTGTTGATGGCGTACACGGTTATGGAGGATTGGTTTATGGCGTCCAGCGAAGCTATAATTCCGGATTAAGCTTTTCTGTAGATGCAGGAGCAGGGTACTACATTGGGCCTTTTCGGGGAGGTGTACATCCAGTCGTAAATCTGAGTATTGGGTGGATAATCAGTGAAAAACGTTGGTGTGTAGGTAGGTAAACCCAAACCTTCTCAAAATCAATAAGATAAAAATAACTTTTGCGCATGCTCAAGTAAAGAAATCGCAGTATCTTTGCGGGCTTAAAAATCAGATTATGTCCAAAATCAAGAATATTGCCATTATCGCCCACGTTGACCACGGGAAGACTACCTTGGTGGATAAGATTATGTACCACTGCCGCCTGTTCCGTGATAATGAGAACAAGGGAGACCTTATTTTGGACAATAATGACCTGGAACGGGAACGCGGAATAACCATTGTTTCCAAAAACGTTTCTGTCGTTTATAAGGATACCAAGATCAATATTATAGATACTCCCGGTCACGCCGATTTTGGAGGAGAAGTGGAGCGAGTGCTGAACATGGCCGATGGAGTATTGCTATTGGTGGATGCTTTTGAAGGTCCAATGCCGCAAACGCGCTTTGTATTGCAAAAGGCGATTGATTTGGGATTGAAACCTTGTGTGGTCATCAACAAAGTTGACAAGGAAAATTGTACTCCAGAAGAAGTGCATGAAAAGGTGTTTGATTTGATGTTTGAATTGGGTGCAGAGGAGTGGCAGCTCGATTTCCCAACGGTTTATGGTTCAGCCAAACAGAATTGGATGAGTGAAGATTGGCAAAAACCTACAGAGAACATCGAACCTTTATTGGATATGGTCATTGATCATGTGCCCGAATTTAAACCGGAGCAGGGATCTACCCAAATGTTGATCACTTCCTTGGATTTCTCTTCTTTCACTGGACGTATAGCCATTGGAAGATTACAGCGAGGAACACTCAAAGAGGGACAACAGATTTCATTGGTCAAGAGGGACGGGGCCATTATAAAAACCAGAGTAAAAGAGCTTTTCACCTTTGAGGGCTTGGGCAGAAAGAAGGTACAGCAAGTTGTTGCTGGAGATATATGCGCCATTGTTGGAGTGGAAGGTTTTGAGATAGGGGATACCGTGGCTGATTTTGAAAATCCCGAAAAGCTCAAGACCATTGCTATAGATGAACCTACTATGAGTATGCTCTTTACCATCAACGATAGTCCGTTTTTCGGAAAAGATGGGAAGTTTGTAACCTCACGACATATTAAGGAACGTCTTGAAAAGGAGTTGGAAAAAAACTTGGCCCTCAGGGTCGAAGAAACGGATAGTGCCGATAAATTTATGGTATTTGGGCGTGGTGTATTGCACCTTTCCGTGCTGATTGAGACCATGCGCAGGGAAGGTTATGAACTTCAGATTGGTCAACCGCAAGTAATTATCAAGGAGATTGATGGGGTAAAGTGTGAACCCGTAGAGCATTTGACCATCGATTTACCGGAAGAAGTTTCTGGAAAAGCTGTTGAAATGGTCTCTATCCGAAAGGGAGAGATGACCAGCATGGAGGCCAAAGGTTCTCGCATGCTTTGTGAGTTTATGATTCCATCAAGGGGAATAATCGGTTTGCGAAACCAATTGCTGACCGCCACAGCGGGGGAGGCTATTATGGCACATCGATTTTTGGAGTATCAACCCTTAAAGGGTGATATTGCCCAACGTATAAACGGCTCCCTGGTTTCCATGGAAAATGGTACGGCCATTCCCTATTCTATAGACAAACTGCAAGAGCGAGGTAAGTTCTTTATTGATCCGGGAGAAGAGATTTATGAAGGACAGGTAATTGGAGAAAATTCACGTGGTGATGATATGACGATCAACGTGACCAAGACCAAAAAACTATCCAATGTACGTTCGGCAGGAGCCGACGATAAGGCCAAGATTGTACCTGCTATCAAATTTTCTTTGGAAGAGGCATTGGAATACATCCAAAAGGATGAATTCGTTGAGGTAACGCCAAATCACCTAAGGCTTCGTAAAATCTTCCTTAAGGAAGTGGATAGAAAGCGAAATAAAATAGACTAGCTTTTCTTGACCAAGTGCCCGTGATGCTTTTCGCGTAAACAGGCCACTGCAGGACCTATTATTCCTGCGTTGTTCATGAGCTCTGCTTTTACAACGTTGGTGTCAACCGTTATCAAATGGCTGAATTCCTTCCATTTTTTGGAGGTACCACCACCTACAATGATCAAATCGGGAGAAATGATCAATTCTACATATTTCAAGAATTTATTGAAGCGCTTCCCCCATTTCTCATAAGATAGGTCCTCCCTTTCTTTAGCGGAAGCCGCGGCCCATTGCTCTATTTTGCTGTATTTTTTGTACGGTATCTGTCCCAATTCAAAATTTGGTAAGAGAATGCCGTTATAGAAAGCACCACTACCAAGACCGGTTCCGATGGTGATCATAATGACCAATCCTTGCTTCCCTTTTCCTACGCCATAGTTCATGGAAGCATATCCCGCTGCATCGGCATCGTTCAAAACGGTGAACTCCCGTCCGGTTACCTCGGTAAAAAACTCGTCGATGTTGACACCTACCCAACTGGAGTGAAGGTTCCCAGCTGAATGACAAACTCCGTTTTTTACGATTGTGGGAAATCCACAACCCACAGGGCCATCATAGTTGAAATGATCTACAATTTGCTTTACAACTTCAGCCATTTCTCCTGGCTTTCTTGAACTAGGGGTAGGTATGCGATGTCGTTCCGTCAACATCTCTCCGGTTTCGGCATTTACCAAAGCACCTTTAATGCCGGATCCACCGATATCTATACCGAGAACTTCCATAAAACGGGAAAATTTAATTTTGGCAAAGAAACAAAAAACTTTTGGCCGTCAAGGCATTAGCTTTTTTACAGTTTTCCAATACTTGTTAACGAAGGCGGTAAAGGGAAAACATGTACCTGTTGCCATTCAAAAAAATAAAACTAAACCGCCTTTTGAATCACTTCAAAAACTTTGCTGCCATCGCATTTTAAGGTTTTGTGGGGATATTTTAGGATCAGCGCATAATCATGGGTAGCCATGATGATTGTCCTGCCACTTTGGTTGATGTCCTGCAGCACCTTCATCACCTCCACACTGGTTTGGGGGTCCAAATTTCCCGTTGGCTCATCGGCTAGAATCAATTCGGGATCGTTCAACAGGGAACGGGCTATGGCTATACGCTGTTGTTCTCCTCCAGAAAGTTCATGCGGAAACTTAAAGCCTTTGGTTTTCATGCCTACTTTGTCCAATACCTCCTCAATTTTTGTGTCCATTTTGCCGATGTCGGTCCAGCCTGTGGCCTTCAGGACAAAACGGAGGTTATTGTTCACATTTCGATCGGGGAGCAGCTTGAAATCTTGGAAAACGATGCCCAATTTACGACGGAGAAAAGGAATATCTTTTTCCTGCAGATTCTTCAGATCAAAATCCACGATACTTCCAGTCCCTTGACGTAGAGGGATATCCGCATAAAGGGTTTTCATAAAACTACTTTTTCCGCTGCCGGTCTTGCCAATGACATAGACAAATTCCCCCTTTTTGACTTCCAAAGAAATATCCTTTAAAATGAGGTTCTCTTTTTGAAAAACGGCAACATCTTGTAATTTTAATATCGTTTCAGACATATTTTTGTATTGAAAAAATAAAGGTACTAAGATCTAAAATATAAGCTACGATACCTTTTGAAAATCCATAAAATATACTTTGGCTTGAATTTTGACGTTATGGTAACAGTCAATCGAGAACAGCGTAGAACACTATGAGTCGAAAGAACCTCCTTTTTTTCCCATTCGTATTGGGAGCATTTTACATCTGTACAGCCCAGGAAAGCAAGATTTATTCCCACGAAAACAAAGATTTTCAGGATGCTTTGGCATTGTACAACAATCAACAGTACCAAGCGGCCCAAACCATTTTTGAAAAGGTAAAGGCGTCCACAAAAGATTATGAAACTGAAGCCAATAGCGCTTACTATGCGGCCAATGCAGCTATTCGCCTAAACCAACGGGGAGCAGATAAAATGATGGAAGAATTTGTGGAAAGCTACCCAACTTCTACCAAACGGAATTCCGCTTTTTTAGATGTAGCCGATTATTATTTTGAGACCGGAAAGTACCCCTATTCCCTAAAATGGTATAAAAAGGTAGATCAATCCGCAATGTCCTATAATGATAAGGAGCGTTTCAATTTCAATAATGGATATGCCCTGTATGCCTCCAAAAGACCAAAGCAGGCAGAACGTTACTTGAGCAAGGTGAGCACTTCCCAAAAATATGGTTCGCAGGCCAAGTACTATTTGGGATATATCGCATATGAACAAGATGACTATGATGAAGCAAGTGCTCGGTTCGACCAGATTACCGATCCTGAATTGTTGAATGAAAAATTATCTTACTATCAGGCAGACCTGAACTTTAAATTGGGCAATTTCGAAGAAGCCATCGCTATGGCCCAAAAACAATTACCAAAATCGGACCGAAGGGAAATATCGGAACTGAACAAGATTATTGGCGAGAGCTATTTCAACCTAGAGCAATACAATGAGGCTATCCCATATCTAAAAAAATACAGGGGAAAAAGAGGGAAATTAAGCAATACCGACTATTACCTGACCGGATATAGCCATTATAAGCAGGGAGATTTTGAAGGAGCTATCCAACAATTCAACAAAATTATTGGAGGTACCAACAGTGTATCCCAAAATGCATACTACCATTTGGCGGAATGCTATTTGAAGCTGGATAAAAAACCAGAAGCATTGAATGCATTTCGTAATGCATCGCAAATGGACTTCAGTGCTGAAATCCAAAAAGATGCCCTGTTGAACTATGCCCGCTTGAGTTACGAGATTGGAAACGCCTATGAACCGGTTCCTGAGGTAATGACCGCATATTTGGAAAAATATCCAAAAGATGAGCATCAACAGGAAATACAAGAATTACTGGTAGATTCCTATATCACTTCGAGGAATTTTGAGGGAGCCATGGAGCTTTTGGAGAAAAACAAGGGCTATGCCAGTAAGGAAACCTACCAAAAGGTGGCTTTTTATAGGGGTGTTGAGCTTTTTATTGAAGGAGAGTATGAACCCGCACTGGAACGTTTTTCCAAATCTTTGAAGAGTGCTGAAAATCCAACTTTTGAGGCCAGAGCACAATACTGGAAGGCTGAATCGGCATATCGTTTAAATCGTTTTGAAGAAGCTTTGGAAGATTTTGGCAAATTTCAACGCAATCCCGCAGCCAAAAATCTTCCGCTGTACCAGAACCTGGATTATAATTTGGGGTATTGCTATTTTAAGTTGAAAGACTATCCCAATGCGACAACCCATTTCAAAAGGGTTATTGATTCTGGCACCGATGACCAAGAACAACTGAATGATAGTTACGTACGCCTTGGGGACGGCTATTTTGTGACAAGTAAATATAACTTGGCCAAAAAGGCCTATCATGAATCATCGAAAATGAATGGTCCTGAGCGGGATTATGCAGCTTTTCAAAAAACACTTTGCGATGGATTCTTGGGTAAACGATCTGCGAAAATCGATGGGTTAAACCAGTTTCTTACGAGGTATCCGAAATCTTCACTGCGTGATGACGCACTTTTTGAATTGGGAAATTCCTATATCAAAGCCGATAATGAAAGTTTGGGCCTACAGACTTATGATAAACTTATTGAAACCTTCCGCAGAAGCAAGTTTGCGCCTAGGGCAATGTTAAGACAAGGATTGGTGCATTACAATGCCAATCGAAATGGACAGGCTTTGGCTAGGTTGAAAGAGGTGGTCAACAAATATCCAAACACCCAAGAGGCCAAACAAGCTGTGGCCACAGCCAAATTGGTTTATGTGGATGAAGGTAGGGTAAGTGAATATGCAGCCTGGGTGCGCAATCTCGATTTTGTGGAAGTCACCGATTCCGAATTGGAAAACGCCAGTTTTGAGGCCGCAGATAGAAAATATATTGAAGGAAAGACCGATGCTGCGATCCGTGGATATGAAGATTATCTGAAAGAATTTCCAAATGGGGTGCACGCGCTTAAGGTCAACTTCAATTTGGCTCAAATGTATTTTGCCCAAAAGCAAAAAGATAAGGCACTTGATAAATACAAGGTTGTAGCTGATAGTGGAGGAGAATATGGTGAACAGGCTTTGACCCGGGTCTGTGAGATCTATGTGGGTAGACAAGACTATCAAAGTGCCATTCCCTATTTGGAAAGGCTCGAAGATACCGCCGAAATTGTCCAGAATAGAACCTTTGCACAATCCAATTTGATGAAAGGCTACTACGGCCAAGATAACTACAGACAGACGATTGCCTATGCCGAAAAAGTGCTGAAGGCTCCAAAAATTGACAATAGAATCAAGAGTGATGCGCAAATCATGATTGCGCGTTCTGCCATTGCCACAGATGACGAAGCCCTGGCCAAAACTGCTTATAGGGAGGTGAAGAAAATAGCGACAGGGGAATTGGCGGCCGAAGCCTGGTATTACGACGCTTATTTTAAAAATCAAGATCAAGATTTTGAAGCTTCGAACACTTCCGTTCAGAAATTGGCCAAGGATTATTCCGGTTATAAGGAATGGGGAGGCAAGGGATTGATCGTAATGGCCAAGAATTTTTATGCTTTGGGAGATGCCTTTCAGGCTACCTATATTTTGGAAAGTGTGATTTCCAATTTTTCAGAGTTCGATGAAATAGTTGCTGAGGCGAGAGGAGAACTTTCGATCATCAAATCTAGGGAAGCACAAAGCAATTCATCCGTAGATCCCAACGGCAACTAAAAAAACGAGACACAGCATGTACAAGATCAATTATATATTTTCAATACTTTTTTTGAGCCTTTGGGGAGTTGGTTTAGCTCAGGAAACCGACGATATAGGCACTGAAACGGTTACCGTCGTGAAACCGTATTCCCCCACCGTTTCAGATGCCTTTAAGATAAAATCCACCCCAACACTGAACGATTCCATCGTACTTCAAAAAAAGAAGGTCGATTACAGTATTTTTTCGGTACCTGTAGCTTCCACCTTTACTCCGGCCAAGGGAAAGGCTTCACGGGTCAAAAAAACACCACCGCCTACCTTGTACAATTCCTATGCGTCAATCGGTTTGGGAAATTACAATAATGCTCTGGTCGATTTGTATACCAGCAGGGAGTTTAGGAGGGGTGAAAGTTTGTTGGATTTCGGCTTGAGCCATCATTCTTCACGGGGCGCCATAGAAACTACGCCTTTGGATGCTGATTTTTATAGCACCAAATTGGACGCTTCGTATGCCAAAAAGGACAGATATATGGATTGGGGAGCCAGTGTTGGACTCCGACATCAGCTGTACAACTGGTACGGGATAGAAATTGGGGCATTTGATGATGCAACCATTGCTTCTATTGACGGACAGCAGAATTATTTTAATGCAGAGGCCAAGGCACACTTGAATATGGAAGATTCCTTCTTTAAAAAGGGAGAAATTCTCCTAAGAAGGTTTTGGGATGCCACAGATTCTGGTGAAAACCGCGTTGTGCTGACACCGACCATTGAACTCCCGATTACGGAGGAATTGGTAACCATTAATACTAAATTGGATTACGTAAGCGGCAACTTTGCCAATGCGTCGCTCAACAATACCACAAACACGGGTGAAATCAATTATAGTCAATTTCAGGTGGGGATCAATCCGAGTCTTCTTGTGCTTCGGGACGATTTAACCCTGAATTTAGGTGCCAACTTTGTTTATGGTTTGGATATGGAACGAAGCGATAGTAACTTTTATATCTATCCCGCTGTGACCGCATCCTACCGCCTTCTCGATGAAGATGTCATCGCTTACGGCGGAATTGAAGGTGACCTCAAACAGAATTCTTATCACGATTTTGTCGATGACAACCCATATGTTTCCCCGACCTTGGATATTCAACCCACAGATCAGCAATATGAAGGCTATTTGGGGTTAAAAGGTCAATTATTTTCCAATGTGGGCTACAATATAAAAGGTTCGTACACTGCGGAAAATAGGAAACCTTTGTTTTTCCTAAATCCACAGAACCTTTTCAGGACAGATGATAAGGGATATAATTATGGTAATTCGTTCCAGGTTTTTTATGATGATGTAAAGACCTTGGGCATTTTTGGGGAACTGAATATTGATGTAAATCGAAACTTTACCCTCGGCATTAATGCCGAATTCTACGACTATGATACCGAAACCGACAATCCTGCATGGAATTTACCATCAATCAAAGGGTCTTTGTTTATGGATTATCAAATCAACAAACAATGGTATTTTGGCGCCAACCTATTTTATGTAGGGGAGCGGGAAGATTTGGTGGCCCAAGCCATTGAAAATGCCCTGCCATCTGAATTTCCGGCTGCGATTATCACTTTGGACAGCTTCTTTGATGCGAATGCGCATGTTGGCTATCGCTTCAATGATCAACTTTCAATTTTCGTAAAAGCATCCAATATTGCCAACAATGATTACCAAAGATGGGCCAATTTCAGGGTCCAAGGTTTTCAGGCTCTTGCCGGCGTGGCCTATAAGTTTGACTTCTGATTTGTAGGTAAATACGCAATAAAGTGTTGAAAAAATCGTTATGTAAGGCACGTTGTTCCAGTTTTCAGAGCAGGAATGGCTGTCCCAAATGGATTGGAAATCATGCGATTACGATTCACCTACATAGCAACCTCACTTTTTTTGGCACTCGCATTTAACCTCGCGAAAGCACAAAACCTTGTACAAAATGGTGGCTTCGAAGACTATCTGGATTGCCCAGTTAAAATGAGCAATTTGAATGATGATGTTGAATTCTGGAACGCGCCCACCCTTGGTACCACGGACTATTTTAACCGTTGTAGCAAGACCAAATTGGGAATTCCCCTAAATTTTAAGGGAAAACAAGAAGCTTATGAAGGACAGGCCTACGCCGGTTTGTACCTAATTGCACCAAAAGATTATCGAGAGTACATTCAAGCACAATTGTCCGCGACTTTACAAAAAGGGCATCGATATCGGTTGAGTTTGGTACTTAGTCTTTCGGAAAAGTCAGATGGGGCGGTAATGGATTTTGGAGCTGTTTTTTCTGAAAAACATCTGTCCGTACACACCAAAAGGCAACTTTCCAATGCAATTTTGGCATCACAGACCATAAAAGTTTCCCATCCGAAACAGTTTGCGGCATCTGGTTTTTATAATGATAAGCAGCATTGGATGCAGTTGAGTTTGGATTTTGTAGCGCGAGGATTTGAAAAAAACCTAATTCTCGGAAATTTCAAAAGCAACGGCGGCACCCATTATTTGGGATTTGGAAATGGCAAGCCAAAAAACGAAGGATATTCTTATTATTATATAGACGATATTTCACTAGTTTATTTAGGGCCAGAATACAGGCCTAATCAACGTTATGTCCTTAATCATGTGAACTTTGATTTCGACCGTTTTGAATTGCAGCCCAAGGCAAGACAAAGCCTTAAAGATGTGTATGAGCACCTGAAAAAACATCCGAACTTAAAAGTAACCATTAGTGGACATACTGATGATTTGGGTTCAGAGGACTACAATAATGTACTGTCAAAGCAACGAGCGAAGACTGTGGCAAACTATCTCATGCGATTGGGCCTTAAAAGGGATAGGATTACCTCCGATGGTTATGGAAACAAGATTCCTTTGGACAGTACCTTAACAGAAAAAGCAAGAAGGAAAAATCGTCGAGTAGAGTTTGTTATGACTGAATTTGTGGATGATTAACTTATTGTCCCTCTAACAATTTTTTCATCTCCGCATCGTATTCCAGTACGATATCTCCAGTACTTCCACCACTTAAAACGAAGAAAGATTCCGTTTTATATCCTTTGGATTTAATATCTAGTTTCCAGTGGAAATCCTTTTCGCTCCTAAGTGAGAACGAACCATCAAAATCTGTATAGGTGATATCCTCTGTATCATGTATTTCAACAGTTGCCATGTAAACTGGGAGTCCGAGTTCATCGACAATCTTCCCCGAGATGGCATTTTGGCTAAAACCAAAATAGGGGACAAAGGATAATATGAGCATAATGGTTACTATGCGCATTATAGCAAGATTTGGACTATAGTAACGCTTTTTATTCATATTTAGTATGAAATAAAACCAATTGCAAAAAAGGGGAAATGTGCAATATATGTTAAATATACGCGTTCAATAGCAAGTACGGGAACCTCTAAACATAGTTTAAAATGGTTTTCCGTATTTTATTTTTTAGCCTCAGTTTATTGGTGTGTACAGCACTGCCTGCACAAAACTTAATTTTGAATGCAGGGTTCGAAAACTACACTTCTTGCCCTTCCAATATCGTTGGATTGGATGTTCTGCTCGAAGATGTTTCCTTACCAACATCCAGTTCTGGAGATTATTATAACCAATGTGGATCGGAAGATTTTGGTGTTCCCTCAAATTTTAAGGGAGTTCAAGATGCTACCGAAGGTAATGGTTATGCAGGTCTTTACTTTTATGCGCTGAACAACTACCGGGAGTATATTCAATTGAATACTGCCAGAACACTGCGCGAAAAGCATCCGTATAAAATCTCACTTCAGGTAAGTTTGGCCGAGACGTCGACTCTGGCCTTGAAAAATATGTCAATTTTATTGACTAACAGTAAGATAAAAGTCCCCAATAGTTCTGTGTTGACCAGTTCTAGGTTGGACTTACAAGAGAATATCGAATTTTATGAGGTTCAATTGAAAGCGGACAATTCCTTAGCTGAAACTGAGGGTTGGGTTACGTTGACCGCTGAATTTGATGCCAAAGGCTTTGAAAGCCATATCATATTGGGAAATTTCAGGTCTAACGACAATACCGTACTGTTAAAGAATGACCAACCCGCATTGTCAAGTGATTTCTCCTATTATTATGTTGACAATTTTATGCTTGAAGAGCTGCCAAGAGTCAACTACGAAAAGGATAAAATATATGTACTTGAGCAAAATCCATTTGAGCCAAAAGGCTATGAGTTGGATGCAAAGGCAATGGCCAGTGTCATTAAAATATTCAAGTTCCTTAAGGAAAATGCAGAGGTGCAGATGAAGATTACCGGGCATGCCGATAACATGGGGAAACCGGAATACCATAAATTCATATCCTCGTTGAGGGCCCGTGCGGTTGCGCTACATTTGAAAAAACTTGGTATAGCCGATGACCGTATTGTTTGGGAAGGTGTTGGGGATACCAAACCCCTACGCAATGGAAAGCTTAAAGCAAATGATTTTGAGGATGGTCGCATCGAGTTTGTAATGACAGGAAACGATCAATAGATAAACCTAAATTTCTTCCAGGCTTTTTCTATTTTTGAGGAAACTCAGAAAATGAAAAAGCTTCTTTTTTACCTTGCTTTTGCAGGCTTGTTCTTGGCCTGTCAATCCAAAGAAAAGGTCGATTTAATTGTCCATAACGCCAATATTTACACAGTTGACAAGGATTTTTCCATGACCAATACCTTTGCCGTTAAAGATGGAAAATTTATCGCAGTTGGTGAAAAGGAGGACATAACCCGGGATTTTACATCGGAAAACCAAATTGATGCAGGGAGAAAGACCATTGTTCCGGGATTGATCGATGCCCATTGCCATTTTTACGGTTTGGGATTGAATCAACAAGTGGTGGATTTGGTGGGCACAACAAGTTTTAAAGAGGTGTTGCAAAGGGTAGAGGATTTCCACAAAAAACAACCTTCCAATTTTATTCAGGGCAGGGGATGGGACCAAAACGATTGGGAGGTCAAAGCATTTCCCACAAAGGAAAAATTGGACGCACTTTTTCCGGATACCCCTGTGGCACTGGAGCGGGTGGACGGACATGCCTATTTGGTGAATCAAAAGGCCTTGGATTTAGCTGGAATAAGCGCTGCCACTGAGGTAACAGGAGGGGAGATAGTGAAAATAGATGGTACTCCCACTGGAATATTGGTGGATAACCCAATGGGTATGGTGGATGCCGTAATTCCCAAACCGAACAGAACTACCCAAATAAGAGCACTTAAAGATGCTGAAAAGCTATGCTTTCAATATGGATTGACCACCGTAAATGATGCGGGACTGCATAAATCCACCATAGAATTGATCGATAGCCTCCAGCAGACAGGTGATTTATCAATCCGGATATACGCTATGGTCAGTAATACCAAGGAAAACCTCGATTATTATTTGGATAAGGGTATTATTAAGACCAACAAACTCAATGTTCGATCGGTAAAAGTGTATGGAGATGGAGCCTTGGGGTCTAGGGGAGCAGCTTTAAAAGAGCCGTATTCAGATAAAGATGATCATTTTGGGGCCATGGTTACCCCAGTGGATAAGATTGGGGCACTGGCGGAACGAATTGCAGCTTCAGACTACCAAATGAATACGCATGCCATAGGAGATTCTGCCAATGTCGTGGTGCTTAAAGCTTATCAAAAGGCACTTGAAGACAAAAATGATAGACGTTGGAAAGTAGAACACGCCCAAGTGGTGGCTGAGCACGATTTTGACTATTTTAAAAATGGGATAATCCCTTCCATACAACCGACCCATGCGACAAGCGACATGTATTGGGCAGGAGACCGATTGGGTCCAGAGCGTGTAAAAGGAGCATATGCCTATAAAAAATTGCTGGATAAGGCAGGTGTGCTTGCTTTGGGAACTGATTTTCCGGTGGAGCACGTTAGTCCCTTTTTAACCTTCTACGCGGCGGTGGCCAGGCAAGACCTTGAAAAATTCCCGGAAGGCGGGTTTCAAATGCAAGACGCACTTTCCCGAGAGGAGACATTAAAAGGAATGACCATTTGGGCCGCATATTCCAATTTTGAGGAAAATGAAAAAGGAAGCATTGAAATAGGGAAATTGGCGGACTTTGCCATCTTAAGTGGCGATATCATGACCATACCGGTTCACGATATACCTAACCTAGAGGCGGAACAGGTTTTTGTCAATGGTACACAGGTAAAATAAAAAAGGGCCTCAAAGGCCCTTTTTTTAATGTCTTTTTAAGTGATTAAAAAGTAATTGGAAGCGAAACACGAGTAGTTCCCCACCCCATTACCAAATCGCCGTCATCGGTAAAGGCCATGGAAAATGCTTCCAACGATTCACCGTTAGTGCTGGCTTTGGCTGCAACTCTTGCAACATCAGCAGAGCTGTCGTAGGAATAAGCTCCCCACTGATTCAAGTTGTTGTTCAAAATAATGGTCCATTCGCCGTCTCCAGGAATGGTGAACAAAGAATATGTACCAGCTTTGACCGATTTTCCACCTACTGTGGCATCCTTGTAAAATGTAATTTCCGTGGCTTCATTTGCACCAGTTCTCCAAACTTTTCCCGCTGGGGCAAGTTCTGAAAGACTACGACCTTTTAATTGAGGTCTGCTGTAGATAATTCGCGCAGATTTGTCCGCAACCCTATAACTCGCAGGGTATGTGGCCATGTCAGCAGGACTCTTGTCCAAACCACTGAATTTTTGCGCAGTCATTTTTGTTGAAAATACCAAGCCTAAGGTTAAAAAAGCAAGTAAGAATATTTTTTTCATGATGATGATTTTAGTTGATCCCAAAACTAGGACGTATTTAAATGATCTATGTATAAAGAGACGTTAAAATTTAACAGACCTTTCAATATGTATGATTAAAGTGATGATAATGGAAAAATTGTTTCAATTCGTGCTGAAATGCGATAAATAATTAAAAATATGTAATCAAATAATAGATATATGTTTAGTAATTGAAATTATAAACCAATATTTGCATATAAATTGTTATAAAGATAAAGATATGTGCGGAATTGTATGTGCATTTGATATAAAGGAAAGTGCTGAGAAACTAAGGCCACAACTTTTGGAAATGTCCAAAAAGGTAAGGCATAGAGGTCCAGATTGGAGCGGAATATATTCTGATGACAAAGCTATTTTGGCCCATGAACGTTTGGCAATTGTTGATCCAGCATCTGGAAAGCAACCTTTGTTGAGCGAAGATGGTAAATTGGTTTTGGCAGCCAATGGTGAAATCTACAACCATAGAGAATTGAGAAAGCAATTTGAAGGGAAATATACCTTCAAAACCCAGTCGGACTGCGAAGTGATATTGGCTTTGTACCAAGACAAAGGAGTCGACTTTGTGGACGATCTAAACGGAATTTTCGGTTTTGCTATTTATGATAGTGAGAAGGACCAATATTTTATCGCTAGGGACCATATGGGAATTATCCCTTTATATATTGGTTGGGATAAGAACGGAACCTTTTATGTGGCATCTGAACTTAAGGCCTTGGAAGGAACATGTTCAAAAATAGAGCTATTTCCTCCAGGACATTATCTGCTTAGCTCGGATGGTGAGTTTAAAAGATGGTATAAAAGAGATTGGATGGAATACGAGGCGGTAAAAGAAAACGAAACCAGTATTCAAGAAATAAAAGATGCTTTGGAGGCAGCGGTCCATCGTCAGTTGATGTCCGACGTTCCTTATGGGGTACTGTTGTCGGGCGGACTGGATTCGTCAGTCACCTCTGCAATAGCGAAGAAATACTCTCAAATGCGTATTGAATCTGGCGATACCAAAGAAGCTTGGTGGCCACAATTGCATTCCTTTTCAGTGGGCTTGGAAGGATCCCCTGATTTGGCAGCGGCACAAAAGGTTGCTGATCATATCGGAACCATCCACCATGAGATAAAATTTACGATCCAGGAAGGTTTGGATGCCATAAAGGATGTCATCTATAACCTGGAAACCTATGATATTACAACGATTCGCGCTTCCACGCCTATGTATTTGATGGCGAGGGTCATCAAATCAATGGGAATAAAAATGGTATTGTCCGGTGAGGGAGCTGATGAGTTGTTCGGAGGATATCTATACTTCCATAAAGCACCTAGTCCAAAGGACTTTCATGAGGAGACCGTGAGAAAACTGGACAAATTGCACATGTATGATTGTCTTCGAGCCAACAAATCGTTGGCGGCATGGGGCATAGAAGGTAGGGTTCCATTCTTGGATAAAGAATTTATGGACGTTGCCATGCGCATCAACCCAAAAGATAAGATGATCAATGGAGAGCGTATGGAAAAATGGGTAGTGCGTAAAGCATTCGAATCGTATTTGCCGGAGAGCGTGGCCTGGAGGCAAAAAGAGCAGTTCTCCGATGGTGTTGGCTATAGTTGGATAGATACCTTGAAAGCCTTAGTTGAGAGCGAAGTGAGCGATGAGCAATTAAAAAATGCCCACTTCAAGTTTCCAATTCAGACGCCAAACACAAAAGAAGAGTATTATTACCGTTCCATCTTTGAGGGACATTTCCCTTCAGATGCAGCAGCTTTAAGCGTTCCTCAGGAACCTTCAGTGGCCTGCAGCACCAAAATTGCGTTGGAATGGGATGAGGCCTTCAAAAACATGAATGATCCTTCTGGAAGGGCTGTGGCCAATGTCCATGAAGATGCGTATGTGAAATAACCAATCTTTATAATTTATGCAGTAGGAATATGCAGTTTTGTTTTATTTGAGTTAGTCGGAAAAGCCTCTTACCAAAGGGGCTTTTTCAATGGAAATAAGGTACGAAATACTCCCAAAAAGGACATTAGATTTTTCCACATTTATTTGTTGATAACTTAAGGTGTTCAAATAGCCCCAAGCACCTAATTTCACTGGGTATTGCTTATATTTGTAAGATTTGAAAATTTCGAGTCAAATAAACAGAATATATGAGCGAAGAGGCTAAAAAAAATCAATATTCAGCAGATAGTATCCAGGCCCTTGAGGGTATGGAACACGTGCGTATGCGACCCTCCATGTATATTGGGGATGTTGGTACCCGCGGACTCCATCATTTGGTGTATGAGGTAGTGGATAATTCCATTGATGAGGCAATGGGAGGTCACTGCGATACTATCGAGGTGATTATCAACGAGGATAATTCCATAACGACCAAGGATAATGGTAGGGGAATTCCCGTTGGTTTACATAAAAAAGAAGGAGTCTCAGCCTTGGAAGTGGTAATGACCAAGATTGGGGCAGGTGGTAAGTTTGATAAAGATTCCTATAAGGTATCCGGAGGTCTTCATGGTGTTGGGGTGTCTTGTGTGAATGCACTATCCAGCCATTTAAAGGCAACGGTCCACAGAGAAGGTAAGATTTGGGAACAGGAATACGAACGTGGTAAAACACTATATCCTGTAAAAAGTGTCGGAAATAGCTCCGAAACGGGGACCATAGTCACATTTGTGCCCGACAATACCATCTTTACGCAGACTGTCGAATACAGTTACGATACCTTGGCCAATAGAATGCGCGAACTCGCTTATTTGAACAAGGGGGTAACCATTACATTGACCGATAAGAGAAATAAGGATGAAAAGGGGGAATTTGTTTCCGAAACTTTCTTTTCTGAAGAAGGGTTGAAAGAATTTATCAAGTTCTTGGATGAAACCCGTGAACCGCTGATTCAGCATGTCATCGCTATGGAAGGTGAGAAAAATGGAATTCCGGTTGAAGTGGCCATGATCTACAACACTGGATTTTCTGAAAACCTGCATTCTTATGTGAACAACATCAATACACATGAGGGAGGAACACATCTATCTGGATTTCGAAGAGGATTGACATCCACTTTAAAAAAATATGCGGATAGTTCTGGACTATTAGATAAGTTAAAGTTTGAAATTGCCGGAGACGATTTCCGAGAAGGATTGACCGCAATTGTTTCCGTAAAAGTAGCAGAACCTCAATTTGAGGGGCAGACGAAAACAAAATTGGGTAACCGTGAGGTGACCAGTGCAGTGAGTCAGGCAGTTTCCGAAATGCTGACCAATTACCTGGAAGAGAATCCGGACGATGCGAAACAAATCGTTGAAAAGGTAAAACTGGCGGCTCAGGCAAGACATGCGGCAGCTAAAGCCCGTGAAATGGTTCAGCGTAAAAACCCAATGAGTGTTGGGGGATTACCTGGAAAACTATCGGATTGTTCAGAACAAGACCCTACCAAATGCGAAGTATTCTTGGTTGAGGGGGATTCTGCAGGGGGAACGGCCAAACAAGGAAGAGATAGAAATTTTCAGGCCATATTGCCGCTTCGGGGTAAAATCCTTAATGTGGAAAAAGCCATGCAACATAAGGTTTTTGAAAACGAGGAAATCAAGAATATCTATACCGCGCTTGGGGTAACCATCGGAACGGAAGAAGATAGCAAGGCATTGAACCTTGAGAAACTGAGATATCATAAAGTGGTCATCATGTGTGATGCGGATGTCGATGGTAGCCACATTGAAACCTTGATTCTTACTTTCTTCTTTAGGTATATGAGGGAATTAATTGAAGGAGGACATGTTTACATCGCTACCCCACCACTTTATTTGGTGAAAAAAGGCTCCAAACGAAGATATGCTTGGAATGATCAGGAAAGGGATGAAATTGTGGAATCCATGAAAGGTGGTGCAGGAATTCAACGTTACAAAGGTCTTGGTGAAATGAACGCAGAACAATTGTGGGATACAACCATGAATCCAGAATTCAGGACGTTAAGACAAGTTACCATTGAAAATGCCACAGAAACGGACCGCATTTTCTCCATGTTGATGGGTGATGAAGTACCTCCGAGAAGGGAATTTATCGAGAAGAATGCCGTTTATGCGAATATCGATGCGTAATAAGCACTAGCATAACTAAAAAATCCCGGTTAATCCCGGGATTTTTTTGTTTTTAAGCTTTTGTACCAAAGTTACTTCCATTGAAAATCTCCGTTGGAAAAGGACCAATCGTTTCCAAAGAATCCGGCACATTTAACGGCATCCGTTCCATATTCCATAATACCATTGCTAAATAGCAATAAATCAGGATAAGAAGTGCCATTTAAGAGGTAATGGTTGCTATAAATTGCTTTCATGCCCTGAACACCGGTGGCCGTAACTACACCAACACTTGCAGTATCACTATCCGGTCTAGGCGCTACAAAATATAGCCCCCATTGACCACCTCGGACTTCTTTGCCGTCCAAAACAGCACGATTGTTTTCTACCAGCACCGGAAAATTCTTCAACAACTTGTTCCAGACTGTATTGTTGCTTTTGTTGCCATAAACTACAATATTTCTGTCTGTATACTTTTTTAGGTCAAAGTCAACATCGGATACAAGCTCAACCGAACCATTGGCCCGATAATAGAAAGTCTCCGCATCCAAACGTGCTTTGTTATAATACCAATCATTTTCGGTATCGTTTCCTTTAGTGGCATATACAAAGACCATCTGGTTGTTAAAAGCATCCTTAAATCCACCATTTCGGTGTGGTCCTTTTTCCTTCAAGGACGGTTTTGCAGTAGGTTGCCAAGTACCATCAACCTTCTTATAATAGGTAAGTGTTTTGGAAGGAATCTTAATTATGGTCCCATCAATGCTTAATGTATCAGAGGCTAGGTTCATCGCTCCTAAATCCAATCCTACAACCGATGCATTCTCCGTACTTATAGATGCTCCGTTTTCCTTTGAAAAGTTTACGGAACTGATTTCAAAAGGTTTTTGTTGCTGATGGATGGTGATAAAATGCGATTTAGCTGAAACCCCGGGCGAAGCCGTATAGAATTCCATTTTGTTGATCAATGAATCGGCTTTTATGGTCCTGTTTTTAAACAATTCAAAAATGGGTGGCCAATCCATACTGTGATTACCATACCAATGCGTGCCTCCAGGGTATTCATAATAGGTAAAATCGGGGTGGAACTTGCCCAGTACCTCCCGCATGTCACGAGCAATAAAAGTAGGAACCACATTGTCGATTTCGCCGTGGAGCACATAAACCCCATGTTGGAGGTAATTGCGCTTCAGCTTTAAGGTACGACTAGGATTCCCTGCGCGAAGAATCATGTGGTCCATATCGGTCAATAAAGGCTTCTTTTGCATTTCCTTTAATCGCTCCGGAGTGATGCCCCATCGCTTGCGTTCAGCTTCACTGGCAGTTAGGGCACGCTTTATAAAACTGTCGCGGTATCCCAAAAGGTCCGGATAACCGGCACAAGGTGCAATGGCGGCAAATTTATCAGGATAGGTAGCTCCCAAATACCAAGTACCATGGCCTCCCATGGAGTGTCCTGTGAGATATACTTTTTGAGCATTGGGTTGATATATCCTTTTTCCCTCGGCCAATACTTCCAGTGCATCCAATCGCCCCCAGTCCTCCCATGCAAAACCAAAGGGTCTGCGATTGGTGGGAGCAACAACATGGCCCCAATCCTTTTGTTTATAGGCATTGGCCTGGTTGACTGCTTCCACAGACGCTCCATGGACGGATAAGAACAAGGCTCCATTTTCCAAATCTTTGGTCGAAGAAGGTGCCACACTAAAATATTGCACACTATTATCAATTTGACTTACAAATGTGCGTTTGTGTTTGTCGTATTTGGATTTGATCTGAATATCCACTTTCTGATTATCCAGAGTAATATTTGAACTGTTTTGCAAGGTCAAATCCAATGCAGATTCTGAAGCTTCGGTGTTTTCGGGTACTGATGAGATTTTAAAAGCTACTTTTCGCACGCTCATTGGCGGTATGGAAGGAATTGTGGTTGTTGACTCCTTTCCTTTGTGAACTAGATGGATTTTATGATTTTTCACCCAATTATCCGATGCGTTAATGACACGAATCGCTCCTTTATAATCCATATTTTCTTCAACAAGCAAATCTGGCAATGTCATATCCCGTGTTGTAAAGATTACCGGGGATTTTGGTTGAATTAAACGAGCACGAACCCTCGGAAACCTTCCTGCTTTGAGAACAAAAACATTGATGCCCTTTTTGAGCGTAACGGGAATTAAACTGTAGCCAAAATCATAATAGTCACCTTCGTGGGGGTAACCATTGATGATAGCCTGGGTGTGGCCGGAAGCTTCAAAAAGTACTGTTTTGGCACTGGATGAGCGGTAACTTAGGTATACGTACGCTCCTCTTAGACTTGGGTTATTGAAGGTGTTTGCGTCACCCACTTCCATTTTTGTCCAATTATGGGATTTTCCATTGTCATCAATTGCACCGACTTCTCCTTCCGAAACTGTTTTGTCGCTCATTAAAAAGTCCCTGAAAACCTTGTCCGTCGGAAAGGAAATGGAATTCAAAGCACTCCTTTTTGAAGTGAGATATAGCGCTTCCTTAAACACGTGGATTACTTTTCCCTCCCGTACCGTGTTTACCTTTTCTTTCCCAAAATATTCAACAATGTTTCCTTGGCGTTTCTGGGCTGAGGTATTAAAAAAACCAAAAACGGCAATTAACAAAATAAGTGATCGATGAAGTTGTGATTTCTGCATGAATTGATGATTTAAAGTGAAAATAATTATTAGCCGGTCCAAGGGCAAAAAGAATAGCTTACCCATAGCCATGGCTCGACGGATAACAGAGATATGGAAATAAAACGCATGAATATTACTTAAGGACAGCGGATTAATCGGCAATTGGCAACAAGGAAGAGCGGCTAAATGTATAGATAACAGCGTTTCACAACAAAAACTCGTCTCCGCGGGGTGAGTTTTTTAGTTTTAGGAAAAATTTTACAAAATGAAGCGAATAAGCCTTTTACTAGCGATATGCAGTTTTTCAGTCGGAATGGCACAATCCAACCTGAACGACATTTTGGCTGCGGGTCTAAATGATGCGGAACGATTTACAACGGCTTGGTTGGCCCCTGTAACAGAGGCAGGAGTTTATAGTATCTCAAATGGATGGTACAACTCAGCCGATGCCAAACCACTAGGTGGATTCGAAATCTCCATTGTGGGTAATATCACAGGATTTAAAAATAAATCAGACAAGAAGTCCTTTACCTTGAACACAGCAGACTACGAAAACCTTACGTTTGTGGATGGGAGCAGCTCTAGAGAGGTTGCTACGGCACTGGGAGATATTGAAGGTGTAAATGTGGCCATTAACGCTACCATTGAAGGGCAGCAGGTAAGTACCGCATTTGAGCTTCCTTCAGGTCTGTCATCAGAAGATTTGAATTTTGTTCCATCTGGATACATTCAAGCTAGCGTAGGTTTAATCAAAGGAACCGAAGTCAAGGCAAGATTCTTACCTAAAATCAATACTGATGATGTTTCCATTGGACTTTTTGGTTTTGGGGTACAGCATGATTTCACCAAACACCTACCAGCGGATAAATTGCTTCCCGTGGCCATCTCAGCAGTAATAGGATATACCAATCTTAGCGGAGAGTACGATTTTACCAGTACCGGGGTTATTTCAGGAGAAAACCAACGCATTGATGCCAAGTTCAGCTCTTGGAATTTTGCAGCAGTGGTTTCCACGCGTTTACCGGTAATCAACTTCTATGGTGGATTAAATTATATCACAGGAAAGGCAGATACCAATATTTTGGGTAGATATGAAGTCCAGACTTTAGGTGCTCCCATTGTATATAACGACCCGTTTTTGATCAATAATAAGATAAGTGGAGCTTCTGCAAATATCGGAACCAAGCTAAAGCTAGGTTTTTTCAGAATTAATGTAGATTACAACATAGCTGAATTCAGCACCTTTACTTTTGGTGTTAACTTCGGATTTAGATAAAAAAGAAATACCCGACCAAAATAAAGTAGGCCCCAACGAAAGTTGGGGCCTACTATTTTCATATATGTGCGTCTTCCACTATTATTCCCTGGTGGCGAAGACAGAACCGTTTTCCAGGGCTAGGATCTCAGGGTCATTGCTTTCTTCTAAGCTTACGATTACATCGGTTACATTCTCGTCTCCGAAGGTAATGGTGTATCTGCCATTTTCTTCGGACCATCTAAAATCCGTGTAATACGTAAGGTTGGTATCGGTATAACTTTGGTATCTTCCTAAATACACATCATTGAATATCCATTCTTCCCTAGTGGAAGAGTTTTTATTGCTGTCCTCGTTCTGGATAGAGGAATTTTTGACCCAAGTACCTAGAATGGGGTCGTTGTTTTCGGGAATACTGCTACAGTTGCTTATTGCAATTATGCAGATAATCGACAACAATGAAAAGAGCTTTTTCATAGTTTAAGTAGGTTAACATATTTGGGATAATGAGAACGAAGATTTGTTCCGAAGTATTGTCACAAATTCGATGTACGGTACGCAACTCATGGAATTCTTCGTTGAACTGCACACTTTGTTAACATATTAACGATTTCTACTATAGATGTATCAGAAAAAACCTATAAGCTAAAATGGGTGAAAGTCAGTTTTTTTCTGAGCTAAATGCCTTATTTTTGACCGATTAAAATAAAAATAGATAAAAATGAAAGTTACCGTAGTTGGAGCAGGAGCTGTAGGAGCTAGCTGTGCTGAGTATATTGCAATGAAAAATTTTGCATCCGAAGTTGTTTTATTGGATATAAAAGAAGGTTATGCCGAAGGAAAGGCAATGGATTTGATGCAAACGGCTTCCTTAAATGGCTTTGACACGAAAATCACCGGAAGTACTAGTGATTACTCAAAAACTGCGGGCAGCGATATTGCTGTGATCACATCGGGGATTCCACGAAAGCCCGGTATGACCCGTGAAGAACTTATCGGAATCAACGCTGGGATTGTAAAAACGGTTTCATCAAGTCTTTTGGAACACTCGCCCAATGCCATTTTAATTGTTGTGAGTAATCCTATGGATACTATGACCTATTTGGTACACAAGACCACTGGTCTTCCAAAACATAGAATCATTGGTATGGGTGGTGCTCTGGATAGCGCTCGTTTCAAATATCGATTGGCAGAGGCCCTTGAAGCTCCAATTTCCGATGTTGATGGAATGGTCATCGGAGGTCATAGTGATAAAGGTATGGTGCCTTTAATTGGCCACGCTACAAGAAACAGCGTTAAGGTATCAGAATTTCTTTCCGAGGATAAAATGGAATGGGTGGTACAGGAAACCAAAGTTGGAGGTGCCACATTGACCAAATTATTGGGTACCAGTGCTTGGTATGCCCCTGGTGCTGCGGTTTCAGGACTGGTTCAGGCCATTGCATGTGATCAACAGAAAATGTTCCCATGCTCTACTTTATTGGAAGGGGAATACGGTCTAGATGATATTTGTATAGGAGTTCCTGTGCTATTGGGCAGAAACGGTATCGAAAAGATTGTCGAAATCGACTTGAGCGATGCTGAAAAGGCCAAAATGCAGGAAAGCGCTGAAGGAGTTAAAAAAACCAACGGCCTACTTCAACTATAACCTTTAGGTTACATAAGAATTTTAAAATCAATGGGCAGGCGACTGCCCATTTGCAATTCCATCAATTTCTATTGGCAAATCTTGTCGGAAATGATATATTTGCACGCTGTTTATAAAAACTTCTAAAAATTTAATAATCAATGCAAAATAAGGGACTTATAAAGCTTTTTGCGCTTCTTTTTGGTCTGGTGAGCATTTACCAACTTTCTTATACGTTCATCACGGGCAAATTGGAAAAAGATGCTGAAACCTACGCCATTAGCCAAGTTTCAGAAGCTGAGGAGGATTATGTGGCAAAGCGTGAGGCTTTAGAAGCATCGTATTTGGATTCCATTGGAGCCAATCCAGTTTTGGGATATACCAGTTATGATGATGCGAAGAAAAAAGAATTGAACAAGGGATTGGACCTTAAAGGTGGTATCAACGTTACCCTTCAGATTTCTGTAAAGGATATCTTGAAAGGTTTGGCCAACAATACCAAAAATCCAGTCTTCAATAAAGCCTTGGCAGATGCAGATGATGCTTCCAAGAATAGTGACAACACCTATTTGGAACTCTTCTTTGAGGCTTTCGACGATATCAAGGGAGATACCAAATTGGCTTCACCAGATATTTTCGCGAACAAGGGGTTGAGTGATGCGGTCAATTTTCAGATGACCGATGATGAGGTTAAACCCATTATCCGAACAAAAATCGATGAGTCTATTGTTTCCGCTTTTGAAGTACTTCGTGAGCGTATTGATGGTTTTGGAGTAACACAACCCAATATCCAAAGAGAAGGGAATTCAGGACGTATTTTGGTTGAATTACCGGGAGCAAGGGATATCGCTAGGGCACAAGAACTATTATCAAGTACTGCCCAGTTGGAATTTTGGGAAACCTATTCCCAAAACAACCAAGGTTTGGGTGCCTTCTTTGTAAATGCCAACGAAAGATTAAAAGACATTTTGGAACCTGCCGAAGAGCTGGAGGAAGAGGTTTCAAAACCAGAATCAGAGATAGATTCATTGTTGTCTGATGTGGCTCAGGATTCGTTGGATTTGACCCTTCAGGTAAATCCATTGTTGAGCAAATTGATTCCTGCTAATCCTGGAAGTCATGCCATCGCGAGAGCTTTGGTATCCGATACTGCTGAGATTGGCGGCTATTTAAGAATGAGAGAGATTAGAAGATTGTTGCCAAACGATGTTCAGTTTACCAAGTTCTTGTGGGAAAGACCAGCAAAAGATTCTGAGGTGGTGGAACTCTTCGCGTTAAAATCAAACAGGGATAACACTCCTAGAATTAGTGGAGATGTAGTTTCGGATGCACAAGATACCTTCGACCAGTATAACAAGCCCGCGGTAAGCATGACCATGAATACCAGAGGTGCCAAGGAATGGGAAAAGTTGACAGGCGACGCCTTCAATAACCAAACTGGTATTGCCATCGTATTGGATAATAAGGTATACACGGCACCTGGAGTTTCTTCGGGACCTATTTCCGGTGGACGTTCCGAAATTACAGGGAACTTTACGGTTAACGAGACCAAGGACATTGCCAACGTATTAAGAGCCGGTAAACTTCCAGCATCAGCCGAGATTATCCAATCAGAGGTGGTTGGTCCATCATTAGGACAAGAAGCCATTGATAGCGGTTTTATGTCCTTTTTGATTGCCATGGCCTTTGTTTTGGTATGGATGGTATTTTACTATGGAAAAGCTGGAATCTTTGCCGATATCGCATTGGTATTGAATATCCTTTTGATTTTTGGGGTGTTGACCAGCCTTGGTGCAGTATTGACGTTACCTGGAATTGCGGGTATCGTATTGACCATTGGTATGTCGGTCGATGCCAACGTGCTGATATTTGAACGAATTAAGGAAGAAATAGCTCGAGGTAAAGGAAAGGCACAAGCAGTAGCAGATGGTTTCAGCAATGCATTGTCATCCATTTTAGATGCCAACATTACTACGGGTCTGACAGCGATTATCCTTTTCATCTTTGGCTCAGGTCCGATCAAAGGATTTGCAACAACGCTTTTGATAGGTATTGTTACTTCCTTGTTCACAGCAATCTTTATTACCCGTTTGTTGGTAGATTGGTACATTTCCAAAAAAGGAAGAAATCTGGATTTCTCAACAGGAATTACCAAGAATTTGTTCACCAATATGAACATCAACTTCTTGGGGAAACGCAAGATAGCTTATGTTGCTTCCTTTATTTTGGTTGGAATCGGTATTTTCTCTTTGGTGACAACCGGCTTGCAACAAGGTGTAGATTTTGTAGGAGGGCGTTCATATCAAATTCGTTTTGAAAAAGCGGTAAACCCATCCGAGATCGCTTCTGAATTGAATACAGTATTCGGTAGTGGAACCAATGTAAAAACCTTTGGTGAAGCGAATCAGATTAAAGTAACCACTCCGTATAAAGTAGATGTTGAAGGGATTGAAGTGGATAATGAAATTCAGGACAAACTTTACACCTCGCTTCAAAAATACTTACCAGATGGTACTTCTTTTGAAGATTTTACGGTTGGTGCTTCCGAAAAATCAATCGGAATACTGCAATCCGTTAAGGTAGGGCCTACCATTGCTGATGATATTAAAAAGAACGCTTTCTTGGCGATCATTGGTTCTTTGGCGGTTGTATTCCTATATATTTTACTGCGATTTAGAAGATGGCAGTTCTCTTTGGGTGCTGTGGTAGCGGTATTCCACGATGTAATGTTCGTATTGGGAATCTTCTCGCTTACAGGAAAGATTATGCCTTTCAACATGGAGATTGACCAAGCATTTATCGCTGCAATTCTAACGGTAATTGGTTACTCCTTGAACGATACAGTGGTTGTTTTTGACCGAATTCGTGAAATCGTCAACCTTAAAGGTTGGAAGAACGGGGAGAACATCAACCAGGCGTTGAACAGTACCTTGAGCCGTACGTTGAACACCTCCTTAACGACCTTGATCGTGCTTTTGGCCATCTTTGTTTTTGGTGGGGAAAGTTTGAGAGGATTTATGTTCGCTATGATCGTTGGTGTGATGGTGGGTACATATTCTTCGGTATTTATTGCAACTCCAATCATGTTCGATGCTTTGAAAAAGAGGATAACTTCTTCCAAGGAATAGTATCGAAAAGATTTAGATATATGAAAGGCCACTCTTTAGAGTGGCTTTTTTTATTGTCAAACTGAGCCTGTCGAAGTTTTTAAACTCTATGCTTATCAAATGTCTTCGACAAGCTCAGACTGACATTTTATGCCTTAGGAATTTTGGGCAGATTTTTACTTAATGTAGTTACGGTCAATGTAAGCGATGGCCTGAGCCTGGGATAGGGCAGAAAAATTTTTATAGCGCTCATGCACATCAACAATTTCGTCCAAGGCTTTTTCGACCAGTTCTTTGTTTTCCCATCCGTTTAAGGCTTCGACAACGGTAGCCAAGCATCCCTTTTTGTAAGCAATCTGACCTAGGACGTGGATTAAGGTGTTCTTCACGCGAGCAGTTTTGTCATGTTCCAGTTCCTTAAGCAGTGGAAGAATATCTCCTGGATATTTACGGCCCCTTAGCTCTATTCCATGGCAAACTTCACGTCGTACTTCCTTGTCTGGATGATGTAAATATTTCCTTGCCCAAGCTAATACCGGTTTCGGATTTTTCTCTCCCATCTTTTTAACGGATCCGATAACTGCATTTCGAACGGAATGGTGTTCATCGAACAATCCGGTATCAAAAAAATGTACAACGGCATCAAAATCAGTTTTTCCCAATTCCCCAGCAGCATTGATGGAAGTTTGCCTCACCTTTTCGTGTTCGGATCGCATTAATTTATCAAGTTGGAGAACGATGGTGCGGATGGGAACTTTTTCGGCCTTGTAAAGTTTCCCAACGGCCAAGTATCCCGACTTTCTGATATACGTATCCTCATCGGAAAAGTATTTGAGGATATTTCCCTGTTGTCCCTTTTGAAGGTCGGTCAATAGGTCTGATTGAATTTTTTGAACCAGCTGGTCCCTTTCCTCTTTCTCTAAATCATAGAACCCCATTTGGAATCAGATTATTTTGGGGGAAGTGACATTACATATTCAAACCCTTTTTGAAGATAGTTTCCAAGTGTTTCCGTATCTCCAAGCAGGGATTCCGGAATCAACACATACTCTCGCATAGTGGCTCCATAAGATTTAAAAGATTTAGCGCCGAAAGCTTTATCAAATTCGACCGTGTCTTCTTTTGAAAGCCGAATACCCAATTGATTATCTTTATTAACCAATGAGAACATATACCCATTCGATGAGGTGTAAGGCATGGTCTTTCCCTTACGCTCAAAGTTGGGGTTATTGGCAACTACTTCATCATATATTTTGATAACCGTATACCTATCCATCAGTGTTCGAGTTTAAATGATTTGCTTTCTACTTTTTTCGCGACATCACGGATGACGTCCAACAAATAATCAATGGTTTCCTCTGTCTTCCTATGATTGATCAAACAAGCCCGGATGGCGTAGTCACCTTTAAGTTTGGTACCCATGATAAAAACCCGTCCATCCTTTTCGAGTTCGGGCATCAGCCTGTGATTGAACTCCACAATGTCCTCTTTATCGGTCATATTTCCTAGATATCTGAAACAGGAAACCGCCAACTTCGAATCGGCCACTAATTCAAAATCCTTTGAAGCTAGGACTTGCTTATTAAGATATTGGGTGAGATCAATATCCTTTTGGATCATTGCTTTGAACTTCTGCATTCCGTACGCCTTAATGCTCATCCAAACTTTGAATGCTTTGGCGTTTCGGGATAACTGAAAGTAATGCTCGTTGAATTCCAGGCGATGACCATCATTGGCCAGTTCCGTATCCAAGTAAGCGGCTTTCTTATAATACGTTCTGCGAAGGTTATCCCAATTTCGAACCAGGGTACAGCCTGCTTCAAAAGGTTGGTAGAGCCATTTGTGGAAGTCAAGAGCGATGGAATCTGCGCGCTCCATTCCCTTGTACTCAGGTTTTAGATGATCCAAAACAGCAGCTAGTGCACCGTAAGCACCATCAACATGATACCATAATCCATACTTTTCCGCTAGATTGGCCAATGCTTCCAAATCGTCTATGGCTCCTGTGTTAACAGTTCCTGCATTTCCGATAAGACAGAAAGGTTGGAGTCCATCAGCGATATCTTGTTTTATGGTTTTCTCCAAGGATTCCAAATCTATCTGAAATACATCATTGGTGCTTATCTTTCTAAGGTAATCACTACCAATACCCAACAGTTCAACACTCTTATCGACACAGTTGTGGACCTCTTCCGAAGCATAAACGACAAAGGGTGCCTGCCCAAAAAGGCCTTTTTGACGGATGCCTTCTTTTTCAAAGAAAGTATTTCTCCCCACGGTAAGGCCTGTTAGGTTGGCGGCAGATCCTCCACTGACCAAAACCCCACCGGCATCGGATGTAAATCCCAGCATTTGAGCCGTCCATTTAATGACCCGTTTTTCGATTTCGTTCATGGCGGGCCCCAAATGCCATTTGGTCTGATTTTGATTAATCGTGGTGGCCAACTTTTCGGCAATAATTGAAATCTGATTGCCTCCGGACATTACGTAAGCATACATATGCGGTCCAAGGTTACCTGTTGCAGTGTTCAACACCTTTTTTTCAACTTCATCCAACAGTTTCGAGTTATCCATGCCTTGTGCGGGTAATTCCTCATCAAACCATTGTTCTACTTGGGATTGCGGGTAGTCGTGATACCCTTTTTGCTGATGGATGTTTTCAAACTGCCTCAAGACAAGTTCGCTGCTCTTATCTAAAAGCGCTTTGTAATCGTTTTGTGTGAAATCCAGAGTATTATCGGTCATAGCAGAATAGTTAACCTCCCTTTATTTTGAAGGAAACATAAAGATAAGTGTATTTGGAATTTTATGCTACTGCAACGATTTGGACATTGCTTGGAACTTGAAATGCTCTTTTCCTATTTGGAAATCATGGTCCCCGATTTTGTCGAAACCATTCTTTTCATAAAATCTAATCGCCCGTGTATTTTCTTTTAGCACAGAAAGCCAGATTTTTTCAGATTTGCTTGCCGCTTCTTCGAGAAGTTCATTTTGAAGCGCCAAACCGACTTTTTTGGATAAAAAATCCTTGAGCACATAAATCTTTTGGAGTTGACACACGTCTTGCGCTTCGATAAATGGAGAAGGTGAATTCAATTTCAATTTTGCATATCCCACAGGCAAACCATCGATGTATGCCAACCAATAAACATTGTTGGGTTTGGTAAGGCTGTTTTTAAGTTTTTCCACATTAAAGGTATGGTCAAGATAATTTTCCAAATCCGTCTTATCACTGAAATAGTGGCTAAATGTTTCGGAAAAAGTTATTCTTGCCAAAAGGGCAATTATGGTTGCATCAGATGATGTTGCTTTAGCTATCTGCATGTGGTTGTGCCTTTCCTGTGGACCCGGATTGGTTCATTTCCAAAATGTAATCAAATTGAGGCTCCAATCCAACTTCTTTCCTGTGCGAGACAAAAACAATGGCCGTGTCACTTTCTTGCGCAATTTTATTGACCAAGGAAACAAACAATGCTGCATTCTCATCGTCGAGACCTGCCGTGGGTTCATCCAAAATGAGCAAAGGCGGATGTTTGATCATGGCTCTAGCGGTCATTACCAAGCGTTTTTCGCCTGGGGTAAGATTTAGAAATTGTTTGTTCCTTTTATCTTCCAGTTGTAACAGCTTGACCCATAAAGCAGCTAAACGCTTTGCTTGGTCCGAAGCTTTCTTGTAAAGCCCGATGGAATCATAGATTCCTGAGATCACCATATTTTCGAGAGTGTGGTACCCGTTGAATTTATCCGTCATTGCAGGGGTGAAGTACCCGATTTTTTCCTTCAGGTCCCAAACACTTTCACCACTACCTTTTCTTTGCCCAAATAAGGTAAGATCTTGTCCATAGCCCTTGTGGCTATCACCTGTAATCATTGAAAGCATGGTGGTCTTACCGCTACCGTTGGGACCGATAAGCTGCCAAAATTCCCCTTTTTTAATGGTCCAGTTGATTTTGTCCAATACCTGGCGTCCATCAAAACTCACCGAAACGTTTTTGAAATCGACAAGTTCCGAACCTTTCACGGTAATAGGTTCTAGTGGAGGCGGTATGGTCTCTGTGAATTGGTTGGATTGTCTGGTGTTTTCTTTCCAAAATGCATCGGCATCGGAATAAGCTAAAAGTTGACTTTGCTTTAGTTTGAAAAAATCTGTAGTGATGGAAAGTATGTCATCCAATCGGCTTACAATCTGAACCAAGGGAATGGACTTTGAGATCGATAGCAATTTATCTTGAAGATAAGCTTGGGTGGCAACGTCCAAATTGTCGTAGGGATTTACCAAGATCAAAAAATGCGGGTTTTGCTCCAATAAGTAATGAAGCAATGCTTTTTTTTGTTCTCCACTACTCATCGATTTTAAGGATTGGGAAGAAGCGCTTGTGATTATTTTGGTGTCATGCCGCTCTTCCTCATCCATGAACCTATGTATTTCGGATCTGGAAAACAACAATCCCTTTTTGTTTTCAAGATTCTTAAATCCATGAATTGGGACACCTTTCAACAAGTCAGAAACCAAATCTTGGGTTTGGGATTTGTTATCGATCAGTATCGCATAGTTTTTGGTTGGGTTCATTTAGTATAAATCCAATGGATTTCAAAATTAAGATTATCCTTGACTTACCCTAAAGATATGTACAGGATTGTCTTTGTAAGTGGTTGTTTTGTCCAGGTGCATCCCGTTTTTTGAAGCTACTTTTTGGGACGGAATGTTATCCACATGGATTATGGAAATCAAGGAAGCGGCATAATTGTTTTCAAAGGCAAAGGTTTTGCATTTTTGGGCGGCCTCAATGGCGAAACCTTGCTGCCAAAATTTGGGTAGTACCGAGTAGCCAATTTCCAGTTCTTCAATTTCATCCACCGTTTGTACCAAAAGACCACAGATTCCGACCAATGCACCGGTTGCTTTCAGTATTAAGGCGTTCATTCCGCCGGAACCTTCCTCATACCGTTCAAAAATGCGATCAAACTGGATTTTACATGCTTCTATTGGATCAGCGGGCAATCCATCCCAAAATTCCGTGGATTTTGGATTATCATAAAACGGAAGCCAAGCATCAAAGTCCGAAGGAAGTACTTTTCGGAAAAGCAGTCGTTCGGTAGTTTGATTTTCGAGTAAGTAATCGGGCATTATAATTTATTGTAGGAAATGCTATCACCAACCATTAAACCCAATTTGTCTGAAAGTCCTGCGTTGATTTCCAGTACATATTTTATAGGGACCCCAGAGGATAAACCTGTTTCATCAAAGGGCCTCGCATTCTTTTGGAAACTGGCAATTTTTAAATTTTCATCGATATAGATGATATCCAACGGAAACTCGGTATTCTTCATATAAAATGAATGCATGGCAACGTTGTCAAAAACAAACAACATCCCTTGATTTTCTTCCATGGAATCCCGGTACATAAGCCCCGTCTGGGTTTCATATTCAGTTTCAGCAATCTCAATATCAAATTGGATGGGAGTTGCTTCATCCGTTGCACCAGTTATTGTAAGTTCACCTTCTTTAGTGAACGAAATGGTTTCGGTCTTTATCTCCTGTTTTTGTTCATTTTTGCAGCCTACGGCCACGAAAAGACTAAACACCAATATCAAGGAAAATCTAATATGCTTGAATACCATTGATTGCAAATTGAACATTGTTACAGTTGTTTATTGTTTTGATGGCCTGAACATAAAATAGAGCCCGACCAATATCATCGGAATACTCAACCACTGACCTGTGGAAAGTAACCCCAACGATTCTTCGAAACCACCTTGGCTCTTTTTAAAATATTCCACAAAGAAACGTACCGTCCATAGGCATACCATAAATAGGCCAAATAGGTACCCTGTCTTGTTCTTTTTGTCTGTTTTCCAGTATAACCTATACAAGAGCACAAATACAAAGAGATAACATATTGCTTCGTATAACTGCGCTGGGTGACGATAGGGAATGGACTCCAATAAACTTGCAAATTCTGGTTTGTTCTCTAAAGCCTTGTAGGCAGCACTTACGGTTTTTTCTTTGGTTTCCCGCATGGCGCGATACGCTGGCATATCGTCCGAATCCCTAATAAATCGAACCGCAAAGGCAAAAGACTTGTCTACAATCTTACCGTTGATCTCGGAATTGAAAAAATTACCAAAACGTACAAAACTGGCTCCGATAGCGGATGGAATCACCATTCTATCCAACAACCAAAGCATATTGATATCCTTCCATTTTCTGCAATACAACCAGACGCCTATTATTGCGGCAATAGTAGCTCCATGACTGGCCAAACCAGTAAACCCGGTGAACTCATAACCATTAATAAAACCAAATAAGGAACTGTCGGCGCTTTCACGAATGGGCAAAAGAATTTCGGCCAAATGGTTTTTATAATAATCCCAATCGTAAAAAATAACATGCCCCAAACGAGCTCCCAACATGATTGATATTAGACCATGCAGAAACAGCGAATCTACCTGCTGCATGGTCTTTTTTTCATTCAAAAAGATTTTTTTGATGATGTACCACCCTACAATAAAGGCGGCTATCCATAGTAGGTTATAATACTTAATTTGAAGAAATCCCAACTTGAACAATGTGCCATCGGGGTTCCAATTAAAGCCTAAGAAGTACATAGGGTAAAATTTTGGTCTAATATAACTACTTTGATCGGTTAGATGGCTGGATTACTGGAATTTTAGATCTTGATTTCCAAACTTCGTGTTTGAACTTAAATTTTTAGGATTGAACTTGTTCAAGGAACAGGATCATACCCTTTACCGCCCCAAGGATGACAACTGAAAATTCGTTTTAACGACAACCATCCGCCTTTGAAAAGGCCATGTTTTTTTAATGCTTCCAAGGTATAGGCCGAACAGGTCGGCGAATACCGACATGTTGCTGGTGTTAAAGGTGAAATTAAAAGCTGGTAAAGTCTTACCAACAGAACAAAAGGAGCAATAAGGATTTTCTTAAGTGTCATTCTCCTTGTTCTGAATGGATTATATGTTACGAATTTACGCTAAAGGTCGTTCCCTCCTTACCATCTTTAAGTTGGATGCCCAAGGCAGTAAGTTGGTCCCTGATTTTATCCGAAGTGGCAAAATCCTTATTAGCTCTGGCTTCATTGCGAAGCTCTATCACCAATTCCATTACCCCAGTAAGCGCACTGGTGTCGTCGTTGGTAGCTTTCTGATTTTCCACGCCCAAAATGTCATAAACAAAACTGTTCAGCGTAGACTGCAACAGGGCTTTGTCTTCTTGGGTAATGCTTTCTTTCCCTTCCTTTATAAGATTGATGCGTTTTACGGCATCAAAAAGATGGGAAATCAGAATAGGGGTGTTGAAATCATCATTCATGGCATCATAACACTTCTGCTGCCATGCTTGATAATCAAAATCGGAGGACGCACCAGTTTTCAGGGATTCGACACACTCCATAGCGTCCATCAACCGATGATATCCTTTTTCTGAAGCTTGAAGCGCATCATCACTTAGATCCAATATGCTGGTATAATGCGCCTGCATCATGAAAAATCGGACTACCGCTGGGGAATAGGCCTTGCTCATAATGTCGTTCTCACCAGTGAACATCTCCGAAGGATAGATGTTGTTTCCCGTGGATTTGGACATTTTTTTGCCATTCAAAGTCAACATATTGGCGTGCATCCAATATTTTACCGGCGACTTTCCAGTACTTGCTTCGGACTGGGCAATTTCACACTCATGGTGTGGAAACTTCAGGTCCATTCCACCACCATGGATGTCAAAGGTCTCGCCCAAATATTTAGTGCTCATTGCGGTACACTCCAAATGCCATCCAGGAAAACCATCTCCCCATGGGGATGGCCAACGCATAATATGTTGTTCCTCGGCCTTTTTCCATAGGGCAAAATCCTGTGGACTTTTTTTCTCATCTTGAGCGGTCAACTCTCGGGTATTGGCCATCATATCCTCAAGCTTTCTTCCACTTAGTTTCCCGTATTCATGGCTTTCATTGAACTTGGGAACATCAAAGTAAACAGAACCATTTACTTCGTACGCAAAGCCATTCTCGATGATTTCCTTTATGATCTCAATTTGTTCAATGATATGCCCTGTGGCTGTTGGCTCAATGCTTGGAGGCAAAAAATTGAACTTTTGCAAGGTTTCATGAAAATCCACGGTATAGCGTTGAACCACCTCCATCGGCTCAATCTGCTCCAGTTTTGCTTTTTTGGCAATCTTATCCTCACCTTCATCGGCATCGTTTTCCAAATGTCCCGCATCTGTGATGTTACGGACATAGCGCACTTTATACCCAAGATGTTTGAAGTAGCGAAAAATCATATCAAAAGACATGAATGTGCGACAATTTCCAAGGTGTACATTGCTATACACCGTAGGTCCGCAGACATACATGCCGATATGGCCTTCATTTATGGGCTCGAAAACCTCTTTTTTTCCTGTAAGTGAATTGTGTACTCTTAAGGTGTGGGTTTTATAAAGTTGCATTGAAAAACTCAGGGTTTAAAACTCAGTTTCTAAATTGATGTAGTCCAAAAATTCCCTTCTAACGGCTTCTTCTTTAAATTTACCACCGTATTCTGCGGTAATCGTGCTGCTGTCCACATCACGGATTCCTCTTGAATTTACGCATAGATGTTTTGCATCAATAACGCAGGCCACGTCTTCGGTACCCAAAGCTTTTTGAAGCTCCTTCACAATTTGGATGTTCAATCGCTCCTGAACCTGCGGACGTTTTGCATAGTAATCCACGATACGGTTCATTTTGGATAACCCAATGACACTACCACTTGAGATATAGGCAATATGTGCCTTTCCAACTATCGGCAATAGGTGATGTTCACAGGTCGAATAAAGCGTTATGTTTTTTTCGACCAACATTTCGCCGTACTTGTATTTATTCTGGAAGGTTGAGGGTTTTGGTTTGCGTTTTGGGTGTAGGCCACCAAAAATCTCCTGGACGTACATTTTTGCAACCCTTTTTGGAGTACCGTTCAAACTGTCGTCATCCAAGTCCAAGCCTAGTGTCAACATTATTTCACGAACGCTATTTTGTATTCTTTCTATCTTTTCCTCATCGCTCAATACAAAAGCGTCATCCCTAATAGGTGTTTCTGTTGAAGAGCCAACGTGATCGTCACCTCTTTCCTCATACTGTTCTTCCAAAGCCTGCTCTAGTTTCATTGCTGTTTCTTCAAGGATGCAAAGATATACATTAATGTACTATTTAACATCTGGTATCAGGACTTTGACAACATAAATTATTGTTAAGGAAAGGGCTGATTTACTTTTATAATGCCCAAACCTACAATAGTTTATGGTTAGATTGGTTGTTAGAACCGTAATTATAATGTTGTTCGGTCATATGTCCTTTGCACAAGTGACACCTGACTGCGCAAGCGCTGTGCCTATTTGTACCAATACACCAATCAATGGTGGTTCAAATGGTTATGGTGTGGATGACTTCAACGGGGCATCTTCAAGCGGATGTTTGGAACGGACGACCTCAGGCTTTATTGAATCCAATTCCGTTTGGTATCGCTTCAGGACCAATGCCGCTGGAGAATTAGGCTTCAACATTGGGCACGATAGCAGTGAAGATTGGGATTTTGCATTATACCAGGCCAGCGATTGCAATAATTTGGGAGACCCGGTCCGCTGCAACTTCTTTGATAATAGCGATAATAAATCGTTCATCGGGGTGGGGGAGGACCCAACTGGGGATATGACTTCTGTCCATTATGAAGATTGGCTTCAAGTAAATGCTGGAGAGGACTATTATTTGTTCATCAACAATTTCAGTAATGTAAATTCTGGCTTTTCCATTCAATTTACTGGCAATATATTTATTACCAATCCCACGGATGCGCTGGACTGTTCCATCATAAATAACCTTTTGGGAGCGCCTATTGCTGCTTGTGCGGGAGATATCATAAACTTGGATGCCACTACGACGGGAGCTACCTCCTATGAGTGGTACAGTGATACGGGAAGTGGTTTTCAACTGATTTCAGGTGAAACAAATCCAACACTGAATGTGACGAATTCAGCGCAATATCGGGTGGTCGTAGTTACCCCAACAGGAAATATTATCAGTGATGTCCAAGCGGTTTTTAATCCCATTCCCACTACCAGTGTTGTCTCGGATGAGCAGTACTGTTATTCGTCGTCGGCGATTTTTGACTTGGAAACCAAGGACAGCGAAGCTTTGGGGGCACAAGATCCGGCAGAATTTATGGTAAGTTATCACCACACCCTGGCCGAGGCAATTTCCGGTGCCAATCCAATACCCAAGCAGTTTTCAAAAAATCCAGGACAGGAAGATATTTATGTTAGGACCTATTCCCTGACAAATCCTGATTGTTTCGATGCGTCACAGAGTTTTAGCATAAATGCTGTTGCTTCTCCTGAACTTACTTTTCCTGATGAAGTAACCGTTTGTGAAAACTCTACTGGAATTACTATAGGTGAAACCATGCCCAATCCAACATATTCCTATGCTTGGAGCACTGGAGAGCTAACCCCTACCCTCAATGTTACCCAAGCTGGAGAGTACACCTTAACGGTTACCAACTCAGTGGGAGGGTTAAATTGTGAAACTAATCGGACCGTTCAAGTGAACTTGTCCCAATTACCGGTGATCAGTGATGTTGAGGTCGAAGATTTTCAAGCCAATAGCAGGGTTGTCATTTTAACGGATTTGGAGGGTGACTTTGAATACCGTTTGGATGATGGGGTGTATCAATCAAGCAATATCTTTGAAGATGTTGCTGGCGGAATGCATACCGTTTCAATGCGTGATATGTTCGGATGCGGGGAGGTTGTTGAAAACATCGTTGTAGTCGGTTTTTCCCCGATTTTTTCTCCTAATGGCGATGTGCTGAACGAATCTTGGCAAATAGATGGACTTTCGGCATTGAGTTCTCCAATTGTTACTATTTATGATCGCTACGGAAAGTTAATTGCCCAGTTGACCGAATTCAGTCCAGGATGGGATGGTAACTTTCAGGGAAGACCGCTTCCATCCACCGATTATTGGTTTAAACTATCGTATTTGGACAATGATGGCAACCGCGTTTACGCCAAGTATATCCAGAGCCATTTTTCATTGAGACGATAGTCAATGTGCATTTTATCGATTAACTGTATAATTTTTCGGTTGAAAAATACTAAAAGAGGGCATTTGGGAGTTATAAAAGTTATCACAGAATAACCTTTAGCCCCAAATTCTATGAGAGCTCTATTTTGCGCTATATGTTGTTTATTTCTGATACCTCTTGCAACAAGCGCCCAAAATTCCCCGGATTGTAGGACGGCAATTCCTGTTTGTGCAGATGCACCAATTATCTCAGCCACTGATGGAAGTGGTGATATCGACGATTTCGACCCTATGGTCATCACCCAATCCGGCTGCTTGGAAAAAGGAAGTGTAGCTTCCGCAAATATTGAAAACAACACTTCTTGGTATGTTTTTAGGGCAGGTACCGATGGGCAAATTGGCTTTGATATTGAAGCGCAACCTGTAATAACAGGTGGAATCGTCACTTCTGAGTTGGATTTCGCGCTTTATGGTCCCTTTGACCAGACCGCCGGACAAAACTTTTGCACCCTTGTGGGAAATGGCTCAGCGCAGCCCATTCGATGTAATTATGAGGTCAATGATACCAACTTTACGGGTATCGGGGTTAATCCGGTTGATGGTAGAGTGGGGGCTCCATTTGTAGTGGGAAGCCAGAATACCTACGATGAGTGGTTGGATGTGGTAGCCGGTGAGATTTACTATTTATTTATAAATAACTACAATACCAACTTTAATGGAGACCCAGAGCCCTTTACTTTGACATTTACGGGTACCTCTGTGGATGCCGATCAGAATACCGCTCTGGATTGTACGTTAAGGGATGAGTTTTTGGGATTGGACATTATAGCCTGTGAAGGTGACCCGGATATTACGTTGAGTGCACTGAACTCCCCTGCAGGAAACGATATTGCCAGTGTGACATGGACCGTAGATTATGAAGATGATGGAGTTATAGATGCCACTTTACCTGGAACAGGTCCTTTTGGTGCCGAACTGGTGGTGACAAGTCCTAATTCAGGTCGTTATTTTGTTGAAATCACTACCGCCTCTGGAACACCTCCAACAGTAATTGACAATGGTGGAATTTTAATCACCTTTTACGGTATTCCCCAGTTGGATGAGGTTCGGGTGATTGACGATTTGGTCAACAGCGACCAGACAGACCCCTATAATATTGAGATAGTGGTTCAGGGAACCGGAGACTATGAATACGCCATAAATGGAGGTGAATTCCAGGATGATCCCCAATTTTTTGATGTGCCGCCCGGAATCAATACGGTTATCATAAATGATAAGAACGGATGCGGTACCACTGAACCCATAGAGTTTTTGGTCGTGGGATATCCTAAGTTTTTTACGCCAAACGGGGATGGGATTCATGATAATTGGAATGTATTGGGGATAGAGACACTTTCCAATCCTGCTGTCTTTATTTTTGACCGCTATGGTAAGTTGCTGAAGCAGTTGGATGGCTCCACACTTGGATGGGATGGTACCTTTAACGGAAGGGAATTGCCATCATCCGATTATTGGTTCCGATTGGATTATGAACGGGATGATAATGGAGTTGTGGTAGCGCGTTCGGTTAGACGACACTTTTCTTTGGTGCGCTAATAAAAAAAAGGTCGGAAATACTCCGACCCTTGTAATACTAAAATCAAACTAAGCTTAAAATTTTAGGGTATACCCCAAGGTGATATTCGTATTGATGTGGTTGACCATAGCTGTACTGTTTATGCCAGCGTCAAATAATAGTGTGTTCACATCTTGTTCTGTTCTGCTAAAGGCCAAATCCAATCTACTTCCACCAAAGTTGTATCCGATACCCCCGGAATACCCGGTAAGGTCGCCGATAATGTTTCCATTTTCATATGGACTTTGTTCGTATCTGTAACCACCTCTTAGGCTTACCTCTTCGATTCGAAGTTCACCACCAACTCTATAGGTATTTACCACGCCCAATTCACTGGCGATAAAATCATTTTCAGTAGTGAAATTAGGATCTGTTGTAGGACGCAATTCTGCTTCTGACATATCTTGATGACCGTAGTCGAAGCTTAGCAAACCATCTTTGCCAAAAACAACTGCTACACTACCGGTGAGTTTTGCCGGAATCTTTATTCTGTATTCTTCAAATAGATTTACAATGCGAAAGTCGATAAAATTGATGTCTGATACCGCCAAGGTCGAATTAATACGTTGGGAGACGTCATCGGTCAATTCATACCAAGTGGGAGATTGATAACTACCACCAATTCTAATATTGTCGTTCAATTTTGCTATTGCACCTAAGCTGAAGGAAAAACCATATCCCTCGGTATGTAAAAAGTTGTCAAATGTTGTCGATTGAACAGGCGAAGCTGCATCATAGCCATCTTCATCCAACAAGGTTAGCCTATCATACAAAACCGAATGAAAGTTAAGGGAAGCACCAAGGTACAGGTTGTCCTGATATTGACCTGCTGCGTTTACGGTAAACTTGCTGTTGTATCCGGTTGTACTTTGAATATATCTTTGGTTGACATTAGTGTACTCCGCATTGGAAAAATATGAGGTATTGGTGTCATCATCAACCGTTGGTTCAATGATTCCCGCCTGGAATCCAAGAAAAGCTTGCTGTGCCCCAAAACCAAGGTCAGCACCAATATTTAAATAGGCATCTTCTATGTTCTCGCCTTGTTGAACCCTTAAATTGCCCAAAGCCTCTCCTTGCGCAAAATTCAAAAAGTAGTTATCGATACCTTGGGTCGTATTTCCTGCCGCGGCAAATTCATTGTCGAAATTTCGAGCGAGGTCATAATTGAACGAAAGTGCCAGTTTTTTCCATGGGCTATTTGTTGATTTGAACACAAAAACCCCTCCGACCTGATTTAATTCAATGTTATTTGTCTCGACATTTCGAAGGGTATTGCCAAACAACGCATCGTTGTCACGGTTATAGTTAGACCCGGAAATGGTAAACTGACTATAGTTGAAAACCGCAGAACCTGCTGGGTTTACGTTTAATGACGATAAATCGCCCCCGAGGGCCCCAAAAGCACCTCCCATTGCTTGAAACCTCGCGGTTCCTATAATGTTCTCTTGACTATATCGCAATACATCATTGATGTTCTGGGCACTTGCAAAAGTGCATACCAATACCACGATGAAAGTTGAAATCCTTTTCATTTTGAGTGATTTAGTTTTTTAAATAAAACAGTGTGAATTTATCGTCTTCTGCCACTACTTCTTGAGGATGACCGTGCTCCAGAGCTACGGCTACCTCCTGAACTTCTACTGTAGCTTCGACTACTGCTACCTGAACTTCTATAGCTTCTTGAACTACTTCCAGAGCTTCTATAACTTCTGGAGCTGCTGCCTGAACTTCTGTAATTTCTACTAGGTGTACTTCTATAGGTACCCGAGCTTCTTGGACTGGAAGATCTTCTATAATTACTGGTTCTTGGAACGGTTCTTCCGGAAGATTGATAACTTCTAGTGCTTCTTCCTTGGGTACGATAGCCTGCAGAGCTTCTACTCGAAGTTGTTCCTCTTCTATAAGTTCCGCTGCTTCTCGTGGAAGGTGAGGTTCCATACGAACGATACGTTCTTGAATTTCTATTATAATTTGGTGAAGTCCTTGTGCTTCTGCTAGATCGGTAATTTCTACTTCTTGCCAAAGCATCTGCACTTACAGATCTTCTTGCGGTTGTACCGCTTCTATATGATCGAGCACTTCTTGAAGCTGCATTTCGACTCACATTGGAGCGGCCATTATTTGCCCGATAACGTGATGAATACCTACTTGATCGTGATGCCAAGTTTGACCTTCCCCTTAACGCAGTGCCTCGAGCAGAATTTGCATATCCTCTTCTACCACGGTTGAAGGAATACCCCCTGTTATAATATCCTCTTCCATAGTATCCTCTATTATAAAATGGACGGTTCCAACCAAATCCGTAGTAACCACCCCATCCGAAACCAGCTCCGGCATAGCCCCAATAGGGATCCCATCCCCATCCGTAGCCGCCCCAGCCCCAGCGGTTCCATCTCCATGGATTGTAAAAACCTCCCCAACCGTAACCGTAGCCCCAGTATGGATATCCCCATCCTAGACCACCCCAACCAAGGCCTCCCCAAGCCCAGCTGTTGTCATAAACGTTTATGGAAACACTCGACGGATTATCTCCCCATCCAGGATTTCCATTGTAAGTATTGTTGTCTGCAAAGTAACTGGTCTGTTCCCCTAAAGGAATACTGTCATTCTCGATTCCGCTGCTATAGCTATCAATATCGGTAAAGATTTCGTCCTCCAATATGTCGTTGTACTCATCAGCTTTTTGGCCGAAATAGTCGCCATATAGGTTGCTTTCCTGTTGTTGGGCGCGAACACCGTCAGCCGTTTGCTTTTCAACGCGTACAACACGATTCCCGTTGGAATAAATCCCGTCATCATCGTAATACGAAGCTTGTTGGTAAGAACCACAAGAGGCCAATAGGAGAGTGGCCATAACAAATGTGGCAATGATTTGAGTTTTTGGGCGGGGTAAAGACTTTGTCATCATGCAATTTTTAATTGTTGAACATACTAAAAATAGTTAGTTTTGCCGAACTATTTTTGTTGATAAAGTCACAAGTTTTGTGCCAAACTACTGTAGATGGGTAAAAATTTAACAAGTCGAGGCGAGGATTATTCCAAATGGTATAATGAACTGGTTGTAAAGGCCGATTTGGCTGAGAACTCTGGTGTTAGGGGCTGTATGGTGATAAAACCATACGGATTTGCAATTTGGGAAAAGATGCAGGCCCAATTGGATAAAATGTTCAAGGAAACGGGACATGAGAACGCATATTTCCCGCTTTTCATACCGAAATCCTATCTCAGCAAGGAGGCCAGTCATGTTGAAGGATTCGCCAAAGAATGTGCGGTGGTAACGCACTATCGATTGAAAAATGCAGATGATGGGAGTGGAATTATTGTTGACGAAGATGCCAAATTGGAGGAGGAGCTCATAGTACGACCTACTTCGGAAACCATTATTTGGGATACATATCGAAAATGGATACAGTCGTATCGTGATCTACCCATTTTAGTGAACCAATGGGCCAATGTGGTACGTTGGGAGATGCGTACGCGTTTGTTTTTGCGTACTGCGGAGTTTTTATGGCAAGAAGGACATACGGCCCATGCAACGAAAGAGGAGGCTTTGGAAGAAGCTGAACAGATGATGCATGTTTATGCGGATTTTGCGGAAAACTACATGGGCGTTCCTGTAATTAAAGGAACCAAAACAGAAAGCGAGCGTTTTGCTGGAGCAGAGGAAACCTATTGTATTGAAGCGTTAATGCAAGATGGGAAGGCGCTACAAGCTGGGACCTCCCACTTCTTGGGCCAAAATTTTGCCAAAGCTTTTGATGTAAAGTTCGCCAATAGGGAAGGAAAGCAAGAGCATGTATGGGCTACCTCATGGGGAGTTTCCACAAGATTGATGGGCGCACTGGTAATGACCCATAGTGATGATAATGGATTGGTATTGCCTCCAAAATTGGCACCAATTCAAGTGGTGATCGTTCCCATTTACAAAGGATTGGAGCAACTGGATGCCATTTCCACAAAAGTTGAGCCTTTGGTGAAGGAACTTCGTTCCAAAGGGATTTCTGTAAAGTATGACAATCGAGATACCCATAAGCCAGGGTTCAAGTTCAATGAATATGAATTGAAAGGTGTTCCTGTGCGCATAGCTGTGGGCCAACGTGACTTGGAGAATGGAACCTATGAAGTTGCCCGAAGGGATACCTTGGAAAAAGAATCGGTTCAAGCTGAGGATATTGTGGCCAAAATTACCTCTTTGTTAGAAGAAATTCAGGAAAACATCTATAAGAAGGCGCTGGACTATCGCGAAGCCCATATTACGGAAGTGGATTCGTATGATGAGTTCAAAAAAGTAATCGCTGAAAAAGGTGGATTTGTTTCCGCCCATTGGGATGGAACTGCTGAAACCGAAGACAAGATAAAAGATGAAACCAAAGCTACCATAAGATGTATTCCTTTTTATGGAGAGAAAGCGGATGGGAGCTGTATGGTCACTGGTAAACCTTCGACACAAAGGGTACTGTTTGCCAAGGCCTATTAAAGCGGTTAAAAAATAAAATTAACTGTTGCAAGACTTAAAAATAGTTGTATTTTTGCATCCGCAATTATGCAACCTTATGGCCCGTTCGTCTAGGGGTTAGGACGCCAGGTTTTCATCCTGGTAACAGGGGTTCGATTCCCCTACGGGCTACTAAGTTCAATGAAAGATTGAAAAGAGAGTGGGTGAAAACCTCCATTTTTCAATTGATTTGGCCCGTTCGTCTAGGGGTTAGGACGCCAGGTTTTCATCCTGGTAACAGGGGTTCGATTCCCCTACGGGCTACTAGATAATATTGTAAATTATAAGTGAAAAGTGAAAAACGGATATACCAATTTTCAGTTTTTCATTATCCATTTTAAATTAAAATAATGGCAAACCATAAGTCAGCATTAAAGAGAATCAGAAGAAACGAAGCGGTACGTTTACGTAACAGATATCAGCACAAGACTGTTCGTAATGCAATCAAAAAATTGCGTAACGAGGAGGATAAGAAGGCTGCTCAAGCATTACTACCTACCGTTGTTGGAATGATTGATAAACTTGCTAAGCGAAATATTATCCATAATAATAAAGCTGCCAACTTAAAAAGTAAGTTGATGAGCAAGGTTGCTGCAATGTAATTGAAGTAACGTACACAAGATAAAAGCGGCCTTTCTAGGGCCGCTTTTTTTATGCTAAAATTGGATTCAGCGGTCTTAGTTCGATTTAAGCTTGTTTTTATTTCGATAACCAGGAAGGTCTTTATGCCAGTCTTTTCTGTTTTCTCCTCCTGAGAGTCCCCATTCCTCAAAATAGAGATATCCCTGGTTTATGGGTGTTTTTTCCTGTAAGAGAGGAAAAGATTCAATCACATTAATGGCCCATGGGAGGCCGTTTTCTGTCGAATAATCACCATCAACATCAGCATTGTTTCCAGTAACTACAGGTTGGGAATTACCCAATTGTGTCGGTTGGTGATTGGCTAGATGAATTTCCTTTTCCCTTTCTCCATTGGCAACCAAAAAAGGATTAAAAGGGGCAAAATCCAACGAGCTATCGGAAACGGGATTCGCGAAGAGCACGCTTACTCGGTTTTCTTGATTGACCAGGATGGAATGATCGTCAAATAGCGGAATTACAGCTGTAGTTTGCCCTAATTCTGTTCCATTGGAGCTGAGATCAAAAACATTTCTATCGAGGAGTTGACCTTCTGTTGAAGCTACATTATTTGGAGCTAAACCTTCAATTTCGAAAGCCATGGCATTGACAAAACCTGCACCATCCGAGGTCACTACATAATCAAAATCAAGGGCCACCACATCATTCGAGGCATTAAAAATTTTGGTGATGGAGTAGTCGATGGAAGTGTCGTTAAAATCCCAGTCTCCCATAAAAGGCCAGAGATCCTCAAAAACCAAAGAGGCTTTTGTGGAACTTGAGGGGTAAACGATTGAGTAGGCTCTTGTGGCATCATTGGGATATTCATCGGCTGAATCCACTACGCCATCCCCATCCTGGTCGTTGCAGACCTCAACCTCGGAGAATGTGAACCAGTTTGAGTCATTTTGGGTATTGCTGGTAGGGTCATCAATTCTTCGCCAAACAATTCTATCGAAAGTACCTGAGGTGGCTGAAATTAATACGGAACCATAACCATCTCGATAATACCTGGCTTTTGATCTCGAATCGGTGTCCCTTAAGATTCTTTCAGTGTCATCATAAAAAAACTCCTGACCTCCAGATAACAGTACTTCGGTATGTTGATCTCCTACAAATTGATACATGGAAGCATCCACACTTCTAAAATGCATCAACAGGTTTTGCACCGGGGTGTCAAATGACATTTCAAATTCTACGTAACCATCGGAATCGTTGTTTGTGTCAATTTTTGAGCTGATCCAAAAGTTAAACCCGTTGAAGGTGAAAATTGGAGTCGAAAAACCTCCACCGGCAATGGAAAAACGATTCTTTAATTCAACACCATCCACCGATGTGGCGGTGATGATGGCGGTTACATCTTGTTTGGGCAATTGGATATTGGAAATGGTATTTATGTCGCCATTATCCGTGACTACAACATTATTAAGGTTTGCATAATAGCGTTGGCCATAAACGTTGGCGCAATCTGTATTGAGCTGATTTTTTGAAGCAACTGTCTTGGCAAGGGCCTGCTTTCCGGTAGGACCGTTATAGGCATAGGATGCGGAATTTTGTAATATCGGAACTACAATATCATCGACTTGTTCATTTGATTTTCTTACGATAAAAAGATTATCGATAAAAGTGGACACTGTAACACTTTCTTGAATGGAACCGTTGGATGGTAGTCGTTCAAATAGTTTATTGGGCAATGGACCAGTGATACTATCTAAACTGTTAATGAGCTCATCGCTATATGCGTATGCTTCGTAAAGCACGTTGGGGGTGTTATCCGTAATGTTTACAGATACCGTTGTTTCTGTTCTAAAATCAAAATTAGCGGGAAATTTTAAGTCGGTTAAAACTATGTCATCAATATTGGTAGAATCCTTTCTTAATGATTCAAGGTAGTTGTTATATTTTGCCTTTACACAACCTTGGCCCAATAAGATTCCCATTGAAACAAAAATCAACATTAAAACCCTGTTCGATTTCATAGGTCATATTTTCAATAAATGAACGAAAAAGACTACAAATAGCTGTATTTTATCGATGAACGTCTATCTAAAGTTGTAAAAGCTGTTAAAAATGTTGTGAGCGTATGTGTTTATCCCTTGGACTGCCTAAAACCTTAACATTGAACGGAGTAACAAAAATGCCCCGATCGGGGCATTTTTAGCTTAATTTTTAGTGTTTATGGCTAATCTTTAAGATTGGATTCATTACGATAACCCGTGGAATCTTTGTACCAATCTGGATATACGTTTCCTCCAGAAGTGGCCCATTGGTTAAAGAAATTATAGGCTTGATTTATGGCCACCCTTTCTTTAGGAGGCCTAAAATTATGAATTATGTTTATGGCCCAGGGAAGCCCAGAATCCGTCTGAAAATTTCCATCTACATCTTGGTTCACACCTTCAACCTCAGTGTTGTTGGCCCCCAATGTAGTTCTAAACCTGTTCGGTAAATGAATTTCCCTGCTTCTTTCCTTATTAACAATTAAAAAAGGATTAAAAGGGGCAATACCCAACTGTGCGGTTGTAATGGGTTCAGTAAATCGCATTGAAACCGTTGTGGGCACATTAAGCATGGTCTCATTGTTGTCGAATAGGATGACCACTGCTCTATTTTGACCTTGCTCAAGACCATTTGATGCAACGTTGATGTATCCTTCGGTCAATACGGTTCCGGTTACAGATTCAACCAAACTAGGAGGGATGCTCTCAAATTCAATACCGAATGCATTGATCAGTCCAGCTCCATCTGATGTTACTTCAAAATGAATATCCAATTCAACCACCATATTATCCGAATTCAATATGGCAACAAACCGATAGTTAACTGCGGTATCATTAAAATCATAGTCTCCCATAAATGGCCAAAGATCTTCGAATGCTACTGTTCCCCATCCGTACTTACTAGGAGTGAATTGTTCAAAAGCTTTGTCGGCTTCTTCTGGAAAGGCGTCATTGCTATCGGTGATTCCATCCCCATCGGTGTCGGGATCAACGGTCACTTCGTCAAAAACTCTAAAGGTAGTGAGGTCATTTATGGTCCGACCGAACAATACTCCAGAAGAGGAACTAGGACCGTATCGGTATTCCCAGCCCCCGGTTTGCGTATCCATAACGATCAAATTACTATTGCTTCCGTTGTTGGCCAACCATAGCTCTTGGTTGGAATCGAATGTCATTGATGTTGGGCTAAAGGGGAGGTCTTCCGCACTGATTCGGGTGGAATCATAATCTCCATTTCCATTCAGATTAAGACGATACAAGCCTGAGAAGGAACATAAAAATATGGTTCCATCCTCGGCAAACGCAAGGTCTCCACCATTGGTTTTATGGAGCCCATTGATTTTCCAGTTTGACAAAATACTGGCATTCTGCGGGTCAATGCTATAGAGTTTATCTCCGGTTGAGAAATATAAAAGACCATCATTTTCGTTATAATCCAATCTTGGACCACCAACATTTAAGTTTCCAATCGTGGTCCAGCTGTCATTGACCATGTCATACCTCATCAATGGATTGGGCTTGGATCGTCCTATAGAGTACAAAAAATTGTTTTGTTGATCGATAGCCGCTGTCCAACTACCCATGGGCATATCGCTAATAAATGTATAGTTTCCTGTGAGTGGATCTATTTGGAAGAGTTCACCGGATCCGTTAACGCAATACAAGAAATCCTCTACCATTGCTTTGGCTGATGACGCTCCTTTTCCACTTTGGGAAGTATAGGTGTAATTTACCAAGGTACCTGTTATGTTTACTATGGCTGAAGAATAGGCAAAACCCTCTTTCCTTCTTATATATAACTTTTCGTAATAATCGGGAACCACAAATGTGTGCTCGATTTTTCCTCCGGCGGGCATTCCACTAAAAATCAAGTGATTCAAGTTGTCCACCGAAATTTCAACATCGGTCTCCTCTTCATTTTCTTCATTCAGATAAGTTATTTCCTCGCCTGTAAGTACTTGATCGTTATAGGCATATACATCGTACTTAACGCCCAGAGTATTATCATTAATGACAAGTTGGACTTCTTTTTCTGTTTTAAACTCAAAACCTGTGGGAATTTGTAATTCGACGATTTCCAGCTCATCGATAGGAACTTCGGGCTCAGGATTTTCTCCTTCAGTTTCTGGATCTGGAACAGAACCGTCAAAGCCATCCTTGGCACATGATGTTTGAAATAGTACCAGGACAAGGCACATGACTGACATAAGAATTTGGGACGTTTTCATTGTTTTTAAGTTTATTGGACGGATTTCCAATGATCATTTAAAATTATTCGTAACGAAATAGCTAACTACCTCGCTTAAGATGGATTTCCGTTATATGTCGGTGAATGGTAATAATTCATCGACGAAGAATTCCATAGCTTTTTTTTGTATTAAATGAACGAAAAAACCTACAAAAACATATATTTTATCGATAAATGACCTTGTGAAGTTGTAAAAGAGGGGAAAAATGTGGTGAAGATGGGTTTTACTACCTAAAGGCTCGTCTTTTGCCCAAAAGGAATCCCATAATAAAGCAGGTGTACATAATTACAATGAGTATTTTCAGAAAATCGTGCAAATGGTATTCGTAATAGAAAATGGGTAGATCGTAGGCAGCGACAAAGATAAATGGGAAGAAAATATGAAAAACAAAAAGCCCCAGACTTATCCAAAACAACAAATTATCCTTCATCGAGTAATAACTGTTCTCTTTTCTTTTTTCAATAAAATACAAGCCAATACCGTATAGCAGGATCATGGAAGCCAACAAATCGGCATAATAAAGGCCAATGTGAAAAGGATTTTGAAAAAGAAGACTGACCAAATAGCCTAGGATGGCTACAATAGCGCCATATTTTAAACGGGTCTTATGCTTGACAACTTTTAGAACATTTAAATAGATATAATAAAAAAAGCAGAATGTGACAACCGAGTACAGATTGAAGATAATCACATTGTGCCAGGAATATCGGTAATCCGAGAAAAATTGGAATTCGTCCGTATGCTTAATAAAATAACCCAAGAGCTCCGTTAAAAATGTATAGATGATAAATACGGGGAAATACTTCAACACCGTATCATAATACCGCCTATATCTAGCAACGGCTATAATCCATGCCAGTAGGTATAAGGGGATATAATAGTGATCCTCTACAAATTTTAGAAGCTCTTGGGTCATATGTTATTAATAATCGGCGTCCGGTGGTGGTCCGGATGTACCACGATTTAGGGTTAAACTTTGACCAGCGAAAGGTGCTGTAGGCGCAGAAAAACTTGGAACAAAACTAGCATATGCTTTTTGCTCTCCTGTTTCATTGCTGCCCATACCTTTTTCGCCAACTGCATTTTTTATAAGTTTTGCTTTACCATCTTCTCCAATGTAAAAACCATAGTTCTGTCCATCCACGTTTATGGTTGGCACGATAAACACCGCATTTTGCCTTGGGTGAACCACTTTTTTGCCGTCAGGGAACTTTTCTTTGTTCGGGTAATTTCCAAAATAAAAACGAAGTGAGGTAATATCCACATTTGCATCTTTGGCTTCCTGCTCGATGAAGGCCATGTATTGTTTGATGGTGCTATAGTCATATGAGCTAAACCTGGCAGGACGGAACTTTTCATCAGGGTTTTGCTCCATCTCAAACTCCTGAATCATCGCAACGCGATTTCTACTATAATTATCAAACAGGGATTTAGATTCTTCAAGGGAAATTATTTGTTCTGGTGGTTTTACCCTTTCCTTAGGTTCTTCGGCAGGGTCATCTTTTTTTTGTGGTTGTTTACAAGCTCCCAAGATCAGCATAAGGGAACCAAGCAGCATAGCAAATGCGTTTCTGGTGTTTTTCATATTAAAGTGTTTTAGTATTAGTTGGGGAAACCGTATTAAAGATATGTCTTTTCTGTAAAACCCATTAAGAAAAAACCCTTTGAGGTTGCTCAAAGGGTTTTAAAATTGTGATATAACAAACATCAAAGAAGCGGCTTACTCATTCATTGTAAGCAGAAACTCTTCGTTGTTTTTGGTTTGTTTGATGCGTTGTTCCATAAATTCCATGGCTTCAACAGGATTCATGTCTGCCAGATACTTTCTCATGATCCACATACGTTGGATGGTAGTTTCATCCAAAAGAAGATCATCTCTTCGTGTTGAAGAAGAAATCAAATCAATGGCTGGGAAAATTCTACGGTTTGAAATTCTTCTATCCAATTGAAGTTCCATGTTACCGGTTCCTTTGAACTCTTCAAAAATAACCTCATCCATTTTGGAACCAGTTTCCGTAAGTGCTGTGGCAATAATTGAGAGTGAGCCTCCATTTTCAATGTTTCTTGCCGCACCAAAGAATCGTTTTGGTTTGTGCAGGGCGTTGGCATCAACACCACCACTCAATACTTTACCAGAAGCCGGTTGCACGGTGTTGTACGCACGGGCCAAACGTGTAATAGAATCCAAAAGAATTACAACATCATGACCGCACTCCACTAATCTTTTGGCTTTTTCTATAACAATGTTCGCTACGCGTACATGCTCCGTGGCCTCTTTATCAAAGGTAGAAGCAACTACTTCGCCTCGAACATTACGTTGCATATCGGTAACCTCTTCCGGACGTTCGTCTATCAAGAGGATAATTTGATATACTTCTGGATGGTTGGCCGCAATGGCATTGGCAATGTCCTTCAATAACATTGTCTTACCAGTTTTTGGCTGGGACACGATCATTCCTCTCTGTCCTTTTCCAATTGGAGAGAACAAATCCATGATACGTGTTGACAATGTGCTTTGTCTTTCAGCTAGATTGAATTTTTCCTTTGGAAACAATGGTGTTAGGTGTTCAAAAGAAACCCTATCACGCACTACCTGTGGATCTAATCCATTTATTTTGGTAACCTTGATCAAAGGAAAATATTTCTCTCCTTCTTTCGGCGGCCTTACATTTCCTAGTACGGTATCCCCTGTCTTAAGTCCAAACAACCTAATCTGGGATTGGGATACATAAATATCGTCAGGTGAAGACAGGTAATTATAGTCAGAGGACCTCAAAAAGCCATAACCATCCTGCATGATGTCCAAAACACCTTCACTTTCGATGATGCTATCGAACTCAAATTCAGGTTCTTTATACCTGTTCTTTAAATCTTTATCAAAATTGCTGCTTTTCTTGTCGTGTCCGCCACCTCTATGGTGCTGATTACCTTTCTTGTGTTGGTTTTTTTGGTGGCCGTTTTGTTTGTGGTGCTCTTTTTTGGGAGCTTGTTCCTGAGCCTGTTCCTTTTTGTCCTCGGAAGTTTTCTCAGTATTTTCTGGAGTAGCAGCGCTATCTCTCTGTTCTTTTTTGGGACGTGGTGTTCTAGGTCTTTTTTGTTTCTGAACACCGTTTTCTTGTGGGGGTGCTGAACTTTCCTGAACAACTTTTGGATTGGATGCCTGTACATCCAAGATTTGATAGACCAAATCAAGCTTTTTTAAGGTCTTAAATTTGGGAACGCTTAGGTTCTTTGCAATTTCCTGCAATTCAGGAAGCTTTTTAGCTTTTAGATCTGAAATCTCAAACATTAAGTGATGAATAAATTAAACTTATCTAACGTAATTTGAAGTAAAAGTTATTGGGGGTACTACGATAGGAAAGATTTCCTTGGGCGAGTGCTTCGCTAATAACGACACAATTATACGAATTATTTTTCAACAAATAGGAGGCAATTACCAAAAAGACGCCTATTTTTGCCTTCCTAAGTCAATTTATACAATGATTCAGCGAATTCAGACGTTTTTCTTATTGGTTGTGGCCCTTGTATCAGGAGCATTGCCATTAGTTCTGAGTTTATGGATTGACGGTGAAGGAATTGAGGTTTTTGCCAAGACCGAGTTATGGATAAGCATTGCTTTTTATAGTTCGGCGGCGTTGGCACTGATTTCGATTTTCTTGTACAAAAACAGACAGAATCAATTTGTTGTGAACAGATTGAATATGATATTGAACCTTTTTTTACTAGGATTTTTCGTTTACCGATCGCTAAGCTTATCCGGAGAAAACACCATTTCTGAGAAGGGTATTGGGATGCTGATTCCTGTATTTTCTATCGTTTTTCTGGTTCTGGCCAACAGAGCCATCAAAAAGGATGAAGATCTTGTAAAATCTGTTGATCGCTTACGTTAAACCTAACATCTTAGTAGTATTAGTGCGAAAAACCCCGGTAAATCCGGGGTTTTTATTTTTTTAGGAGTTGAAATTTTACTGCATCAATGTTTCTGCAGTAAAACCATTTCCAAATTTTACATTGGTCAAGGTCTGAACTATGCTTGGGTCTTCGGCATACCCTTGCTCACTGGGCATAAAATAGGATCGCTTGGACGAAACCAATTGCCCATCTATATCCTCATACTCGTATTGCGCTATGATAACAGGCTCATTCACACCTAAAAAGGGCAGGGAGAAATAAAACCGGTCAATCAATTTGGTCTCAGGGTTGACATAGAGAATATAAATGTCGTTTTGCTCCTTACCGGTAACTTCTGGGTCGTAAGTAACGTGAAGTTTGTCGTAAGTGGTGCCATTGTACTCCTCCTGGCCCTGATAGGTGGTAATGGTTCCACTATCATTTAATTTATAGGGCATCACAAACCAAAAATGATTGGCCCTCCTCAAAAAGTCACCTACCGCATTACCTTGGGGATCTTCGGTCTTTTCCCCATTAACTAGAACAACAGTTTCCTTTCCATTAAAGTATTGGATAACCTCACCTTCAACATCGGGCATAACATTAATCTCGTGTTTATCATATTTTCCGTAGGAAGCTTCCGAATTGAAGATGTAACGTTCCGTAGAAACATCTTTTTTGTCATTGGCAATGGAATGATAGGTATACGTATATTCCACATCACCCTTTTTCCAAAGATCGTTCCATCCTCCATGGGCATGTTCAATAGCTGCTAGCACAGTTTCAGGACGATCCGTATCGTAGACTGGCTCCTCAACAACTTTTTCAGCAACAGTTTCGTTGACCGTTTTTGCTTTCTTGTTTTTTTGTCCGCACGATGCCAACAATAGCATACTTGCAAATACAAATAGTGTTAAACGTAGTGTTTTCATTTGTTTCAGATTGTTTGCTTGCTTAGACGTGATACTGCAAGAATTCTTACGTAGAGGTCATTGTGCTATAGTTCAAATACTTGCTGAAACTTTGCGACATTAAAACCTTGTATTTGAACCAGCCTAGATTCCGTGCTTTTTGGTTTAAGCAAAGGGTTGGTATGATTGAGATGAATAAAATGGACTTTCGCTTTTTCTTCTTTGGAGAGTTCATCAAAAAGCTTCATGCTTTCAATCACAAAAGGATGTGGTATTTCGGAGATATCCCGGTTATTGATTTCCTTTTCATCAAAAAAGGAAGCATCCAAAAATGCAAAATCCACCTTCTTGATTTCCTCCAGAATGTTCTTTTCCCATTTATGCCATTTATCAATATCTGGAATAAAGAGCATGGATTTGTTAGGGCCCACAATTCGGTAACCCACGGTTTCTGAATATTCATCCCTATGCGGGACTAAAAAGGGAACAACCGAAATGTTGGAGGTCAGTTGTAGCGGTGTTTCATTTTGAATCTCCTCAAGAGAGATGTTGTTTAACATAACCAGTTGGTCCCAAGGCCCGCTGGTTTCCAAAAAAGATTTCATCTGGGGCATTGCATACACCGGAACTTGGTTCGCGCCTTTTGCTTCGCGCCCCAAATACATCAATCCCGTATAATGACCAATATGTGCGTGGGTCAAAAAGATACCATCGGGAAGGTCATTGGGTTTTCCGGAAAAATTTTTTAGCAACCTTAATTGCGAAGTTATATCCGGAGTGGCATCGAAAAGAAACGATTTCCCATTTTCATGGTCAACAACACCCAGCGAAACCACTTTGCGATTTGGATCCGGATTTTCGAACAGAGCAGAACAGCATTCCCTTTGACAATCAATATGGGGACTTCCTGCATCCTGTACCGTTCCCAAAACGTAAAGGGCAACCGTACTTGGGACCTCCTGGGTATCTACGGACATTTCTCCCTGCTTGTTTTGGTTATTGCAGGCAGACAAAAGTAGGAGGATGATTAAAAAGGAGTGTCGCATTTAATTTTTCCCTAATTCAATGACTTCTAAATCCGATATATTTTCTCCATCGATTACAAAACGTAGCATTGTTCGCACACGATGCAAGCCATGTTTTCCACAGGCACCAGGATTCATATGGAGCAATTTCAGCTTTTTGTCGTTCATGACCTTTAGTATATGGGAATGTCCTGAGATGAACAGTTTTGGGGGATTCCTTTTTATCTCATCTCGTACCCGGACATTGTATTTGTCAGGATAACCTCCAATATGCGTGATCCAGACATCAACTCCTTCGCAGAAGAAACGGTTATGCTCCGGGAACTCCCTTTGGATTATATGGTCATCAATATTTCCAAAAACGGCACGGACCGGTTTCAATGCACTCAATTTGTCGGTGATTTCAAGCTTGCCGATATCCCCAGCATGCCATATTTCATCGGCTTGGGCAGCATATTTTAGAATGGAATCATCCATATGTCCATGGGTGTCTGAAAGCAGTAAAACTTTGGTCATAACGCTAAAAATATGCTAAAAAATTATAGTAAGATTTCTATTGGGTGGGATTAAAGTATCTTTAACAACTTAAAAGTAAGGGATCCAATTGAGATATTTTATCCAATTTTCTTATTTCGGAAAAGCCTATCACGGCTGGCAAAACCAACCCAACGCCATTACTGTCCAAGAGGTACTGGAGAAAGCACTTTCAACCTTGCTACGTGAAAATGTCGAAGTAGTAGGTGCCGGTAGAACTGATGCAGGAGTACATGCCAAGGAGATGTTTGCCCATTTTGATTCCGGTCCGTTGGAGAATGCGGAAGATCTTGTTTATAGATTGAATGCCTTTCTTCCAGAGGATATTGCTGTACGAAAAATAAATACTGTTCTTCCAGAGAGCCATGCCCGTTTTGATGCTGTGGAACGTACCTACGAATATTGGGTAATACAGGAGAAGAATCCATTTTATGTGGATTCGGCGCATTTGGTAAAACATCCTTTGGATATTGATGCCATGAACCAATCCGCCCAATATTTATTGGATCATGAAGATTTTGAATGCTTTTCCAAGTCAAATACAGATGTAAAGACCTTCATCTGTGACGTTAGAAAGGCCATTTGGGAGGTAAAAGAGGATAAACTGGTATTTACGATTTCCGCTGATCGTTTTTTGAGGAATATGGTTCGAGCGGTTGTGGGCACCTTGCTGGATGTAGGGCTTGGTAAAATGAAACCTGAGGAAATCAACGCTATTTTAGAAAGCAAGGACCGGCAAAAAGCAGGTGTTTCTGTACCCGCAAAAGGATTATATTTGACAAAGGTCTCTTACCCAAAAAAGATATTTAATGAGCAACAATGACGAGATAGGTAAAGCGTTTGATTTTAGTTTGTTCAAACGTGTGTTTGCGCACACCAAACCCTATAGGGTGACCTTTTGGGTGGTTGCTGTGGTTGCTATTTTATCTGCTGCCTTTGCGGTATTGACCCCTATTCTGGTGAGGAATATCATAAATGATGCACTTTCCAATAAAGACAGTGAGCTTTTGTTGATTACAGTGCTGGTCATGCTGGGAGTGCTGTTCGGCCAGGTAATTTGTCAACTTTCCTTCAACTATTATGCAAACCTGTTAGGGGAATCGGTCATCAAGGATATCCGGGTACGCTTGTTCCAAAAGATGATGGGTTTTAAAATGACCTATTTTGATAATTCATCGATTGGTGTTTTGGTGACCAGGGCGGTTGCTGATATGCAGCGGATTGGGGAAATATTCAGTCAAGGCTTTTTTGTGATCGTGGCCGATATGCTCAAAATGCTCTCAGGTGCAGCAGTAATGCTCTACATCAACTGGAAATTAGCCTTGATCGTATTTGCCATACTTCCGATAATTTTAATTGCAACACGATTGTTCCAACAAGCAATGAAGGTGGCTTTTATTGAGGTTCGTGCCCAGGTTGCCAATTTAAATTCGTTTGTGCAGGAACGCATTGCCGGAATGAAAATCGTGCAATTGTTCAACCGTGAGGAAATTGAAAAGGAAAAATTCCGTAAAATCAATGAGAAGCATCAAAATGCATGGTTAAAGACGGTTTGGTACAATTCCATCTTTTTTCCCATTGCAGAGATTTCCTATTCCATCGGTATTGGTCTGGTCGTGTACTTTGGGGTTATCCAAAACATTGAAAATGTAGGCCTAAATGACACAGGTTCCATTTTTGCCTTTTTCTTTTTGATGGATTTGTTATTCCGCCCTCTTCGTCAGATTGCGGACAAATTCAACACCCTACAGATGGGAATGGTTGCGGCAAATAGGGTATTCAAAATTCTGGATACCGATAGTCAGATTACTGATAATGGTACCTTGCAAAAAGATGATGTAAAAGGAAACATTCAATTTACGGATGTTCGATTTGGATATATCGAGAATGAGGAAGTACTCCATGGTATTTCCTTCAAAGTAAATGCTGGAGAAACGGTCGCCATTGTTGGAGCAACGGGCGCTGGGAAATCAACAATCATTAATTTATTGAATCGTTTTTACGAGATCAATTCAGGCGATATTTTAATCGATGGGCACAATATTAAGGAGTATACCTTGAGCTCACTGCGTTCCCATATTGCGATTGTTTTGCAGGATGTATTCCTGTTTGCCGATTCCATTGCCAACAACATATCGCTTCGGGATGAATCCGTTACCCTCTCGGATATTGAAGCTGCCGCCAAGCAGATTGGAGTGCACGAGTTTATTTCAAGTTTACCAGGAGCTTATCAATACAATGTGAAAGAACGTGGAAGCATGCTCTCCAGTGGTCAACGTCAACTTATAGCTTTCCTAAGGGCCTATGTAAGCAATCCAAGCATTTTGATCCTGGATGAAGCCACGTCTTCGGTAGATACGTATTCAGAACAATTGATTCAACAGGCAACAGATAAGATAACCGCGGGAAGGACATCAATCATTATAGCCCACCGTTTGGCGACCATTAAAAAAGCCGATAAGATTATTGTGATGGATGCAGGTCAGATTGTTGAAATGGGCACCCATCAAGCATTGCTTAAGAAAGGCGGATACTACAATGATTTGTACGAAGCCCAATTTCTTGCCGAGGAAGTTGCCTGATTATTTTGGTCTAAAATCCTCAATGGTCATATGACCTGAGACAAGGGCAATTAGCACAACCAATATTCCTATTAATAGCATTACGATAACTAATAGAATCAAATACGCTAAACCCCGTAAAAAAGTGCTTAAAAATTTGGTCTCGTGAATTTTTCCCAAAACATAAAACTGGTATATCACAATCACTAATAGGAAGGACCAATTGAAGATATCGTACCGAATATCAAAAATTCCAAATAGAAGCAAGCATACAATAACCTGCACAAAGGAGGTTTGCCCGGTAATGTAGGCATTGGTGACAAGGTGTTCCGTGTAATTAAGTTTTTTCTTGTCCATAAAAAGTAACCAAGTCATTAAAGCATATATTGGCATAATTAAATATGACAAAAGACCTTGGTAGTCAAAGATAAATTCCATGTTGGTTGGCTGATTATCTGTAAAACTACTGTTGGTTAAGTTTACACGGTAGAGATTTCTCAGCACAAAAAACATAATCCCAGACAACGTAATGGCTATGGCAAAATAGCTGATGGGATTCATATATCTTTTTCGTGTCCCTGAAATATAGGTGTCGATGACATCTGCTGGTTTTGAAAACAGATGTCGGAAGGTTTTTATAAAGGTGTTGTCCAAATTGAACACCTGAAAACTTAAATCTTGGAAAACATTTTTTAAAGTAAGTCGGTTGCGCACTACCTTGGCTCCACATGCGGGACAATATCCAAAATCAGACCTTAATGTTGCTCCACAGTTTTTACATTCCATATTATTCCAAGTCCTTTTTCAAAAGATTGGTCAACTCCTCAAGTCCTTTATACGGAACAAATTCTCCATTTTTTATATAAGAAATAGACCCGGTTTCCTCGCTGACCACCAAACAAATGGCATCCGTCTTTTCTGTAATGCCAACTGCCGCACGATGACGTAACCCAAAACGTAAGGGGATATTTCTATCATTGGATACGGGTAAGATGACCCTAGTGGCGGTGATGTAATTATCCTGTATAATCGCGGCGCCATCATGCAATGGACTATTCTTAAAAAAGATGCTTTCCAAAATGGGTTGGGTAATTTCAATATTCATTTTATCTCCAGTTATCCTTACAAAATCCAAAGAATTGGTTCGTTCCATGACAATGATGGCTCCCGTTTTGTTAGAACCCATTTTTTCGCATGCCGCTACAACCGCATCCACATTGGTGTCACTGGGCATTGCTTCCTGCCGTAAAAACTTAAAATGTCTAATAAAACTGCGTTTGGAGGCAAAATTGGTAGAACCTATCATCAACAGAAACTTTCGAATTTCTTGTTGAAAGACTATGATTAAAGCGATCAATCCAATGTTCATGAATCCACCTACCATGCTGCTTATCATTTTCATTTGCAGCAATTCGGTCAATTTCCAAAGTGCCCAAACAATCACGATGCCAATAAAAATATTGATGGCAACGGTACCTTTGACCAGCTTATAGATGTAGTAGAGTAGGGCGGCCACAAGCACAATGTCTATGACATCTGTGATTTTGAATTCAAGAAAATTTAGAAAATCCAACCGCGGTGTTTTTGTAAAATTAGCAAAAATAGAAGAACCAAAAATTAGAGGGCATTGGCTTTCAATGCTTCAATAAGCTTTGCACACTCCTGTGCTTCTTTAACGTCGTGTACCCTTAAAATATTGGCGCCTTTCAACAATGCTACTGCGTGCAGTGCCGTGGTCCCGTTCAGAGCTTCCTTCGGGGATGAATCCAGAACTTTATAAATCATCGATTTTCGGCTAAGGCCAATCAATAAGGGAAGTTCAAATGTTTTAAAAAGATCTAGATGGTTTAAAAGGGTATAGTTTTGTTCCGTAGTCTTGGCGAAACCAAAACCGGGATCAATGATCAGGTCGTTGATTTTATGTGCCGTGGCTTCTACAATTTTTTCAGAGAAGTACAATCGAAGATCTTTGATCAAATCATTGTAAACCGCCTTTTTCTGCATGGATTGAGGAGTGCCCTTTAGGTGCATCATAATGTAGGGAACTTGATATTTGGCAACTGTAGCAAACATTTGGGCATCCAAATTTCCTGCGGAAATATCATTGATCAAAGAAGCACCTCGTTGTATACTTTCGGATGCTACCTTGCTTCTAAAAGTATCTATGGAAATCAATGTTTCGGGAAAGTTCTTTAGAATAAGCTCCAATATGGGAAACAATCGTTTCAATTCTTGATCTTCGATGACATGCTCGGCCCCCGGTCTTGAACTGTAAGCGCCCATATCTATAAAAGTAGCACCATCAGAGAGCATTTTTTCCACTTGCCTTAGTATGTTGGCTTCATCTTTAAACTTCCCTCCGTCATAAAAAGAATCGGGGGTAAGATTCAAAATACCCATAATTTTGGGTGTCGTAAGATCAACAAGGGTTCCTTTACAGTTTATGGTCATAAAGAATATGTGCTTTGATGGGTTTGATTATCTTTGGCACGGTGTTCCGCAGGGCACCGTAGTTTGGACGAAATTTACGCAAATTAGCAAGAATACATGCAGCACACCTCCCAGCAATATGATGAAGTGATCAACACCTGTCGGGAACTGTTTTTAAAGAAAGCCAAAGATTATGGTACCGCTTGGCGGATACTGAGGCTTCCATCACTGACCGACCAGATTTTTATTAAAGCGCAGCGGATACGAAGTTTACAGGAAAATGAGGTCCGTAAGGTTGATGAAGGTGAGCGATCTGAGTTTATCGGAATCATCAATTATTCTATCATGGCTTTGATCCAACTGAAAAAGGGCGTAGTAGAGCAACCAGACCTTTCTGCAGATGAAGCCGTTGAGCTTTACGACAAAGAAGTAGCGATGACCAAGGAGTTGATGGAGAACAAGAACCATGATTATGGTGAGGCTTGGCGTGATATGCGCGTAAGTTCCTTGACCGATCTAATACTTCAGAAACTACTTCGGGTAAAGCAGATAGAAGATAATCAAGGAGCCACTTTAGTGAGTGAGGGTATAGATGCCAACTATCAAGATATGGTTAATTATGCTGTTTTTGCACTTATTCATATGAGTGAAAATTCCCAAGAAGTATGAAATATTTAGTGTGGATTTCTAGAATTTTTGTTGGAGTCTTATTCATCATAAGTGGACTCATCAAACTGAATGATCCTGTTGGGTTCTCCTTCAAATTGGAAGAATATTTTAGCCAAGGGGTACTGGATTTGCCATTCTTGATGCCTTTGGCATTGGCAATTTCCATTTTTGTTGTCATAGTTGAGGTAATTTTGGGAGTGCTTTTGTTGATTGGGTTTAAACCAAAATTTACTATTTGGAGCCTGTTAGCAATGATTATCTTTTTTACGTTTCTTACCTTTTATTCGGCTTATTTCAACAAAGTGACGGACTGTGGTTGTTTCGGGGATGCCGTGAAACTGACCCCATGGGAATCTTTCACCAAAGATGTGATTTTATTGGTGCTGATACTGATTTTGTTTTACGGCCAAAAATATATCACCCCCTTGTTCAATCTAAAGACCAATTGGATTATCGCTGGGGTCTCCCTGGTGGCGTGTATCCTATTTGCAAATCAAGTGCTCAATCATTTGCCATCGGTAGATTTCAGACCCTATAAGATCGGAGCAAATATTCAAGAGGGGATGAGCGTACCTGAAAATGCTCCAAAGCCCGTATACGAATACGCATGGCAATTTAAAGTTAATGGAGAAGACAAAATTGTGGTCACTAACGGAGAGTATCCACAAGTAGATGGCGAGTTTATGGGTGTCGAAACCACCGAAATTCAAAAAGGATATGAACCTCCCATTCATGATTTTACCATCGAAAAGGGTGGTGAGGATAGGGCTTCTTCCCTTTTGGAGGAAGATAAATTGGTCATGGTAATTGCTTATGACCTGGCAAAGAGTAATTATGGTGCTTTTTCAGATGTTGCCAAAGCCACCTCAAAAGCAAAGGAAAAGGGATATACCGTCATTGGAATGTCTGCGTCTAGCAATGACAGAGCCAATCAAATCAAATCGGAATATGGGTTGGACTTCGATTTCTATTTTACCGATGAAACCACTTTGAAGACCATAGTTCGGTCCAATCCTGCGGTTTTGGTCTTGGAAAAGGGCACAATTTTGCAGAAAGTCCATTATAATGATCTAGACGAGCTAAAGTTTTAGTGTTTGTGGTTTTTCTGTTTTAAAGTGATATGATATGGGAAGGGTTGACAGTTTTGAGGAGTTAGAGGTTTGGAAAGTTTCCAGAGAAATATGTCAATTCGTAGAAGAATTATTTCAAGATACTGATCTAGAAATCAATAAAATTGGAGCTTTTATGTACTACCTTCGCAATTCTGAAATTAAAGGAATAAAATTCAAAAAAAATAATTGAAAGTTATAAATAACACCAAACAGAATAACTAAATAACAAGAACAATGAGAACCCAAATAGTTGCTGGTAACTGGAAAATGAACAAGAATCTTGAGGAAACGGAAGCATTGTTGTCTGAACTTTCCGCTAAGCTTCCTGATACGCACGCTGAAGTTATAGTAGCTCCAACTTTTGTCAACTTGGCGCAAGCACAACGGAGTTTGCAATCGTCCACAATTCAAGTTGCAGCGCAAAATATGCACTTTGCAGATAATGGAGCTTACACCGGGGAAATTTCTGCGGATATGCTTTTAAATATTCATGTAGATACAGTAATTCTCGGACACTCGGAAAGGCGTTCGCTTTTTGGAGAAACCGATGACCTTTTGGCGAAAAAGGTAAAAACTGCCTTGGATAAGGAAATGACCGTTATTTTCTGTTTTGGGGAAGAGCTGGATGAAAGAAAATCTGGAAATCACTTTTCCGTGGTCGAAAGTCAATTAAAAAACGCCCTTTTCGATTTGGATCAGGCGGCATGGAAAAATATAGTTTTGGCCTACGAACCTGTTTGGGCGATCGGAACGGGTGAAACTGCAAGTCCTGAACAAGCCCAAGAAATGCACGCTTTTATCAGAAAAACAATTGCTGAGGCTTATAACGATTCCATTGCTAACGTCGTTTCCATTCTATATGGAGGAAGTGTAAAACCAGCCAATGCATCCGACATTTTCTCAAAACCGGATGTAGATGGTGGTCTTATCGGTGGCGCTTCGCTAAACGCGGATGACTTTATTGCCATCATCAAGGCCATCTAATATCTGATTTAGTGTGACCTACATCGAATACAACTTCAAAGTCAATCCTTTACAACCTGCAACCGATATTTTAATTGCAGAACTAGGAGAAATTGGTTTTGAAAGTTTTGTGGAAAATGATACCGGGGTGTTGGCCTATGTGCTCAAGACTGAATGGCAAGAAACCACTCTGGACAGTTTGTATATTTTACAACACCCTGACTTCAAAATAACTTGGTCCAGCAAAGAAATTGAACAACAAAATTGGAATGCTGAATGGGAAAAGAACTTTCATCCCATAACGGTCGGTGATAGATGTGTTGTTAGGGCTCCTTTCCATGAGTCCAAAGAAGTGGAATATGACATTGTCATAGAACCAAAGATGAGCTTTGGAACAGGTCACCACGAAACCACCTATATGATGTTAAAGCATATTTTGAATTCTGATTTTGATAAGAAATCGGTGTTGGATATGGGATGTGGCACTGGGGTTTTGGCAATCTTGGCGGAAATGAGGGGAGCAGAAAGATTGGATGCCATTGATATCGACGAATGGTGTTTTTTGAATTCCAAAGAGAATGTGGAACGGAACCATTGTGGCAAAATAGCCGTTTATCAAGGGGAAAGTAGTTTGCTCGCGGAAAAGAAATATGATATTATCCTGGCCAATATCAATCGGAATATTTTGTTGGACGATATTCCCATCTATTCGAAATGCCTGAATGAAGGAGGGGAACTCTTTCTAAGCGGATTTTACATCCAGGATTTGGATGTAATCTCTTCAAAATGTGGGGAATATGGGTTAAAATTTGCAAAAAAGTTGGAAAAGAACAATTGGGTTTCGGCAAAATATGTAAATTAGAATTGATTAATTCCACAATCATGGGTATCAAGGAGAAAGTATCGGAGGAGCTACTTTTAGAGGAAGAGGTTTTAAAACAGAATGAAATAGTCCTTTTCAATGACGACGTCAATACATTTGATCATGTTATTGATACGTTGATCAAAGTATGTGACCATACCCCAGAACAGGCGGAACAATGCTCGCTGATAGTACATTACAATGGAAAATGTACCGTAAAAACAGGGGAATACTCTTACCTTAAACCCAGATGTTCCAAACTTTTGGAAGCCGGCCTCAGCGCTGAGATCGTTTAATTGATTTTATACATAATATTCGATTAACCCTTCCTTTTCATTTTAAGACTACTTTTGCAACCGGTAGCGGTAATACAAACGATTTATTCTTTAAAAGAAAATGGGCGAATTTTTTAGAGCAGAATTAAAAGACCGTTTTCTAAAATATGCCTTGGACCGTAGGGACTATTTTGAGGTCAGAACCCTGTACGACGAATTTCTGCGTCCAAATTATAGTCATGATTTTGTTGAAAAATTGATTAAGGAAATCCAAGATTACGATGCTGGATTGTTGGATATCATGGGCGGCAATGGCGTTGAAATCTTTATGCTGGCCTCTACAAAGAATACGCAGCAATTTTTGAATGCTGGCGGATTTAAGGACATGCATGTTAAGGAAGAGGAAAAATGGGATACCTTGTTGAACCAGCTTGCCCCAAGTGCTAAAATATCCAGGGATGAAGGGAAAATATCTCAAAAGAATTCAGGGAAAAACAAAAGAGAAAAGACATTATTGATTGTTTTGATTTCCGCAATCGGAATAAGCTTTGCTTTCACACTTTTTAGCTTGATTTACAATTCCCTGCTCAAACCGGAATATGTTCCAGCCGATGAATTCGAGAGAAAATTGGAACAAGTGCGTGCCGAGTACATCCAGGAAAACGAAAAACTGAAATCTGAATTGGAGCGCACCCAAATGATTATTGACTCCCTACAGAAAAGCTCTGACGCCAATTAAGGGTTGGCGGACCTAAAATGTTCGCACAATCTCCAGTTTTTCGTTGAGTTCTATTGACCTCCCCTTTTCAATATCAAAATCCTTGACAATAGCACCATACCGAACTTTTAGTTTGTTACCCAATTTGGAATGGATGATAGCAGTTTTAATCTTTCCATCTTGCCAATCAATATCCACCTGAAAACCGCCTCTAGCCATTAATCCGGAAACTTTACCTGTGGCCAAAACTTTCGGAAGCGCTGGTAATAGGCTCACCTCTCCGGCATGGGATTGCACCAAAATTTCTGCCAAGGCCGCGGTTGCACCAAAATTTCCATCTATTTGGAAAGGAGGGTGGTCGTCAAACAAGTTGGGATAGGTTTTATGGGCCCATAGATCGACCAAATTTTCCCAGACTTTGTCTCCATTCAACAGGCGGGCATAGAAATTCATGATCCAGCCCTTGCTCCAACCTGTGTGCCCACCACCTTCTTTTAAGCGGGCCTGTATCACTTTTTTGGCCGCTTCCATATATTCGGGACTATCGTTCCAATTAAACTCGTTTGAAGGATGAAGCCCGTATAAATGGGAAATATGTCGGTGTCCCGGCCAAACTTCCTTCAAACGCTCATCGGACCATTCCAAAATTCTTCCATCCTTGCCTATTTTGGACGGTGTAAGATTGGATAATTGTTGTTCCAGTTTTTTTCTGAATTTTTTATCGATTCCGAGGACTTTGGATGCGGATATGGTTCCGTTAAATAGATGGCGGACAATCTGCAAATCCATAGCTGGTCCCATAACCAAAGAAGCACTACCACCGTCTGGCGTAAAGAATTTATTTTCTGGCGACATGGAAGGACCAGTGACCAACATTCCGGTTTTGGGATTTTCGACCAAGAAATCAGACAAAAACGCTGCTGCTTCCTTCATAACGGGATATCCCAAATCTTTGAGAAAAGCTTTGTCTTCGGTAAACAAGTAATGTTCCCAATAATGTGTGGCACTCCAAGCGGCTCCCATGGGCCAAGCACCCCATTCTGGTTTGCCATTTGGGTTGGTAAACTGCCAAACATCCGTAGTGTGATGTGCTACAAAGCCCTTCATGTCGTAAACGTTCTTGGCCGTTTGACGTCCTTTCTCTCGCAGGCCCGCTATAAACTCCAAAAATGGTAAATGAAGTTCGGAGAGATTGGTTATCTCCGATGGCCAATAATTCATTTGAATATTAATGTTGATATGATAATCGGAATTCCATGGCGGTGTAAGTCCATCTGCCCAGATACCTTGCAGATTGGCTGGCAGACTTCCAGGACGAGAGCTACTAATGAGCAAATATCTTCCGAACTGAAAATACAATGAGGCCAGTGAAGGGTCGTTTACCCCTCTTTTTTGTGCATCAACGCGCTCGTCGGTGGCGAAACCAGCAGCTGCGGATGGAAGGATTTCCAGCTTCACTCGATTAAAGTATGATTGATACTCCGTTATGTGGTCGGACAGTATTTTTTCATAGCTACGACCATTAAGTTTCTGAATCGTTTCATCGCATAATTGAGCTGGGTCTTTTTTTCGAAAATCAGTGCCCACAACCAATCGTAGTTCCAATTCATCTGCATTCTTAACGACAAATTGATTATCGATGACCTCGATTGACCCGGATTTGGCCATGACCTGCAATCGTGCTTCATATTTAACACCCTTTCCATCACTCAGATGTTGGGTCATTATGAGCATGTTATCCCGTACAGCAAGCTTTTCTCCATCCCCAGGTCTGCTCAAACCAACAGTGCAGTTGATTTTCCCAGGTTCACTAGCATTGGTTTTTACGACAAGGGCTTTGTCCACCGCACTGGAAAATACTGTTCGGCTATAGGTGACGCCATTGGCACTATACCGTGTATTGCTTGTCGCATTGGTAATATCAAGGTCCCTATAATAGTCGGATGCATTTTCGATGCCATCAAATGTGAGTGTTATGTCTCCCAGCGTTTGGTAGGTATTGGTGTTTGAGGGTAATCTGGGGGTCAGTACCTGTTCTGTATATAGTTTTTCAGCTTCGGTATACTTGCCTACAAAGAGCAGGGCCCTGATTTCATCAATATATTTATGGGCTCCAATTCGGTCTTTGTATTCATCACCCTTGGTCCAAATGGTTTCCTCATTGATCTGGATTCGTTCCTCCTGTATTCCGCCAAAAACCATGGCACCGATGCTACCATTTCCAACAGGTAAAGCTTCGTTCCAATTGGCCGCAGGTCGTTTGTACCAAAGTTTAAGGTTATCCGATGTTTGGGCCGTGATTTGATGCCCTCCCATCAAAATAATCGCTGCGAGGCATATGAATTTATGCAGGTTTGATAGTTGAAGTGTTTTGGTTGACATGAATGAAATGCTAATACGTTCTAGAATTATTCTTTGCTCAATGCTTGAAGCATTCGCTTTCTTTTTTTTTCTGAAATCACCAATATTGGTGTCATAGTGTTCAAAATTGTACACGGTAATATTCACCATTTCCTTGGCTTCACTAGCATACATTTTTAGAGGTTGATGACCATATTATTTAACATTACTGATTTTAAAGCTCCATGCATGCTGGCAGGGCAATTCATCATAAGTCAAACTGGGCACCTCTATGGTTAGCTCCCCATTTTTATAATCATAGTTTAAATTACCATTATGGCCTAAAAGTTGGACCGTGGTATTTTTGGTAGGTTTTACCCCTTTAATAATGAGTTTGTCCTTGGGAAACTTTGGGGATATGGCAAATACATCATCACCTTTACTTGTGAAAAACAATTCTTTGGCTGCCTTACCGGGATCTGGATCAACAGTCTGTTTCAAAATATAATCTCCACCCAGATAGTGTGTACTTTTCTTAAATTTTCTATCCCCGGCCGACCACTGAATGGGTGTTTTCCATTTGCGTGTGTCATAAATGGCATCTCCATTGATTTTAAGCCATTCACCCATTTCCAACAGCCTTTGTTGCATAATAGGAGGGATGCTACCCCTGCCATCGGGTCCAATATCCAATAACAGGTTACCGCCATTGCTGACAATATCAACAAGCATTAACAATAAGGTTCGAGTGCTGTTATAATCCGAGGCATCTTCATTTTGGTTATATCCGAAGGAAAAGCCCATTCCTCTGCATTCTTCCCAAGGCTTGTCAAAAGTTTTCCCGGCCTCATATTCAGTGGTATAGTATCCTCCATGTTTTTGGCGAATGCCCTTGCCCCAACGGTCATTGATAACCACTTTGTCCTTGACACTGGATTCATTGAACAACCATGCCATGAGTTCTGGAGTTTTCCATTTTTCATACTCCATGTCCCATTCCCCGTCACCCCAAAGCAGATCAGGCTGGTATTTTTCCACTAGGTCTTTAAATTGTGGATGGAAATGGTCCTTTACAAAACGCTCTTTGTCGTTCTGCCACCATGGATGATACCATTCATAAAGGGAATAGTAAAAGCCCATTTTTACGCTCGTCTTTTTTACAGCATCTGAAAGCTCTCCTGCCAAATCCCGCTTTGCACCAGTTTCCATGCTGTTCCAAGCGAACCCCCTGTCATTGGCCTGTTCATTGGGCCAAAGGGTAAAACCATCGTGGTGTTTGGACGTCAACACAACATATTTGGCACCTGAATCTTCAAAAAGTTGCGCCCATTCCGTGGGATCGTAGAGATCTGCGGAGAACTTATCGGCAAACTCGTAATAATCGAAATGGTCACCATAGGTCTTTTTGTGGAATTGGTATACCTCATCTCCTTTAAAATTACCATTACCGAAAAGCGCTTTGCTCTGCATCCAGTATTGGTACCATTCCGAATAGGTTCCTTTTGGAGACCAGGCGGGGACGGAATAAGGACCCCAATGAATGAAAATTCCAAACTTGGCATCTTCGAACCAATCGGCAACCGGACGCTTGTCCAAAGACTCCCAATTGGCTTCGTACTGCTGGGCATTGGCTTGTTTAGCAACAACTACCAAGGCAATTATGATTAATAATTTTTGAATGCGGGACATGTATTTCATAATAACTATTGTTTTTGGGCAACAATGTTGATCAAGGTGCCTATATGTTCTATTGTAATTTTTATTTCATCCTTGGGCTGCAGCGTAAAATCATCTGGCGGTACTAATCCGGTTCCGGTCATAAGAAAACATCCGGTAGGGAAATCACATTCCCTGAAAAGAAAACCAACCAATTCGATGTGGCTCCGTTTCATGTTGCTGATAGGGATCTTACCATAAAACACCTGCTGGTCGTTCCTTTGAATTTCCAATTCGATAATAGTGTTTGGGTCAATCGGTTTTTCTGGAACATATACACAAGGACCCAATCCGGCGCATCGCTCAAACACTTTGGCTTGGGGCAGGTACAATGGATTCTCTCCTTCTATGCTTCGGGAACTCATATCGTTACCAATGGTATAGCCTTCAATGGTTGCTTCAGAACTTATCCAAAGCGTGAGTTCTGGTTCGGGGACATCCCATTTTGAGTCTTTTCTGATGTTTACAAAATCATGGGTCCCCACAGTTCGATTCGCCAAAGCTTTAAAGAAAAGTTCAGGTCTTTCGGCTTCGTAGACTTTATCATAAAAAGTGTCACCGCCTGCTTTTTTGGATTCCTCCATTCGAGCTTCCCGACTTCGCATATAGGTAACCCCGGAAGCCCATATTTCCTGGTTCTCGATGGGAGCAACTATGGTCGAAGTGTCCAAGGTAGTACTTGGTTCTTGATGCTCAATCTCCGAAGACAAGGTGCTATGGAGATGCGTTCGGTTCATCAAAGCGGTCCAATCTTGGGTCTTTGATTTGTAGAAGCTGCCTTGCTTTTCTATGATGATACCTTTTGTGGTTTTGTATACTTTCATTGATTTCAAACTTTATAGTAGATCATAAATACTGTCGAACAGACCTCTAGTCAAAAGCATTCTTGATTTCATGTAATGATGTATGGAGCAAGCTAATACTCAGTGCATTCAACTTTTCTTCATCTCCAGTGAAATGAAAAGTTCTATGATAGTGCGTAAGGGTTTCGGTCGGGCCTAATTCAGCAGCTCTTGAGGAGCTTTCAAGCTCATAGAATGGCCCTAATTGGTCACCATTATCCAAGGGTCCATCATTATACGAGTTTATCGCATCACCTGAAAAGGGATGCTCTTGGATTTTCCATAAGGAATTTACGTAATCAAATTGATTTTCTTCCAAAGTGAACTGGGCAATGGACAAAACATTGTTGTCCGGGTCATAGCTTCCCATTACGGGCAGTGACCTTTTGGGGGAGAGCCCAATTTTGCTTCTTTTTTTGCCATCTGCCTTAAAAAAAAGTACACTATCGGCAACCTTCAATCTGTCCGAAGGTACTTTCCCGAAGTAATCATCAGTAACAATTTTACCAAGATTACTTTCTTCTCCTGTCTTGAATGGTACAACGACCACCGTCTTATCACCTGGTTTAAACATACTGAGTATCCAAATAGACAACAGGCCGGTTTCTTTGCTCCAAACGGTATTTCCGGTGTTGATAATGGAATTCTTGCTTTCAAATCCAACCACATCAACATCTGTAGGCAAAGCAATATTCAACGCTTCTGTTACATGTATACTGTTTAATAATCTGATGGTTCTCTCAATCTTAAGCTGAAAATTCTGATCGGAGTGATTGGTGAATTGCGTTTCTTTTTGAAATGAAGCTTCGGTGTCGGTCCTTTGGATTAACTCGAAGTTTTCTGTATCGATTGCGTCTGGAACTTTCCAGTTTTCAAAATCAAAGCTTGAACCTGGCTTAAAATAAATGGAGAATTGGCCTCCTTCGGGTCCGACCCAAAACCGCTCCTCACCACCAAAGGGGTTAAATTGATGGTTTGTCTTGCCAGACTTAATGTAATCATGGTTTATCCATCCAAAACTAGTCCCCTTATCTCCTGCAAAAGAACTTGTCATTATGCGTCCTTGGAGCTCAGGGGTAATCAAAATCTTGTTTTCTCCATTGGAAAGGATAAAACTGTTCGGGAAATGTTTTTTAATAAACATGGCATCATGCCCGAACGTTCCCTTTTCAAAAGTCTCAACCTTTGGTTCGGCCTCACTTGTTCTATTCTTACAGTTGGTTACACAAATCAATAGCAAGGGGAGTGCAAAGAACAATTTGGCTTTGTACGTAACTTTCATATGCGATCAATTCGAGGTTAAAATACTTTTGTTTGATTCAATTGTATATAAATCTTATGAATGAGCATAAGTTTTCGGCTTCAAGCTATACGCAGTGGAAATAATCAAAGTTTCCAGTGCGTACGTCACATATCTCCGCCTAACTTCAGGTTGATTTATGCGTTGAGCTTAATTCTTTTTGATTTTCTTAAAGTACTATAACCATAAAGCAAGGTGACTACAAAACATAGCATTGGTAGTACAAAAGAAAAATTCACCTCTGGCGTACCAAGAATTCGAACATCATCATAACCTGATCCACCAATGTCCAAAATCATCCCTTGGAATATGGGCATAAAGGCACCACCAACAATGGCCATTATCAGGAATGCCGAACCTGTTTTGGCATCGTCTCCAAGACCATTTAAGGCAATTCCATAAATGGTCGGGAACATTAGCGACATACAAAAGGAAACCATAACCAAACTGTATAGTCCTGGCATGCCCTGCAAGAAAATGGTGCCCAAGCAAAACATGATGGCCATTGAAGATAAAATCAACATGAGTTTTCCCGAATTGATATACTTCAATAAATAGGTGAAAATGAACCTGGCCAACAGGAAAATACCAAGGGCGGTATAAGCATAGTTAACAGCATCTTGGTTATTGATACCGATGTTTTCAGCATATTGATAAATATATGTCCAGCACATAATTTGTGCCCCTACGTAGAACGTTTGTGCAATAACCCCGCCAGTAAAATGACCCCTTTTGAAAATTCTTTTGATAGAGGCCCACATGTCGACAGCAGCATTCGATTCTTTCTTTTCTGGCATTTTTACCAAGGCGATGATAACCCCCATTAGCAGCACAAACAGACCTAAGCCTACATATGGATCACGAATTACCGCCAGATCAGAGGTTTTAACCACAGCTTTGGCAGATGCTGAAAGTGTTTCATATATACTGTTGCCATCGGCATCCACATCATCAGATTGTAATGCGCCAAGAATAAAAGTTTGTGCAACAAAGAGGCCGGATAAAGCACCGATGGGATTAAAGGCCTGTGCTAAGTTCAATCTTCTTGTTGCGGTCTCTTCAGACCCCATTGACATTATGAAAGGGTTGGCAGTGGTTTCTAAAAATGCTAATCCAAAGGTTAAAATGTACAATGCCATTAGAAAGAAAAAGTAGTTTTCCTTGGCTGCAGCTGGATAGAAAAGCAGCGCCCCGGCAGCATACAATGCCAACCCTACCAAAATGCCTGTCTTGTATGAAAATCTTTTAACAACATAAGCCGCGGGCAGCGCCATGGTAAAATATCCGCCATAAAAAGCTGCCTGTACCCAGGATGCCTGTGTGTTGTTCAGTTCCAGTATTTTTTTAAACGCCGAGACCATCGGATTAGTGATGTCATTGGCAAATCCCCATAGTGCAAAAAGCGAGGTGATAAGAATAAAGGGTAAGAGTATCTCTTTTTTTACAACCGTGGCGTTGTTGCTTTCCATAATAGTAGTCTGATTTAGTTATTTGGCCTATCCCGATGAATTGGATGCAATGGAAAATAGGCATCTAACAAATCTATTGGTTATCGCAGCATTTAGCCATTACTAAAATGACATCAATTGATACTTTTTTTGCTGAAAAATGCATCATTTAAAAAAAATGGAAAATCAGCAACAAGTTTTTATGCCTTAATGCAATAATCGATTTAGAAAAACAAAGTTTCAAAACTGTTGCGTTTGAAATAATCCGGCTTCTTCCGATCCCTAGTTTTGACTGATTATGGTCTTAATAAACACTGCCTCATCTTCGGAAAAAGGAGCCCCATCTTCCCTAAAAATGTCATGGAACCATACCTCTGGCTCATTGGTAAAGGGACTTTCCCAACTGCTCCACGGGTAGATGGTGTTGCTCTTACCGTTGACCAACCCCCAGTTATAGGCAGCAACCTTATGTTTTTTGAATATAGGTAGAATGGTTTCGAAGGTAGAACCTGCAGTCCGAGCCATATATTCGGTGCAGATTAAAGGTCGACCTGAGGCAGATAACATTTCTACCATCTTTTCTGTGGTCTCAGGTCCGTAATACGAATGGAAATTGATCACATCGGAGTTCTCGTAACAGAACTTATCGATAGCATCCATTTTGTTCAGGTCTAAATGTCCCGCGCGCCAAACATCTGAACAAATGGGTTGACTAGGGTTGATCTCCCTTGCCCATCCAAAAGCTTTTTGAAGAAGGACCAATGAATAGTCCATCTTGTTTTCTAACTCATTTTCACCGTAACTGGCCTGATTGGGATTGGCAGGTTCGTTGTACAAATCCCAAATCAACACCCTGTCGTCCTCGGCGTAGCGCACCATGGTCTGCTGAACATAGGCTTTTAAATCAGCTTCATAGGGAGCCAGATTTTTCAAGATTTCTATTCCGGGACTTTGCACCCATCCAGAATTATGGACCCCTTGTGTTGGTTCCGGCTGAATTCCTGGTTTTGGATTGGGATGCCATACATCATCAAAGAAAATAAGCATCACCCGTATGTTATGTTTTGAGCATATAGCCAAAAATTGATCCACCCTTTCATAAAAGCCGACTTTGTCCTCTTTCCATGGAAGGTAATGTAGAAATACCCTTAGTGTATTAAACCCCAAATCCTCGGCCCAGCCCAATTCTTTATCAATTAGTGCAGGAGAAAAAGTGTCCTTTTGCCACATTTCCAGCTGATTTATGGCATTGGAGGGCGCAAAATTGCAACCGACAAGCCAATCGAGTTCATTGTACCATGCATTTGCCCGTTCCATGGTCCATTGCCCCATAGGTCTTGATTCGGCAACTGCTTCGGCTGTTCCCTCTGTGGTATTGTCTTTTCTTTTTGTATTGCAGGATAACACAAGAAATACTAAGAACAGGATTGAAGTGACTTTTCCGATGTATTTTGATTTTATGCTCATATGGGATGACATTTTATTGATAAACTTTTACCCAATCAATAATCATGTTGACCGGAAGCTGTTCAAGATTTACATCTCCGACCCATGAACCGCCCAATTGCTGGTCAATTAAAATATAAAATGGTTGGTCAAAAGGCCATTGTGAAGGATCTACACCTTCGACCTTAGGATATGTGAAGGTCGGTTTTCCATTAAGGGTATACACCAATTTATCGGGATACCATTCCAACCCAAAGGTGTTGAATTCATCGGTATTGAATTTGGTGGTGCTATAGTATTGCGGATTTTCCTTTTGTTTCAATTCCAAGGTATAGTAGGAATGTGTGGTTTGATAAAAGACATCATCAAAATTGAGATGTTCCATGATATCTATTTCTCCATTTCTGGGATATTTTCCATATTTCCGCTGTTCTGAGAGCATCCACATGGCAGGCCAGGCTCCTTGCGCAGATTCTAGTTTAGCATGAATTTCAATTTTACCATATTGGAATGCAAACTTGCCTTTGGTATAGATTCCACCGGTAAGATGGGGTCTAGGGTCCTTTAAGGTATCCGTGTTTTTTATCCCGATCAAATAGAGTTTTCCATCTTTCCAATCAAAACACCTAGCATCCTTATCGGTCATTTGATCATTCCAATCCGATTTGCCTTGAGGGATTTTGGTCCATTTACTATCATCAAGTTTGGGGGAACTAAAGTGATCTTCCCATACCACCTTCCACTTTTTGTTATAGCGATGTTCTTTTTGAACATAAATGTCAGGGCCCGAGTCAAGGTTTTGGGTTGGTTTGCAGCTGAAATAGGTCAAACCCGTACATAATATTATGGTCAAAAATATTCTTTTCATACTGCACCTAAGGTTAGTCTTTAATAGTGGAATGCGTAACTTTTTCAATGATATTTTCTTCCAACTTCTGAAGAAATAAAAGTTCTGCACTGAACTGCCAGTCAAAAGATAAGGATTGATTGGCCAAGTGCACATGATGATCCTGGTCTAGGATGTAATCATCCGGTTTGGTAAGGATCCTGGTTTTTCCATAAGTGGTCTCAAATGTTTGGCGAAGTTCGCTGAATTGCTGTTTTAGTTTTGATAACCCTTCCAGAGTCTCCTTACGCTGCAGGTCGTCATTGGCTTGATCATACTTGTTCAATTGCAATAAGGCTTGATTGCTGTACCGCACCAAATTGTTTACTTGCTCATAGATTTCCAGATTGAAGGTATTTCTTTTGGCAACGGATTTCAAGTGCTCAATTTTGGCCCCAATGGTATCACAAACAGCTACAGTCTCTTGTGCTTCCTTGATTCGTTCCGCATACTTTTCAGCCCATTTTCCTGGTTCATTGGCATCTGGCATAGCAATGACCAATTTTTCCATGGCATTTGGAGTACTCATTAAATGATTGCGGCTATTTCCTTCCAACAACAAATTTTTCCAATTGCCAACAGGACTTTCCAAAAGGTCAATAAATCCAGATTGCTCATTAGAGGCGGCATCCGAAAACTCCCTATGAAGATAGGCCAATTTCAACTCATCTTTGGTACGTTTATTACCTGCCCAAGTATATTCGGAAAAGGCAAGAATACCTCTCATATAAAGTTCAAAATGTGGTGAATCATCATCCCAGAGCGTTAGCAAAAGTCCGTCCAATCCACTTGCTATGGAAGAAAGCGCGAAGGACTTGATATTGGCAATATTGCTTTCTCGCTGTGGCATCAAAACCCATCTAGTCTGCCCTGCTGTGGCACCCATTACCTGAAGACCATTATTGCTGAACCAGTCCATGGCTTTACTGTTGCCATAAGTTTCAGGGGAATGGTAGTTCCAGCGCATGTAAATGCAATTTTTGGGAAACTGATCCAAAAATTCAACCAACTTATGTTCGTTTGCTTCCCAAATCTTATCCACTTCTTCTTTACTTATCTCGGTATTGAACATGGGGTGGTATACTTCTGCATGCTTTAGCGGCATATCATCCCAAAAAATTGGAATACGATCGTGTTCTTTGGCAAATTGGCATACTTTGCTCAACCACTGTAATTGTAACTCCAAGGCGGACTTCCCGCTTCCTCTTCCCGTGGTATGTACCTCATCGCCACCAATATGTAGGTATTTACCATTTGGGGTCGCTTCCATGGCTTCTTCATAGAGATCAAACTGTACTTTATAGGTTTCAGGATCTAACGGATTGTAGGCCCAATCACTTGATGGGTCATCTCGAAGATGTTTGTACTCATCATGTTTTAGCACAAATGAAGAATGACCCAATCCTTGCATAAGCGGGCTGATTTCTATGTTTCGTTCTTGCGCATAAGCTGATAGTTTTTGCCATTCTTTTTTGGTTAGCGCATCGGCAGAACCAATTTTGGGATGACGCTCAAACTTGATTTTATCCTCTACTTCTGCAATGATTGCGTTGACTTTATAACTGGATAACTTATCAATCAACTGGTAGTAATAGTCCGTTTTTTCCAAATGATGTTTAATATCCAGATGAACAGAGCGGTAGGAGAGCAGGGGAAAGTCTTTGATTGTGCATAGCGGTAGATAAACATCCTGATCCGTGGCATCCGTTGCTATTTGTTCAAGGGTTTTGAAAGCATAGAAAAGCCCCGCTTTGTCCTTCCCAGTTAATATTATTTGATCTTCCTGAATTTCTAAAAAATAGCCTTCCGCGGGAATATCAAGTGTCTCATCAATCCAATAAGTTAATTGTGCGTCAGATTTTTTGTCCGCTTGACTAAGATGATCTAAAGCATCACCCAAAATAGGTAATGGACTATCTTTTTCGGAAAAGGCCAACTGTAATTGGTCCACTTTTAAATCGCTAATTCCCGTGATTTCAAACTCTTGGGGACAGGGAAGAATCTCGAAATCTCCGGGCTTTTTTTCTGCTTGGAATCCACAGGCATTTAGGACTGCAATTAAAAATATATAGGCGATTGTTCTTTGGATTTTCATATGGTTTTGTTTTGAAATCATGATTCAACCCGAACAAGATATGAAAAAGAATGTAAAAATGTGTACGATAACACAATTTGTTTTATTGCGCACATTTTTTGAAGGATCTGTTTTTTTAGGGTTTACGGTTCTATGAATGCTATTTAATTACTGCCCAGGTATAACTATTGGGATTGACGGTAATTTCCAATGGTATGGAATAATCCCTGTCCAAGGAATAATTTTGGGTTCTTCCATCTTCTGTTTGCACTTGGGTTTTGTCCGAAAGACCCGTATAGTATAATGGTACCTCGATGGTTTTCGTAATTTCTTTATCGGTAGGATTATAGACCATCAGCATCCCTTTTTCTTCACCCTGTGGATTTACACTTAACCAATAATCGATATCCCTGCCATCAGCCCTACGTAAATGGATAATATCACCTTCGAGCACTTCTCTGTGCTTTTTATACCATTTTACCACTCTGGAAACCATGGATTTGGTTTCATTGGAATCATATAGCCTTGGTCCACGGTAACACGCTTGTACACCTGCTCCAAGATTGCTTACCATCATCATTTCATAATGGGGGAGGTGTTCCTTAAGGGGTTCAATGGTTGCCGCAGCCCCGCCTCCATGATATTCTGTTAGAGGAACAAACATCCAACCCATGGAAGGTGTTTTTTGCCATGCTCCGTCATAAATATTTTGACGTGTATGGATGAGCTGCTGGTTGCGGGGAAGACTCCAATTGACTTCTCGATATCCCATTCCGCATTTATTTCCTCCTGTCATATAATAATAATCAGGGATGTTGAGATAGATTCCATTTGCGCGACACCACTGATAGAATTGTGAGATGGTTTCATATTGTTCCCAGCGCGAATCTTCAAAGCCTTTATGGCCTGGATGATCTTGAGAGGTGCAGACGTCTCCGGGATACGAGCCATCGTGTTCTAGTAGAGCAAATCCGGTTTTGTCGTAGAAATTATAGAGCTTTTTAAAATATTCCCGTCCCCATTCGCTTTCAATACATGGTGAATTGCCAAAAGTAGGACGTTGGCCAGGAGGCATAATTACATCATGACCTCCTCCTATTCTTCGAGAAGCAAGAAGGGAATATCCACCAATTTCAACGCCTTTACTTTTGGCATAATCGGCATATTTTTTCATTTTGGCCAGATATTCTTGACTGTCATCTTCAATATTGAATCCGCTCCCAAAAGTCAGAATTACCATTTCAAATCCAGCTTCAGAAGCTTGGTCAATAGCGGTTTTCACTCGTTCCCAGTCTGCAAAGCGAGCATGCATCATTAGCGGATTCTCGGTGGTCCATGGTGCCAGGGTACGGTACATTCTTCGTAGGGCCAAACCTTTTCTTTCCCTGTCATAACTGTCTTTGGGCATTACAAAGGTCCTGAAGGTTTTAAAAGTTTCACCAGGCGCAACGGTTTTGGCAGGTCCGACTTCTGGTCCAACGTTCAAGAGGCAGGGGGTAACACGGAGGTAATTTACCTGGGTATGATAATCCGGGTCTGGCAACCACCTCACCGCATGATGGTTGGCATCCTCGACATTAAAACTGGAAAAAGCATAATCGGTCTCCACATGGATGTTCGGTGTCGGGACATTGAATTCCCGGGTTTCCACTGCGGACCCGTATTCTACTGCGGCGATAATCTCACTAGTGAATTTATCCACCATAACGTCCGCATTACTATTGTTTTTGAGAGTCAGCCATTTAGCAAATACGGGAATTCCATCGTATAGTTCATAATGAACCGATAGGGTAATCGCCTCTTGATCGAATCCTGATGCATTATTTTTAGAAAGGCCCCCATATTCTGCATAATCAATGACCTGCATTCTTACCAGTTCTCCCAACTGCTCTTTATTGTCGATACCCTCACCTTTAGCATTGGTTTTACCAATTCTTACTAGTGACGGCATGGAATCGAACGGTTTCAATGCTTCAATGGTCCTCCAGTCCCCACCCTCGGGCCGTGCCTCACAAAAAACTGCTTTATCCGTGATGCGATAGCGGAGTTTCCAGGGTTTGGTCAAGTCCAACGCTTGACGTCCACCGGCTGCTTTGTTTTCCTTTTGACCATCCCATAAACCGAACATGGCTACTCCGTCGTCATAACTATTGCCCCCTGGGCGCAAATAAAACTTTACGGTTCTGTTAGGCCAGACCAAGGTGATACCAGGGCCATACACCTTGCTTTTATCCGTACCTACATTAAAAGTGGCCTCAACAATTTTTACGTCGTTGTCCAATTTTTTCTCCGCATACACTGACGTATTGGCAAGGGTGTATATTTCCCCTATTTTACCTTCGTTTTGAAATGATGAACGTTCATGGGTTTCGGAAAATGTGGTATTCCAAATAGCATCGAGACTATTAAAGTCTGTTTGATATAGGGCGTTCCTGCCATAGGAACTTGGAAGTAAGGCATCTCCAGCCAATAGATTTTGGGATTCGGGCATTTTGTAATCCATACGAAGATGTATACCCTTGGGCGGCCATTCAGAACCCTTGGTGTAGTTTCTGACCCGCTTCCATTCAAAAGGAGCCTTTGATTCACCTATTTCATATCCCATATATTGCATCGAAGCGGGGTCAGCGGTCAAATCCTCCAACCATTCGTGCTTAAGGAAGGCGTAGTTGGGCTGCCCTTTTAAACCACCGACCTCATAGTTGATCCCATTAACTTTAACAATGGCCTCAGGTTTAATTCCTCTTAACAATGATTCACCGGTAATTAGATTATCCAGTCGTACCGTAGCCGCATTGGGAGTTATTCGAAAAACCCGTCTCACAAGACCATTGGACATTTCAATTTCTTTGTCCGACAGTTTGACTTCAGCTTTGTATGACGAACCATCCAATAACCAATCGGTTTGTGCAGAAGCATTTTTTGCATTGAATAGAAAAGTCAGGATTGTCAGTGTTATGGAAAAATAACTAGTAGCTTTCATAGGGTGTCGGTTGAGGGCATTGATATTGGAATTATTAAAGTTGTTTACGGATGTGCATTAATCCCCATAGATTTGAAAAAAAAGAATAAAACGATAACGGTGCTTCACTAGATGGGAATCTAATTTCGCCAACTTCTATCCAGGTTCAAAATGGATTCAAAGTTATTTCAATCTATGTGGTAGCATTGAAATAACTTTTTAAGATTGAATCCACTTTCTTCATTGGTAGTTTGGTTATTATTGGTTTAACCCCCAACTTCAAAAAAGAAGGGTTAGTTATTTAGGTGAAACTAATTTAGTTCAGATAGAAATAGCTATCTACAAAAAGTTAAACATACTCTGATACTTTTTTTGCCTCAAATTGATTTAAAGTATTATTTGTGGTCTAATTCTGATACTCTTTAGGAAAAAAAAGCTGGATGGAGAGGTGTTTTAGAATTGCTAAAAATATTTGTCTCTGGTTTTGATGGATGTCAAGATTGGATAGGTAATTTCGACATTCCCTAAATGTTGAATTCTGACGAATGTTTGATTTCCTTTAAGACAAAAGTGCTATTTAACTCTCCAATATTCTCAAGTTTTGAAAGCTTGTATTTGACAAAATCATGATATGCCTCCAGACTTTCTGTATTTATCTTTAAGATAAAATCTACTTTTCCGGCCATGTGAAAACACTCTTGTACTTCCTCGAGGCTTCGTATTTGTTCCTCAAACTTTTCGATAAAGGAAGATTCGTGGAATCGCATGGCGACCTGGCAAAAGGCAGTAACGGGTAATCCTATCCGCTTTTTGTCTAGAATGGCAACATATTTTCGGATGTACCCGAGCTTTTCCAATCGTTTGATACGTTCATAAACCGGGGATACGGTGAGATTTAAGTTCCCTGCAATTTCCTTTGCGGTCTTCTTTGAGTTTTTTTGTAAAATCCTAAGGATGGTAATATCCGTGCTATCCAGTTTGTCCATAAAAGTCTTCAATAATCTTTCCTGCTTATAAACGTCAACAGAACGCTTATTAAGTAAAAATTACGGAATTATCACATTTAGCAGTAAAATAATGTTTATTTAACAAAATTTTCAATTATTTAATCTGTTTAACATAAATTTGGGAGGAACAAACGCTTAAAGCAGCATATGACCCCTTCTATTTTGATAACTGGAGCCAGTGGACAATTGGGCACGGTATTGACCGATGCGCTCCAACTCAAATATGGTTTGAAAAATGTGGTTGCCACTGACATAAGGCCAAACGAATCTACTTCAGGAATTTTTAAAATTTTAGATGTTACCGATGAGGTCCGATTGGAGGAGACCATCCAAAAATATAAGGTAACGCAGATATTTCATTTAGCTGCGATCCTATCTGCAAACGGAGAGCAAAATCCACTTAAAACCTGGGAAATTAACATGAAGGCCTTGTTGAACGTGCTTGAGGCTTCAAGGAAAAACAAAGTGGCCAAGGTCTTTCATCCAAGTTCCATCGCGGTATTTGGTGATGGAGCGCCTTCTGTAAACACCCCCAACGATTCCTTGTTAGATCCATTGACTTCTTATGGATTGAGTAAGGCTGCTGGTGAAAACTGGGGAAAATACTACTTTCATAAGTATGGCTTGGATGTTAGGTCACTAAGATATCCGGGAATTATAGGATATCAATCCCAACCGGGAGGTGGCACTACGGACTATGCCGTTGAGATATTTCATAAAGCAGTTGCAGGTGAGCCTTTTACATGTTTCTTAGATAAGGAAACAACCCTACCTATGATGTATATGGATGATGCGGTAAGAGCGACCCTGGAACTAATGGAGGCACCTTTGGAAAACATAAGAGTAAGAACATCGTACAATATTGCAGGAATCAGCTTTTCTCCCGAACAGATCACAGCATCGATTAGGGAAAAATATCCAAAATTTGAAGTGGAATATGCTCCAGATCATCGACAGGAAATTGCGGCGAAGTGGCCCAAAAGCGTGCAAGATAATGAGGCCACACGGGATTGGAGTTGGAGGCCCCAATATGATTTATCCCGAATTACAGATACTATGATAGATAATCTAGAAGCAAATTATGCGGATTTTGCATAAATCGATTATTAAAAATATATTGTTGCAAAAATGTGTAGGTACACATAAATAATTTTGGATGATGTAGAACTAACTTTATTGACCATGGAACGCAGGCTAACCAAACACGAAGAATACCAATTCCAGCAATTTAAAAATGGCAGCGAAACCGCTTTCAAATCATTTTTTGATCGCTATCACGATCAGATTGTGGGTTTTTGTATGCAGTTCATTGGCGATTTGGATGAATCTAAAAATGTGACACAGGACGCCTTCGTCAATCTATGGCTTAATAGAGAAAAAGTAAAGGAACCCAAAGGGGTCCGATCCTTTTTATACACATCTGCAAAAAGCAATTGCCTAAATCTCCTCCGTCATAAAAAAGTAGTTCACAAGTATAACAATCAATATATAAAACAACGGGAAAGACAAATAAACCTCGAGGTGCTTCGTGCCATGGAGTTTGATACTGCTACCCTTTCCGAATTGGAAATATTGATTCAAAATGCTATCAAAAAACTACCCGAAAGGTGCAAGCATGTTTTCAACATGCGTCGTTTGGACAATAAAAAGAATCAGGAAATCGCAGAGGAACTCAGTATTTCTGTCAAAGCTGTCGAAGCAAATATGACACGTGCCATGAGAAGCCTTAAGCACAGTCTTTCCAATTACATATCCATTTTACTACTCCTAATTTTTCATTAGAAGACAAAAAAGCACAATCCCAATATAGGGTAATTGGGTTTATACGTGTACTAATAAGCAAACATCAGGTTTAGCGTACTCTGAAGGTTTTTTAAGTTAGTTTGAGTTAGTTAAAAGTTTCAGGGGGGCGAGCCCCGCCCTTCTGACTTTTAGCTGATTGTGATTTATGAACCAACAGTGTGGATATAACAGATCAAGGAAATTTCAAATCGGAATAAAATATTAGATGGAGAATAAGCTAATCAACAAATATCTCTCTGGAAAAGCCTCTGAAGCCGAAGTCAAAATGATTTTTGATTGGATGGACGCTTCACCCAAGAACAAAATGGAATTCATCGAACTCAAAAAAATATGGAGCCTATCCATGGAGGTCGATGGTGACAAGGAAGGAGCTTGGGAGAAAGTTCAAAAAAGACTTAGAGAGCTAAAGCGAAAAAAACATATCAGAACCAACTTTAAGTATGCCGCTATTCTAGTAATAGGTATGGGATTGGCTGTGGGACTTTTGTATGACAAAGTAGTTGTGGAACTACCAAAGGACCAAATTGTATTGGAGTTAAGTGATGGTACAAAAAAAATAATTAAAAGCGACGGTAGTCAAGAAATTGTAGGCTCTGACGGTCAAATATTGGGGCAGCAAGAAGCGGATGGAATATCGTATACAGATTCCCAAGGAGATGAACTGGCTTACAACACCCTGCACATTCCCTATTCAAAACGGTTTAACCTTGTTTTATCTGACGGCACTAAAATTCACCTGAATTCTGGCGCTACCTTAAGATACCCTGTCAAGTTTATGGAAGGCATGTCACGTGAGGTTTTCTTGGACGGTGAGGCTTTCTTTGATGTTACCGAAGATGAAAATCGTGAATTCATAGTTCGGGCAAATGGTCTTACCACTAAGGTTTATGGGACCGAATTTAACATTAACAGTTACAAGGAAGATGATATTCATGAAGTGGTTCTGGTAAGTGGTTCCATAGGGGTTCAAAAAGACAGTACCAGCAGGGAGGAAATTTTGCTGAAACCAAACGAAAAGGCCTCGCTGAGCAAAGATGGTCGATTGTATAGGGAATCCGTTGACGTATCGGGATACATTGCCTGGATTGATGGTGTTTTGGTGTTCGAGAACGAGCGATTGGAAAATATCTTAAGAAGATTGGAAAGACATTACGATGTTTCGATCACAAATAACTACACCGCTATCAACGACAATAGATATACTGGCTACTTTGATATTGAGAGCGTGTATGATATTCTAAGAACTTTCAGCAAACACAAACCATTTGTCTATGAGGTAAATGGAAACTACATAACAATTAACCCATAATTCAAACAATGCCTATGCAAAAACAACTTAAATGACCAAAAAAAATCAGGAAATGCTGCAACATTCCCTGATTAGAAAAACAATTTAAATAATCAAACAAAATATCTAAATCAACTCAAAATTATGAATAATTATTTGTGTTTTTTAGGGAAGACGAGATTCTTTCCTAGAATGGACTTAAAGATGAGATTGACATTTATTTTTCTTTTAGTTGCTCTATTTAAGATTAATGCGAGCAGCTATTCGCAGGTTACCAAGGTTTCCCTCGACCTCACCGATGTGAGTGTGGCGGAAGTCTTTAATGAAATAAAGTCAAAGACAGAGTTTAAAATATTGTATATGAACTCTGAGATCGATTTAAAGCGCAAAGTATCGATAAAGGTGAACAAAAGCCGAATCGAGAAAATACTTCATATACTTTTTAGAAATACTGAGATAACTTATGAAATTGTAGGAAAGCAAATAGTACTGCGCTTAGAACCTAAAAAATCTATAGTAAAACCTAAGGTTTCCATTGAGCCGGATGGTTCCGTTGAAGAAATCCAATTGGATATTACTGGAACCGTAACGGATACTGGTGGAGAGCCTCTTCCGGGCGTAAATATTGTGGTGAGAGGAACCACAATCGGTACACAAACAGATTTTGATGGAAACTATGCCATCCAAGCAGCTACAGGTGAAGTTTTGGAATTTACCTATTTGGGCATGAAAACACAGGCAATCACGGTAACGAACAACACGACTATTAATGTGGTTATGCAAGAAGATGCTGCAAGCTTGGACGAAGTAGTTGTAGTAGGTTATGGTACCCAAAGGAAAGAGACACTTACGGGATCCGTTGCCACGGCCACTGGAGAAGCACTTGAAAAATCTTCCTCTCCCAACCTTACTTCGGCACTTTCTGGAAAAGTTGCTGGGGTTTTTGTTGATACTGGAAGTAACCAACCTGGCTCAGATACGGGTGCAATACGAATTCGTGGAACAAATACTTTCAGAAATTCATCCGCACTTGTCGTTATAGATGGGATTCCCAACAGAGCAGGTGGTATTGCAAGAATTAATCCGGCCGATATAGAAAGTATCTCTGTATTAAAAGATGCCTCCGCAGCTATTTATGGAGCACGGGCGGCAAATGGAGTTATCCTGATTACAACCAAACGTGGTAAGAAGGGAGCTCCCACTGTAAAGCTAAATACCACTTATGGATTTCAAAGCTTTACCACACTTCCGGAAATGTTGACAGGAGCAGAATATATGGATTTGGTAAACGTACTTAATGTGTACAAATTACCGGTTTCAGAATGGGAAGCTGCACACGCAGGACGTGGCGCGCCTTACACGCGATCGGATAACGGCGAGGTTGTAAACCCAACTTTTCCAACGGAAAGAATTGAGAATACTGCCGCGGGGACCGATCCGTGGTTATATCCCGATACGGATTGGTTTGATGAACTGCATCGTAAAGATGCTCCAATCGCACGTCAAAATATCCAGATTTCTGGTGGTTCCGAAAACATAAGTTATTTGGCCTCATTAGGTCATTTTACCCAAGCCATCAATTTTGTCGGAGCACCAAAAGGGTTTGAAATGTATGATTTGCGATTGAATTTGGACGCAAACATTAACAAGCATTTGAAACTGGATGTTGGACTATATGGTAGAAATGAGGATAACCGTACCGCCACCCGTCAAAATGTGATTGGGGATCTTATTAGGCAATACCCCTGGTTCCCTGCTTTTTGGCCAACGGGTGAGCTCGGTCCTGATATTGAAAATGGAAACAACCCAGCCGTAAGGGTCACCGAAGCACCCGGATATGATGACAACAATCGAACGTATACCCAAAGTAACATTGGACTTACCTTACAAGTTCCTGGTATTGATGGATTGGAACTAAGAGGTAATGTTTCCTACGATAGATTTAGCTATAAGCGTTCATTATGGAATCGACCTTGGACATTATATACTTGGGATGGTGTAAATAGGGATTCATCCGGTTTAACTGAAGCCCAACGAGGTCCTGGAGACCCAAGTTTAACTGAAGATTTCACGGATAGAACCGATTTCACAGCTACATTCAACGCATCGTATGAAAAAGAATTTGGCGAGCACTATTTGAAATTCCTTGGGGGAGTTACCAAAGAAGAAAACAAACAGAGTTTTACAAGAGCTTTCAAGCGTTTTTTCTTATCAAGTGACCTTGCCCAGTTGGATTTTGGTGGTACCGAAGGACAATTTAGTCAAGGTAACGCCTTTGAACGTGCACGTTTAAATTACTATGGTCGTATGAATTATACGTATAAAAGTAAATATTTACTGGAATTGCTTTTTAGATACGATGGATCGGACCTTTTCCCTAGGGATACTAGGTTTGGATTTTTCCCAGGAGCATCTGCGGGTTGGATTATGTCCGAAGAGCCTTTCTTTCAAAAAGCGGCACCGTGGTTGGATTTCTTCAAGGTAAGAGCCTCATGGGGACAAATGGGTAACGATAGGGTAGACCCTTATCAATTTAATGCATCCTATGAATTGTCATTTACCGCGTTGGAGAGCATAGTAACTACCGCCACCGAAAATAAAGTGGCTAACCCCAACATTACTTGGGAAACGGCTACCTCCACAAACGTAGGGTTTGACCTTAAGACCCTGGATAATAAATTAACGGTAGGATTTGATTACTTCATTAATACAAGGGAAGATATCTTAACAAAACCTCTTGCAACTTTACCTGAATACACTGGGATTAATCCTCCAGACTTGAATATAGGGGAGTTTGAAAACAAAGGTTTTGACATTACACTTGGATATAATGGAGGTACTGAATCTGGATTGACCTATAGTGTCACAGTTAACTTTAGTGATTCCAACAACGAACTGACCTTCTTCGATGAGCCAGCTCTGGATGATCGTCCATGGCAAAGGCAAACGGGAGGTGAAATAGGAAGACCTTTATTGTACAAGTTTGACGGAGTTTTCCGTACGCAAGCTGAAATTGATGCGGAGACTTTGGATTATAGTGATGTAGCTCCTATCCTAAGACCTGGAGACGCTAGAGTTGTTGATTTTAATGGTGATGGCAGAATTACGGATGCGGATAAGAGACGTACCGGTGGTAGTGCCTTTGCAGATACTCAATATGGTATCAACACAGCCTTGAATTATAAAAACTTTGATTTCAACATGTATTGGGCCGGTGGTGCTGGTGGTTACATTAACTATGAATGGTCATTTATGTCTGGTACCTTAGCTAACGTACAACGTGATGTACGTGACAGGGCTTGGTCCTTGGACAATATCAACGCGCCGCTTCCAAGATTGGCTGATAGAGGAGACCAATGGTATTCTGGACAAACTGATGGATACCTGCTTACAAGAGACTATATCCGTCTGAAGACTTTGGAATTTGGCTATAGTTTGGATGAGGCTCTTGCAAACAAAATCGGAGCTAAGAGCATTAGGATATCAGCTTCTGGTACCAACCTCTTGACTTTTACCGACTTCCCTTTTGATCCAGAAACATTGGACATTGGAAATGATGTGCTTAACAACAATGGTATTAACCAAGGTGGCACCCAAATTGGGGTAAGTGGAGGTAGACAAACGGACGGTAGTGCGTATCCATCGTTACGAACTTTCAATCTTGGACTTCAACTAACTTTTTAAAAATTCTTATAATGAAAAAGAGTATTTTAAAATTAACAGCATTGTCCCTCTTTGCTATTGCAGCAGTTGGGTGCAATGAAGACTTTTTGGACACAACCCCGCTAAATGAAATTGCGGAAGATGCCGTATGGAGTGATTTAAACCTAGCTCAAGCTGCAGTACTTGATTTATACCAAGGTACATGGGCGGGTACTCTTACAGAAGAAGAAACTTCAGATGCTTTTACCGATAATGCAGTCTTTACCCACCCTGGCCGTGGTGTGGATGGCTATACTGAAGGGAAAATGACAGCTGGAGGAAATTACATGACACGAGACTGGTTGGATAACTGGAGTGAACTATATAAATTCATCCGCGGAGCTAATTTGGCCATTACTAATTTAACGGCTAATGAAGCTGGGTTTAATCAAGACGTTGTGGATCAGTTGTTGGGTGAGGCTTATTTTATGAGAGCGCATTTTTATACCAATTTAATGCGACAGTATGGAGGATTGGTATTGACAACAGATGCCTTTGATCTTGATAGTGAGGCCAATAACCCGAGATCTTCATTCGAGGAAACGATTAACTTGATTGTTTCTGATCTTGATCAAGCCATATCACTTTTGGATGATGCCCCGGTAAGTCCTGCAAGAGCACATAGACTCACCGCATTGGCATTAAAATCAAGAGTATTGACCCATGCAGCCAGTGATCTGTATGATGCAGCCAAGACAGCCTCAATATCAACCATTTCCGGCTATGCCAATAAAGAGCTGGTTCAATATACCAGTGGTACCCAAGCAGCAAGATGGCAAGCGGCGGAAGCAGCCTCTAAGGCTTTACTGGATGAGCATGCGGGCTATAAGTTGGATTATAACGCACCAGCTTCTTTTGATGAGGCCAAGCAGAACTATGATGATATGTGGCTGCAAGGTGCGGATAACGTAGACTTTATTTGGGGACGTTTGGTAGAGGAGTTTGGTTTTAACTCAAGAACCTATGAAGGTGGAGATGGATGGTCACAAGGACCAGGAATGTTCGCTTTGAACCAGGGACCCAACGGTTACCATGAATGGGCCGGAACAACACCAACGGAGGCATTGGTTTCCAAATATTCAATGGACGATGGAACGGCATTCGATTGGGGCAACCCTGTCCATGCAGCCAATCCGTATGTTAATCGGGAGCCTCGTTTCTACTCCACAATCCTATATGATGGAGCTCCTTGGAAGCCACGGACGGATGATGTTGTGGTACATGATAATTTCAACGAAATCCAAACCGGGTTCTATACCTTTACAGATGGCACGGATTTTAACGGATCGCCTATTAAAAATGGGGTGGATACACGTCAAGGTCCAATAGAGGATTGGAACGGATCTAGAACTGGATACTATTTCAGAAAGTTCTCGGATCCAAACCAACCAGCCTCTTGGCCAAATAACTTGCAGAAGATAGATGCGCCCTACATAAGACAATCTGAAATTCTTTTGAATTTTGTTGAGGCCAATATCGAATTGGGTGATGAGGCCGAAGCTATTGCTTGGTTGAACAGGTTAAGGTTTAGAAACGGCTTACCCGCTGTTACCGAAACTGGTGATGCATTAAGACAATTGTACCGCAGGGAACGTGACAAAGAGCTGGTAAACGAAGATGCCCGACTCTTTGATATGAAGCGATGGCTGGAAGGACCGTATTCCCTGGATAAACAGGTGCAAACGGTCTTGATTCAAGCTACGCAGAAGGCAGGGGAAGTGGTAGATAATTACAGATATGACCCCACAAAATGGGATTATACCTATCAGCCCACCGATATCGTCTTTGAAAATAGGCAATGGTTGGACAAAGTCTATTTCTTGCCCATTGATCAAACAGAAATTGACAAAGACCCTTCTTTGATTCAGAATCCAGGGTACTAGTCAACTAATTCTTATTATGCTCAAATAAGTTGAATGGCTCCGTATCCTTATGTACGGAGCTATTCTTATTTTTAATGTTCCTTAAACTATCTGATCTCAAATGAAAAATGTACTATCCCTTATTCTTTTGATGGTTTTGATAACATCTTGTCAAAAACAATCGGTTATACAGTTCACAAAATTGGCCTCGAATGAAACAGGTATCGATTTTAAAAATCAGCTTACTGAAACCCATAAGTACAATTACTTTACCTATCCCTATATGTATTTGGGTGGAGGTGTATCAATAGGAGATATCAACAATGATGGTCTAGAGGACATATTTTTCACTGGGAATATGGTTCCCAATAAACTGTATTTGAACAAGGGCGATATGCAATTTGAGGATATCTCTGAAATTGCGGGCATTCAAGGAGATGATCGCTGGTATTCGGGAACTACTTTTGTGGATATCAATCAAGATGGGTATTTGGATATCTATTGCTCCGTCAATGGAAAAAATGCTCCACACAATAATGCACTGTACATTAACAATCAGGATAACACATTTACGGAAAAGGCCGCAGAATATGGCATAGATTGCGATGGACATAGCATGCAATCTGTCTTCTTTGATTATGATAAAGATGGTGACTTGGATCTCTATGTTATCAATTACCCTCCGACCAGTTTTATCGCTCCAGTTCCTTATTATGCCTATATGTTAGAAAACCATGAACTAAAAGATTCTGATCGTCTTTATCGAAATGATAATGGGCACTTTACCGATGTAACCGTTGAGGCTGGTTTAAGCAACTTCGGGCTAAGCTTAGGTGTGGTAGTCTCGGATGTGAACAACGATGGGTTTTCCGATATTTTTATTTCCAATGATTTTAATGCGCCCGATTTTTTGTTCATCAATAACCAAGATGGAACCTTCACCAACCAAATCGATACAAGCCTACAGCAAACATCCTTTTTCGGAATGGGTGCCGATATCGCCGATTTCAACAATGATGGCTACATGGATATTTTTCAATTGGATATGTCTTCAGAAGACAATTTCCGGTCCAAGGCAAATATGTCTTCTATGGACCCCGATGCCTTCTATCAATCCGTAAATATGGGGCTGCACCACCAATATATGCAGAACTCCCTACAACTTAACAATGGCAATACTACAAACGAATTACCATTATTTAGCAATGTGTCTCGTCTGGCAGGTGTTTCTTCGACTGATTGGAGCTGGGGAGGTTTATTGGCGGATTTTGATAATGATGGATGGAAAGACCTCTTTATCACCAATGGAATTAGACGTGATGTGAACAATAAGGATTTTTATGCAAAATATAGATCCTTCTTTGATGAGTTGGAAAACTCTCCTGATTATGAAACCAAAGAAGAAGAAGCAGGTCTCTTAAACATTTTGGCCGAACTACCCTCGGAGAAATTGAGCAATTATATGTTCCATAACAACAAGGACCTTACCTTTTCCAGAAAATCTGAGGAATGGGGATTTGAAGAAAAAACCTTTTCCAATGGCGTAGCTTATTCAGATTTGGACAATGATGGAGATTTGGACTTGGTCATTAACAATTTGGAGGATATTGCGAGCGTATACCGAAACAACAGTGCCAAAACTAACCAGTTGACCGTTAGTTTGGATGGGAACGGGAAGGTTTTGCCCAATGGAAGTTCAGTGTCCATACATACCACTGAAGGGGTACAGGTTCAAGAACATAACGTGGTACGTGGCTATTTGTCTTCCGTAACTCCCTTGCTTCATTTTGGTCTGGGTCAGTCACGGCAAGTGGACAGCGTTTTGGTTAATTGGCCTAATGGGCGTATAACAAAGATTGACAATGTTAAAGCCAACCAAAGGCTGACCGTTGTTTATAAAGATGCTGACCTTGAGGCCCAGGATTTGGCACAATCCATGGAAAAACCTAAGAACTTTCATACGATTGATTTCCCCAACCCCACCGTGCATAAAGAAAATCCGTTTGATGATTTTGACATTGAGATTTTACTCCCGCACAAAAACTCTACACTGGGTCCCGCTTTGGCCACTGGCGATTTGAATAAAGATGGCAGGGAAGATTATATCGTCGGAAGTTCCATTGGCACCTCGGCTTCTGTTTTGCTTCAGGATGAAAAAGGTGATTTCTCAGTACTTTCCATTCCAGATTTGGCAGCAGATAAATATTATGAAGATCTCGGAATATTGATTTTCGATGCTGATAATGATGGTGATAATGACTTTTATATCGCTTCGGGAGGAAACGAATTTAGCGCTGGTTCATTGGGGTACGAAGATCGTTTCTATGAAAATCTTGGAAATAATAACTTCCGGAGAAACAAAAATGCTATTCCAGACACAAAGAATAGTGGGCTGGACGTAAGTGCCTCAGACTTTGACCACGATGGTGATTTGGACCTATTTGTCGGCGGACGATTGATTCCTAAAAAATACCCTTATCCAGCAGATTCCTACATACTCGAAAATGTAAGCGATGGTTCCGGACCAAAATTTGTCCCTGCGACGGATAAAGTCCTTCCAGATCTTAAAGAGATAGGGCTTGTAACGGCATCAAGTTGGGTAGATTTTGATAATGATGGTTGGGAAGACCTCGTAATTGTAGGGGAATGGATGCCCATTAAATTCTATAAAAATGTTGAAGGAACTTTTACCGATGTTTCCGACCAATTGTTGAACGATAAGCTCGCTGGTTGGTGGTTTGATATTCAAAAAGGAGATTTCGACAATGATGGCGATCAAGATCTTATTGTGGGGAACCTGGGGAAAAATTACAAATATCAAGCAAGTGTCGACTACCCTTTCAAAATTTACCTTAATGATTTTGACAGTAATGACCAAGCAGATATTGTATTGAGCTATCAAAAAGGGGATACTGAATTCCCTGTGCGTGGTCGTCAATGTTCTTCGCAGCAAATGCCCGCAATCAAACATAAATTCAAGGATTATAATTCCTTTGCCAGTGCTTCTTTGAACCAAATCTATACAACGCAAATGCTCGAAGAATCTTTGAGCTATGAAATTACTTCGTTCGCAAGTATTTATCTTGAAAACAAGGATGGCAGGTATGTAGCCAAGACTCTGCCTCAATTGGCACAACTATCAAGTATCAACAAATTTGTGGTGAAGGATTTCGATAAGGATGGTAATTTGGATGCAGTTTTAGCTGGAAACCTATACAATTCTGAAGTGGAAACACCACGAAACGATGCCAGTTTCGGACTTTTTCTTCAAGGGGATGGAACTGGGAATTTCAAGGCCAAAACCATGATGGAATCTGGTTTAAAAATTGTCGGGGATGTACGTGATATGGAATTACTTTCCAAAAATGGAACGGACCATATACTTGTTGCAAAAAACAATGCCCCAGTGCAATTGATAAAGGTGAATTAGTTCTAGAGGAATTGTACTGCTGTCTAAGGCAGTTATTACAGATAATTGGTTGAAATGAGCAAAAAGCGCTTATCAAATAGCATTGCCATTTTGTTGATCGTGCTCTTTGTAGCGCTGTTCTACTATTGCAAAAATCCAAAAATTGAATCGGATTACCACGACCCTGAAGTTGTTGCAACCCATTTTAATGGCGAGCAATTTATCGGTTCACAGGCATGTATGGAATGCCATGGTGATATTTATCTCACTCATTTGGAAACAGCTCATTTTAAAACTTCCGCTCTGGTAACTGCTGAAACTATCAAGGGTAGCTTCGAAGAGAGCTCAAATAAGCTGGATTTAAAGGATGTTGAGTTTACCATGAAGCGGGAAAAGGATTCATTTTTTCAATATTCCCACATTAAAAATAGGGATGTTGAATTTCCTCCATCAAATTTTGAGATTGCCATTGGCTCGGGGGTTCGCGGTCAAACGTATCTGACTTGGGAAGACAATGCGTTGTTTCAGCTGCAACCTTCCTATCATACACCATCCGATAGTTGGATCAATAGCCCGGGCTATCCAACGTACAACTTTAAAAGACCCATAAATGATGCCTGCTTAAAATGTCATTTGACCTTTGCCACAAATCTCAATACCAATAACGGAAACAGCTATGATAAGGAAAAAATGATTTACGGGGTGGATTGCGAAAGATGCCATCGACCGTCGGCAAAACACGTTGCTTTCCATAGAAAAAATCCAGAGGTGACAGAACCCAAACACATGCTGAAATTGAGCATTTTGACTAGGCAGCAGCGTTTGGATATCTGTGCGCAATGCCATTCTGGACTCCGCGAAGTCACGTTGAAAGGCGGTCCTTTTTCTTTTTTAACGGGAGAGCATTTAGATGAGTATGCGAAGAACGTAGAGGGCAATAATTCGAATGGCAGCCTTGATGTTCATGGGAATCAGTATGGTTTGCTGACGAAAAGTGAATGTTTTAAGCAGGCAAGCACAATGGATTGCAGTACATGCCATGACCCACATAAAAATGAACGGGGAAACACCATCCTTTTTAACCAAAAGTGCATGGAGTGCCATAATACAAACACGGCAATATGCACTGTTGAATCCCATAAGATGACACGTAGGGAAAACAACTGCATATCATGTCACATGCCAAGTTTTCCTTCAAAAATAATGACGGCTCAGGTGGGTCAAGATAGTGTGGAGACCTCCTTTTTTGTACGGACGCACTTGATTGCAATCTATGAAGATGGACAATGGGATACCGAAGAATAAACTTTAAGAATTAACCTCCAAAGAATAAACAACAGACAAAATCTATGAAAATATCATTTTACTTTAAACATATTACCTGCGGATTGCTGCTGGCACTTTTCTGTTTGAGGAGTGTGGCCCAAAATGCATACAAGGAATTTGAACTTGCTGGTCAGCAGGTGGAGTTGCATGGGGACTTTTCGGAATTCGATGCCAAAATAGAGCTGGAGCAAGTTTCGGAAGGATTGGGAATAGCAACTATTTCCCTATCCACTGAACAGGGAAGTGTTCCACCACAATTCGCCTTGAAATGGAACTTACCTTCGAGCGACATTGCTGGCCATTGGGGAACAGGTAGTTTTAATGATAAAACCATCGGTCCAAGTTGGGGTCCCTCAAAAACATATTCTATGTTGGCCAAACAAGCTCCTGTAATTGCGCTGTTTGGTCATGATGATATCAACCGACTTAATTTTTCTGTGTCAGAAGCTCTGAATACGGTTGTATTAAGCACAGGAATCAAAGAGGAAGATGGAATGGTATACAACGAGATTAGGTTTTTCTCTGAAAAACACCGCCCTGTCAAAAACTATGAGGTTAAAATCCGATTTGATAGCAGACCACAATTATATTCCAAAGCATTGAACGAGGTAGCCGATTGGTGGGCTTCATTTGATTTATATAAACCAGCATCGGTTCCGGAAGTAGCAAGAATGCCTGTTTATTCAAGTTGGTACAGTTATCATCAAAATGTTTCGATGAAAGATTTGTTGGAAGAGTGCAAGTTGGCCAAGAAAATGGGATTTGAATCAATTATTGTGGACGATGGATGGCAAACCTTGGATAGTAACAGAGGTTACGCTTATACTGGGGATTGGGAACCGGAGCGAATTCCTGAAATGAAGGAATTTGTACAAGCAGTGCATGATTTGGGAATGAAATTCATTTTGTGGTACGCCGTTCCGTTTGCTGGCGAAAAATCAGCAGCATACACCAAAATGAAGGGCAAGTTTTTGAGGTACTGGAATGGACAGGGAACCTATGTTTTGGACCCAAGATATCCAGAAGTTAGGGAGTTTATTATCAAAACCTATGTCGATGCCACCCAAGAATGGGATTTAGATGGTTTCAAATTAGATTTCATAGGGCGCTTTGTATCTGATGACAAGACCGAACTTACAACTGAGGATGGTCGTGATTATGCCTCTGTAAACGAGGCTACGGATGTTTTAATGACGGATTTGATGAAAGCCCTTCAGGAAATCAAACCTGATATCATGATCGAGTTTCGACAGCCCTACATTGGTCCAGCCATGCGAAAATACGGCAATATGTTCAGGGCTACAGATTGTCCCAATCTCTCTTCGGTGAATAGAATACGAACTTCCGATTTAAGAATGTTGAGTGGCAATACTGCAGTGCATTCTGATATGTTAATGTGGCATTATGACGAACCTGTTGAGGTAGCTGCGCTTCAGATGCTCAATGTGATGTATTCCGTTCCACAGATTTCAGTGAGGTTGGAGGATATTCCTGAAGATCATTTTAAAATGATCAAGTTTTATACCAATTACTGGCTTAAAAACCGAGATGTCCTATTGGATGGGGAGTTCCATCCAACTGGTCCGTTGACAAACTATCCTGTTTTGGAAGGGAGTAAAGATGGCAAGAAGATAACAGCGGTTTATAATGACCAAGTTGTAAACATTCAAACTGAAAAGTTTGACCAAGTGGATATTTTGAACGCCAAACGTTCCGCTCAAATAATAGTGATTACAGAAGGGCCATCAAAAAATTATGAATACGTAGTAAAGGATTGTATGGGTTCTGAAGTGGAGAAGGGGGTAATGGAAATGAAAAAAGAACCTCATCTAATAAACGTACCCCCTTCGGGATTGATTTCATTTACCAATACCTACTAAAACAAGTTAAAATGATTTTTTCAAGAACAGTTTATAATATACCGACTATAAAGACTAAAGAAGTGTTTGGTCTTATAACTGCATTTTTATGTCTTATCAATACCTCTTGTATCGATAAAAAAGAACCAGAAGCAACCAAGGAACGACCCAACATTTTGTGGATTTATCTTGAAGACACAGCACCGTTGATGGGAAGTTATGGCACTTCCATTGTGGCAACCCCAAATATTGACAGTTTGGCTGCTACTGGAACGCTGTATAGCAATGTCTATATGCCGGCACCAGTATGCTCTGCAAGTCGGTCGAGTATAATAACTGGGGTGATGGCAACCACATTTGGCGCCCATAACCACCATAGTTCCAGAACAAAGGAGTCAGCAATTTATTTGCCTGAAAACTTCAAGACCATTCCAGAAATTTTTAAGGAAGCCGGTTACTTCACCTTTAATAATGGCAAGGATGACTACAATTTCATGTACGATAGAAGGGATTTGTACAGTCAAGATTACAGGTTACATCCCTTATATGGAAAAAGTGGGGTGCGACTGGATTTAAGCACATTGAGTGGCAAACAACCTTTCTTTGGACAAGTGCAGTTATATGGGGGAAAGGAAATATTCAATTCAAAATTTAAGGATGACGTTAAAAATCCAGTAGACCGATCTAAAGTGGAGCTGCCATCTTACCTTCCGGATCACCCTACCATTGTTGAGGAATACGCGAACCATCTGGATGCCATTCAAGTTACAGATGACAAAGTTGGTGACATCATAAAGAAACTAAGAGAAAGCGGGGTTTTGGAGAATACGATTGTTTTCTTTTTCTCGGACCACGGCATGCGCATTACCCGGAATAAGCAGTTCTTGTACGACGGAGGATTGCATGTTCCCCTGATTATTGCCGACTTCACCAAAAAACAAGAAAAAATAGGAACTGGAAGCATTAGTAACAAGCTAGTTAGTGGACTTGACTTGGGAACAAGTTCCCTGGCCTTAGCTGATATTTCCATTCCGGAATACATGGAAGGAAAAAATATTTTTAGCAATACTGAAGAAGAACGGGAATATGTCATCTCGATTAGAGATCGCTGCGATTTTACCATAGACCGTATTAGATCAGTTCGATCAAAGGAATTTAAATACATCAGAAATTTTATGACGGACAGACCTTATACCCAACCGACCTACATGGATGTGAATAATGTTGAGTTTGTAAAGGTGATGCGGCAATTGTATGCCGATAAATTACTAAATGAAGACCAAGAACATTTTATGTCCGATATAAGACCTGCTGAAGAATTGTACGACTTAAGGAATGACCCCTTCGAGTTGAACAATCTTGCAAATGACCCAACCTATAAGGGTGTACAGGAAAGATATTCCTCCATTCTTAACCAATGGATTTTGGATACTGATGATAAGGGCCAGTATGCCGAGAATGAGGAAGGTCTGAAATTGATGCTAGGTATTTGGGGAGCGCATTGTGTAAACCCAGAATATGAACCTTTAAGGGAAAAGTACCCTAATTTGGAAGGTTCCCTGCTTCACTTTAAAAGTTCAACTTCCAAACTGGTTGATTCAAGCGTGAAGGAAACCACCACATTGTGATTTGAGAAACCTCGAGGGCAATAGGAACCATGCAGAAAGGGTGCCTAATTGTTTCATTTGTTTTTAAAAGTCCTGATTTTGGTGATGCGAGCGTGTTAAATTTGTTCGTGTTTGGTATAAAAACTACATTTATATCTACCTTTCTTATTTGGTTTCAAAGCGAGTTGTGCTTTTATCACCTTGATTATGAAGAGTTGGTCAAAAACGTCTTCTATAGCTCACCGAAATAAAAACTCTAGGTTTTTAGGGATATTCCTTTGTCTTATTTTCTTTGTGTTTGAATCAGCTTTGGGACAAGATTTGCAGAAGAATGTGTTCGTTCACAATTGGTTTGATAATATCACCGGCATTGAAAGTTCCGACATACATTATGGACAGGTATATACAGAAAAACATCGACTAAAAAGCACGAAGACTAAATTTTTTGTTTCCCCGGAGTTTCGTCCGGGAGAGGTGTATTTTAACAACCAACCGTACTTTAACCTCAATCTAAAATATGATGTTCATGGTGATAACCTTATCCTTCAAGTTAAAAACGAGCTAGGAGGGATTCCGTTGCTTTTACGCAATGAACATGTAGACAGCTTTGCCATAGAGCAGCATAGATTCAAGAATGTTGCTCAACAGGATTCTGAAACCGGAATTTCGGCTGGATTTTATGAAATCTATCGAACAACTCCTTTTTTCAATATTCTGAAAAAGCATGGAAAAAGACTTGTCAATAGTCTGGGAAACACCGTGTCCTATGATGAATTTGAAGATTTGGACCCCACATTTATCCTAGAATATAAGAATGAATTCTTTGTTCTTAAGAGAATAAAGGAGGTGTCCAACATATTCCCGGATTATGATTTAAAAATTGTTGTCGAGCAACTGGGAAGAGGTGCAAAATTGGTTGATGATTCCTCTATAGATGTATTGATTGACTTTCTCCAAGGAAAATTAAGTGAAACGCATGATGATGAGTAAAGGCAGGTATTTTTGGGGAGTACTTACTTTTGCCCTAATGGTATGCCAATATTCTTGGGCACAATCAACCAAACAAGACATTTCAATTGCCTTCGAAGATAAGACCAGAAAAGAAGTCCTTTTGCAGATTGAAGAGCTGTCGGGCTACAATTTCTACTACGACGAGGAATGGTTGGGAGCTGACATAATCTCTGGCAACTTTGACAATGCACCGGTAACCGAGATATTGCAGGAAGTACTTAAGAATACCTTGATCAATTTTTATGTATTGAATACGGACACCATCATATTGACCCCTAATGTGGTGATTCAAGATGAATTGCCTGAGAGCTTTCAATTTCTGGAAGATGGTGTTGAAGAAAATCTGGATACTTTATCAATTTCACCCATCACCATTGACGAACCAACCCTTTTTTTGGAAGAGAAAGAACAGCAGGATGAAGCCCTTGAGACTGTGCGAATAGGTCGGCAACAACGGGGTATAAAAAAGGCCAAATACAAATTAAGTGGGACGGTGACCAATTCAAACACAGGAGAGCCCATTCCCAACTTGGCAATTGTGGTTCAGGAGTTGTCCTTGGGAACTGTTACCAATGCACAAGGATATTATGAAATTGAAATTCCAGCTGGAGTCAATATTGTTAGGGCTCAGGCTATTGGGATCCAAACCATGCAAAAGAGGGTCATAATCTATAATGATGGCCGTTTGGATTTCGGTTTGACGGACAGCGCAGAGCAGTTGGATGAGGTTGTTGTTGAGAGCAATAGAATCCAGAACGTGGAAAATGTGATTGCAGGGGTTGTTGAACTTGATGTCGCGGAGATAAAAACGATACCGTTGGTCTTGGGTGAAAGGGACATTCTAAAGACCGCGATTACCTTACCTGGAATCACAAATGCGGGGGAAGGTGCCTCAGGATATAATGTTAGGGGCGGGCGTACGGACCAAAACCTGTTTTTATTGGATAAGGCGGTCGTTTATAATCCAAGTCACTTTTTTGGCATTTTCTCCGCTCTAAATCCGTTTGTTACAGGTAATGTGACCATTTACAAAGGCAATATTCCTGCGGAATTTGGTGGTAGGTTATCATCGGTTTTCGATATTGAAACCAAGGAGGCGAACATTGAAAAATTCACTGGAGAAGCGGCTATAGGTCCTGTGACTAGTAATCTTACCATAGAAACCCCTATAGTTAAGAACAAATCGGGAATTTTATTCGGGGGGAGAACTACCTATTCCAATTGGATTTTGCGTGCGTTGGATGATGAAGAACTAAAAAATAGTGAGGCGTCTTTTTTTGACGTTATTGCAAAATACAACGACAAGCTAAACGAAAACAGTACACTAGAGGCGACGGCCTATTTGAGTCGTGATGCCTTCAGCATTACCTCTGACTCCATATTCAGCTATAGAAACAGGCTTTTTTCCCTCAAGTGGAACCATCAACTTAATGAAAAAAATACCTTGGGCATATCCCTTTCCAACAGTCAATATGACTTCAATATCGAGTTTGATGGGGATGCAGATAGAAATTTTGATTTAGGCTATAGAATCAATGAAACGGAATTAAAGGCAAAAGTGCTTCATCTTTTTAATGATTCGCATAACATCAATTATGGTATTTCTAGCAAGCTCTACAATGTAGATCCGGGATATATTGATCCTATCGGCGCTAACTCGATAGTGGAACCCTTGGAGATTCAAAAAGAAAAGGGATTGGAGTCCGCAATTTTTGTTTCGGACAACCTGAAGGTGGATGAGAACCTCTCCCTGGATATTGGATTGCGATATTCCTTGTTTGCCGCGCTGGGGGAATCTTCACAACCTATTTATGCCGACGATGCTCCAAAAAGTGAAGGTACGTTGATAGAAGTCCGGGAATTTGGTTCCAATGAAATAATAGAAACTTATGGAGGTTTGGAAGGAAGGTTGTCGGCAAGATATTTTCTCACACCTGATTTCTCGGTGAAGGCCGGTTACAATAACACCTATCAGTATATACATACACTTTCGAACAATACTACCGTATCTCCAACCGATACCTGGAAACTTTCTGATTTAAACGTCGAGCCCCAGCGGGCCGAACAATTTTCAGTTGGACTATTTAAGAACTTTAATGATAACACTTTTGAGTTAAGTCTTGAGGGGTACTACAAAAAGTCCAAAAACCTATTAGATTATAAAGTGGGCGCACAATTGCTATTGAATGAGTCCATCGAAAGGGAAGTATTGCAAGGTGATGGAAAAGCATATGGAGTTGAATTTTTGATAAAAAAGAATGAAGGAAAACTTAATGGTTGGCTAGGATACACCTATTCGAGGTCATTTACAAAGTTGGATAGCCCGTTTATTGAAGAACAGGTGAACAACGGGGAATATTTCCCTTCCAATTTTGACAAGCCCCATGATCTAAGTTTAGTGACCAATTACAAGTTCACCAAAAGGTTCAGCCTTTCCGCCAATTTTGTTTACCAGACAGGTCGGCCGGTTACCTTTCCTATTGGCACATATTTTTTAGATGGAGCAGAATTTCCACTTTTCAGCGACAGAAATAAATTTCGGATTCCGGATTTCTATCGTTTGGACTTAAGTTTCAACATAGAGGGAAATCATAAGATCAAAAAGTTTGCCCATAGCTTTTGGAATATATCCGTTTATAATGTTTTGGGAAGGAACAATCCATATTCCGTGTTTTTTGTCACTGAAAATGGAAGGCTGCAAGCGTATCAAAGCTCAATATTTTCCATACCGATCCCGACCATAACCTATAATTTTAAGTTCTAACGCATGACCAGTTCCAATCCACATAGAGGAAATTTTGCCGCATGGATGCTATCTTTTGCTTTGGTTCTTTTATTTGGATGCACGGAACCTATTTCTATTGATGTGAGCGGTTCGGACAGTGTGCTTGTGGTCGATGCAACAATTACCAACGAACTCAAAAATCATGAGATTTTATTGAGCAGGTCTTCCCAATCCGATACTGATGGACCGGTTCCTGAGCGTTTTGCCAACGTAAGTGTTGTGATTGACGATCAACAGACAATTCCCTTTTTCGAGATTGGACCAGGAAGGTACAGAACAGATATAGCTTTTGCCGCTCAAGCCAATAGTACATACGAACTACAAATCTCAACTTTTGAAGGTAGAAGTTATCGCTCAACAGCGGTCCGATTGCCCCAGACCATCCAAATTGACAATGTCTATGCAGAACTCACACAAACAGATAGCGGTTTGGATGGTGTAAATATCAATGTGGATAGTTTTGATCCAACCGGAAATTCTGTGTATTACAAATATGAATTTGAGGAAACCTATAAAGTAATAGCGCCTGAGTGGGGTCCCAATGAGTTGGTAATACTAAGCGAGAATCCTCCGAGCGTAACGGATTTACCGCATACTGAAGAGAAAAGAGTGTGTTTCGCTTCAGAAAGCTCGAACAGCATAATCCTAACGAATACGACAAATGCTAGTGAAGATAGGGTTACCGGTTTTACGGTCAATTTTTTGGGGAAAGACAATTATATCATCTCCCATCGGTATAGCATTTTGGTAAAGCAATTTGTACTGGGCAGGGAAGCCTATGAGTTTTATGAGCAACTAAGTGAATTTTCAGGGTCGGAGAGTATATTTTCCCAAACCCAACCAGGATTCATCAATGGCAATATTGTTCCTGAAGATGGTTCGAATGAAAGGGTAGTTGGAATTTTTGAGGTGTCATCAGTATCAGAAAGAAGAACCTTTTTTAATTATACAGATTTCTTTCCGGATGACGAGTTACCAACTTTTATTGATGAGTGTCGAACTACTGTTGTTCCCGATAACGGGGAATTGGTCAGACTCATAAATGAGCAGCAAATAAGCCTTGCTGGTTTTCAGGATAATGGAAATGGAGGGGTGACATACATTGTACAACCCAGGGTTTGTGGTGACTGTACGGCCTTGGGTACTAATATAGTTCCTGATTTTTGGGAAGAATAAATCAAACAAAATGATAAGAACGATAGCCTTATTTTTTTTGATATGCATTGGAATCGCAAATTCCGTATGTGCACAACATCAAATAAAAGACTCCAATGAATTGGAAGGTTATCGGTCTATTCCCCAAGAACATGTTTACATGCACATCAATGACACTTTTTTGCTGTCGGGCGAATACCTCTATTATAAATTGTATTGTTTAGAAGCTTCGTCCAGAGCACCAAGTGCTATTAGCAAAATTGCTTATATTGAATTGGTAGGAAGCGATGGCGAGGTAATCTTCAAACATAAAATCAAACTTAACGGAGGACAGGGTCAAGGTGAATTTTTTGTCCCCCCATCAACACCTTCTGGGAGTTACAAGCTGATTGGATACACCCGTTGGATGCTTAACATGGGACAGGAGGCTTTTTTCAATACCGATATCACCATAGTAAACCCATATAAAGAGCTGGATGTTTCCATGCGATTTACAAAGGAGCAAGAACCTACGGACTCAATCCTTCCCATACAAACTGCTACAGCGGATACTATCTTACCGAAAGAAGAAGAATTCTACCAAATCACCATACCTAAAGGAAAGTACAGTAAAGAAGAACTGATAAACACCTTGCTCAATGGGGTTCCAGATTCTTTATGGTCTGATCAGGATAGGCACTCTAGGGATTCTATAGCCAAAATAGAGCTTCCAACCATGGATTTTACCGTACAAGCTGAATACAATGATTTTGAGATAGTCCTTCCCAAAAAAGCGTTCGGCAAACGAGAATTTGTAGGCATTGAGATTAGCAACAATACAGCACCCTTGGTTAAAGGTGTTTTTTCAATTTCGGTGAGAAAAATTGATTCCCTACCCAGGCCTTCATTGCCAAATCCTATAAATGAGATGCTCCTTATACAAAGTGGTTTAAATCAAGTAAAGCTTGGAGGTTCCATTTTTTTACCTGAACTACGGGGCGAACTGATAACGGGAACGTTGGTGTCGGGAAGTGGACAGTTATCCGATCAAAAGGTTGCCATTTCGCTTTCCAAGACCTATCCTGTGATAAAAACCGCTATTACTGATGAGAAAGGAAGATTTTTTGTAAATATAAATGAGGAGGATAGAAAAGGTGAAATGCAATTATTGGTTTTAGGGGATAATGCGGATGGTACACGCATTGTACTTGACAAACCAAATCAGATAGACCATGAGAAGTTCACCTTTGAACAGCTTAAGATCTCACCTGACATGGTAAAAATTATATTGGAACGCAATGTGCATAATCAGATTGAAAGCGCGTATTTCCACAAAAGGAATGACAGTACGATAATTGAAAACACTGAGCATAAACTTCTCAAAGATCTATCAGATGTATATCTTTTGGATGATTATCAGCGATTTTCCAACCTAAGAGAAACCATTGTGGAGATTTTGGATAATGTGTGGATTAAGAAAGAAAAGGATGATTACAAAATCCAAATAAGGGGAACGGAATCCTTTTTTGTAGATTCAAACGAAGTTCCCTTGGTACTTGTGGATGGGTTCGTTGTAAAAGACATCAATAATTTACTGGAATATGATATCAAGCAGATTGAAAGTATTACTGTTTCGCAGGACAAGTATTATGTAGGAGCACAAGTGTTTCATGGTGTCTTATCGATCTCAACAAGAGATCAAAACTTTGCGTCTTTTGAGGAGGATGGCATTTATGAGGAAAGATTGTTGCCATCTTTGGGTAAAAAAAAGTATTTCTTTCAGGGCTATGGGGATGATATTACGGATGCCCAACGAAAATATCCAGATTTCAGATATCAATTATTTTGGCAGCCACAGTTGGAGATAAAAGAGAAGAAAACAGAAGTAGGCTTTTACACAAGTGATAATGTGGGAGATTTTAGGATTGTCGTCCAAGGCTACACCAGAGATGGAAAACCTGTGTCGCTTTCAGAAATCATTAAAGTCGAATGAAAAGTTATTTTTCCGACATCAATCGTTGTTCAAACCAAATAAATAATAAATAACCATTAAACACCATATATAATAACCAACATGAACAAGAACATTTTATTAGCCGCATTGATGGCGGTATTTGCCTGTAAAACTGAAAAAAAAGAGCTAGCCCCGTCTGAGGAAGAAACCGTTTCAATACCAAATATTGTGGTCATTTATGCAGATGACTTGGGTTATGGCGAGCTAGGGGCCTACGGAGCTACCGAGCTCAAAACACCCAATTTTGACAAATTGGCCAATGGAGGGATGAAATTTACCAATGGATATGCCTCCTCAGCAACCTGCACACCAAGTCGATATGCCCTTTTAACAGGAGTATATCCTTGGCGAAATAAACGTGCAAAAATACTTCCGGGAACCGCTCCCTTAATAATTGATACGGCTCAAATGACTATTCCTAAAATGCTAAAACAAAAGGGATACCAGACCGGAATTGTTGGTAAATGGCATCTTGGCCTCGGCACCGGAAATGTAAATTGGAATCAAAAGGTTGGCCCAGGTCCTAATGAAGTCGGTTTCGACTATAGCTATATTATGGCCGCTACCCAAGATAGGGTGCCTACTGTTTACATCGAAAATGGTGACGTGGTCAATTTGGACCCGAATGACCCGATTGAGATAGATTATGAAAAGAATTTTCCGGGCGAGCCAACGGGAATGGATAATCCTGAAATGTTGAAAATGAAATGGCATCATGGGCATTACAATAGTATTATCAATGGAATATCCCGTATTGGTTTTATGAAAGGCGGAGAGGCGGCCAAATGGATAGATGAGGATATGGCCGATACTTTTTTGGCGGAGGCTCAGCGCTATGTAAAGGAGCATAAGAATAAACCATTCTTTCTGTATTACGCTTTACAACAACCCCATGTTCCAAGGACACCGCATCAAAGATTTGTTGGGTCAAGTGGAATGGGGCCGAGAGGAGATGTTATCGTTGAAGCAGATTGGTGTGTGGGCGAGTTCATAAAGACCTTGGAAAAGGAAGGTGTGTTGGAAAACACTTTGATTGTATTTTCAAGTGACAATGGTCCTGTGGTCAACGACGGATATTATGATGATTCGGTTGAAAAATTGGGGGAACATAAACCTGCAGGCCCGCTGCGTGGAGGTAAATACAGTCTTTTCGAAGCGGGAACAAGGGTTCCTTTTGTTACCTATTGGAAAGGAAAGATTACGCCTGGAACCTCAAACGCTTTGGTAAGTCAGGTCGATTTATTGGCCTCACTTTCCAAATTGGTAGACAGTGACGTTCAGACACACGACAGCAAAGAATTGTTGGATGTGTTGTTAGGGAAAAGTGATGATGGAAGAGAGGAGCTGATTTTAGAAGCTTCAACAAGAACGGCGCTTCGAAAAGGAGATTGGGCCATGATTCCACCCTATAAAGGACCTGCGATAAGCAAATTTGTCAACATTGAATTGGGAAACGGCGATGGATTTCAGTTGTATAACCTTAAAGACGATTTGGGCCAAGAACATAATTTGGCAGAAAGTAATCCTGAAAAATTGAAGGAGATGATTGCCATCTTTGAAGAGATTCGGGGTACAAAATTTGACGAAATAGAACAATTGGAACTTAAATAATCAAATCTTTGAAATTTTGAAAGGATGGGAAAATATTCAATATCAGTTTTTTTTACGCTCATGGGCATTGCATTGAGTTATGGTCAGGGAGAAATCATGCCCCTGTGGCCAAATGGAATTCCGAACCAACGGGAGACCAATGAAAAAGAGACCCAAAATATAGATGATATACTTTGGATTGAAAATGTCCAAGAACCCACCTTGGAGATTTACCTGCCAGCCAAAAGAAATGCAACCGGAAAGGCCATGATAATCTGTCCGGGTGGAGGATACCAAGGCTTGGCCTATGACTGGGAGGGAGCAGATGTGGCCAAATGGTTAAATTCCATTGGAATAGCTGCATTTGCACTGAAGTATCGCTTACCGGGTTCAAAATCTTTGATTGAAAAAAATAAAGCTCCGTTGCAAGATGCACAGCGAGCAATAAGACTGGTACGTCATCATGCGAAAAAATGGAATATTGATGAAAATCAAATTGGAATAATGGGATTCTCTGCCGGAGGGCACCTGGCTTCGACGCTTGGCACCCATTATGACACAAAAAATGCATTTAAACCAGATGAAATTGATCAATTAAGTGCACGACCGGATTTTATGATATTGGTATATCCCGTAATCACTATGGATGGCAAATACACTCACATGGGATCTCGGGAAAATTTGATAGGGAAAAATGCAAAAGAGGAGCTGGTTGCAGAATATTCAAATGAACTGCACATTGATGAGAACACCCCGCCAACATTTTTGGTCCATTCCACGGATGATGAGGCCGTTCCCGTTGAAAATAGTCTGTTGTTTTATCAGTCTTTAAAGAAAAACAAGGTGTATTCCGAAATGCATATTTATCCAGAAGGGGGACATGGATATGGATTGGCTGTTGGTCAAGGGTATCTGCAAACATGGACAGATCGACTTGCAGATTGGTTGGATAATCTAAAATAGTTATGTAATTTTTGGGGAATTGACGTATGTAAAAGCAATTTTATGGCCAATTTCAAACACATATTATGTATTGCCTGCATTACAATTGCGCATCATGCAAATTCCCAGAAATTTTATTCGGTAAGCAATCAGATAAAGGACAAATTCATTACCAATAATACGGGTACTTTAATTATCAAGGACTCCAATGGACTTTATGGAGTTGATGCAAAAGTAGATACCTTGCTATGGAAAAACCCCAACTTAAAAAAAGTTGACTTCAGCAGTTATTATGAAATCCCTTTGACATCCATATTGGTTTTTGAAGAAAAACCAAAAATAAATTCAAAATTGATTTCAAATGCTCTTGGTACCAAAGGTGTTTCCAAAATACTCGTGAACGTTTTGGACGGTAGTGTTATTCTTGACTCAGAGTCATTGGGCTTTAATGCCGTCAACAATACTTTATTGATTCCAGAAAAAGAGGCTTTTTTAATTGACGGTATAAAAGATGGTAATTATGTGATTTCACTATACAACTTTAAAGACAAGAACATAGTTTGGGAAGTTGATACCGTTGAAAGAAAGTTGTTTGCAGATGTAAAAGGAGCTTTACGGGACCGGGAAAAAATCGGCTTAGATACTCAAAAGAATATATGGTGGCTTAAAAATCAGACGCTAATACAGATAAATGGAAATACTGGGGAGATAGTCTATTCCAATGGGAAAATCAATTTTTATCATCTGGATAAAAGGAATAAAACCGCCTATATCTTAGCAAAAAATCCTTCGATAAAGGATGCCACCACACTCACAGCTTATAACACTGAAACTGGGGATGAGCTGTGGAACCACTCCTTAAAGATATTTGGAGACATCATAGAAACATATATCGATAAAAAAGAACTGATTATAATTAGTTCCAGAGGTTTTTCCATCATCAATACGGACACAGGAGATTTAAAATGGGAAAAACCTGAATCCTTGCCACTTATTAAAAAAATAATCCCATATGACGATGGCTATTTTGTGGTTCAGGACAATTTTTTATTGGCTATAGACGCGAATGGAAAAGAACTTTGGAATCAGAAAATAAAAATTACAAAATCGAGTGAAGAACGACCCATTCATCTATATGAACCATCCGAAGGGACACTTTTGTTCATAACACCTTCTTACGCAAATATTGTGGACAAGGAAAGAGGAGGAAAAATGTGGGAGAAAGATTTGGAGCTAAATAAAACGGATTACATAAGAAGAAATCTAAAACTTAAACATCATTATTATCAGCTATGGGAAGACCAGGCAACGGCGAAAATCTTAATCTACAACGAGGACGATTTTTATATTATTGATCAAAACAAAAAGGAAAAACCTACTGTTGTCTACACTTTTGAGTTCAAGAACAAAATTCCCAGAATAGATGTTAGGGAAACGGGCTATTTGGTGTCCTTGGAAAACAAGTTTTATTTTTTTGACAAAACAGGAAAATTAATCTATAAGAACATTTTCAGTTTTGATAGCCAAAGAACCTTGTTTCATACAACCACAGGTATAGCTCGAAGTGGATTTGGAACCTTTAAGGCCATAGTTGGATTTATACCAAACCAAGTGAATCAGACCTTTAAGAGTGTTTTGGTCTCTACAGATCTAGGAATCATAAGCAGATCGGCGTCTTCGATTTATGGAACCTATAGTTCATACAAAAACACCGTGGATGATTTAACGAGTATGAATGCGTTGGACGTTGATGGTAGTCTTTTGAATGTTTTTGGCAGGGCCAAAACATCTGAAAACAGCGATGAGACCAGGTTGATTGTTGAAGCCAAGAAAGATGGAATGACAAATATTTTTAGTATGAACATAGCAACCGGGAAAACTCAATTGGTCAAGAAAATCAGCTATGATTACAAGGACTATTTGCTGGATGAGATTGCCGGTGTCGTATACTTTTTCGATAGAAAAAAGGTAATTGTTGAAAAGCTACAATAGCAACACCAAGACGCACTTAAAGATATAACTTAGCAATGTAGCCGGTTTTGATTCACAGCTAGATCAAAACTTTGCATCGCCTTTAAATGCTATTGTACTATCGGGGTACAACCGCAACAATTCGAAACTGTTTAGCCGTAGATCATTTATCGTAATGGTGTGCAAGGTTCGGCGTTCCTTTTTGAGCTTATTCAACTGAATAAAGAGTTTATTGGGATATAAAATACCATCCTGATTTTTGCGTAATCCAGAAAACCGAATGGAGCCAAAGGTGTTTTTGGGTGCTGGTAGATAGATTCCTCGTACCGTATAACTTGCAAAGCAGAGGTCGCCCGTTTCCTTGTCAAAATACAGAAGATATTGATCGTGTTCTTTGTGGGGTTCCAATCTGTCCCAAGTGGCAAATACCAGATCATAGGTTTTGTTCTCAAACTCCTGGCTGCCGGCATATTTTAAAATTGGTGCATCCCTAAGGCGCAACGGAAGTTCAAAGAAGTATTGGATAGCGGGCAAAGTGAACGCGATACGCTTCTTATTTTTGAATTTTATCTCGCCATCCCTTTTGATATTATAACAATTGAAGGATTGTACCCCATAAATGTTGGCATTGTTGGTTTCCAGATAATTGAACTGCCCATCAAACGATTTTGGCCTAAATCGTAACTCCATGAGCTCATTATCCTTTGGGAATGGGTTAACCAGTGCGTACAGTCCTCTCCAATTATCAGTTGCGGTAAGGGAGTAGTTCTCTGCTTTTACCAACTTATCCAGATTGTATTTGGAAATTACATTGTCTAAAAGAGCTACAGCTCTCTCTTCACGATTGGGAGATGTTGAGTCTATTTCAGCAGTACGGAGATCGGCAATCTTACAACCATGTATAATCACCGTAACAATACAATAAATCAGGGATGAATACTTTAACCGGCTCATTAAGGCTTAAGTCGCCTTATCAGAAGTGGCATTACTTGGTTAAAGGGTTTTTGTTTCACCAAAATCTCGGTTGCGCTGTGATTTATTGGTATTTGAGTCCAAATCCAAATTCGAACAAAGGATTTTTACTGTCATATGGAACATCGGTTTTTTGACCTCTTACGGCGTCCATTGAAGATGGGAGTTCAAAAGGTAATTTCCCCTGCGGTTCCGATTTTCCAAAAAGAACTTTGCAAACAGATTCATCGCTAGCGCCGAAATCCGCAATAACAGCGGCCGCAGATTGTGTAATCTCTGGAATGACGGCAGGTCTGTCCAAATAGATATTCACTATGGTCGGAACGCTTCTCAGTAAGTTCAGGATTTCCTTTTTCTCCTTTCCTTTAAAGTCTAAATCCCCATGGTGAAAGGAGGCAGCGATAAAATTTTTGGTTTCAACAGGGTACCAAGGAGTGTTTAACCTTATGATTGCGAAATCAGCTTCCACTGGAGAGGCAACAATTTCTGCATATTTGGCCACCGTAGCACTATCTATGTTTTTAATGAAGACTTTATGTTTTTCCTGGGCTAGGGGTAAGGTTGCGTTTGTGTTTTTTAATAGGGTCATAGACATCTGTTGTGTCTTTTCTCCCAATGCTTTTGAAGTTTCGGAGCCGACGATTTCGGTAACCTTTGTTTCATCCACAAAGGGGTTGTCAAATAGACCTAACTCGAATTTTTGCTTCAATAAGCGTCGCACGGATTGGTCTATTCTTTCTTCTGTTAATTTCCCTTCGGACACCAATTGTACCACCAATTCTGGTCTACTTTCTCCCCCAAATTGGTCACACCCTACGTCAATGACTCTCTGAACCCGTTCCGCTGCGTTTAAATGTTCTACGCCCCAAGCCCGAGCTTCCCAAGTTACGTCGGGTCCCATGGGAATATCAGTGATCAATCCCCAATTTGTGCAAACAACCCCTTCATAATTATATTTTTCTCGCAACAATGTTGTAACAATTGTTTTGTTATAGCCCATGGCCACATTTTCTTCGGTCTGGTCTACGGGAACTCCGTAATAAGGCATAACGCCCGCTGTATTGCTCTTAAAAGCTGCTTCGAAGGGAATTAAGTGATAATCAAAATTGTCACCCGGATAAATTTGCCCCTTATGGAATATAAAATCTGGATCTAGGCCCTCATTTTGGGGACCACCTCCAGGAAAGTGCTTGGTCATGCATGCCACACCATCAGTTAACTTTTCACCTTGCAATCCCTCAATATAGGGCTTTGCTAAACGGGACGTTAATGAAGCATCTTCACTAAACCCGCCATTGATACGTGCCCAACGCGGTTCGGTGGCCAAATCAATTTGTGGACTTAAGGACTCCCGGAATCCAACCGCCATAAATTCCTTTCGAACGATATTCGCAAACTGTTTTACCAAATTTTCATCACCAATGGCTGCAAAACCGGGCATTTCACAAAACTGGGTGAAACCGGGCCCACTATTTTGTTTGTCAAAATGATGTCTTGGATCTGAAGCCATGGTTATTGGAATACCCAATCGACTATTCTCGGCAAGCTGCTGGACATTGTTGTACCACTTGGCCAAAATGCTGAGGTCTTCGGGAATATCCCATGTGTTAAAATGGGTCATTTTCTTGGCACTCATGTTTTCAGTTATGGGGGGTTGTGTGGCTACAAAACCCTTTAGGCCTTGTTTCCCATCTGGTAATGCATCAGTACTGACAGGTACACCATTAATGAACATCATCCCAGCTTTTTCCTCCAAGGTCATTTGATCAAGAAGATCTTCAATTCGAGCATCAATGGGTTGTTGGACATCTTCGTAAACATCCATTTTTTCATTTTTGTTTAAGTCCCTGAACAGCACACCATCTTTTTCAATGACTACTTGGGATTTGTTATGGGGATCAATGGTCGACTGACTTTGTGCGTCTTTTGTTTTGGTGTTTTTACATCCTGTAAAAAGGATAAGTCCAAAGATTAGGGATAGTACTTTATTCACTTGATTGGTTTTTTGATGTCTGAATATGAAGCTAACAAACTTAAAAGTACAATTAAAATGGTGGAAGAGAGAACTTAGCGAATTGAGATTCTGAAAAAGTTCAAGGCATTAAAATAATGGTTAACGGAATGGATTACGTTTTTCTTATGGTTTTAAGCGATATCAAATTTTGAATTAGTAAGTTTAGTCCAAATAAATAATTGATGAGATTTCTCACGTTGCTTTTTGTCCTTGTCTTAACTGCCTCAAGTTGCAAAAGCCAAACAAAATCGGAACCCAAAACAATTACAGTTGACGAATTTAATTGGACAATTACCATTCCAGAGAATTTTGTCCAAATTGAGGAGGAAGCAGCGCAAAAAATACAAAAAAGAGGTTTGGATGCCCTAGGAGAAACCGTAGGGGAAGAAGTTATTAACCGAACGATACCCGTATTTTTTTATCAAAATGGATTTGGCAATATGATGGAATGCAACTGGCAGCCCTATGATTCTGACGTTGATGGAGAATACCTTGAAACCAACAAACTTGTCCAGGAAGCAATATTTCAAACATATGAATTACAATTGCCGGATGCTCCTTTGGATTCTGTGTCATCAGTCCAAATAATTGATGACCTCGAATTTCAAAAATTTGAAGTAGTAATAGGCCTTCCGAATGGTAATCAATTAAAGGGAGTTACATACAATCGTCTATTTGATAACAGAGATTTCACTTTTACCGTAATGTATGTTGATAAGGAAATCGGACAAAAAATCATGGACTCATTCACCCAATCAAATTTCGAATAATCAACCTTTTCGCAATATTAAGATGATAAAAAAATATCTGCTCTATTTTTTTCTATTTGCATATATCAATTCAGGTTATTCCCAAGATTATTTCGAGGGTGAGATTCAATACAAAATTGAATACGAGGCATTGAATCAGAACATATCCACTGAGTACTTAGAAAAGGAAATAGGTAAGTCATTTACCGCCCATGTCAAGGAAGATAGATATTCAATGATTTATAATGCCGATGGAACGAATGGATGGATGAAAATCATTGTTAGATTGGACAAAGGATATTACTATACCGAATTTGAAAAACAGGATACCATTACCAAAACAAAGTTTGCACCCGAAAAAAGAGAACTCTTTTTGTTCGAAAGAAACCACGCTGAGAAAAAGGAAGTGCTTGACGAGTTGTGCGAATCGGTGACCATAGTCCATCATCCCGGAGAGGAAATTCCATTTGCACAAGAGATTAGGGGAACTCACTATTTTAGTCCCAAATATCGTCTCAACAAGGAAAAATATAAAGATTATGGTAACGGCTTTTGGAACAGATATGTAAACGAGTCAGGTGCAATAAGCATAAGGAACGAAACAGAATATGTTCCATTTTTCAAATCCATTAGTGAAGCAGTTTCAATTGAGGAAAAGCAAATTCCGGATAGTTTGTTCGAACCAAACCGAGATAAGCCATTAAAGGAGGATTAGATTGGAGGTATAAAAAGAATGCTGATACACTGAATTATTTACGCACCTGTTTTAATTTTGGTATTCTATTTCCCATACTGACTTGATAAGGTCAAAAGTTTTTACAATCTTAACAGGTAGTCCGTCCGAATTAAATTCAAATTCCTGTTGTAATTGATCTCCGGCACTAACAATGTATTTGGGCAAATCAACTGCATCTTCATGGGAAATTACACCAGCTCCGGATCTAATGATTTGATTGTTCATTTTACCATAAAAATTTCGCCAAAAGTTCTTCAAAGGCCCTTTTGGTAATGGGCTATCTAAGTAAACATGCTCAAATTGGATAGTCTTATCGGGATATTGTACAGATTTCGATATTGGTAGGCCATCCTGTAAGGCGATTTCGGCAATAATACCGTTATCCGTCTTGTAGATAAAACCTTCACTGTTCAGGTAATGTTGACTATACATTAGGCGATTGCCATCCTTGTCAGTGGTTTCTTGTTCAATGAGATTATCCGAATATGTATAAACAGTATAAAGCGTATCCAGGGTCGAATTTTTTCGTATCGTCTCAACCAAAACTAGGTTATCGTCGGAGTCATAACTATAGCTGTTGATAATATCAACAATACCATCCGCAGAATAGTAAATACGCTTCTCTAAAAGTCCTTTTTCATTATACTGATATGTGTTGTAGTTCTGCAACACATCAATAGAATTAAACACTTCTTCCCGAATAACCTTGTTGCCCTCAAACATTAATTCAAGACGGGCATAAAATTTATTTGTGGTGTTAACATAACTTATTCTCGAAAAAAATATGGATTCATCTTCGATATCATCGTCAGGTTGATCATCAACTTCTCCATTCCCTTCACCCTGATTAGTATTCGAATCAGTTTGCTCGGCCTGGTTGTTCTCAAAGTCTGGTTCGCCCGTATCTGTGTTGCAAGAAAGCATCGTAAATAAACAGCACAATGCGAAAAATCTCTTTAGAATCACTTATCCAGGTTTTTGTTTACGATAAAAAATGTACGAAAATAAATCAATGAGAACAAGGATTATTGGTCATACGGCTTTTGAATGGCTATGTGCCATATTAAACCAACGGGTTATTTTGGGCCATAAAGAAGAATATTCATCCCTAAAAAAATTGAAATGCCCGATTGATGTAAACCCTACTTCTTTGGGCTTGATATGTTCATGTACTTTGTGGTCCGAACCATACGAGTTATAAATTGCTTTTACCGCTTGTGGAGGAGCCAATAACTTATCATCCGAAAAGCTGAGAAATTTTACGGGAACGTTAAAAGCTTTGTAATCGAACTCCATCCCTAATGATCCCACCTTGTTTTTGCCCCAAACAGCCCAATTTTTGGCGATAGATTTGTTCAAGCCATGTTTTCCGCCATAGGCGAATCCAGGGACATACCCCAATAGCGAGGAAAATAGGGGAATTATAAAATGCCAGAACAGTAAAACCTTGATTTTCCAACTGCCATCCCAATACTTTTTGGACGCATTTTGCGACGCCACTAGGAAAGCTGCGGTCAAAGCTTTACTTTTTTTGGCTAATGGAAGTACTTGCCCGGCAATACTATGGCCTAAGAAGAAGTATTCTTGCCCTGGGAAATGCTGCATTGCATACGCTATCACGGCGTTTATGTCTTTTCGTCCCCAATCACTGATTTGAAGGTCTTTAAGGTTTTTGGTACGTTGATCATGGAACATCCCAAAATAACCAAACGTAATTACGCTGTAATCTTTCTTATAGAAATAGTCGGCAATCTTGCGATAAAATTTATGCGATACACCCATTGCAGGAGCGATGATCAAGACTCTATTGCTACTTGGATTTATAAACGTTTCGCCATGCAGCTTTCTATTCCCATTATGAAGTATCATAACCATGTTATTTGATGGTGTAACCTGAGATTTGCGGAATTATAGGTATAAACGGAGAAATAAACTTAAATCTTGTGATATTTACCTTGGAGAATCCAGCATTTTGGATACTTGAAGCAATATCTTTATGTGTATGGCAGCCTTCAAAGAGCCAAAACCAGGGCTTTCGTATCAACCACTGAATAAACTTTACCAAACTCCCCTTTTTGGCACTGACATGCTCAATAAAAATGAATTTTCCATTGGGTTTCAATATTCGCTTTATTTCATCGAGTGCCCGCTTTTCGTTTTTGATGGTGCATAGCGTTAAGGTGCTTATGACGGTATCAACGCTATTGCTTTCAATAGTTATTTCTTCCGCACTACAAGGATTTATTTGTAGTTTAATGTTTCGTTTGTCAGCGCTTTCTTGAAGGCTTGCATGCATATATGGGTTCGGCTCAACAGCTATAACTTGGTCGACATCTTTTAAATACTTAAAATTGGCCCCAGCTCCGGACCCGATTTCTACAAGTGTTCCCGATATACTACCAAATAAACGCTCTTTCTTTTTTTTGTACATGTAATGAAAATATCCGTCAAGTACACCGAATAGCCATGAATTGAATTTTCCCCTTATTGGGTTCCCGTTGTCTGATTTTGGTTTACACATTTTTCTTTTGTTTTAGGTTTGTAATGAATCTGTTGATTTCGATATAGCAGGGGGTTGGAGATTCTTCCATGGGGATGTGCCCTGACTTTTCTATTATTTTTAGGTATGAATTCTTGATTTTCCTCTTAAATATGAACCCTTGGTACAAGGGATAGAGTTTATCTTCTGAACCCCACAAGATGAGCGTAGGAATTTTTATCCTGGATAATATGGAAGTATCAACTCGATTGCGTTGTTGTATGAATTCCAGAAAGGCTTTTCGATTGCCTTGCCTTATTAGAAGTTTATGATATCGATTTATTGTATTGGCGCAGATAAGGGCTTTTGAATGGAATACTTCTTTCAATCCTTCTTTGACAAACCATTTAAAGGATAGGTTCTTTAGAAGCCATCTGCCCAAACCAAATTGACATAACACAAATCTTTTGGGTACTTTATGAAGTTTAAAGCCTGCTGAGTTTATCAGAATCAACCCTAACAGATTCTTTTGATGGGATGATGCAAAATTCCAACACAGTAGACCACCCCAAGAATTTCCTCCAATAAAAAAGGAGTCCAATCCCAAGAACTGGGTAAAATCGAAAATGAACCGCTGATAAGCATCCAAAGAATAATCGGAGGTCTTGTGGGGCCCTGTCAATCCAAAACCGATAAGATCGGGTCTTATAACTCTATAATGATGCTTTAAGTTGACGGCCAATTGATCCCAAGTTTGCAAAGAGGAGGATGTACCGTGGAGCAAAACAATGGGAGTTCCCTTACCTTCATCTTTATAATGAATGTTATGACCACGCCAAGAATAGCACTTGGACGATTCATCCATAAAGGGATGGCGTGTATCTTCTAATATGTCTTCTTTGATAAGGTGGACCATAATCTCTGTTAAATTGAGATGCATTTAATTACACAGTCCAAACTTATGGGGTCCGCTTGAGAAGGAGCATATGCAATGTGGATTAAAAAGTATTGGGGAGGGATTTTGATACTATTACATCGGGATTAAAATAGCTGCAATAAGGATTTATGGAGGGATGAATTTTTTCAATGACTAACTTTATGGAATGAATTTGAGACCTCAGACCAAGTATGCCAAGTCAGGAGATGTTAATCTGGCTTATCAGGTAATAGGGAAAGGAGATGAGTATCTTATTTTGATTCCTGGATGGGTTTCAAATATTGAAGATATCTGGAATATTCAGCAACTGTCGGCTTGGTTGAGCTATTTGGCCTCTTTTATGAAAATAGTGGTATTCGACAAAAGAGGAACGGGACTGTCGGACAGGGTAAGCGAAGATAATTTACCTAATATAGAGCAGCGCTCCGATGATTTAAAAATCATTTTAAGAAGTATAGGAGTAGAAAGAGCAAGTTTTTTAGGGCTTTCGGAGGGAGGACCATTGGCCATATATCTTGCGGCCAAGTTTCCTCAAATGGTTGATAAATTAGTGTTGATCGGGAGTTTTGCCAAATGGGTCAAAACGGAGGACTACCCAATCGGTCTTGCGAGGGAAGAGCACGACCGTATCTTGAAATTCATTTTTTCAAACTGGGGCAATCCAATTGGATTGAGTTTGATGGCCCCAAGTGTTAAGGATGATAGCAATGCCCAAGAACAATGGGCAAGGTTTCTGAGGAGGAGTGCAAGCCCGAAAACTGCGAGGATATTCTATGAGATGAACACGGAAATTGATGTGCGCCATCTTTTGGAAAAAGTAGATTGCCCAACCTTGATTTTACACAGAACAGGTGATTTATTGATAGAATACGGGCATGGAAAATATCTCTCGGCTAAGATTAAGAACTCTAAATTGATTGCCACTCCAGGTAAAGACCATTTGCCTTGGTTTGGTGTTAAATCAGCCGAACTGATAGCGCTGCAAACGTTTTTAAAAGATGGAATTGCCGTCGAGAATAAAATGTTGGAAACGCTTAATCCAAAGGATATCTTCATAGTTTATGAGGTTAAGGACCATTTAACCTTAAATTTTCACAAACTACATACGATTAAGAATCTTTCACGGAAATTTGGGATCAATGAATACAAACTTAAAACTGGATTTAAATCCTTGTTTGGTAAACCTTTGATTACCTTCCTGACCGACTTTAGGTTGCAAAAGGCGTGTGAGTTTTTATCACATTTTGATGAAACAGTGGCAACCGTTTCGGAAAAAGTTGGCTATCAACACTCCAATAATTTTTCTATTGCTTTTAAGAGGAAATACGGTATTACCCCTTCCCAGTTTCAAAGTAAGTTGTCTGGGGAAAAAGAAGATTAGCATGTAATAAATGAACGTTAGGAATAATGTGTTCAGCAACTGTGGCAGGCCTATCAGTTGAAGCCGTGGAGAATGGGATTACCTACGGTGTTCCTTTGAGTCCCCTCCTGAAAATGCAAACTGGCATGGCTGCCGCCCGGCGGTGTGTTGGCATCCTGCCGCGCAGGATTGTTTGCTTCGCAAACATCCTGACAAAGCTCCGCTTTGAAAACCGTTCAAACAAAAAAACGCTCAAGCAAGCTTGGCGTTTTTTCTTATCGAACAATTTATTCGTGACCGCGGCAGGATTCAAACCTGCAACCTTCTGAGCCGTAATCAGATGCGCTATTCAGTTGCGCCACGCGGCCTAATATTTTGTTTTCTCCATCTTCTTCCAGCAGCAGATTTCAGGTATTTTTCTCGAATTCTTGCTGATTCACGGGTTTCATAATCTTCTCTCCAAACTATTTCCCAAGGAACATACGGTTTGGTCGATTGTGTTTTTCCATTATTGTGTTCAGCAAGCCTCTTCTCAAGATTTGTTGTCATCCCGATATAGTACCTGTCGAATCTAGAACTGTAAAGAACGTAAACATAAAACATCTCAGAGATCTGTTCCATGCGCCCCGCCCGAACGTACCGTTCGGTACGGGCGGGCACGCGGCCTTTTTAATGGGGTGCAAATATATTTCTTTTTACCTTTACAACAAAACCACTTCATCCAAAAAAAAATATGGATTTTAATGCCTTTATCCGAGATATAGAGGACTTTCCCAAACCCGGAATCATTTTTAAAGATATTACTCCACTTTTAAAGGATCCCAAAGCATTGACCGAGGCGTGCAACGTACTTTGCAATATGGTTGGGAATCAAAGCATAGATAAGGTCGTTGGGGTGGATAGTAGGGGCTTTATTTTTGCTCCAATGTTGGCCGCTAAACTCAAAGCCGGTTTCGTCCCCGTACGTAAAAAAGGTAAACTTCCTTATGAGACAGTTTCCGAGTCCTATGAATTGGAATACGGACAGGACATGTTGGAAATACACACCGACGCTATTCGACCTGGTGAAAAGGTCCTGGTACATGATGATGTGTTGGCTACGGGAGGAACTGCCAGTGCGGTATGCAAATTGGTCGAAAAATTAGGCGGCGAAGTAGTACAGTGTAATTTTTTAATTCATCTTGCCTTTCTCAACGGAGCGGACAAATTAAATGGTTATCCCATCAAAGCTCTGCTTCAATACTAATCCAAAGCCCTTGTGGTGATATAATAACGCCAACCGATGATGGCCAATTGTAGCTTGGATGCTTTGGAAAGATCCAGCCCTCTTTTGGTATATGAAGGGAGGATGACCTTATTGACTTTTGCCAAAAATTTGTAGAACATAACTTTAGTGGTTGGTCAATGCAAAGATAACCAAACTTTTAGCTTATCAACCCAAAAAGAAAAGGACCGCTTTAGCGGCCCTTCATATACTTAACTGTTCTTTTTGACCCAATTGTCAATTTTATTTTCCAACAATGCGAGCGGAACACATCCAGTTTCCAAAACTTGATTATGGAACTGACGGATATCAAACTTTTCACCCAAAGCATCTTGGGCCTTTTTTCGCAATTCCCTTATTTTAAGTTGACCTATTTTGTAGGATAGGGCTTGCCCGGGATTGGCCATATAACGTTCAATCTCTGAAATAATGGATGCTTCAGATTCTGCTTCGTTATCCAAGGAGTACTGAATGGCTTGTTCCCTGGTCCATCCTTTCGAATGTAATCCGGTATCTACAACCAATCGAACAGCTCGGTGCATTTCGGCCCCTAACATGCCAAATAATTGATAAGGATCTGTGTAAAGACCTAATTCGGTTCCTAAAGATTCGCTGTATAGAGCCCATCCTTCGCCATAACCACTATACCAGAGCGTTTTTCTGAATTTGGGTAATTCTTCGTTTTCCTGGGTCAATGATATTTGGTAATGATGCCCAGGGATTGCTTCATGTAAAAACAAGGATTCATCCGAATAGGTATTGTATTTTGTAACTTCCGGAATAGGAGTGTAAAAGATTCCGGGACGTGTGCCATCCAACGAACCTGGGTTGTATTCAGCGCTGGCGGATTTTTCCCTGAAAGCCTCGGTGCGTTTAACTTCGAAAGGAGTTTTCGGTTTTACGTCAAAAAGCTTTTCAATCTGGGGCTTCATGCGGTCGTGAATCGCATTGAAGTTGTCAATCACCTGTTGCGGGTCCGTAAAAGGCATCAATGCTTTATTTTCCCTCACATAATCAAAAAAGGCTTTAAGGTCACCTTCAAAACCTACTTGCTCTTTAATTTTTTCCATTTCGGAACGTATCCGAGCGACCTCACTTAATCCCAATTCATGGATTTCAGCTGCGGTCATGTCCGTCGTGGTATATTTTTTTATTTGATGCGCATAGTAAGCATCGCCGTTGGGTTCTCCTTGTATACCGCTTGATTCACGACCAGCTTCAAGATATTCGTTGGCCATAAAGGCATGCAATTTTTCGTAGGCTGGAATTATCTTATCGTTCACCATAGCCTGATACGCCTCAGTAAGTTGCGATTTTTCATCTTCGGAGAAACTATCGGGCATATTCTTAATAGGTGTGTAGAAAAGGTGCTTATCCAAATCTTTGACCGTCAACGATTCAAGTTGTGGCAATACTTTTTTGATTAGCGACTTTGGAAGCACATGCCCTTTTTCCATTCCTTCGCGCATTTTATCCTCCGCACTGGCTAACCATTCCAAAAAGCCATCCACTCTTTTGGTCCACTTTTGGTAATCCTCAACGGTTTCAAAAGGTTGCGCACTGGATCCACTGGCCAATTGTCCCATAAACAAATTGGGAGACCACATTTGGTCAATTGGGGTGAGGTTTGCGTTGTGGTTGAATTCGTTCAAATTGATGTCGCATTGCCATTCTAGAATTGCCTTGCTCATTTGCTCACTTTCGGTAAGACTTTCGTTTGGAAAATTATTCAACTTGTTCTTATAGCCTTCATAATGAGCCTTTGCTTTAGCGATATGTTCATCTGATAGCTGATTTGCGAAAACATCATCATAGCGATGATCTCCCGCTGTCGTAGCAGTAATTGGATTAAGCTTTAATCCGTCTTCATAATAATTGTTCAAGAGGATTGCAAAGTCTTCACTGAGATTTGGAGTTTCTTCTTTTTTTGATGCTTCCTTACAGGATTGCAAGCACACTAGGGAAACCAATAAAATTGTTATTTTTTTCACTTTTTTGAGTTTGATTTGTTACAAAAATGTAAAGTAATCAAAACGTAGAAGATGGAGCTCAAGTCAATTGCTAAAGTTTTTATAAAAAAACCTGGGAATCAATCTTTATGATTTTAGTGGGAACCATTGGACACTATTACGCTTTCATCTTCCCTCACTTAAAAGCCGGTTTTGCTCATTGGGCATCCTTGAAAACTAAATCTCTGTTTTTTCGATGTAGTGGGTTGTCTAGCTTCACAAAAAATCAAAAAATTTAGTTATGAGTACAAAATTGAAATTGCTGTTGGCGCCTGCCGTTGTTTTGATGGGAGTGGTGTTTTATACTACTTCAACAGCTCCTGGCGTAAAAAGAACTTTACAGCCTGAAAAGGGTTGCGTATACATGACCGTTATGGGTGAACAGTCGTCCGAGGGCTATAATGGCTATAAATCTGATGAAAATTTACAATTGGCGGTGAGAGATGGACTTCAATGGCTTTCAAAAGCACAATTGCCAAGTGGAGGATATGGTGCTGGGAGTCATTCGGCGCAGCATATTAGAGATCCGCATGCCGTAAAAGCAGACCCAGCGACTACAGCTATGGTAGGGATGGCAATGCTAAGGAGTGGTACGACCTTACAAAAAGGGGAATATGCCCAGAACCTTAAAAAAGTACTTGATTATCTGTTGGAGACCATTGAAGGTGTGAGAAATAACGAACCATATATCACCCAGGTCAGAAATACACAAATACAGTCAAAATTGGGAGCGAACATTGATGCAGTTTTAGCAGCTCAGTTCCTTTCCAATATTTTGGACAGGGATTTGGATGGAATAGATAAAAAACGAATCGTTCGGTGTCTCGACATTTGCATTGCGCGCATCCAAGAAGGAACCGACGAGCATGGCAAACAAAGAGGTGCTGGCTGGGCCGGCGTATTGCAAAGCGGAATGGCCAATAGTGCTTTGGAAGCTGCCCAGGCGGTGGGAGCTACGGTTGACAATGATATTTTGGAAAGATCCAAAAAGTACCAAAAGGAAAACTACAATGAAAAAGATGGTTCAGTTAAAACGGATGACGGAGCTGGTATCATACTGTACTCCGTAAGCGGTAGCGTGAGGGCAAGTGCCAAAGAAGCCAGAAAAGTCAAAGCGGATATCAACAAAGCAAAGGCCGAAGGAAAGATAGCGGCCGATGCCGAAGTGAACGCTGAAGTCCTGGAAGAGATAGGATATGCCTCGGGTGATGCCCAGAAATATGGAACCGCCTACAAGGTATATGAATCTGCAAAGCAAACGGCCCAAAGAGATGAGGTTTTGGACGGTTTTGGGAACAATGGGGGAGAGGAGTTTTTAAGTTATCTGCAGACCGGAGAATCCCTGCTGGTAAGCAAGGATGAGGATTGGAAGGATTGGTACGAAAATATGAGCGGACGTATTCTAAAAATTCAAAATAAAGATGGTAGCTGGAATGGTCATCATTGCATTACCAGCCCAGTTTTTTGTACGGCGACCAGTCTGCTTTTATTGACCGTGGAGGAAGATATTGCCTTTTTGCAGAAAATGGGAGAGGAAGGATAAGATTCAGTTCCACAATTAAAAAACCCGGTCCAAGACCGGGTTTTCGTTTTATTATTTATTGGTGTTTTTATCAATCATTGTTTTGGCAAGTTCAGCCCCAATCAAAGATTGAAGTAAGTTACTGTCCTGTTTTTCATCACCACCCTCAATAAATATTTCGGGGAGTCTGAGGTCTTTCAACTCACGGGCAACACCAACGGAGGTTTTATAATCCCACTCAGCACGCTCTTGAGGGGTCAATCCCGCACTTACCAGTTTTGCGTTCTGATAGGCTTCAGCATCGGCAGCGACCTTTTTGCTCTGGGCTTTATATTTTTCCACTTCAAACTGCTTTTTCTCTTTGACCAGATTGAATTCTGCAACTTTGGCCTCAGTTTCTGCTGCAATGGTCTTCTGTATTTGCTCTTTTTCCAAACGGGCACGCTCTGCGGCTTTTTCTGCTTCACCACGGGCCTTTTCTTTTTGCGCCCTGTAAAACTCGCGCTCAGCTTGTTGCTTTTCCAACTGGGTCTGTGCTACCTCTTCTTTCTGCAATTGCAGGCGTTTGTCAAAGGTGGTCTCCCAGTCAATTTCGGTAACTACGGCCTGTACTACGGTCAGACCATAAGCTTTTAAAGAGTTTCCGGCCTCGCGGATAGGTTGTCCATCTTTGAACTTAATACGGAAACGTTTTTGTTTTGATTCTTTATTCACAATGGTACGGACGGTACTGCTATCGCCAATAATGTCCTTTTGCTCGTCATAGACATACTCTTCCAAAACGTACATGCCATTTTCCAGTTGATCCTTAAAATAACGGTCAAAATCAGAAGCTTGACCGGAAATGTAATCTTGGGCATCCATCAGTTTACAGGTATTTTTGATGGATTGGTCAATGTTGGGGATGATACGCGAACGAATCATGTTTTTTTCCGTTTTGTTACGATCGGCAACAGATAAGAACTGCATTTCATCCTCTGTGTTAATGCTTATGACAACGGAGGTGGCAATCCTAGCCTTTACCGCATCACTGAAAGCCCAGTATTTTGCGGCATCCACATTTGCATATTCGCTCTGCTCTCCAAGATCTCCATCTTGGTTTGGGATTACATATTTGATGGGCAGTTCAAACTGAATTGGAATGAGTCTTCCCCACATTTTGGTGTGTATACCTTGCCTAAAGACGGCTTTTTGGCCTCCCCATGGATATTGCACGGCATAGGCCGTACCAGGCTCTGCATAAAACAGCGTTCCGGTAACAATGCTCAGTACAATTCCCACTCCTATAATTTGCAAACTACGCTTAGGTGTGAACCATTGCAGTAGTCCGCTGTTTTTAAAGATTGGTTTTGTAACCAGGGTAACAATTCCTAATAATATAATCAGTATTCCAAATAATGTAAGCATAGCGATTGGTTTTAAAGGTTAGACAAAAATGATTGCGATGAGCTGAATGAGCAGCATCACTAAAAACTTAACAATTGTGATCATTGAATGATGGATTTTAATGGTTGAAAAATTGCTGTGAACCGGTTACGTTCTTTTAAGATAAAATGACAAGAATCATGTTTGCAAGTTTTTGGAAGGAAATCAATACAATTGCATACAGGTTTGTAAGTAAATAAATGAGATTGACTTTAAAAAAGATGTGACCTTCTTCAGTAAAGTTTTAAAATGTAAGCGTAATATTCGAAATGCATTACAATTTGAAGCATTTGTAGGGGTGTTTTTGATACATTTTTAAAAACCAAGGGAGAATTTGATCAAAAAATGATGTTTTTTGACAATCTCGTTTAAGGCGGAAATAAAAAACCGATCTGTTGTAGATCGGTTTAAATCATAATTTATATGTTTTCTAGCGGCTAATTTTTCTTTTTGGTGGCGATTTCAATCACCCCATTTTTAGCTTTTTTACCGTACTTTTTTATGGCTCCATCGCCTTTGTAAACATTCATGGATTCAATATCGTGTGGTGAAAGTTTCTGGACATCTTTTTCCTTTGCTTTTTTACCATCCACAAAGTACAGAGGTTTTTCTTTTGAATCACTGTCCCTAAATAACAATCTGTTACTTCCAGGCAATGCATCCGAGTCATTGTGCACATCCAATTCTTCGACAATATTTATGTCTTCGTGAACAGTTGCATCATGGGATTTGTGTTTTCTGATTTCGATATGCTCATGTTGGTCGGTATCATTGTCCGAATTGATATGTACCTCCACAGCACCATCATGATGTTCAATATGCATTTCTTCCATTTCTTCCTCACTGACCTCTTTTCCATCCAAGGTTATTTTCTTCGTACCATCTTTTTCCTCAATAACAATTGTTTTGTGCTTTTTGTCCCCGGAACGTACCCAAACCTTGTCATGTTCCGCATGTGATTTGATTTTGGTGAAATCGGAATTGCCAAAAGTTATGGTGTTGGCCTCGTCATTATAATAAATCGAAATTGGCTTTATCGGGCCATCTGAACTTGTGCTATAATTTCCAACGAAATTTTCACCATCCGTGCTTTTTCCACTTAAGTGCAACGAAATGTCTATGATTTCATCCTCCGCATTGTGCACGACGGTGTAGGAGAAGTCAATACCATCTTTGGAGAGATCTTGCTTTATTTTTTCCAGCTCTTCGTTTGATGTGTCCTTGTTTATGAGCAGTTCGATTGACTTGCTATCCTTATCGCCAACTCCCATAATAGGGGCATCAACATTTAAGATATATTCGGTTTTGGTGTTGAAACTAACTAGGAAAAGCACAACTGCGGGCAATATAAAGCCCATTTTGAGCACTTTTATTCGTTTGGATTGATTTTGATTTAACATGACTATTCGTTTTTTGATTAATGAATTGTAAAATGGATTGGCTATCGACAGCCTTTGATTTCCTGTGGCTTGCTTTAGCATCAGGTATTGGTAGAACTTTTTACCTTCCCCGGTAAGACAACTTTTTGAGTCCGCCAAAAACTCCAAATTCAGTTTAAGTGCGGCCCTGTAAAGCCAAATAACAGGATTGAACCAAAGTATGATTAGAACCACTTCCGTAATCAGGATATCCAGCGAATGCCCCTCTCTTGCATGCACCTTCTCATGTTCGATGACGGATTGCAACTCGGAAGCATTGAGTCCTTCGTGATTGTAAAAAATGTACCTGAAAAAAGAGAAGGGGGATATATTTTCCATGGTTTGCACATGGTAAAAGGGATATTCCTTTATTAAATGTCCCGTTGCCACCAATCTTTTTAGTAGCATACATTGAAGAATCAATCTAATACCTAGAACAGCTACGCCCAATAGATAAATGGAAAGGATTACATACCATAGATTTATCCCGTAATTCCCTGAAGTATTGGTGGCAGACGTTATGGCAATGGATTGTAAATCATAAACAGGAAGGGATTCGCGAACTACGTTTTTTGTGAAGGTGATATAAGGTGCTAAAAACGATAGCAAGAGCCCGCCTAGCAAAAACCATCGATTACTTCTAAAAAAGGTCTCCCTTTTTAGAAAAAGATGGTAGCACCCTAAAAAAAGCATTGCAATTCCCGATACCTTTAATAGATATATGAACAATGTTTCCATCACTTTTTCTTTTCGATGAGATAAATGATTTCCTTCAATTCTTCAACCGATATTTTTTCCTCTTTGGCAAAAAACGAAACCAAACTTTTATATGAATTATCGTAGTAATCGGCTATGGTCGAATTGATAAACTTTTTTCTATAGGCCTCCTTTGTAACCAATGGGTAGTATCTGTGGGTATTGCCAAAGGCCTCATGTCCTACATACTTTTTTTCTTGAAGGTTTCGTATAATGGTGGATAAGGTATTATAGTGTGGTTTATCTCCCTTCATTTCCTTTAAAACCTCCTTTACGAAGGCCTTTTTCAAACTCCAGAGGATTTTCATGACCTCTTCCTCCTTGTTCGTTAATTTTTGCATGCTATAAAATTTTAAGCAATGTATAATTATAAATCTAGTTATACAACTATTATTATAGTTATTTAACTATTTATGCAGTTGTTCTTTTTCCTCGCTATCGTATAATTTGATTAAATCTTCATCTATATTTACGCCAAAATTTACCATTTGGGAAATCTACTTTTTATTGTACTCGGCCTTATTCTATTGATTTTAGGGGGGAATTGGCTGTTGAAATCTGCGGTGGATCTTTCACTCCGTTTGTCAATTCCAAAAATTGTGATCGGGATGACGGTGGTATCCTTTGCTACTTCAGCGCCGGAACTTATTGTTAGTATAAAGGCTGCATTGGATGGTTTCCCAGATTTGGCCTTGGGTAATGTAGTAGGGTCAAATATTGCCAACTTAGGCTTGGTTTTGGCCATAACGGTCTTGATGGGTAGTATTAATGTGCGGAAGAGTTTTTATACCACGGATTGGCCCGTTATGATGGTCGCTTCCTTACTCTTTGTGGGGTTTATATATTTTGATGGGGTTTTGCAGCAATATGAGGGAATTATATTGGTGGTGTTCCTGTTTCTTTTCCTGGTTTTTTTACTTAGGTTCCAGAAAACCGCTGTTGTTGATGAAATGCCAGAGGATGATGTATTATTACCAATTTACCAGACCGCATTGTATTTGGGAATTGGGGGAACGGCACTTTGGGGCGGCTCCGAATTATTGATAGATGGTGCAGTGGGAATGGCTTCTACCTTTGGGGTCAGTGATCGGGTAATTGGTATTACCATAGTCTCCGTTGGAACAAGTATTCCTGAATTGGCGGCGTCCATTATTGCGGTGCTCAAAAAGGAAAAAGCAATTTCCTTGGGGAATTTGATTGGGTCCAATATTTTCAATCTCCTGGCAGTACTGGGAATTACCTCTATAATAACACCCATTAAAGTGGTGGACCAGGGACTACTTACCAGCGATATTTTTTGGATGTTGGGAATTTCCTTCTTAATACTTCCGTTGGTGTTCTTTCCGAGGGGATTGCGTTTGGGATGGAGAGATGGTATTGTGCTATTGGGTTGTTATGCGCTCTTTGTCTATCTTACCCTAAACTAAAAACCGCCCCAAAGGGGCGGCTTAAACACTATCAACAATTAATTTATACGCTATACATCTGCAGATTTAACAGTCTTGATGATTCGGGCAGCAATTTTATAGGGGTCTCCATTAGACGCTGGCCTTCTATCTTCCAACCATCCTTTCCATCCTTTTTCGACAGTCATAATAGGAATACGAATAGAAGCTCCTCTATCCGATACCCCGTAGCTGAAATCATGAATGGAAGCCGTTTCGTGTAATCCGGTCAAGCGCTGATCGTTAAATTCACCATAAACTGCAATGTGTTCAGCTGCTACTGGTCTAAATGATTCGCATATTTTCTCATAAACCTCTTTCGAGCCACATGTTCTTAAGGTGGTGTTAGAGAAGTTGGCATGCATACCAGAACCGTTCCAATCCCCTTTAACAGGTTTTGGGTGGTATTCAATATAATAACCGTAAGATTCTGTTAAACGATCAAGTAAATATCTAGCTATCCAAATTTCGTCACCAGCCTTTTGAGCTCCTTTGGCAAACAATTGAAATTCCCACTGGCCAGCGGCTACTTCTTGGTTGATACCTTCAAAATTAAGTCCTGCTTCAATACATTGATTAGCATGTTCTTCCACTAAATCTCTACCCCAAGTGTTTTTTCCTCCCACGGAGCAGTAATAAAGACCTTGAGGTCCTGGATAACCACCAATTGGAAAACCTAACGGAAGTTGAGTATTAACGTCCATGATAAAGTATTCCTGCTCAAATCCGAACCAGAAATCAGCATCTGGGTCATCTATTGTAGCCCTGGAATTAGATTCATGTGGAGTGCCATCAGCATTTAAAACCTCCGTCATGACCAAGTAACCATTGATTCTTGCAGGGTCTGGATAAATAGCAACAGGCTTTAAAAGACAATCGGATGAACCACCCTCGGCCTGTTGTGTAGAACTTCCGTCAAAAGACCACGTTGGGCAGTCTTCCAGCTTACCACTAAAATCTTCCTCAATTTTAGTCTTGCTTCTCAAGTTTGCGGTTGGTGTATATCCATCCAACCAGATGTACTCTAATTTTGATTTGCTCATAATTCCGGTAGTTATTTGTTCTCAAATATTCGCTGACAAAAATATATTTTTTCATTTGATAATATGTATTTCAGTGGGTTAAAATGACAAAGAAGTCGCTATAATTTACATTACCCCTGTTTTTTATGGGGTGAACTGAAAAAAAAGTAATTTTTATGGAATATATTATTAAATTGTTAATCGTAGATTTGTGTTTTAATTGGAAAAGGGATATCAATTATGAGATTTCAAGCTTTACAGGAGAGTGGAAACAGAACCCATATTGAGGTAGAGGAGACAGGTAGACGATCCGAATTGTTCGGAAAAAACGTGTTCAATGAAGAACGAATGCTTCAGTTTTTGACCAAGGAAGCATTTGAAAAAGTGAAATCTGCGATTTTTCAGGGCACCAAGATCGATAGAAAGATTGCGGATCAGGTAGCCGAGGGAATGAAAGCATGGGCCTTGTCCATGGGAGCAACACATTATACACACTGGTTTCAGCCCTTAACAGGATCTACGGCCGAGAAACATGATGCCTTTTTTGATATTTTACCCGATGGTAGGGCCATGGAAAAGTTTGGAGGTGCGCAGTTGGTACAACAAGAACCCGACGCTTCCAGTTTTCCAAGTGGTGGAATCCGAAATACATTTGAAGCTAGGGGCTACACGGCTTGGGATCCAACTTCCCCTGCTTTTGTGTATAAGACAACACTTTGTATTCCAACCATTTTTGTTGCGTATACGGGTGAAGCATTGGATAACAAAGCCCCGTTACTTCGGGCACTCCATGCCATTGATGAAGCTGCAACAGGAGTAGCGCAGTACTTTGATAAGAATGTACGAAAGGTTTATGCCACCTTAGGTTGGGAACAAGAGTACTTTTTGGTTGATAAGGCCCTGGCCAAATCCAGATTGGATTTGGTAATGACCGGTCGAACACTTGTAGGGGCCGCTGCTGCCAAAGGACAACAATTGGATGACCATTACTTTGGTGTAATTCCGAGTCGCGTATTGGCCTTTATGAGCGATTTGGAAAAGCAATGTACCAAACTGGGAATTCCTGTAAAGACCCGGCATAATGAAGTAGCGCCTAATCAATTTGAGCTGGCTCCTGTATATGAAGAAGCCAACCTATCCGTTGACCACAATTTACTCTTGATGGATGTGATGGAAGAGGTTGCGGACAAGCATAATTTCACGGTCCTGTTTCATGAGAAACCTTTTGCTGGGGTGAACGGCTCCGGAAAACACAATAATTGGTCATTGGAAACGGATACAGGAGTGAATTTGTTGAGTCCCGGGTCCACACCAATGAAAAACTTGCAATTCTTGACCTTTTTCGTCAATACAATAAAGGCCGTGGATACTTATGAAGAATTGTTGCGCTCGTCCATTGCCTCTGCAAGTAATGACCACAGGCTTGGTGCCAATGAAGCTCCGCCAGCTATTCTTTCCATATTTATAGGACAACAATTGAGTGATGTTTTGGATGAACTTGAAGGTGTTTCCAAGGGGAAGCTGTCTCCAGAGGAAAAAACCGAGCTCAAACTTAATGTTGTTGGAAAGATTCCAGAGATTTTGTTGGATAATACCGACAGAAACAGGACATCACCTTTTGCCTTTACCGGGAACAAATTTGAAATGAGAGGGGTAGGAGCTAAAACCAATTGCGCCAAACCTATGACCGTTTTGAACACGATTGTGGCCAAGCAGCTTACTGATTTCAAAAAAGAGGTCGATGCGCTGATTGACAAGAAAAATCTTAAAAAGGACGAAGCAGTATTCAATGTATTGAGGGAGTACATCAAGACTTCCAAACGTATTCGTTTCGATGGGGACGGTTATGGTCAAGAATGGCAAGATGAAGCCAGAAAGCGCAAGCTTAGCAATAACAAGAATACTCCCGAAGCGCTTCAAATACTTACATCCAAAGAAAGCATTTCCCTTTTCAAGGATATGGATGTGATGAGCGAGGTAGAACTCAAAGCGCATCAAGAGGTAGAATTGGAAGCTTATATATTACATCTTCAGATCGAGGGTAGGGTTTTGGAAGAAATGGTGTATGGACATATTGTGCCTTCGGCCATTTCCTATCAAAACTTACTACTGGAAAATATCAACGGTTTAAAAGAAGTCTATGGGGCAGCCCATAAAAAGTTTGCGGAAAGCCAGTTGAATATCCTGGAACAAATAGGAGAGCATATTGTTGCCATTAAAAGACAGACCGATGAGATGACTACCGTGAGAAAGCGGGCCAATAGTTTGTCTACGATAAATAAAAAGGCGCAATCCTATTGTGACAATGTCAAACCCTATTTTGATTCCATTCGTGAACAGTCCGATAAAATGGAAAAGCTGATTTCGGACGATTTATGGCCATTTACAAAATATAGGGAGTTGCTATTTGCCAAGTAAGGACTATTTTTGCGCAAAATCCACATTAATGTCCTCAGACACCAGTAAAAGATATGCCCAAAGAGGGGTTTCCGCGTCCAAGGAAGACGTGCACAATGCTATCAAAAATATTGACAAAGGACTTTTCCCAAAGGCATTTTGCAAGATTGTTCCCGATCATTTAACGGGAAGTGAAGACCATTGTCTGATCATGCATGCTGATGGAGCAGGCACAAAATCTTCATTGGCCTATATGTATTGGAAGGAAACCGGTGACATTTCTGTTTGGAAAGGAATTGCCCAAGACGCGCTGATCATGAATGTCGATGACCTGATATGCGTGGGTGCCACCGACAATATTGTTTTGTCGTCGACCATAGGTCGAAACAAAAACTTGATTCCCGGAGAGGTTATTTCTGCCATAATTAATGGGACTGAGGAGCTGATAGCTGATTTAAGGAAACATGGAATCACCATTCATTCAACCGGTGGTGAAACGGCAGATGTGGGAGACTTGGTGCGTACGATTATCGTAGATTCCACAGTGACCGCACGAATACAAAGAGATCAGGTTATTGATAATGCGAACATAAAGCCAGGAGATGTAATTGTTGGCTTGGCTTCGTTTGGGCAAGCGACCTACGAAACCGAATATAATGGTGGAATGGGCAGCAATGGTTTAACGTCGGCCCGGCACGATGTCTTTGCCAAATATTTAGCGGAAAAGTACCCAGAGAGTTTTGATGCCTCTGTTCCGGAAGAGCTGGTGTATTCTGGTAATACGAAATTGACGGATTCTGTTGAAAATGCTCCTCTGGATGCTGGCAAACTGGTATTATCTCCAACAAGAACCTATGCGCCCATAGTTAAAAAGATATTGGAAAGTTATTCTTCTAACGAGATTCATGGAATGGTGCATTGCAGCGGTGGTGCTCAGACCAAAATCCTTCATTTTGTGGAGAATCTGCATATTATTAAAGATAATATGTTCCCGATTCCGCCACTGTTTAAACTTATTCAAGAACAATCGAATACCGATTGGAAAGAGATGTATCAGGTCTTTAATTGTGGCCATCGCCTGGAATTGTATGTAGATGAGTCCATCGCGGCAAACATCATAGCTATTTCAAAAAGCTTCAATATAGATGCACAGGTTATTGGTAGGGTAGAAGCTTCAGATAGTAAAAAATTGACCATCCAAAGCGAATTTGGCAAGTTCGAGTACTAGTATACGATTCGCTTCAATTTAACGTTCTTTCTATAGCTAATAAACCCCGACGCTATGGAAAGAAAGGATTTTTTAAGAAGTTTGGGCGCAAGTGCAGCATTTGCCCTCACTTTTCCCTGTTTAAATGGATGCTCCAGTGATGCAGAAGATCTGGAACAGTTTCCCGAACCGGATGGTGTGGATTTTACTGTTGATCTTACCGCTGCTGATTCAGCTCCATTGGCCAATAATGGAGGTTTCATTTTGGTAAAATCAAACCCAAGTTTGGGATATACCGATATTGTGGTTGCTCGAAACTTAGAAGGGAATCTAATCGCGGCAAGTCAAATTTGTAGCCATCAACAAACCGAAGAGGTTCGTTTTATTTCTGAAGATGGCGGAATTTTTAGATGCTCCACGCACGGATCCCGGTTCAGTCAAACAGGTACTCCTTTAAACTCTGTTACCAGCAATCCGCTTAAGGTATTCAATACCGAACTCAATGGCACAACATTGAGGGTTTTTGAATAATTTTCAAATAAATTGGCACAAACCCATGAAATCTTTATTGCTCATAGCATCCTGTCTTTTTTTTGGTACACTCCAAGCGCAGTGGCTACAAAGTTTTGATGATGCGTTACAATTGGCCAATGAAGGCAATAAGCCCATCGTTTTGGTTTTTTCCGGATCGGACTGGTGTGCTCCGTGCATAAGGTTTAAGCGAAATATTCTGGACTCAGAGGATTTCAAGAACTATTCTGAAACCCATTATGTGCTCTACAACGCTGATTTTCCACGGAAAAAGAAAAATAAACTTCCGCAGGAAAAATTAAATTCCAATAAGTCCTTGGCGGAGCAATTCAATCCAAACGGACATTTTCCGTTGGTTGTTGTGCTGGACAAGGAAAAATCGGTTTTAGGTAAGACAGGTGTTGATCGACGCACTTCTCCCCAGGAATTCATCTCACTTCTGAAAGGTTTTATGCGATGAAGATTTTCCCATTTCTTTTGAGCTGTTTTTTTTTATGGTCTGCACACGGACAACAAAAAGATGTTACCGTTAGGAGAACCATGAAGCTCATGGGAACACGGTTCGAAATTACCGTTGTGGCCCCAAATGAAGACATTGGTTATATCAACATCGACGAAGCAGCGTCTGAGATTGAACGCATAGAAAAAATCATATCCTCATGGGATGAAAATTCGGAAACCTCGTTGATCAATAGAAATGCTGGGATTAAACCGGTCAAGGTGAGTCCAGAGCTTTTTGGTCTGATAGAAAGGGCCAAGAAGATTTCTGAGATTACGGATGGAGCGTTTGATATTTCATATGCCTCCATGGACAACATTTGGAAATTTGACGGTTCCATGAAAGGCATGCCTTCAGAAGGCGAAATAAAGAGCTCCATAGCCAAAATAGGTCATGAAAAAATATTGCTCAATGCTGAAGAACAGACCGTATACCTGACAAAACCGGGTATGCGAATAGGTTTTGGTGCCATAGGGAAGGGGTATGCCGCAGATCGGGCAAAAGAACTTATGGTTTCCAAACAGGTCAAGGCAGGGATTATTAACGCTTCAGGGGACCTTACCACATGGGGTACGAAGGTTACGGGAGAAAAATGGCTTGTGGGTATCGCAAATCCCTTGAGCAAGGAAAAAGTATTCAGTTGGTTGCCTGTTGTGGAGTCCTCGGTGGCCACTTCAGGAAATTATGAGAAATACATCATTATAAACGATAAAAAATATTCCCATATTATTGATCCTAGAACGGGATATCCTACCTCTGGAATCAATAGTGTTTCGGTATTTGCCAAAAATGCAGAGTTGTGTGATGCTATGGCGACCGCCGTATTCACCATGGGAAGGGATAGTGGTATCCACCTGATCAATCAAATTGATGGTGTTGAGGTGGTGGTAGTGGATGCTGACAATAAAATCCATAAAAGTTCGGGAATTGTGTTTGAGAAAAATCAATAAATTTAGATATGCAAAAGCTTGTTTTTTTCGCTGTTTTATTGCTTTTAGGTAGTTCTTGTGTAGCAGTCAGGGAATATGATAAGGCCTATATCAACGATATAGAAATGCAATTGGGAGCACGGGCTTCTGAACGTTTTGAAACCAATTTCCAGATTTACAGAGAAGCATCGGCCGGAGCCAACGGAGGAAAAACAGGAGGTGGCTGTGGATGCAATTAGTGGTGAAAACCCAAACATCAATTACCAAACATCAAAATTGAGCGCTGTGCTATCCAAAAATCTGACGGTCCAAAAATCAAATTTTTCAAAAATTCAAATGGCTAAACATATAGTGGGCGTTTTTGTGTTTTTGTGCTTTGGAATTTCAGTAGGCTTGGCCCAACAGACCAATAGTACCTACACGAAAAGAGTGTTGGAAACCAGTGAAATTGATTTGTTGTTCAGTTATTACAACCAAGACGGTCAAAATGCTGCGGTAACGGGTGGAGAGGGCACAGAAGAGCTTACCGATGCCACTTCGACCATTGTTTTGCGAATGCCCATGAACGAAAATGATGTGCTTACCGTGGATGTTGGTCTTTCTGCCTATACTTCAGCCTCGTCAAGTAATGTCAACCCTTTGGATGGGGGCAACATCAATACCACTCCATTTGATGCCTCTTCGGGTGAATCCAGAAAAGATTTGCTGGCCTATATCAATCCTAGTTATCAGCACAGCTCTGAAGACCGGAACTCCATTTGGAGCGCCAATGCCTATTTTTCAGCTGAATATGACTACTTCTCCATTGGTTTTGGAGGAAGTTATTCCAAGCTTTTCAATGAAAAGAACACTGAGGTTGGCATAAGCGCTGGAGTATTTTTGGATAAATGGAATGCTATTTACCCCATTGAGCTGCGCCCTGGATTCTTTGATGACCGAATTACAGGGAATGGGACCTATAATCCCAATTTTACAGCTTTTGGTGATGAAAACAGAAATTCGTATTCCGTATCCTTAAGTTTTTCCCAGATTTTGAGCAAGAAATTGCAAGGAGCTTTATTTGTGGATTTGGTTTCCCAAAATGGATTGTTGAGCACACCTTTCCAGCGTGTATATTTTGGGGATGCAGAGAACTTTTTTATTGATGATTTTCAGTTGGCCGATGATGTAGAAAGATTGCCGGATAGCCGGTTCAAAGTCCCTTTTGGAGGACGGTTGAACTATTACGCGAGCGATTTTTTGATTTTACGTTCTTATTACCGCTTCTATTGGGATGACTGGGGCATTGTTTCGCATACCGCAAGCATTGAAACTCCGATTAAGTTAACAGATAGGTTTACAGTATACCCTACCTACAGATATTATACCCAATCCGCGGCAGATTATTTTTACCCCAAGGAAGGAGCATTGTCTACGTTTGAGTTTTACACCTCGGACTATGACTTGTCCAAGTATGATGCGCACCAGTACGGTTTTGGGGTGCAATACAAGGATATTTTTACCAATGCCAAGATTTTGTCCTTTGGGTTGAAGACTATTGACCTTCGGTTTAGCCAATACGATAGAAGCGATGGCCTAAATGCTTATATTGTCACTTTGGGAACCACTTTTATCGGGAATTAGGACCGAATTCCACCATTTTCAATCCAATCAAAAATCGTAAATTCGCACCTTAACGCGGATGGATCTATGCTTGACAAGCTCAACATTGTAAAACAACGTTTTGATGAGGTTTCCGACCTTATCATTCAGCCTGATATAATCTCAGATCAAAAAAAATACATAAAGCTGAACAAGGAGTACAAAGATTTGAAAGTACTTGTTGATAAGCGCGAGGAATACATCACCCTTTCTGATAACATAGCTGAGGCAGAAGAAATAATTTCTGATGGAAGCGATGCGGAGATGTTGGAAATGGCCAAAATGCAGTTGGATGAGGCCAAAACGGCCCTTCCCAAGTTAGAAGAGGAGATTAAATTATTGTTGATACCCAAAGACCCGGAAGATGAAAAAGATGTGGTCATGGAAATCAGAGCTGGAACTGGAGGGGACGAGGCAAGTATTTTTGCCGGTGATTTATACCGCATGTACGCCAAGTATTGCGAATCGAAAGGATGGAAGACCAATATCATGGACTTGAGTGAAGGTACCAGTGGTGGATATAAGGAAATCCACTTCGAAGTATCAGGCGAGGACGTTTATGGTACCTTGAAGTTTGAGGCAGGAGTGCACCGGGTACAACGGGTTCCCCAAACCGAAACACAGGGGAGGGTGCATACCAGTGCCGCAACGGTAATGGTCATCCCTGAAGCTGAGGATTTCGATGTCCAGATTGACCCTAAAGATGTACGTATAGACTATTTCTGTTCCTCCGGACCTGGGGGACAATCGGTGAACACTACCTATTCGGCTGTTCGTTTAACGCACGTGCCTACAGGATTGGTTGCTCAGTGCCAAGATCAGAAATCGCAGCATAAGAACAAGGAAAAAGCCTTTAAAGTACTACGTTCGCGATTGTATGACCTCGAATTGGCCAAAAAACAGGAAGAAGATGCGGCTAAACGTAATTCCCAAGTAAGTAGTGGTGACCGTTCTGCAAAAATTAGAACATACAATTATCCACAGGGTAGGGTAACAGACCATAGGATCGGGCTTACGCTCTACGATCTTCAGAATATCATCAATGGGGATATCCAAAAGATTATTGATGAGCTGATGCTTGTGGAAAACACGGAAAAACTAAAAGAGGCTTCTGAAATCTTTTAAAAGATTGACAGTTGCCATTAATGTCATTAGGTCGAGCACTTTCGACAGATACATATGAAAATAGAAGAGCTAGTATCTCAAATCAAACATAAAAAATCCTTTCTCTGTGTTGGTTTGGACACGGACTTAGATAAAATTCCCGAACACCTTCTTAAGGAAGACGATCCCATCTTCGCCTTCAACAAAGCCATTATCGATGCAACACACGAATTTTGTGTGGCCTACAAGCCCAATATCGCGTTTTATGAAGCCTATGGTCTGGAAGGTTGGAAGTCTTTGGAACGTACCATGGAGTATTTGAACGAGAAACATCCTAATATTTTCACTATTGCCGATGCTAAAAGGGGTGATATCGGTAATACTTCAACCCGGTATGCCAAAGCCTTTTTTGAAACCTTAAATTTTGATTCCATTACCATAGCACCATATATGGGGAAAGATTCCGTTGAACCTTTTTTAGAGTTTGGGGATAAACATACCATACTGTTGGCCTTAACGTCCAATCAAGGCGCTTTCGATTTCCAAACAAAAAAAATCAATCAAAAAGAATTGTATAAGGAAGTACTCGAAGTTTCGAAGACTTACAAGAATGCACAAAATTTGATGTATGTAGTCGGTGCAACCAAAGCCACTTTTCTAACCGAGGTCAGGGAAATTGTTCCTGAGAGCTTTTTATTGGTACCGGGAGTCGGTGCGCAGGGAGGAAGTTTGCAGGAAGTCTGCAAATATGGTATGACTGAAAATATTGGTCTTTTGGTAAACTCTTCAAGGGGTATTCTATATGCTTCCCAAGGAGAGGATTTTGCAGAAAAAGCCGCTGAGAAAGCAAAACTTATGCAAGGAGAAATGGCATTGGAGTTGAATAAACTATTTTAGTTTATTTGCTTAAATCCTCCAATATCTTTTTAATGTTCTGCGCCTTTTTTTTAAAGAACTCACCAAGATTAGTGTCAATATAGGTAGCATCCGCCGCCTTTTCGATAAAGTTCCTATATCTGAACTCTAAAACAGTTACTGCCTGATTTCCGCTGGTAATTGGAGTCACAGCTCCAACTTTGCAATACTGATTTTTCATATTATAAGATTTGTTATATCAAAGATACGCTGAAAAACAGTGTTTAGATTATCAAGGTAGAGCGTATTCAACTAGAAATCAGGTACTTTATCTAAAAATTAACAGATTAGATATCTATTCCTTGGAAAAGGATGGTTTTTTGGTAAAATATTAACAGAAGAGAATCTAGGTGGGCTGGGTTAAAAATGAAAAAACAGCCCAAAGGTGATATTGATTGACTAATTCAAATATTTACCTAATGAGACCAAAGATTTTAATAGAAGTGTCCCTATGGGCTGTTTTTCCAAATAAAGTAATGAAAAGGTAAGGTTAAAATGGCTAATACTTATCAACCTTTACCGTGCCGATGCAGAAATACTAATTTTTTTAAACCCGGACAGCGCTTTTTCTAAGAGTGCTTTTTTGATATTCTGAAGGGGTAAGTTGGGTGTCCTTTTTGAAGGCTTTATTGAAAGTTACCTTGTTGTTGTAACCTACTTCGTAGGCCACATTGATGATACTTAATTTTCTGGAGCTATCGTCCAACAATAGTTTTTTGGCCTCTTTGATTCTATACATATTTACAAATTCGTGAAAGCTCACGTCAAAATGTTCATTAATGATCTGGGAGGCGTTATGACGGGTGGTATTCAGCTTCTGTGCCACCATATCAAGATTGATATCATTTTCCTTGTAGATCTTATCAATTGCAAAGAGATGAATCAAGTTTTCCTTTAATTCATTGGACAAGCTTGGTGTAAGACCAGATTTTTCATATTTGGGAAATAATCTGTTTTTGTATGCGTAGGCACCGCTGAACACCTCGGGCTGAATATTGGCCGAGTAGCCCACGTAGAGTACCATTAAGGCCATTGCTGCTGTGGAAACCTCATAAATCACTCCCGAGTTTATTAGGTTTACTATCAAGAAGCCATAGGCCGTATACGTTATTACATAAAGTATATGGATTTGGTAGACATTTTTCTGCCAGATAAGCTTCCTTGAGTCCATGAGCTTTTCTTTTGCACTCCTTAAGTGCACCTTGCGTATGAAGAATCCGTAAGTGGTAAGGGAAACGATTTTTAAGGCCACCAACAATAATAGTCTACTTGAGTCCTGGGGATTCAGTCCACTTTGAATTCTACCTATCATTAAATGGATTTTGTCCTCTGCTGAGACCGAATATACTTCGAAGAAGAGATATATAAATATTAAGACGGTAGGAATAGCATGTAAAAGATCCAGCTTTTTAAACTTATATTTCTGTGTAGTGATCTTAAAATAGAAGTACAATAATGGTCCATATAAAAAACTGGCCCATGTGGACATTAGATAGGTATGCGGAAATTCGAAAGCATAGTTCGAATTGTTAATGCTGATATTAAGTATGAATAAGGAGTGAATAAAAATGAAAGAAGCAATCAATAGCCTCGAAACCAAATGTATGTGTTTATTGATAGTGATGACAAACACCACATAAAAACCAACAACCGCAACAAAAAGGTAAATCAGTATCCATGCGGTTATATTTGGTGTGATCTTTTCGGAAACTTTTTTGAATTCCGTTGTCTCACGAATAGGGTCAAACCCTTCGTTTAAAAGAAACGAGGGTTTAAAATCCAATTGAAGATAATCCAAGGCATAATTGGTTGCCATAGAGGGTTTATCAATGCCAGCAGAGCTCAAAGCAAGTTTTCTGAGCACATGCGCATCTTCCTCAACACTGCCGTGATGAAGTTGTTTCTCATAAATTGAGAGTGCTTTGCCGTATTCACCAATATTATAGTAGTAATCAGCCCATTCCAGAGAATCTTTGAAAACTGGATTGGCTAATTTATCTACACTGTCCCATCCATTTTTACCAATGGAGGAAAAAGATGACGCACTGATGAATGCGAACAATAATACAATATAACATGACCGTCCCATGTTTTTTGATTGAATTAGCCTTCCCTATGAAATTAGCGATATTACCCTCCTAAATTTGTTAAAAAAATCTTAAAGAAGTAACCCCCGATAATAACTTACCTTTTAAGTTAATCATAATTTTATCAAAAAACAAAATATAACTACTTGTAAATCAATTAAATATTGAAAAACAAAAAACCGGTGCATGCACCGGTTTAAACTAACTAACTCAAAAAAATGCTAACTCAGATAATTTACTACAAAATTCCTTTATTATTTAAAGTCCAAGGTAAAGATAACTTTAGGAATTTGTTAAAATTGCCTCGTTTTATTGTGATAATAACGGCATTTTTTGAAACTTATTGCGTAATTAAGAAAAATTTATCAATTGTCTTGCAAAGCAAAGACCTTTCTTAACAAATCCGTGGTCCGGGAGGAGATTTTGGTTCTGATTTCTTTTTCTTCAATCGCTATCATGGTAAACACCCCATCAAGAGCTTCTTCTGTAGTATAACTTGTTAAATCGGGATTTACATCTGTGGTCAGCGGTAAGCTATTGTATTTGGTAATAATGTTTCTCCAAATTTGATCCGCCCCCACTTTGTTAAAGGAGTTTTTGATCACAGGAGTGAACTTTTCACTCAATTTGGCCCTCGTACCCCTTTCCAGGTATGAAGTGGCAGCATTGTCATTGCCCAGTAAAATCTGTTTGGCATCATTGAAAGTGATTCCTTTTACAGCATCAACAAAAATTGGAGTGGCTTCCTTCACTGCATCCTCGGCAGCTCTATTCAATATTCGGAGTCCTTCATCGGCCAATTTTCCCAAACCAACGTCCCTAAGAGTTTTATCAACTTTTTTGAGCTCATCCGGAAGCAGGATCTTGACCAGGTCATTTTTAAAGAAACCATCTGTAGCGGTCAGTTTGTTCACCTGTTTTTCTATGCCAAAATTAAGCGCCTCTCGAAGGCCCTGCGCAATTTCAGCATTTCCAATTCCCGGGGTTCCCTGAGGCAATTGGTTTACCACCTGTTGTAGTTCGGCACATCCAAAAAGTTGGAAAGCCAAGAAGCATAGCAGTAATCGTTTCATAGTTAAATTGTTTAGCGTTTGCTCTCAATTTACTGCGAATCCTTAAGAAAACAATTCTTCGTAACGGATATTTAGGAAAAAATCACAGTCTTGTTATTATAAACAATAGTTTTTCTTTCCACATGAAGTTGCACTGCCCTTGAAAGCACAATTTTTTCCAAATCTCTCCCTTTGGCAATAAAATCTTTTATGGAATGTGAATGTGAAACGGTTGTTACATCCTGTTCTATTATTGGGCCGGCATCCAATTCAGCGGTTACATAATGGCTGGTGGCCCCAATTATTTTAACGCCCCTTTCAAAAGCTGCATGATAAGGTTTGGCTCCTGCAAATGCAGGTAAAAAGGAATGGTGGATGTTGATTATTTTTTGAGGGTAAACATCAATGACCTCTGGAGATATAATTTGCATGTACCTGGCCAACACAATAAAGTTGACTCCATGTTCTTTTAGCAATTCCAACTGCTTTTGCTCAGCTGTCTTTTTGGTGTCCTTGGACACCGGAACATGATAATATGGAATTTGAAACTGGTCTGCAATATATTTAAGATCGGGGTGGTTGCTTAAAATAAACGGAATATCGACCGGTAGCTCCCCAGAATTAAATCGACTTAGAAGATCATACAGACAATGGTTGTATTTAGAAACGAAGATGGCCATTTTTGGTTTCTCCCCATCCAAATGAATATCCCATTGCATCGCATATCTTTTTGCAAGATTTAAATCAAACTCATGCTTAAATTCAGCTAGGGGAATTCCATTTTCAAACTCGCTGGTCAATCTCATGAAAAACACTCCGGCCTCCTTATCCACATGCTGATCTAAATAAACAATATTGCCGTTCTGTGAATGTATAAATTGTGTGACCGAACTTATAATTCCCGGTTGGTCTTGGCAATGAATGAGCAATGTCAACTCCATAAACAATCGTAATCTGAAATAAAAATAGACTAATCATAAAAAGAATCAACCGGACAGAATAATTTTTACGCAAATCGGACAAAAACCTGTGATAGACTGAATTTTATTCAGGATAACAAGCCTATAAGAAGTTATATTAACAATTAATCGAGCCCAATTTTCCGGAGTAAGGTGGGATTTCTTGTTCATCGGGTGCAGATGTCACTGATGGAGATCTGAACTTGCTGATTTTGATAGCTAGACAACATTTGTCCAAGGGCTGTTGGTTTGAGTGGTTTCTAAAGAAGATCTCAAAAAGATTTTCAATTTTGAAGACGTTAGAAAATCCTAAGTAAAACACAATTTTTGTTGCATTTTTCGTAAATTGCAGCTCAAAATCCGACCGTTTATTGTCAATGGAGCAAACAAAACCCTACAAGCCCAAGAATAAGATTCGAATTGTTACTGCTGCCTCCCTTTTTGATGGGCATGATGCTGCAATCAATATCATGAGAAGGATTATACAGGCCACTGGGGTTGAAGTGATCCATTTAGGACATGACCGCAGTGTCGCTGAAGTGGTGGATTGTGCCATTCAAGAAGATGCCAATGCCATTGCCATGACCTCGTACCAAGGGGGACATAACGAGTATTTCAGATACATGTTCGATTTGCTCCAGGAAAAAGGCGCAGGGCATATTAAAATATTTGGCGGCGGCGGCGGTGTAATTCTTCCACAGGAAATCAGGGAGTTGATGGATTACGGAATTGAACGAATCTATTCCCCTGATGATGGACGGGAAATGGGATTACAGGGTATGATCAATGATTTGATAAAACGCTGCGATACCCCGGTCCCAGATTTGAAAACACCGGAAAAGAAAGCCTTGGATGCGCTGCTACAAGAAAAAGAAGTGAACACTTTGGCCAGATTGATTTCCCTAGCGGAAAACCGGCACGAAGAGTTTGAATCTCATCTACCCACGATTGAAAAGAATACATCAGAAGTACCAGTACTTGGGATTACGGGTACAGGCGGAGCGGGTAAATCCAGTTTGGTTGATGAATTAGTACGAAGGTTTTTGGGAGATTTTCCAGACAAACACATTGGCATAATTTCGGTGGACCCTTCAAAGCGAAAAACGGGAGGTGCACTTTTGGGTGATCGCATTCGAATGAATGCCATCAATAATGAACGAGTCTATATGCGTTCATTGGCTACCCGACAATCCAATTTGGCTTTGTCAAAACACGTGGCAGAGGCTGTCCAGGTGTTGAAAGCAGCAAATTTTGATTTAATAGTTTTGGAAACCTCAGGAATTGGTCAGTCAGATACCGAGATTTTGGAGCATAGTGATGTTTCACTCTATGTAATGACCCCAGAGTTTGGTGCAGCTACCCAGTTGGAGAAAATTGATATGCTCGATTTTGCAGATGTAGTTGCTATCAATAAGTTCGATAAACGTGGTGCCCAAGATGCCCTTCGGGATGTGAAGAAGCAATACATGCGCAATCATGGTTTGTGGGATACCAATCAGGATGATTTGCCCATTTTTGGAACCATTGCTTCCCAATTCAACGACCCCGGAATGAACAAATTATACCGGGTCATTATGGATACCTTGGTCACAAAGGCAAATTCAACACTCTCATCCAACTATAAGGTATCCGATGAAATGTCGGAAAAGATATTTGTTATACCTCCTGCTAGAACACGGTATCTGTCGGAAATCGCGGAAAATAACCGCTCCTATGACCAAAGGGTCGATGAGCAGAGTAAGATAGCCCAAAAGCTCTATGGTATATTTTTAACGGTAGCTTCCATTCTGGATATCGATGCAGCTAAGGCTGAGTCGAAGCTACTGTCCAAATCGGGTTTGGAGGAGAAGGAAGTCCATGCGCTTCTAAAGAACAAGGAAGATGAGCAATTGATTTCTTTATTGATAAAGGAGTTCGATAGGGTAAAAATGAACCTTGATCCCCATAATTGGGAGACGATTTTAAAATGGAACGAAAAGAAAGAACGCTATAGGGCAGCGGTGTATACTTTCAAGGTCCGAGGTAAGGATGTGAACATAGAGACGCATTCAGAATCACTTTCCCACAGTCAAATACCAAAAGTGGCCTTACCTAAATATGAAGCTTGGGGGGATGTTCTCAAATGGAGCTTACAAGAAAATGTTCCTGGCGAGTTCCCGTATACAGCTGGACTTTATCCTTTTAAAAGAGTGGGAGAGGATCCAACTAGGATGTTCGCTGGTGAAGGCGGACCTGAGCGAACCAACAGACGTTTCCATTATGTGAGTTTGGATATGCCCGCCAAACGATTATCAACAGCTTTTGATTCCGTTACCTTATATGGTAGTGACCCGGATCATAGACCTGATATTTATGGTAAAATAGGTAATGCCGGGGTATCGATTTGTTGTTTGGACGATGCCAAAAAGCTCTATTCTGGTTTCGACCTTAGCGACCCAATGACTTCAGTAAGTATGACCATCAATGGTCCAGCACCCATGTTGTTGGCCTTTTTTATGAATGCCGCCATAGACCAGAACTGTGAGAAGTATATCACGGAGCATGGTTTGGAAAAGGAGGTGTCCAAAAAAATAGAGAAGATTTACAAAGGAAAAAAGGTCAAAAGACCGTGTTATGCAGGGGAACTTCCCGAAGGTAACAATGGATTGGGACTGATGCTTTTGGGAGTGACGGGAGATCAAGTGTTACCCGATGAAGTTTATGAGAAGATAAAAAAAGACACCCTGAACCAAGTACGGGGAACCGTGCAGGCCGATATTTTAAAAGAGGACCAAGCACAGAATACCTGTATATTTTCAACGGAGTTTGCTTTACGGTTGATGGGTGATGTACAGGAATATTTTATTGGGCATCAGGTGCGGAATTTTTATTCTGTTTCCATTTCGGGTTATCACATAGCGGAGGCAGGGGCCAATCCAATTACCCAATTGGCGTTTACACTTTCCAATGGCTTTACCTATGTGGAGTATTACCTAAGTAGGGGAATGGACATCAACAAATTTGGACCTAACCTTTCCTTCTTTTTCTCTAACGGTGTTGACCCTGAATATGCAGTCATAGGAAGGGTTGCACGCAGGATTTGGGCAAAGGCACTTAAGGAAAAATACGGTGCGGACCCGCGGGCACAAATGCTGAAATATCATATTCAAACCTCTGGTAGAAGCTTACACGCCCAGGAAATCGACTTTAACGATATACGAACAACTTTGCAGGCACTTTATGCCATTTATGATAATTGCAATTCGCTGCATACCAATGCCTACGATGAGGCAATTACAACACCTACCGAAGAATCGGTCCGCAGGGCTATGGCCATCCAATTGATTATTAATAAGGAACTGGGCTTGGCCAAGAATGAAAACCCCATGCAGGGTTCTTTTATAATTGAAGAGTTGACCGATCTTGTTGAAGAGGCTGTTTTGTTGGAGTTTGACCGAATTACGGAACGCGGAGGAGTTTTGGGAGCAATGGAGACCATGTACCAACGTTCCAAGATCCAGGAGGAAAGCCTTCATTATGAAACCTTAAAACATTCAGGAGCTTATCCGATTATCGGGGTGAATACCTTCTTGAGCTCTAAGGGTTCTCCGACCGTTTTACCAGCGGAGGTTATTAGGGCCACGGAAGATGAAAAGCAAAATCAGATTGATACGCTGCACAACTTGCATAAAAGAAATGAAGCGCAGGCCAAAAAACAACTGGATGAATTAAAGCGGACAGCAATTCAGAATGAAAACCTTTTTGAAAAGTTGATGGGGGTTTCCAAATACTGTTCCTTAGGACAGATTGCGCATGCCCTATTTGAGGTAGGCGGTCAATATCGCAGAAATATGTAGGTTTTTGTTGAAAAAGAAAGTGGTGGTTGCTAATCGTTTCCGTTATTGAACGATTTTCTCCATTTTTTGAAAGAAGTCCTAAAGCTTTTGATTTCCTTTCTTAGCAGATTTAGATACTCCTTTTCCTTGACACCATCCCGTTCCAACCCGTTGCAATAGGCCAATATATTACGGGTCATAATGTTGATGAAGGTCAAACTCTTCATTCGGACGGAATAAGAGTTGCTTAGAGCCGCCATTTCAACTTCTTTGGTGATCAGTGAAGCATCGGTCAACAAGGAATTGGAAATATCATTTCGAAAATTGTCAATTTTTCGCAACGACAACCTCTCCCTGTTATAAGAAAAATAATGGGCAACGGCCTCACTCATATCCCGCAAGGCCAGCGATTTACGATATACTCCAAGGGAATTTAAGGAACTCCTCTCCATTTTTTCTAGCAATTTTCTACCATAAAATTACGTAGGAAAACAATAAGTTTACTTTGAATTTTAAAGCAAAAACATTAATTTACTTTAAAATACAAAATTTTATCCTATAATTTTCTTGGTATGCAAATTGATGAGCTTAATTGGGAAATTTTAACATGTCTACAACAAAATGCAAGGGAATCTTTTGCCAATATTGGGAGGAAGGTAGGCCTTACACCACCTGCTGTGGCGGAGCGGGTAAAAAAGATGGAAGACATGGGTGTTATTGAAGGTTATAATACCAATGTTTCCTATGCATTGGCCGGCCATCAACTCAAAGCTATCATAATGCTACGGGCCTTTATGGGAAAACTGAAACCTTTTTTAAACAAGGTGGAAACCTACAAGGAAGTGGTGAATTGTTATCGGATTACTGGTAATGAGAACATCATTATGGAAGTGGTGCTCAGAGATCAATCACATTTGGAAAAATTTATTGACGAACTTATCACCTATGGAGAATGCCGTACCCATATTGTGTTATCAAATGTTGTTGCCAATGCACCCATTACAGATGGTAAGGATTAATGGTAATTTTCGATTAAATTTATATCGGCCCAAGGGAAAATCTTTTTGGCCGGATTTTTGCTGTGAAAGAATTATGAATAAAAAATACGTACTGCTTTTTCTTGCCATTTCAGCTTTGCAAACTGTTGTGTCGCAGCAAATGGTATTGAAAAAGGGAACCATCCTGCAAGCGTTGCCTGTCAATGATTCCATACCGGATACTTTTTCATTGTACCTGCCCACCAATTTCACAACGGAAAAACAATGGCCGTTGCTTTTGATCTTTGATATGAAAGGAAAGGAAAAACAGACCATGTCCATGTTTTTGCAGGCAGCTGAGGACGAAGGTTATGTTCTGGCAGCTCCTCGATTGTCCGATAGTATTTCGCTTTCCAACAATATGGTCAAAACAGGAAGAACGCTCGAAAAGGTTTTGGATATTCTTCCCATAGGTAAATCCAGGATTTATTCGGCGGGAGCTGGTTCAGGAGCGAGGTTTGCAAATTTGGTTCCACTTTTTCTTAAAGAAGTAAAAGGAGCACTGTCCATAGGAGCATCCATTGCCAACATAGAATTGTTAAGCCCTAAGCGTCCTTTTCATTTTATAGGACTAGTAAACAAGAATGATTATAATTATTCTTCCATGCGGGTCATGAAAAGGGTATTGGACAGATTTAGGTTTCCGAACCAATTACTGCTGTATCGACAAGCGAAAGATTGGCCAAAAACCGAATACCTGTCAAAGGCACTGCAGTATTTTACATTGACAGCCATGCGCAAAAGGGCAGTTCCTGCGGATTCTACATACGTTCAGAAAGTTTACAAGGCTGATTTAGAAAAAATAAATGAACTCAAGGATTTGAAGAAGTTTTTGCTGGCAGAACAACACCTAACGGAAATGATGTCAATTTACGGGGTTTTTAAAAATCTGGATTCTCTTCGCTTGGTTCAGAAGGAATTGCGAAAAGACAAAATTTTTAAGGGAATGAAAAGGGGCGAGAATGCTGCAAGGCTTAAGGAATCATTACTCAAGGAAGACTATCAATATTATATTGAAGAGGATGTGATTACCCATAACTTCAATAATTTGGGTTGGTGGAATTACCAAATGACGGAATTGGATAAGTTTGTCAAGGGTACAAATCCTTATGAAAAGGAAATGGGGAATAGGTTACGCGGTTATGTGAATGCCCTTGCGGAGGATAATATTGATATGGTTGAGTCCGAAGCCTTAATTGATGAGGATGCGCTTGCCTTCTTGTACGAATTGAAGACCATCCTAGAGCCTGAAAACTTTGATTTTTACCTAAAAATAATATCCCTGAGTGCTAAAAATGAAGATTTTGGTACTGCTTTGTTTTACCTGGAGGAGGCATTTAAAAAAGGATTCAAGGATACAGAAAAATTATATGCTTTGGAGCACACGGCCCTGCTTCGTATCGACCCTAAATTCAATGAAGTGGTTTCTAAATACCTCAAAGACGCCCGGTATCAAGTCAATGAGAAATGAACTTTGGGACTTCTTCCAGATTCCAATCAATAACAAGTCCGCCGGCCAACGACTCGGCTATTTCTTTTCCATATAAGTGCTCACACAAATAAAGCGCAGCTTCAAAACTTTTGGCCCCTCCGGCTGAAGTGATGAATTTTCCATCGTGCACAAAGAGAACGCTATCCTTTACATCTAGATGTGGAAACATGGTTTTGTACTTTGGAATATCACTTGGAAAAGTGGTAGAGGCAACTTCGTCCAAAATTCCAGTTTTTGCCAATACAAAGGCGCCATCGCAGTGCGAAGTCACAAACATTGCTTCTTTGCTCACCCTTTTGACAAAATCGAGCATGATGGTGTCTTGTAGATCTGTATCCAAATGATGTTCGGCACTGGGTACTACCAAAATATCAATTTTAGGTATGGAATCTTTGGTATAATCAAAATCGGGAAGAATACGAACGCCTTCAAATGAGGTAATAGGGTTTAGCGTATTCGCCACGGTAAACGTGTTCATTGCCTTGATATTTTTTCGATACTGGGTATGCTGAAAAATATCGAAAGGTGCAGTAAACTCGGTATTGTATACGCCATCCATGATTAAGAAGGCGGCATTGTATCTCTCGGGGACCAATTCAGGGAGTATCCTTTGGGCAACATCCGTTTCTTTTTTCTCTACTTTAGGGCTACAGGACATGATAAGCAGCGAAATCGATAAAATCAATAGGTTTTTCATAAGAATCCCAACTTAAATGAAGCGGCACTAAGGTACCATTAAGAATGATTTCCACTACTTTTATAGCAAACTAATTTGTAAAATGACACGCTTAGTATGTTTGACCTTGCTTTTGGCCATAGGTTGTAAATCTGATAAGAAATACCATGCTTCGGGCCAAGAGGTTCAGATTGAATCTTCCAAGATAAGAGAGATTGTGGAATTTCAGGAAGGAATGAACGCAACGTTCAAAGACCCTGAAGTATCGCCACTACCCGATAGATTCCGAAAGGATTTTGAGGGTTTGGGCTTTTTTGAACCGGATACAACCTATATGGTTTTGGCGAGGTTCGAACGCACTCCCGATGCGGTTCCTTTTATGCTGGATACCACAACAGGTGAAAAAACAGAAGAAGTTGTGTATGGAATCGCCCATTTTGAGTTGAACGGAGAACGACATCAGCTTGAAATTTATCAAACTCCAGCTTTGCTCACTCAAGAAAAATATAAGGACTATCTGTTTTTGCCTTTTTTGGATGAGACCAATGGAGTTGAAACCTACGGCGGCGGACGCTATATTGACCTTACTATTCCCGAAGGGAACGCAATTTTAATCGATTTCAACAAGGCCTATAATCCGTATTGTGTTTATAACAAAAAGTACTCCTGCCCTCTAGTGCCGAGGCAAAATTATTTGAGAACTAATGTGAGAGCAGGAGTGAAAGACTTTGTAAAGGACTAAAAAAGCCCTAGTCCGTAGAGACTAGGGCTTTTTTGAGTTGCATTTTGCTATTGAGTTAGAATGAGTAAATGGCTGCAAAAAGCACAGAAGCCAAGCTAGATGTAGGGTCAGAGTCATTGTCAATGAAAGCATCCTCAGATGCACTGTCCAATCTAATTTCAGGCTTTAGTATCAAATCACCAATGGTAGCGCTTCCTGTTAGGGTCAGTGCAAGAACGCTGGCATCGCCGTCTACATCTGAAGCACCAATTGCTCCGAAGAAGTCACCTTCCATAAAGTATTCTCCTCTAAGTCCAATAGTAAAGTTTTCTGATGTTGCCAACTGTGGGTATAGTGCAACTCCGGTAAAGCTTCCACCGTCATCCTCTTGGCTGAAGTGGGCAGCATTGATTCCTAAATAGAAATCATCGGTTACATCAAATCCACCTGTGTAATCAATTTCAAATCCACCTTGGCTGTAAAGGAAATTTAGGAACTGACCCGAGTATCCCAACTGAGCACCAACCGCGTAATCACCAGTTCCGTTAAGCTCAGTTAAATCGGTAGGATTCATTACGGCCAACATAGCACTCCAATCACTGCCCAAATCGAAATCAGCTTTAAGTCCAGTGTGGCTGAAAGGTCCGTAGGAAAATAAATAGGAAGTACTATAGTTGAAATTTGCAGCAGGGGAGATAACCTCGTACCCTAAAAAGGTATTGAAGTTACCAAAGGTCAACGTCACCGACTCGCTAACATTCCAGTATACGTACAATTGGTTAACAATATCACCAGTAGCTGAGTACATGGGTGATGCAAAAATAGCGTCTGTTCCTCTTGGTCCAAATACCAAATCGGCAACAAAGCCTACTTTGTCGCCATCGTAGCTAGCAATGACGTTGGCCATACCTAAAGAGAATCCATCCAAATTAGCAAAGGAAGATCCTGGTGCAATTGCATCTTCTCCATTGGGAGCTGTAAGATTGGTCCTATAATAGGCATCAACAGTTCCGCTAAATTCAAACTTCTTTTTGACCTCTTCTTCCTCCTGTGCAAAAGCAATAGTTGATATACTGGCGAAGGCCAAAAAAGCTATTTTTTTTATGTATTTTGTGCTGATAATCGTTTTCATAATCTTAAACATTTAGGTGCCTCATAACGAAGCATTTAATTTTTTTAATAGAGATTTGTAGAGTGAAAAAGGTTATTTAACGGAGCGTTCTGCCAAACGCTCCGTTTCCTTTTTTTTACTGTTTATGGTTAGTGTTGATTCATTCTAAAGTCAGCATAAGCATCCATTCCATGCTCATGGATATCCAAGCCTTGAAGCTCTTCTTGTTCATCAACTCTAAGTCCAGATACTTTCTTGATCGTAAATAGAATAATAAATGCTGTTATTGAACAGAATGTGGCTGCGGCTCCAATACCTGCCAACTGAACCAAGAACTGGTCAAAGCCTGCCATTTGTCCAAAAATTCCAACCGCAAGGGTGCCCCACATTCCACAAATTAAGTGAACTGCAACAGCTCCAACTGGATCGTCCAATTTAAGCTTGTCTATTAGGGCAACACCGGCTACAATTACAACACCGGCGATCAAACCAATAATAACCGCTTCGTTGGGGGACATTTGGTCAGCTCCAGCAGTAATACCTACCAAGCCACCCAAGATTCCGTTCAAGAACATGGTAAGGTCATAGTTTTTATAGGCAAACAACGATGTAAGGAAAGCCGATACACCTCCAGCTGCTGCAGCGAGAGAAGTAGTTACCAAAACCAAAGAAGTTAGTTCTGGGTCTGCGGATAACACAGAACCTCCGTTGAATCCAAACCAACCTAACCAAAGAATCAACACCCCGGCTGCAGCTAGAGGTAAGTTATGTCCTGGGATAGCTTTGGTCTTGCCATCCTCGCCAAATTTTCCAATTCTAGCACCAAGCAGATAGATAGCAATCAATGCGCCCCATCCACCAACGGAATGTACTAAGGTAGAACCTGCAAAATCGTAGAATCCTTCTGCCTCACCGAAAGAAAGGGAGGAAAGGAATCCACCACCCCATTGCCATGAACCTACTATTGGGTATACCAATCCAACATATAAAACTGTGAATAGCATAAAGCTTTTAAGTTTTACACGTTCGGCCACAGCTCCAGAAACTATAGTGGCTGCGGTAGCGGCAAACATTCCTTGGAACAAGAAATCTGTCCACCAAGTGTATCCGCCATCTGCATATTCAGGAGTCATTCCGTTTTCAGGCGCTCCAATTCCAAATCCAGCAAACTTAAGGAAACCGGCATCGCCGTCCTCAAATCCTGGGTACATCAAGTTAAAACCACCTATATAATATAATAGGAGTCCAACACATATAATAAATACATTTTTAAATAAAATGTTTACCGTATTCTTTTGTCTGGTAAGACCGATTTCCAAAAAGGAGAACCCCAAGTGCATAAAAAACACAAGTGCGGTACATATCATCATCCAAACGTTATTCGCTGTAAATAATCCTGCGTCCATAATCTTTAAATATTGTGTGAGTTAAGTTTTGTGGTTAATTAATTCCGGCGCTTCCGCTTTCCTTGGTTCTGATTCTGTAAGCTTCGATAACATCGGAAACGAATATTTTTCCGTCACCTACATTCCCGGTCGAAGCCGACTCGAGTAAAGTGTTTACCGTTCGTTCCAAGAAACTGTCCGACACCACGATAACTAGGTACCTCCGTTGTATGTCCGAGGTGCTATAGGAAATACCTCGATACACATGTCCTTGTTTTTCATTTCCAACTCCGGTTACATCCCAGTAACTGAAGAAGTTTACCTCAATTTCATGAAGTGCCTTTTTTACTTCATCAAATTTGGATTTTCTAATAATTGCCTCAACTTTTTTCATAATTAAGTAGTTAATTGATGCGCCAAATATATAGCAATTGAATTCATGCCATAAAAAAATAGAGGGTTATTGTTTGATTTTTATGTTTATTTAAAAATAACCCCCTTAATTTTAGGGGTATGTCATTTCAAAAAGTATTTTTTTGGAAAATTGACTATTGAGTTAGCCATATACCATGACAATACATGGGGTATTTTGGTCAAAACATCGATGCTTTGTAAAAAGCAGTACCATAATTGATTGAAAAAAGGAAAAAAGAGTTGGTTACTCTCCCAGTTTGGATAGCCAAAGACCAACAGCCACAGCTATGACACCCACAACAATGCTTGCAATGGTGTAAAAGGAAAAATGTAGCAGTTCATTGGTCTTTAATAAACTATGCTTCTCAAAAGCGAAGGCAGAAAAGGTGGTAAATCCACCACAAAAGCCTGTGGCCAAGAAAAGGGTGGTATTTGTTGAAAGTAAATTGTTTCGTGAGGATATACCTAGGATTATACCTATTAGAAGACAACCTATAATATTTACCAAAAATGTACCTAAAAAGAAATTTTGTAAAACAACATTAAGGGGCTTGGAGATGAGATATCTTAAGGCGCTGCCCAAACCACCGCCCAAAAAAACAAGAAGTACCTGCTTCATACCCTAAAGGTACAAACTAAACAGCTTTCTTGTATTGGGTATCGGAATGCAAATCAGCAGAAGCTTTAGCAGCTGATGCTTCGGAAATTTTGATAACTGGCTTTTTGAACGTCTCACCCGTTCTGTTAACACTGAAAATCAATAATACAGCATTAACTACCAGTAAAACTAAAAGGATGCTGAAAAATGTTGTCATTTCTTGGTTTGAGATAGTTAACACAAAAGTACGTCTTTTCCTATAGTATCCGTGCTACTATCTGATTAAAGTTGTAAAGCATGTGATTTTTGTGGTGAATGCAATAATCTTGTTAATTTTTGAGGAAATATTTAATGAGAAACAAAATCATTATAAAGGTGATAAATGAGACGAGGATCCATAAAACCCCTTTGTAGTTCTTTTTGTGAAGGGTTTTATCCTTGCGATATGTGAAAATGATTACTGCTACAAAAACGATGACAAAGAGGGCGGCAAAAATTAGTTGTCCGGTGCTGAACATATTTCATATTTTTATGCAAAACTAAATTAAATCAAGGGTAATAAAACTGTAATGCTTGAAATTAATCTTTAAATAATTTTAATCATCAAAGGTTTTGCATGATTCCCGTAAGACAACAAAAGTAAACACATGAAAAGCAAAATAAAGGCAGTTGAGTTGTTCCATAATTCTTTTGGACTCGGGGTCTCACAAGCTCCTACAGCCAATTTGGGTGAGGAAAAGAACCGTTTACGGTTCAATCTTATGGATGAGGAGAACAAGGAATATTTGGAAGCGGCCACCAACAATGACCTGATCGAGGTTGCAGACGCTTTAGGCGATATGCTTTATATTTTGTGCGGTACTATTTTGGAACATGGAATGCAGTATAAGATTGAAGAAGTATTTGAGGAAATTCAACGCAGTAACATGAGCAAACTTGGAGAGGATGGGAAACCTATTTATCGGGAAGATGGAAAGGTATTGAAAGGTCCCAATTACTTCAAACCGGATATTCAGACAATTTTAGATAAATAAAAAAAGGGGCGTTTTATACGCCCCTTTTTTTATTACACTTTATATCGCCAACCAAATTTATCTTCAGCGCGATTATATTGGATATCGGTAATACGTTTTTTGAGCAATGAGGCATAACTGTCTTTCAATTCGGGTAAATCGTAATCTACTTCCTTATAACCAAAAGCAGCAATGGGAGAAACCACCGCGGCTGTTCCAGCTCCAAACATTTCCTTTAATGATCCATCTTTAGCGGCTTCAACCACTTCACTTACCGAAATCTTTCGAACTTCTGTGGCTATACCCTCATCTTTGGCAATGTCCAAAATACTTTTTCTGGTGATTCCATCCAAGATACGGTCACTTGTGGGTCCTGTAATTAAGGTATCATTGATTCTTACGAATATGTTCATGGCACCAGCCTCTTCGATATACTCGTGATTATTATCGTCAGTCCATATCACTTGCTGATACCCCTTTTCGACCGCAAGTTGGGTTGGATAGAACTGTCCTGCATAATTTCCTCCGGCCTTTGCATAACCTACTCCTCCATTGGCAGCTCTAGAGTACTTCTCTTCAATTAACACTTTTACTTTTCCCGAAAAATAGGAACCAGATGGAGCACAGGCAATGATAAACTTGTATTCATCAGCTGGTGAGGCATGAAATCCGGTACCCGAGGCAAGAATAAAAGGTCTAATGTATAATGAACTGCCGGGAGTTTGTGGAATCCAATCGCTTTCCACCTGCAAAAGGGTGGTTAATCCCTCCATAAAATATGCTTCTGGAAGTTCTGGTATGGCCAATCTTTTTGCAGATTTGTTCAATCGCTTAAAGTTTTCAATCGGTCTGAACAACCATGCATTGCCGGATTCATCTTTGTAGGCCTTCATACCTTCAAAAATGGATTGACCATAATGAAATATCTTTGCCGATGGTTCCAGGGTAATTGGCTGATATGGAACAACCTTTGGAGTTTGCCATTGTCCATTGACATAATCACAGACCAACATATGATCCGTGTAAATGCTTCCAAATGATAGATTATCGAAATCAACATCATGGATTTTGGAGCTTTTCGCTTTCTCTACAACCAAAGAATTTGTCATTGTTTCCATATTGAAAGATTTGAACCGGTAAAAGTAAACAATAAGCAAGAGCATTGCTTACTTTTAATTTAAAATTAAACAGTTTTGCGCTGAAATTTTAGGATTTTTCCATTCTCCAAAGTATTTAACATTTTTGGTGAGGCTTGTAAAGAAGAAAAAATTGATTTGATGGATTTTTAGTGTTTGAGCAAATCTTTAGCTTGAGTTTTCATAATTTTTTTGAATGAAAAAGATGAATGAATACGGTAATGACTTTACACGAAAACAAGATGTTTCTTATAAGAAAAAAAACTTACAAGAAATGGGTTATTAGTTTCTCTTGTTGATGGTAAGTCTTATTAGGTTTCTAAGAAATATTGGATAATTCATTTTTCATCTTAGCTATTAGTTTTAACTGTTTGCCAAAAAAGACCCAATAAAGAACGCCTATTAACCCAGTGAATAAAAAGGATAAAAAAATAGAGCCAAATATTAGAAGGTATCTTAGGGAAGAAGAACCATTTATGAATTGGATGAGAAGAGGATTATAGTCTATTTCCCAAAAGACACTCAACAAGAATGAGCTTGCGAAAAGCAAGAGATTATAAACTATATATGCTATGGTCAATAATTTAACGCGATGCATGCTGTTTAAGAATTCTGATAAACTTTTATTTACCGAAACTTTTCTATAAGCCCTAAAAAATAAGAATATGAAGGTAACAATTAAGACATAGTTTATTTTTTCCAGAAAAAGTAAAGGAGTATATTCAACAAAGGACTCTGGAACCCATGCGTCAAAAGAAAAATTGAAAAGAAAATTTAAACTTAACCATAGGATAAACTCCATACTGGTGAAAATGAATAGACCTTTAAAACTCTTCTTGGATTTACTTATATAATATGAAATATCCTGATATGATCGTTTTGAATTGGCATAATTAAAACTATCATTTTTTAGCCATTCCTTTTTTAAGACGTCTAAATCCATCGTGTCTTTTTCATAATTAGTGTATGAATAAAGAAAAAAGTTACACAAAAAATGATTTATTTGAGTTTTTATGAATTGGAATGCACTTTATTATGAGTTGAAAGATTATTCGTTTATTTTGAATTGTCAAATCTAAACTGCGAATATCTGCTATTTGTATGATTGATGTCTTCAAAACCTAGTTTCCAGATTTCTTTTTCACCTTTTATGTTATATAAAGTTTCAAGGGCTTTTCTTCTTATTGAAGAAGAATTGTTTGTTTTGGATATTTGTTCCAAATGAATTAGAGATTCTGAGTTATGATATTGTTCTATTAAGGAGAACAACAATTCAGTTGAAGACAAAGCACTGCTGGTTAGTATTGAGGTAATATATTTTGCATCTTCGTCAAACTCATATTGATTATGAAATAATGCGGTTGAAGTTTTTAGAATTATGTTTAACGCAAGCGAATCTACATCAGATGGGGGAAATTGGCAATGGATATCTTGACTTGTTCTATAGAACAAGATTTTTCCTTTATTTAAATGAGTTTCTTCCAAAAAGGATGTTTCTACTTTTTCGCCAACATAACCTATTACGTTGTTGTAATCATATTCCCATAATTTAGTTTTGTAACCATTTCCAAAATAACCAGCTGTAAGAAGAGGGAAGTTATGATCATGAACGTTTCCATAAGAGAAAGCTCTGTCCTGAGCATTTTTTACTATTGGATTGGTCGAGGAAATTGGCCAATAAGTCATTCTTACATAAAATTCATCACAATCATAAAGCAAAATACTTTGCTCATTATAACTGCTGTTATTAGGAAGCTTACCATTAAGGCTGTTGTTAAGGTTCTCGTTTAAAACCTGATAGAAAAAAGTTTTGTTATTTGCCACTTCAAAAAGAGGGTCCACGCAATCCAAAAGTGATTCTTCATCTCTATGATCTAACTTCTTGGAAATTATTTTTATAAATTCCTCAAAATCTAATTCTTTTGACGTTTCAGAAAAATATGTTCTTGCCATTGATATTTATGGATTATAAAAATGAAAGTGAAGTTTGAGCTGCCTCATTAATCTCAGGATGTGGGTCATTACATTTCATATGTTTTAAAACGGAAATACCCTCATCATAATCAAGTTTTATCAAGTTTTTTACAGCTTCCCATCTGACACTGTGAACTCGATGTTTGGTTAAGTTAATTAGACTTGATTTGAATAATGTGTTTCCTGAATTCCCAAGGATTTTTGACATAACTATTAATCTGGCTGAATCTCTATTGGTTAAAATTAATTTGTTGGGAATAATGGAATTTTTATCAATAATGTACTCCCAGACGAAATCGTTGATATTTTTCTTTTTCATTACAACTAAGGACGTAAAAGAAGCTTTTTCTGGTAAATCTAATATGTCGATAAACTTTTTTACATATATTGTTGATGCAGTAGAAAAGGCTCCTTGTTTATATAGTTTTGGTTGTGATGAATGATTCATGATCTCTGGGGTTAGTCTATCGAAATTAGAATCTCGATAGATTTTATATCTTGATGTTTTGCTAACATTCAATATGTGAAAAACAGCATCGCAATCATTGCTGTAAAGCACTTTAGAAGAATTATATCTGACTTTTTCTTTGTTGACCAACAAGCCTAAAAAATAGCTTTCATTCTCTAAGAGCCTGTATATGTGTGGGTTATATTGGATATTGAGTATTGAGTAATAGCCTTGATTTTTGAGAGCATTTAAATCTGAATTTAAAAACCCTCTATAGTCCATTGAATTACCCAAATTTTGAAGATCATTACAAATTTTATGAAAACTTGATTCAAAGCAGAATTCTTTTTCAAATTGTTTTAATAGCCGGTTAAGTACGTGCATAAGAGTAAAAAACAGGAGGCAAAAATAGCCTCCTGACAACATTAATGAGTTACAAGATTGCTTTGACGGCTGCTACAGCAACAGCGGCAATGACAACAGCGTTAAGAGTTCGACTGTTTTGCTCAACATTAGTGATTGCGGGGTTTTTTAGTTCTGGTAATTCAATGTTTTTTTTCATAAAAAAAGTTTTAAAATTTCAGCAATGTATGTATTATTTCATAATACTAAGATATTTATCTGTCAAAAAAATAGGAAAAAGGCTATATCAGTGGTGGAATTGTAATTCTTTATTTATTAGATATATTGACATGTGGTACTTTTAATTTTCTATTAGCACAATAACTTCTTTGTGGTCTGTAGGTAGAGCAAATTTTGACTTACAAATTGTACTTTGATAAAACCAGAGGTTTGTTTTTAATTTTGCATACCTTTTTATTTAAAAATATCTAGGTATAACAGCTCACAATTATAACAACCAACGTGATATTGAGTAACAATTAAAACGATTCAATATTTCTTAATTATTTTACAAACTATCTTTTAACCGTCGTGAAGCGAAGAATAATTGCAACGGGTGACGGTTCCAAAACCATTCAAATTGAGGATTGGAACGAGCAGTACCACTCCAAACATGGAGCCATTCAAGAAGCCTATCATGTGTTTATCGAACACGGGCTCCGGTTGTTTAAAGATACGCATGTAAAGATTCTGGAAATAGGTTTTGGTACTGGTCTCAATGCACTTATAACGCTTTTGGAAAAGGAAAAACTAGGTTTGCGGATTGATTATGCTGGGGTGGAAGCATTTCCTGTTTCATCGGAAGAAATTGAGCAGTTGGATTATTGTGATGGACTAGATGCAAAAGATGGTAAGAAGGCATTTATAAAAATGCATAATGAGCCTTGGGATAAAGAGATTGCCATAGATGAAGGCTTCAACTTGACCAAGCAGCTAAAGGATTTTAAAGCGATAAACGACACTAATTTGTTTAACCTTATCTATTTTGATGCTTTCGGGGCCCGAGTGCAACCTGAGCTTTGGACGGAGGAGATTTTTTCAAAAATGTACAAGGCATTAAAGGATGGGGGAGTTTTGGTGACCTACGCGGCTAAAGGGAGCGTGCGCAGGGCCTTACAAGCGGTTGGTTTCACCGTTGAACGTCTTCCAGGTCCTCCTGGAAAAAGAGAAATGTTGCGTGCAACTAAATCTTGACGTTTGTAAAAGAGGTGTTAAATGACGACAGAATATTATCATAAATTAATCTAAAGTTTGAACATTTGTGTTAAACCTAAACTAATGCCACAGAACCAGCTATTTAAACCATTAATTTTACCCTAAAATGTTAGTATGAAGGTGTTGGTGACAGGGGCTACTGGATTGGTTGGCAAGGCAATTGTCAAAGTTCTTCATGAAAAGGGAATTGCCGTCAATTATCTGTCCACGAACAAAAAGAAAATAGTTACCAAGGATAACTATAGGGGATTTTATTGGAATCCTTCAAAAAGAGAAATTGATGCTGCTTGTTTCAAAGATGTTAGTGCTATAATCAATTTGGCGGGATCAAGTATCGCCAATAGATGGTCTGCGCGAAACAAGAAAAAAATCGTTGCAAGCAGGGTAGAAAGCTTGGAAACGTTGCATTTGGCCTTGAAAAATGCAGATACTTCCGCCATCAATACCTTTGTTTCCGCATCCGCCATTGGAATTTACCCGAACTCCTTGTCTAATTTTTATGATGAGGGAACGACTGAGGTCGATGATAGCTTTTTGGGTGAAGTGGTCCAGAAATGGGAGAGAAAAATAGATGCTTTCGAAGATTTTGGATGTAATGTCTCCAAAATTAGAATAGGCATTGTACTCTCTAATTTAGGAGGGGCCTTGCCAAAAATGGCTGCCCCGATTAGAAATTTTGTTGGCTCCATCTTTGGAAGTGGAGAACAGTGGCAATCTTGGATTCATATCGATGACTTGGCCGAAATGTTTGTATATGCAATCGAAAAGAACCTCCAAGGAACATTTAACGGTGTCGCGCCAAACCCTGTGACCCATGCGAAAATGACCAAAGAGTTGGCAAAAATCCTTGAAAGGCCGTTGATTTTACCAAATACTCCAAAATTTGTGATGCGATTGCTGTTAGGTGAGATGGCCTATTTACTTTTCGCCTCGCAACGAGTGAGCTGTAAACGTATAGAGCAGAAAGGATTTCAATTTCAATACGCCAATATTGGCTCTGCTCTGCAGCAAATTTATATCCCCCCAAGTGGAAATGGGGAACCCGAAATTGAATCGTTGGATGAAAAGCTAGTGTAGAAAGTCAGTATAAATAAAACAGCGCATCCGCCCTTGGCGGATTTTTTTATGTTTTGTGGTGACATTTTGACATTTTTGGACAATTGGCAGTACTTTTGCCACTTCAAAAAAGATAAAATCAAGAATATATGAGCAAGAAAAGTAAGGTTGAGGAAATGAATGGGGAGCTTAATGATTCCCAAGTTTTTGAAAATCCTGAGCTGAACGACGAAAATATGGCCAATGAAAACCAAGTTGATGGGCAGGAAAAAATTTCTGCTGAGGATCAATTGCGTAATGATTTGGCAAAGGAAAAAGATAAATTCCTAAGACTTTTTGCTGAATTCGAGAATTTTAAGAAAAGAACCTCAAAAGAACGTATGGATCTTTTCAAAACTGCCGGGCAAGAGGTGATTGTATCCCTGCTCCCTGTTTTGGATGATTTTGATAGGGCCTTAAAGGAAATATCAAAATCCGAGGATAAGGAAATGTTCAAAGGAGTGGAGTTGATAAGCAACAAACTCAAAGAGACTTTGAAAGGAAAGGGACTGGAACAGATAGAGGTAAAAGAAGGAGATGTGTTTGATGCAGAGGTGCACGATGCCATTACCCAAATACCCGCTCCAAACAAAAAGTTGAAAGGAAAAATAATAGATGTGGTCGAGAAAGGATTCAGATTGGGTGAACGCATCATAAGACACCCGAAGGTGGTTGTCGGTAACTAAAAGCACATGAAGCAGGACTATTACGAAATATTGGGTGTTTCCAAAGGTGCTTCGGCAGCTGAGATCAAAAAGGCCTACAGAAAGAAGGCGATTGAATTTCACCCAGATAAAAACCCAGGTGATGCCAAGGCGGAGGAAATGTTCAAAAAAGCGGCCGAAGCCTATGAGGTACTGAGTGATCCGGACAAGAGAGCCAAGTATGACCAATTCGGTCATGCAGCCTTTGAAGGTGGTGCTGGATTCGGCGGTGGCGGCATGAACATGGATGACATCTTCAGTCAATTTGGTGATATTTTTGGCAGTGCTTTTGGCGGCGGTTTCGGCGGATTTGGTGGTTTCGGTGGTGGACAGCGCCGTGTAAAGGGCAGTAACCTTCGCATTCGCGTGAAGCTTACCTTGGAAGAAGTTGCCGAAGGAGTTGAGAAAAAAGTTAAGGTCCGAAGGAAAAAGCAGGCCCAGGGTGTAACCTATAAAACCTGCCCTACCTGTAATGGAAGTGGTCAAGTGACCAAGATTACCAATACTATTTTGGGTAGAATGCAGACCGCTACTACCTGTAATACTTGCGGGGGAGCCGGACAAACCATAGATAACAGACCTAGTGGGGCGGATGCTCAGGGATTGATTGTTGAAGAAGAAACGGTTTCCATTAAAATACCACCTGGAGTAGAGGAAGGAATGCAGCTTAAAGTCTCTGGTAAGGGTAACGAAGCTCCGGGAAATGGTGTTCCGGGTGATTTATTGGTTGCTATTGAGACGCTCGAACACGATACTTTGAAAAGGGAGGGTGACAACCTTCATTACGACCTTTATATCAGTTTTTCAGAAGCGGTTCTTGGAAGCTCAAAAGAAATTGATACGGTAGGAGGAAAGGTTCGCATAAAATTGGAACCCGGAATTCAATCCGGTAAAATTTTAAGATTACGGGGTAAAGGCATTTCCAGCATCAATGGTTATGGTAGTGGAGATTTGTTGGTTCATGTTAACGTGTGGACACCCAAGGAGTTGAGCAAGGAACAGAAAGAATTTTTCGAGCGAATGCAGAATGATGAGAATTTTGAGCCAAAACCTGAAAAATCCGATAAATCGTTTTTTGAGAAGGTAAAAGATATGTTCTCTTAATTGAAAAGTTTACTGTTTAAATAAAAAACGTATATTTGAAACAGATGTTGGGCAACCAATATCTAATTTTCTTTTTCATAGCAATTTTTTTCCCATCCTTGATTTATTTGAGGGTGGGTTTTGTTTTTATAGAGCAGTCCATATTTTTGGGCAAATACATATCTTTGAAATGCGCATAAAAAAAACTAATTATTAATATCCTTTCCCAAAATAATTAATCTTTTTTTTGCGAAAGCGAAGCGGTTGATTTATGTGGAATAATTTTTATTATCCTAATATGGGCTGATAAAAATTTTTAAATAAATGAAAAAACACCTTAAATGGATGACATCCTTGTTGCCAATAGCGTTTCCAAATCCTATGGAGACTATACGGCACTGAACAATATTTCCCTTAAAATCCCCAAAAACTGTATTTATGGACTCCTAGGACCAAATGGTGCTGGCAAGACCACATTTATCCGTATCATCAACCAAATAATCTATCAGGATGCAGGGGAAGTGATTTTTGATGGAAAACCACTTGCGCCCGAGCATATTGCCCATATTGGTTACCTCCCGGAGGAAAGGGGACTTTACAAGAGTATGAAGGTTGGAGAGCAGGCGCTTTATTTGGCTCAGCTCAAGGGACTTTCAAAAAATGAGGCCAAAAAAAGGCTGGAATACTGGTTCGATCGTCTTCAAATTGGAGATTGGTGGAACAAGAAAATACAGGAGCTTTCCAAAGGAATGGCGCAGAAAATACAATTTATTGTCACTGTTTTGCATGAGCCCAAACTGTTGATTTTTGACGAACCCTTCAGTGGATTTGACCCTATCAATGCCAATGTCATCAAGGACGAAATTCTTCAGCTAAAGGAAAAAGGGACCTCCATTATATTTTCGACCCACCGTATGGAATCGGTCGAAGAACTTTGTGAGTACATCGCACTCATCCATAAATCAGAAAAAATATTGGACGGTAGGTTATCCGATATAAAGAAAGCCTATAAGAACAATGTTTTTAACGTAGGATTGGAAATTCAGCAAGAAGCTGATACATTCTTGAAGGCACTCGAAGATAAATTCAACATACGTTCATCCCATTTTGATGCCAGTGAAAATCAATTGGACTTTACCTTGCAACTCCCATCCAATCAGACTTCGGAAGTGATTGCCGAGCTATCAAAAAAAGCAAACATCAACCGTTTTGAGGAAACTATTCCCTCTGCAAACGACATTTTCATTCAAACCGTAAACAAGAAGGACAATGATAGATAAGTTGAGGTTGATCATTAAGCGGGAGTATCTGGCAAAGGTGCGCAACAAGTCCTTTATTGTAATGACGATCTTGAGTCCAATCCTGATTGTGGGCATGATTGTGTTGATTGCTTTTCTGACCGACATCAATGACAATGAGAAAAGGGTAATATCCGTACTGAATCAAAGTGATTTTTTTAAAAAGGAGTTTACAGCTACCAAGAATACATCTTATGTGCAATTTGAGGACCTTTCTTTGGAAGAGGCCAAAGATTCAACGATCTCACTTGGCTATTATGGATTGATATACCTTCCCTCTGGAGAAAATTTGGAACAAGTAGCCAAGGGCGCCTTTCTATTTACACAAGACAATCCGAATACCAATGTTATTGGGAATCTTGAAAACATCTTTCAAAAAAGCTTAAGACAGAAACGTTTGGAAGGATTGGGAGTGTCCTCTAAACAATTTTCGAACATTGAAAAACGGTTCGAACTCAATTTGGCCAGTTTCGATGGAGAAAAAAGTGTAAAGGGAATCAATGAGATAAAGGCATTTATCGGTGGGGTTTTTGGCTATGCGATAATGATGTTCATTATTATTTATGGCGGTTTTGTTATGCGAAGCGTCATTGAAGAAAAAACAAGCAGGATTATAGAAGTGATCATTTCATCGGTAAAACCTTTTCAATTGATGCTTGGGAAAATCATAGGGACGTCCTTGGCAGGGATAACACAATTTGCCATATGGATTGTTTCAGCATCAATTTTGCTGTTTATTTCAATGTTGGTCTTCAAAATTGATTTGGGAGCACTTTCTGGAGAAGCAAACCTCGCAGCCCCAGGAATGCAGGGGATACCAAAACTTGATGGTGAAATGATGCTATATGCCCAAGAGATCATCAACATTCCCTGGGTACTTTTAATCAGTTCATTTTTGGTGTACTTTATTTTGGGCTATTTGATTTACAGTTCGATATATGCCGCAATTGGTGCAGCCGTGGACAATGAAACAGATACGCAACAATTTATATTTCCGATTATTTTGCCATTGATGTTGGCTATTTACGTTGGATTTTTCTCTGTTTTCAGCAATCCCCATGGGCCTATTGCCGTAGGCTTTTCATTATTTCCCCTTACATCCCCCATTGTTATGCTGATGCGCTTGCCCGGGGGCATTGGAGAAGGAGGTGTACCTTTATGGCAATTGTTGTTGTCGATTATACTTTTAATAGTTACTTTTTGGGGAATTGTTTCTTTGGCAGCAAAAATTTATAGGATTGGAATTTTAATGTATGGCAAAAGACCAACATATAAGGAACTTTTCAAATGGTTAAGGTATTAGATGGTAACGCAAGACGATAACAATGAAATAAAGGAAATTATCCAAGAAGATATCTGGGGGTCCATAAAGGAATTTCTAAACTGGGGAATCCACTTGGGCGAAGGGGAGAAATCCATTCATCTTACCATCGGATTACTTCTGCTCTTGGCTGTTGCGTTCGTAGTTACTAAATTTCTCCTGAAATGGCTTAAACACCTGTTGACCCGTAAGATGGAAACGGAGGACAGGCATAAATTCACCAGTGTTTTCAAATTCATCAATTACGTGATTTACTTGGTGGTGGTTTTGGTCACGCTCAGCGCGGCCGGAATCGATATTACCTTGGTAATTACTGCTTCCGCCGCACTCTTTGTTGGTTTGGGGCTTGCATTACAGGAGTTGTTCCAAGATATCCTCGGTGGTATTTTTATCATAGTGGATAAGTCCCTTCAAGTTGGTGATATTGTTGAGGTAGATGGCAAAGTGGGCAAAGTATATGAAATCAAACTGCGAACGACCAGGGCAATAACCCGGGATGATAAGATCATCATTATTCCCAATCATAAATTTATTAGTGATATCGTCTACAACTACACCCAAAACCATAAGACGACAAGAGAGCGTGTAAATGTCGGAGTGGCGTACGGTAGCGATGTGGAATTGGTAACCCAACTTTTGGAACAAGTCGCCGCAGAACAAAAAAGAGTATTGAAAAACCCAAAACCTTTTGTCCTTTTTGATGACTTCGGGGATTCGGCACTTTTGTTTTCCCTGCACTATTTTACCAATGATATCTTTGGGGATCTTAAAATAAAAAGTGACATACGTTACAACATCAATACTAAATTCAAGGAACATGGCGTTAGCATTCCGTTCCCTCAACGGGATGTTCATTTAATTCCGCCACAAAAACTACAATAGCATAAAAACCCTGGCATGTCATACCGTTTTTAGGATTCTTTTGGTTTCCACAGGTTTCTTTTGTGCCTCTTTGTTACATAGTCAAAGCTCAGATATTTTTAAGATTGATTATCTGAATATCCCGGAGAATGATACAGGGATAAAGACCCAGCGCTATAAAATCCTGTTTAATCTTCCCATAAAGCTCAATGAGAAAAAGGACTATCTGATCACTGGATTTGAATATAATAGGTTTGATATTGGATATTCGCAGGATTTTCCATTTGACAAAAGTGATTTGATTCGCTTTCATGTCATGGATCTAAACCTTGGTTATATTACCAAATGGAACGAGAATTGGAATTTGGTCACCATCCTTACACCAAGGTTGGCCTCGAATTTTACGGATGGGGTAATGACGGATGACTTCTTTATGAATGCAACAGCAACCTTTTGGAAGGAAAACAATAAGGCGGATAAACCTTATCGAATCGTACTTGGACTATCCTACAATAGCACAACAGGACTCCCGATTCCCCTACCTCTGGTCAGTTATTACCGAAGGTTCCATCCGAAGTGGTCTTTTACGCTTGGAATACCACGGTCAAACTTCAAACACCATGTTGCTAAAAAGCATACGTTTGAAATGGCATTATTCTTGGATGGATACTTTTTGAACATCCAAGACGATATTGCGTTGCCTGAGAATCAACTGGCTTCCAAAATTTCGTTATCGGCTTTGGTAGGTGCAGTGGGGTATCAATACAATATCTCCAAACGAATGGCCCTCTACGCATATTTTGGGCGTACGTTTGAGCAAGAAGGGAAGCTGCGGAATGATGACCGGGGAGATGTTTTTTTATTGAATGATGAATCAAATCTTTATATTAGGACTGGGTTCAAAATTGGAATTTTTTAAATAGCAAACTATGTCAAAAATATTGGTAATTGAAGATGAATCGGCCATTAGAAGGGTTTTGGTAAAGATATTGGGTGAGGAAAGCGATAGCTATGATGTTCACGAAGCTGAAGATGGGTTAAAAGGTGTTGAAGCCATTAAAAAAGATGATTTTGACCTAGTGCTATGCGATATAAAAATGCCCAAAATGGACGGGGTTGAAGTGCTTGAAGCCGCAAAAAAAATCAAACCGGAAGTTCCATTTATCATGATTTCTGGCCATGGTGATTTGGATACGGCTGTCAACACAATGAGATTGGGAGCATTCGACTACATTTCCAAACCCCCGGATTTAAATCGTCTTCTGACCACTGTTAGAAATGCCTTGGATCGAAAAGAACTTGTGGTCGAGAACAAAATCCTTAAAAAGAAAGTCTCCAAAAATTATGAAATGGTCGGAGAAAGCAAGGAGATCGGGGTCATTAAAGACATGATAGAAAAAGTTGCTCCAACCGATGCCAGAGTTTTGATCACTGGACCCAATGGCACCGGAAAAGAATTGGTGGCTCATTGGTTGCATGAAAAGAGTCAGCGCTCATCTGCACCATTTATTGAAGTGAATTGCGCTGCCATTCCTTCGGAATTGATTGAGAGTGAACTTTTCGGTCATGTCAAGGGAGCTTTTACTTCGGCGGTTAAGGATAGGGCCGGTAAGTTTGAGGCGGCAAACAAAGGAACCATCTTTTTGGATGAAATTGGGGATATGAGCTTATCCGCACAAGCCAAGGTGCTCCGTGCCCTGCAGGAAAACAAGATTTCCAGGGTCGGAACGGACAAAGACATTAAAGTGGATGTTAGGGTCTTGGCCGCTACGAACAAAGACCTCAAAAAAGAAATAGCTGATGGCAAGTTTCGAGAGGATTTGTATCATAGATTGGCTGTGATTTTAATAAAGGTTCCTGCTCTAAATGACAGAAGGGATGATATTCCCATGTTAATAGACCATTTTGCACAGAAAATAGCATCAGAACAGGGTACTGCCCAAAAAGGTTTCTCAAAAAAGGCCATTGACCTTTTAAAAGGTTATGATTGGACCGGAAACGTAAGGGAGCTTCGCAACGTTGTGGAACGTTTAATAATTCTTGGGAGCAAAGAAGTATCAGAAGATGATGTAAAGTTGTTTGCAAGCAAGTAGTCTATTCTTCTGGGCATTCGCCCAGTCGATTCAGGGCCTCTTGAGCAATGGTTTTCACCCGCTGGTGATATTCTTTTTTGGCTACCGTCAATTCTGTTTTAAGTAAAGTGGTTTGTGCATCTTCATGGATTTTGGAAATAAACCTATTGGCCTCTTGACACTCCACATCGGTCACTACTTTACCCAAAGAAGATTCAAACCCCAAAAGGCAATTATGAACAAGCTTTTTCAAATTCCCCATTGGTAAGGGTGTCCCCACTTCATTTTTACTGGCGTCTCTGGTATTCAAAACCAAAAGATCATTACCGTAAAGACTAGAGGTCTCCTGCTCAAAAACCCGAAGTACTTTGATTCCGATAACCGTATTTTCCAAAGCCAAATGAAGCCATTCTTTCGAATCGTCAAAAGATTTGGTCACTGTTGCACTTTTCAAGTACATAACGGCTTTTTCCAAACTTTCAATCGCTCCGGAGCAACCACAATCCAAAAAGTTCAAACGGGTTTTCTCAATGCCATTAAGTGCTTTGAATGCATAATATCTGGACATCTCAAATTCATCAGCAATAATCGCTTTTTGAACATGACCTTTTATGTATTCAATATTGGAACTTGCGTACTCGCATGCATTCCGGGTAGTAAAGGAAGCCATCAATAATAGGCTGAGAATACCTATTATAAAGACTATAAGCAGGATAATCTTTCTTGTTTTCATAGCGCAGGATTTGGGACAATGCGTCTTTGATTATCACTAAGTTACGCTGGGAGCTTGGCGAGAGACGAAAAAAATCGATAAAAAACGGTCAAAAACTATGAAACGTAAAAAGGATCGTTAAACGGTAGTTTTTGGGCGATGGTTGAAGGAATGATCAAAAAAAACTATATTCAGACCTATGGAAAAAGTAGATTCAAGCGCATATCTGGTACAAAATACCATAAAACTCTCCGAAAAGGCCACATATACCGATTTTGGAGCCTCTGACAAGGAACTAAAGAAAGATTTGGAAGATATTCGGGAAGAACTGGGAAAATTTCAAGATATCCTCTATGCCCACGGTAAATATGGCGTTTTGGTATGCCTTCAAGGTATGGATACTGCAGGAAAGGATAGCCTGATAAGGGAAGTATTCAAGGATTTTAATGTAAGAGGGGTGGAGGTGCATAGTTTTAAGGTCCCTACGGAACTCGAACTTAAACACGATTATCTATGGAGACATTATATTGCGCTACCGGCAAGGGGAAAATTCAGTGTTTTCAACAGAACACACTATGAAAACGTATTGGTGACCAGGGTGCATCCCGAATATATTTTGGGAGAAAATATACCTGGTATTGACTCCATTGAGGACATTAATGCGACTTTTTGGGAACATCGATATCGACAAATCAATGATTTTGAAAGGCATATCGCGGAAAACGGAACGCTGATATTCAAATTTTTCCTGCATCTATCCAAAGAAGAGCAACGCCAACGCCTGTTGCGAAGACTAAGATTGAAGGAAAAAAATTGGAAATTTTCACCTGGAGACCTAAAAGAGCGAAAACTTTGGGGCGTTTATCAGTCCTGCTATGAAGAAGCAATAAACAAAACTTCCAAAGCACATGCCCCTTGGTACGTTATTCCAGCGGATAATAAAAAAGCCGCTAGGGTCATTGTAGCTTCCATACTGCTAAAAGCGTTAAAAAAGTATAAAGATATTGAGGAACCCGAGTTGAGTGATAAAATAAAGGGTAACTTAGAAAACTTTAAACAAGAATTGGAAAAAGAAACCGAATGAGAACAATCCTACTTCTGACCTTTTTACTGGTATCCACCCCATTTTTTGCACAAACGGAAGATGAAAAACAACTAAGAGCCATTTACGATCAAGCCTTGACCAATGGCAAAGCTTATGAGTGGCTCAACCATCTCTCCAGCCAAATTGGAGGAAGACTCTCCGGCTCTGTGCAGGCCCAACAGGCAATTGACTATACAAAAGATCAATTGGATTCCCTAGGTTTGGATAGAGTTTGGCTACAACCCGTAATGGTGCCGAAGTGGGTAAGGGGTACACCGGAATTTGCGTATTTTGAAACAAAACCGGGACTGACCACCAATGTTCCCATATGCGCTCTAGGGGGCTCCGTGGCTACCCCGGACGGTGGCTTAAAAGCAAGCATTGTAGAGGTTAATGGGATTGAGGATTTGGAAAAACTGGGAAGAGAAAAAATTGAGGGCAAGATTGTTTTTTACAATCGACCCATGGACCCAAAGCTTATTAGCACCTTTTCGTCCTATTCTGGGTGTGTGGACCAAAGGTATTCAGGTGCCGCAGAGGCTGGAAAATATGGTGCTGCAGGTGTAATTGTGCGTTCAATGACCCTACGTTTGGATAATTATCCACATACAGGTTCCATGAGTTATGGTGATACAGCAGTATCCGATAGAATACCTGCTGCGGCCATAAGTACCAAAGGGGCTGAGCTATTGAGTACCACTTTAAAGCTTAATCCGGACATCAAATTCTATTTCAAGCAAAACTGCAAGCAATTAGATGATGTTGAATCATATAATGTTATCGGTGAAATTCGAGGAACCACGCATCCGAATGAGATAATGGTCGTTGGAGGACATTTGGATTCATGGGATTTAGGAGACGGCTCACATGATGATGGCGCTGGCTGTGTGCAAAGCATGGATGTTCTCAGACTTTTAAAGGAAACAGGTTATAAGCCGAAGCGTACCCTTCGTGTGGTATTGTTCATGAATGAAGAAAATGGCCTGAGAGGAGGAAACAAATATGCGGAGGTAGCCCGAAATAAAAATGAAAAACACGTTTTTGCCTTGGAAAGTGATTCGGGAGGATTTACACCCCGAGGCTTTTCTTTTAATTGTTCAGATGAGAATTTGGCCCAAATCCAAAGTTGGAAAGGCTTGTTTGAACCCTATCTGATCCATATGTTCGTAAAAGGTTATAGCGGTGCTGATATTAGGCCCTTGTTGGACCAGAATTTAGTGTTGGCTGGCTTACGTCCGGATTCCCAGCGTTATTTTGACCATCATCACGCAGAAAGCGACACCTTCGAGCATGTCAACAAACGAGAATTGGAATTGGGCGCTGCAACCATGGCTAGTTTGGTTTATTTGATTGACAAGTATGGAACCATTCCCAATACCAAAATAAAGGGATAAGGAATTGAATGAGAACGAGGTTTTTCAATTGAACAACCGCTCAACGATCACATCTGCTGCAACCTCGCTACCTGTAACTGACGGATGAAATCCATCGGGTCCATAATAATCAAAGTTATTGGTGCTATCAATATAAGCCTTCCAAACCTCGCCAACCGGTAGTAAAATTGCATTGTTGATTGAGGCCGCATCGGTATGGTTTTCTATTACTCCGTCAAAAGTGTTGTAATTGCTTATTGAAGGCCAAACCATAAAATAGCAGAGTTTGGCATTGTTTTGTTCGCATAAATCACTGTACAATTTACCTGATTCAATAAGCATTTGTCGCCCTTCACTTTGTGATGAAGGACCTTGTTGAATAATCACATAATCGTATTCCTGGCTTGAAATAAGCTGTTGCACTTCGCCGTCCGCCCAGTGATCTACAATGGCATAATTAGGATATGCTACCATTTTTACCATTATCTCCCTACCTTGCACTTCAGCTCTTTGTTGTACAAGTATCGGAAGGTCGTTAAAATAGGTAAGACTATTGCCAATGAATAAAACACCGGTGATTTCGGAATTATTATTGGATTCTTGATCCGTGGAGCAAGAATAGAAACTCAAAATAATGAGCACCAACGCTAATAGCTTATTCATAGTTTTAAAAGCATGGTTAGGCTTCCAATATAACCATCTTCTAAGTATTTTTTGCATTTAATGATCTAAGTGAGCTGAACTTCTAAATATTTGGTTCCCTCAATAGGATTGAATCGATAAGGTTGAATTTCGTAAAAACCGAATTGTTTATAAAGTCCAAGAGCCGGTAGCATTGAAGGTAGCGTATCCAATCTCATTTTGGAATATCCGAGTTCCTTGGCTAGGGTCATTGCTTTTCGCATTAGTATTTTACCCAGTCCTTGTCCTCGGGCAATTTCCTTTAGGTACATTCTTTTAAGTTCACATATGGTTTCATCCAATTTTCGAACGGCGAAGCAACCAAGGGGATCTTTTTGGTCCGAGTAGGCTATAACAAGGATTCCTTCGGGTCTCGAGTATTGGGACTTTAGGTTTTTTAGCTCGCAACTAAAATTTTGAAACTCCAAATCCAACCCGATATGGGAGGCATATTCCTTGAATAGCTCCGCACCAGTTGTATAATCATCATCGGAAACAGCTTCCCTTAATTCGGTCATTTTATAAATAAAATTCAGAGAAAAACCAATTAATACATCGTGTTGGGATTTGCCGATTCTTTTGGAATTTGCTGTATGGCGTCCCAATGTTCGCAGATTTTACCATTGTCATCAAATCGAAAGAAGTCCATGGTCACATATTGGTCGTTTCCTGGCCAAGTTTGATGGGTATGGAGCGCAACCAACTCACCTTCCGCAATGCATCGAACAAATTCAATGGATTTATCGGGGTATTCCCTTTGCATTCTTTCAAAATAATCTATAAAACCCTGTGTGCCGTCTGCAACATCAGGGTTATGCTGAATATAATATATTCTTTTCCAATATAAAGGTCCACAGCCTTTGCAGGGTTGCCCTCATAGGCCATTTTGTAAAATGCAATAGCGCTTTCTTTGTTCTTTTGTAAGTTCATTTTTGAAGTTTTTGTAATCGAGAACTATTTTTTATTCTCCTTCCGTCAACCAATCCATAGTAAAGCTGGTAAAAACATTGCTTTGGTAGTTGTCGGCTTCATAAAATAGCCCAATTTTTCCATTTTTTAAAACACATAAAGTGGAGTAGGCAGACATTTCTGGTGTGATGAGTCTACTATGTTTCCAGCTTTTACCCTCATCGTAACTGACTTTTATGGTCAAGTTCTCACGTTTGCTCGGTGCGTTGGGATTGCTGAACAATAAGCGATTTTTGTCATGGTCCTTTGCTGAGCTATATCGTATAAGACTGGCATTACAAGCTGGGTCAATTAAGGTTGAATCTACCCGTGTTTCCCAACTGATTCCGCTATTCTTGGAGGTGTGGACAAACCGCAATCCACTTTTGTTCACTCGACTGTTGATCATCCAGGTTCCATCCGCCAGTTCAATAATTTTCGATTCGTCTCCCGGTTTGATAGAGGTATTGATAAGATACCAGTTCTTCCCATGATCATCGCTTCCAAATACAAAAAGACCCTTATCCAGATTCACCAAGGTATGCAGCAATTTTCCAGATTTGGTCTGAATGCCCTTACCAGATGTTATAAATTGAAAGTCATTCTCCGAATCTTCGGGTGCTATTTGAGAAGTGATATCAAAGGGTGCAGACCAATTCTTTCCATGATCATTGCTCTTTATTACCTTAAAAAGATATTTGTTCGGAGCTGTTTCTAGATTCATGTAATTGTAGAAAAGAAAAATTTCACCTGTATCCTCATCTAGAATCATGGAAGGGTCAGAGGCCGACTCTCCAAGTGGATAGTCTGCAATGGTTTCGATAGAGGACCATGTTTGACCATTATCCCCGCTTCGACGAATAACTATATTGATGTCTTTGTTGTCCCTTAGGTCGTTACAAGATTCCACCCGTTCGTCAATAGCGGCGATCAAGGTGCCATTTAGTGTGGTAATTATGGCCGGAATACGATAACAGGCCACATTTTCATTGTTTTGGGAATCAAAAAGCACAATGGAGTTAGGTTTTTCCTTTGGAACTGGCTTTTTTTCCGACCTACAACCCATACAGAGGACAAGTAGGCAAATGGTGCACAGGAGTTTTGATTTCATAGGGTCTCCATTTACTTTTCACAGCTTTTCTTCAGCCAATCCAACACGGTCTCCCAAGCCGAATCAAAATAATCATTAACCTCGTCCCATTTTTTGCCCTCCAACCACCCAATATGGTAAAGGGTCACCCTTGTTTTCGTTTTTTCAATGGATTCAAAACTGACTACCACCCAAGTTTTGTGCTCATGATTTCGAATTTCAGGATACTGCGGGGGTGCATTCCAAGTAAACGACAACATTTTGCTGGGTAAGTAACTGATTATTTTACATCCTTCACTTCCGCGGAGACCTTTCTGATTGTCCAACAAAAAGTAAATCTCAAAAGGGCCTCCTAACCTAAGTTCGACCTTGTTGTCTGGTCCAAAAAAGGTCAAAAGGCCTTCATGTGTGGTCCATTTCCACCAAACATCTTCAATATTGGTTGGAACTGTTATAGTTTTTACGATTGTCTTTTTCATTGTCAGATCAGTACATTGTTTCAAAAGTTTTACCAGACTTCCCTGGGCATCATTTAGAAATACATATTTTTCGTTGAATGCCATTTAGACACCCGTAAAACCAATAAAAATTACAAAAAAAGAAGGTGAAACCTTATGTCAGGATGGTTTAAAAGTTTTCTGATGGTAATTGAGGTATATAAACCGCTCTGGTTTTTGCCACCAGCATATAAAAACCCGTACCTTTGCGGCCTAAAATTTAAACAATATAGAGACCATGCAAGACGGAATCTACGCAAAATTCAATACAACCAAAGGAGAGATTTTGGTGAAATTGACCCATGATAAAACTCCAGGTACTGTTGGCAACTTTGTTGCTTTGGCCGAAGGGAATATGGAAAATACCGCCAAACCACAGGGAAAACCGTATTATGACGGGTTAAAGTTTCATAGAGTTATCGCTGATTTTATGATTCAGGGTGGATGCCCGCAAGGCACAGGTACTGGTGATCCAGGATATAAATTTGACGATGAGTTCCACTCAGAATTGACCCACGAGGGCCCAGGTGTACTTTCTATGGCCAACGCAGGTCCAGGCACCAATGGAAGTCAGTTTTTTATAACCCATGTTGCTACTCCGTGGTTAGACAACAAACATACCGTATTCGGAATTGTAGAACATGGTCAGGAAGTGGTTGATTCGATAGCCCAAGGCGATGCCATTGACAGTTTGGAGATTGTAAGGGTAGGAGCAGAAGCGCAAGGATGGAATGCTATTGAGGCTTTTAGAACTTTTGAAGGTGCCCGTGAAAAAAGAATAGCGGAGGCTAAGGCTAAAGCTGAAGCGGAAATGGAAAAATTGGCAACGGGTTTTGATAAGACGGAAAGTGGACTTCGTTATAAAATGATTCAGCAGGGTAGTGGTGACCAAGCTGAAAAAGGGAAGACAGTTTCGGTACATTATGAAGGTAGTCTAACGAATGGACAGGTATTCGATTCCTCGTATAGCCGAAATCAACCTATAGACTTTACTTTAGGAATTGGACAGGTAATTCGAGGATGGGATGAAGGTATCGGTTTGCTAAAAGTGGGCGACAAGGCACGTTTTGTCATTCCTTCGCACTTAGCTTATGGGAGTGCAGGCGCCGGTGGGGTAATTCCACCAGATGCAACACTTGTTTTTGATGTAGAGTTGATGGATGTTAAATAACACGTATCACTACTGGGTGATATAGACCCGGTGTAAGGAAAAAATAAAGCCCCATTATGGGGCTTTTTATTTTGATCTATTCACACTTACAAGAAGTAAGCAGAGGTTAAGAGCGAGCAGTAAAAGCAGAATTGTAAAAAAAGTACCCATTGATATAGAAATTTAGCTAGTGTTGTTCGTTTAATTACTTTGTTTTAATAACAACCGAACGGGGAAAAACCCTACTTATTGTATCAATAGATTACAAATTCATTCAAATACAGCATATTAGCTGAGAAATTTACTTTTTGGAACTATTAACGCTAACAAGCAACAATAAAAAATTAATTACAAGCAAAACGGATAGAATTGCAAAAAAGGTACTCATGGTACAAGTTTATTTAGTGGTTACTGGGGGAACGTTGACTTCAAATTATGACTAATCAACGCTAAAAGAGTTGTTTAATCAATAGTTGCCGTATTTGAATTGACAAATACAAGTTTTCGGTTCATAAATTAGATTGCAAAAACTGGATAGGTTGCGTAGGATGGAACAATAAATTTCAACAAAAAAAGCCTAAGGTCTCCCTCAGGCTTTTTTGATTATAAAAAATTTCGTTTGACTAAGCCGTTGGATCTGGCGTTAGCCGAAGATAAGGCTTGATTTCCTCAACTCCACCTGCAAAAATACCTTTTGCTTCTTCTGTTGGAATAGCAGGACTGACCACAACCTTTTCCCCATGTTCCCAATTTGCCGGAGTCGCAACCTTGTGATGAGCGGTAAGTTGTAAAGAATCTACAACACGAAGCAATTCATAAAAGTTACGTCCTGTGGAAGCAGGATAGGTCAAAGTTAATTTTACTTTTTTATCCGGCCCGATAATAAAAACTGAACGAACGGTAAGTGTATCATCGGCATTCGGGTGTATCATATCGTAAAGGTCAGATACCTTTCTATCTTCATCGGCAACTATTGGAAAGTTAACGACCGTGTTTTGGGTCTCATTGATATCCTTTATCCATTCCATATGCGACTCCGCACCATCGACGCTTAGCGCAATCATTTTCACATTGCGTTTTTCAAATTCAGACTTGAATTTGGCAGCTGTTCCCAATTCTGTTGTACAGACTGGGGTAAAATCGGCGGGATGCGAGAACAAGATTCCCCATCCATCTCCCAAGTAATCGTAAAAATTAAGCGTTCCCTGGGAAGTCTCAGCAGTAAAGTCGGGAGCGGTATCTCCCAATCGTATAGCCATAATGTTATTATTTAGGTTGTTGAAATTTAAAATCCTATAAATTTAGTGGATATTTCCACTGCATAATTTTAAAGACGTTAAAAGTCTATTAAACTTTCATTTCATGCAATGACTTTAGTCATGTAAAGGTGATTTGAAAAAGTAAAGTTTACTACTTTTAACCTATGGAAAAAAACACTTTGGAACAACTTCGCTATCCTGTCGGAACATACAAAATTCCGGAGACCATAACCCAAGAACATCTGGATGAATGGATTGATATTTTGGAAAATTTGCCAAGGCGCTTGGAAGCCATGGTTACACCTCTCTCTGATGAACAATTGGAAACTCCGTATCGGCCGGAAGGTTGGACGGTAAGACAATTGGTGCATCATATTTCAGACAGTCATCATCACAGCTATATTCGCTTTAAGTGGGGCTTAACGGAGGATAACCCTGTAATAAAACCCTATTTTGAGAAAGAATGGTCCAAACTGTTTGATGCGCAGTCCGCACCCATTCAAATGTCATTGGATCATTTAAAGGCGGTGCATGCCAAATTGGTGTATTTGCTAAAAGGACTTTCCAAAGAAGATTTAAAGCGAAAATTTACGCATCCAGAAGGGAACGAGGAGACTACATTGGAGGAGAATATTGGGCGATATGCTTGGCATGGCAGCCATCATTTTGCTCATATTGAAAATCTAATTAAAAGGGAGGGGTGGTAACCTAAAGGGGTTTTGTAAGCACCCACATGGCCTTTTCTGAGGGTATGGCTCCCGGTAAGTCCAACCTACCTTCTTTTTTTATAGTGAAACCATTTTTCAGATAGAATTTAATTGGACCTCCTTTTTGCATGGTGTCCAACCATAAAATCTTTTTACCCAGGTTTTTGGCATAACTTTCAATTTTTGAAAGTACCTTTTTGCCAAATCCTTTACCTGAATATTCCTTTAAAAGGTAAATTTTTTCAGCTAATAGCGCATTTTTAGCTGAATGTTCGTCAAGGTTGGCATCTTTTATAAGTTTTACAATACCAATGACACTGTTTTTCACTTTTACCAGAAAATTTAAGCTATTGGAATCGAGTAACTCTTTTTTGACCACAGATTCGGTAAAACTTTTATTGATATAGGGATTTGGATTTTCATCTTTCCATAAATGCAGATAGTGTTGATTGTATGACTTTTTACCTATCGAAATATATGTCGCCATGGTTAAAGAACTCACCGGTTCCAAAAAAACTTCCTCCACCATTTTATGCTTTTTCACCTCCTTCTGGACCATAAAATATGACCCAGGTCGAAAAATCGTCGGTAAAATTCTCAAAACGATGCTCGACTCCCGCCGGCACGAACAGAAAGTCCCCCGGCTCAAATGTGGTACGAACCCCCCCGTTTAAGAATTCTCCTGTTCCTGATGCCACCACATAAACTTCGTCCCTGGTATGTGGTTGTTGAAGGTCTACCTTTTCCGGTTTGTAAATTTCAACCGCAAGTGTTCCATGTTCAAATAAAGTAATGAATGGAGAATCATGTTTGGCCAATTCTTGCAAGGCATGCTTGGGATTGATTTTCATTGTGCTATTAGATTAAATTGCAGGAATTCAATTACTTTATGTCTTGAAGAACCGATAAATATTTTTTCCACGGACCGACTTCAACTTTATAATTCTTAGCCATTACCCTTGTTATTTGATTGATATGTCCTAAGTCATGCGCAACCCATGTTGCCAACAACTGTTTGAGTGTAACAGGCCCAAATTCAGGATGTATCCCCTGCTTCTCCAAAGTTTGTTCGGTAATGTTCAGTGACTTCAGCTTACGGATAGTTTCAACCCTAACTTCACTGAACTCTATAAGCAATTGTTCCAAGGTCTTGCCTTTGCTGCTCTCAAACTGGGCGAATCTATCAAAGGGAACGAATGTTTTATCGTCGCCTTCACTCAAAATAATCATTGCACGTGGAATCCAATCCGTTTTCTCACCATGAATCAGGTGTCCCACAACATCATATGGGCTCCATGTATCACCGCCTTCATTGGTTTTGAGCCAAGTTTCGGGAAGTCCTTTCAACAAATTTGAAATGACCTCAGGAGTTTTGGATAGTATTTGTATGCCTTCCGCTAGATTAAATTCCATGTGCTCGAACCTTGGTTCAATGGGCTATCCACTTAATATTACAACCAATACTGGGTTTTTGGTCTTCATCAATTGCACTACCACTTAAAAGTGCGTTCATCGCACCGCGCAGATCGGAACCGGTCAAAGGAATGCCATTTCCGGGTCTTGAATCATCCAATTGCCCACGATATACCAACTTTAGGCCTGCATCAAAAAGATAGAAATCTGGGGTGCAAGCAGCGTCATATGCTTTTGCCACCTTCTGTGTCTCATCATATAAATAGGGAAAGGTATAATCCTCTTCATGCGCCTTTTGTTTCATCAGATGGGGAGCATCTTGGGGATAGTTGACGATATCATTACTTGAAATGGCAACAAAATGGATGCCTTTAGATTGATATTCCTTCGCCATTTTTGAAATCTCTGGATTAACATGGATCACAAACGGGCAATGATTACATATGAACATAACCACTGTACCCTTTTCACCCTTAATTTCTTGAAGGGAGAGTTCCTGTTCTGTAACAGCGTCCGTTAGACTGAAATCTGGTGCACTTGTGCCCAAAGGAAGCATGTTGCTGGGAGTTCTGGCCATTTTAGTTTTTACTTTAAAATTAAGTTATTTATCCCAAATGTAATATGTTGCAAAGGGTCTTACCTACATCATCTGACCAAAGAAAATAGCATTCATAAGCAGCTTGTTGGTACCGTACCAAAATGCCCTGAAATTGGTATTGTCCGTAAACAAAATCACCCTTCCTTTACCCAGCCGGTTGACTTTAAAAGGAACACTGTTCTTGATCAGTTCCGTGTTCTCCTCAGAAATATATCCACTTAACAAGGGATTGGTGGTGTACTGGATGGGATTGTCATAACTGTTCTTTTCAGGTTTGAGGTAAATATTGGTGTTTCTGAACAAGGCCAGTCTATCATTTTTATACCCATAATTGATGGGATGCGAGCGGTCCAATTTTGCTTCAAAAATGGCTCCTCCAGTGACTTGCGCCCCGCTAAAGCTATTTTTCTGGTCAAAAGGAATATTTTTTGCAACCAAGGTATCCACTTTTAATTCCAAAGGCATTAATTCGGAAGTCTTAAACCAGTTTGCAACCGTGCGATATCCAATCACCGTACCTCCTTTTTTTACCCAATCTTTTATCTTTTCCGCTCCTTTTTTGTCCAGGATATTGTTTCCCCAACCGCTGGGTAGAATTAAATCGGTGTATTTGTCCAAATTGACAGTTTTGAAATATTCGGTATCCAGTTTGGTGATTTTCATATCGTAACGCGTGTCGAACAAATGCCAAATTTCTCCGGCATCATAAGAGCGGACACCTTCGCCTACCAAAATCGCTACTTTTTGCTTCTTAACGGGGTCGAAATCATTGCTTCCAAGATCGATTCCTTGTGTAAGACCTGTAGACACTGGAGTTATTTGAATTCTACTTTCGTTGGCCACTTGTTTCAAGAAACTGTAAAGCTTTTCTGGATCAAGGACTTGATTTTGGACGGGAACCATAATCGTTCCATAATCGTATTTCTTTCCTTCAAGGGTAAAAGGAGATTTCGCCGTTTTGGCACGCAAACCTTTTTCCAAGATTTTGTTCAAAGCCTTCGGTGTATAATATTCATGCCATTCAAATAAATAGGCATAATTACTTTTGCTATCGACCGAACCTTCGTGAGGTTTAAAATCTGTTACTTCAGCACCCGCATTGGACATGGAACTTAAGTTGGCATAGTCCACATTGAAGGCCAAGGGAAACGTCCAAGCGGACACGTCATAAAAAAGACTGTCCTTGAATGTTGTTCTTTTTTCGAACATGGTGTTGATCAAACGCGGATTTTTTTGATTTAATGGTACGATATACCCATGTCCTTTCTTGAACGTTTTTCCGGAAACCGAAACATCGGAAGCAAGTTCATGGAATTTGATTTGATGTCTATTCAAAATTTCAGCCAAATGCCATGTTTTTGATACATCCTTGCTGTCCCCAAAAATGATGGCCCTTGATTTGTTTCGGGCTCCTTCGGCACGCATGTCAGCATAAAACTTTTGTTGATAGTCCAAAATCTTGGTGCGCATGTTTTGGGCGGCATCAACAGTGGAAAGAGCAGTTGTGAACTGGTTTCTGATGGTAAACGGAAATGTTAGAATGCCATTTTCACTCTCCTGAATGTGCCCGCGGGAGCTTCCTTGTTCAAAAAGGATTCCGATACTTCCATTGACATCCGGGAAAGTGGATCCCTTTCCGTAATAATAATCATCAAAATTTTCTTCGGAATAGTACAGCGACCCTATTTTGTCTAGTGCCTTTGCATGGTAGGTGGCTATTTCACGGGTCAACTCTTGATTTATCTGCGGGGTCAAAGGATTGACTCTTGAAGGTTCACCAGGTTGAAAAAAGAATGTGGAATTCGTGCCCATTTCATGATGATCGGTAAGAATGTTGGGTAACCATTTATGAAATGTGGCTATTCGCGCCCTGCTTTCAGGTAATTGCACAGGTAACCAATCACGGTTCATATCGAACCAATAATGGTTGGTACGGCCTCCAGGCCATACTTCGTGATATTCGCGTTCGTTGGGGTCGGGATTCAGATTCTGGCTTTTATTGATGTTTGCCCAGTAGGCAAAACGTTGTAGCCCATCCGGATTAAAACTTGGATCTAACAGAATCACCATGTTTTTCAACAACTCTTCTATTTTTGGACCTTGGGCCGCTGCCAAATAATAGGCATAGGCCAATGATGCGTTTGAGCCACTTGGTTCATTGCCATGTATTGAAAACCCCTGATAAACCACTATGGGCATGTTGGAGGTATCAGCGGCATTGGTCCCATTGGAAAGGGCCAAATGTTGCTCTCGGATGGATGTAATGTTTTGATGGTTTTCTGGAGTGGTAATCGTGAGCAAAAGAATTGGTCTCCCCTCAAAGGTGTTCCCACGATCTTCTATGGTTATTCTATCACTTGAGCTGGCAAGCTGTTGCATATAATACACCAATTTATCGTGCGTCACATGCCATTCTCCCACTTCATGTCCAATAATTTCCTTTGGGGTAGGAATGTTTGGGTCATAGGTTACATCTTGGGGAAGATAATAGTCAAGTGATACGTTTTGGGCGGAGAGGTTGAAAGCCAAAAAGGCAAGCCCTAACAAGCTGAGTTGTTTCATGCGATTATTTTGAATGAATTAGTCTATGTTAAAAATAAAAAACGGCCTGCTCAAAGCAGACCGTTTTATCATTTTTTTATGACCCTGATTTAAATATCATCAAAATCAACATCAGTGAAATTTTCCGTCGTGGAACCATTTTCACTGGCTTTGTTTTCATCGTCTTTCTTAAAATCCTTTTGATGGCGTTCTGAAATTACCTCATGTCCTTTTTCATCAATGATGTAATCCATCATTTCCTCCATGATTTTTTTGAAGGAACTAAAGTCTTCTTTGTACAAATAGATTTTATGTTTTTTGTAGTGAAAAGAACCATCGTCATGAGTGAACTTTTTGCTTTCCGTGATGGTCAAATAGTAATCGCCAGCTTTTGTGCTTCTAACATCAAAAAAGTAGGTTCTTCTTCCGGCTCTTAAGACTTTGGAGTAAATCTCTTCTTGATCCATTATATCTTTATCGCTCATATGGTCTAGTGTATCTATGTTAGTGCAATGATGTATAATTCTACCAAAAATGTAAAAAAAATGCTAATCCAGCAACTTTTTTCCTATTCTTTCTCAGAGAGTTGGTTTAGGTAAAGTTCTTTATAGTAACCTTCAACATTGTTCAGTTGTTCATGGGAGCCCTCTTGAATTATTTCGCCATTTTCCAACACAATGATCTTGTCGGCATTTTTAGCGGACGATACCCTATGGCTTACAATTAAGGTCGTTTTGTTCTCGGATACCTGCTTAAGATTGTTCAATATTTCCTCCTCAGTCTCCGTGTCAACAGCTGATAAACAATCATCAAAAAGATAGATTTTAGGATCTTTCAACAATGCTCTGGCTATGGATACCCTTTGCTTTTGTCCTCCACTTAAAGTAATGCCCCGTTCTCCTAAAATGGTATTATATTTTTTTGCAAAGCCTTCTATATTTTCGTGAACCACTGCTTTTTTGGCCACATCCGTGATTTCCTCGAAGGAGGCATTCTCATCTCCAAAACGGATATTGTTCTCGATCGTATCCGAGAAAAGGAAAGCATCTTGCGGTACAGCACCAACCGAGCCTCGAAGACTATTCAGGTTTAATTGCTGCACTGGAGTTCCATCAACAAGTACCTCACCGGAACTGACATCATAAAGTCTGGCAACCAAATCAAGAATGGTCGATTTTCCCGATCCGGTTTTTCCAAGGAAAGCAACCGTTTCACCCGCTTTTATATTGAAAGACATGTTTTTGAGCGCAGTAATATTGGTGTCGTCGTAAGTGAAGGTCACATCTTTAAATTCGATATTTCCTGAAATCGGGGTAGGTTGTGCAACTTCATTTTTGATGGAAGGCTCTTCCTTCAAGAATTCGTTGATTCGTTTTTGGGAAGCTTCGGCCCTTTGGATAATCGATGTAAGCCAACCTACAATGGCCACGGGCCATGTCAACATATTTACATAAAGAATAAATTCAGCGATGATACCGATGGATGCGATCTCACCGTCGATATACTGTTTTCCGCCAATGTAGATGACAAATATGTTGCTGATGCCTATCAACAAAATCATCAAGGGGAAAAACCATGCATTCACCTTGGCCAAATCCATACTAGTTTCCTTGCCTTCCTCTGCCAAATCCTCAAGTTCCGTGTTGATTTTTGGTTCAAGGGTATATGCCTTAATTACCGCAACCCCCGAAAAGGACTCCTGGGTAAAGGTGGATAGCGTCGATAAAAACTCTTGGACCCTGGTACTTCTTTTATGAATGATTTTACTGATCTGATAAATCAAAACTGAAAGTATGGGCAATGGAATCAAAGTATAAGCTGCCAGACTGGGAGCTTTTATGAACATCAAGGGAATGATACAAGCGAACATTGTCAAGGTATTCATGCCATACATGATCGCTGGCCCCACATACATGCGCACTTGATTGATATCTTCACTGATACGATTCATCAGGTCACCAATTCTATTCTTTTTATAAAAGGCCAAATTGAGCAGTTGATAATGATCGAATACCTCGTTCTTTAAGTCAAACTCAATATAACGGGATACGTTGATGATGGTCTGGCGCATTAAAAAAGTAAAGAGGCCCGATAAGACGGCAGCGCCCAGGATAATCAGAATGAACTCAAACAAAAGTTCCTTCGCTTCGTTTTCGCTGATGGTTTTGGCAAACACATCCTCCAAAGCCTGAATTGACTTATTGATGTATGACGGTGTGATAAGCGAAAAAACACGGGCAATAATGGTGATAATAATCCCCATTAAAAGTTTGGCCCAATATTTTTTAAAGTATTTATTTAGATGTTTTAGTTCCTTCATAAGAAGAAATGGTGGGTTTTAGGCGTGGTTCTTGAATGACAATTCAGCAAATATATGCCATCGATTACAAAGTAAATGTTATAAAACTGATAAGAAAGCAACTTTGATAGGTAGGATTGAAATATAAGATTACTTTTGCGCAGTGAAAGCCAATCATAGACTTAAAAAGTTCTTTTAAAATGCTTACCAGAAGGCACATCAGAGTAAAAGTGATGCAATGTGTATACGCATTGGTCCAATCCAAAGATGACTCTTTGGAGAAGCAACAGAAGTTTCTAAAAGTGAGTATAGAGAACATGTATGTGCTCTATCTACTTATTTTAAGTTTATTGTCCGAATTGCATCAGCTTGCCGAAAAGCACGTTAAGCATGCCTCCAAAAAGTACTTGACCACAGAGGACGACAATTTTCCCGACCCCAAGAAGTTTGTGAACAATCAGTTGTTGGTACAGATTTCCAACAATAAATTGCTTCAAAATGAGCTTTCCAAGCGAAAGTTAAACAATTGGTACCTCAATGAAGAATACATAAAGATCATCTACAAAGAGATAGTCTCAAGTGATATTTATAAAGCGTACATGTCCAATGAAAAAACAGGATATGAAAACGACAAAGAGGTTGTACTTCAGCTCTATAAAAATATCATAGCACCCAATGAAAAAATCTATGAGTACTTTGAAGATGACAAGCTTACATGGGTTGACGATGTTCCTATTGTAAACACCTTTTTGGTCAAGCGCCTTCGTAAAGCTTCGGCAACGTCCAATGAGAAATTCTTTTTACCATCCTTGCTCAAGGATCAACAAGATATGGACTATGCCAATGAACTCTTGACCAAAACATTGCTCAATGATGCAAAGTGGGAAAAGGAAATAGAAGGTAAAACACCCAATTGGGACAATGATCGTATAGCGGAGATAGATTCTATCATTCTAAAAATGGCCATTTGTGAACTGCTCAATTTTCCGTCAATTCCAGAACGGGTTACGTTAAACGAATATTTGGAAATTGCCAAGGAATATTCAACCCCAAAAAGCAGTATTTTCATTAACGGGGTATTGGATAAATTGGCAAAAGAATATAAGTCAACTGGAAGGTTACAAAAAATTGGAAGAGGACTTCAATAAACAATATTTCTTTATTTTTGGAAAAATAAAATTTTATCATGAAGAAAATAACAACAATTTTAAGTTTGATTATGGCAGTTGCGTTGGTTAGCGTATCCTGCAAAGACAAAGCCTCGAACAAAATAGTTGCAGACAACGTCGAAAATGCTACGGATAGGGATGAAGCGCAAAAGCAGCTTCCTATAATGAGTTTTGAAAAATCTGAGCACGATTTCGGCACCATAGCCCAAGGAACACCGCAAGAAACCGTATTTAAGTTTACCAATACCGGTAGTGCACCGTTGATTATTACAGATGCTAAGAGTAGCTGTGGTTGTACCGTTCCAGATTATCCAAAGAACACTCCTATCGCACCGGGTGCTACAGGGGAACTTTTGGTAAAATTCAATGGTTCTGGACAAAACCAGGTAACCAAGACGATTACCGTTACCGCAAATACCGAAAAAGGAACAGAATTGTTAAGAATCAAGGCTTTTGTTAACCCAAAAGACGCTGCACAACAGGCCGGTCCTGTTAAATAAGAGTTAAAGTTTAGATGGAAAACCTAGGACAGTTTTTTCCACTGATATTGATTTTTGTGGTGGCTTATTTTTTTATGATAAGACCGCAGATCAAACGTCAGAAGGATGAGAAAAAGTTTACTTCGGAGCTTAAAAAAGGTGATCGGATAATTACCAAAAGCGGGCTTCATGGAAAGATAGTTGAATTGAATGACAAGGATTTTTCCTGTGTCATCGAAACTATGGCAGGTCGTTTAAAATTTGACCGTTCCGCCATTTCCATGGAGATGAGCAGAAAATTAGCAGCTCCAGCAAAAAAATAAACTAAGATTTAATCGTAAAAAAGAGCACCCATTGGGTGCTCTTTTTGTTTGTGCCCAGAATGGCAAAAAAAGTGATAACTTGATGAGCATCAATTTATATCATGGAAAACAGAAGAAACTTTATCAAAAAAAATGCCTTGTTCATGGGAGGTATGGCTGCCTCAACCTTGCTTCCATTAGATCTTTTAGCATCAATTCGAAAACCCATTGGCGCCAATGACCGGATCAATGTCGGGTTGATTGGATGCAAGGGTATGGGCTTTTCCAATTTGACATCGATGTTAAAAATGTCGGAGATAAATGTTTTGGGACTTTGTGATGTAGATGAAAATGTATTGAAGCAGCGCACAGCGGATTTGGAAAAAGCCGGACTCAAAAAGCCAAAACTTTACAATGATTACCGAAAACTGTTGGAAAACAAAAATCTGGATATTGTAATTATTGGTACGCCAGACCATTGGCACTGTCTTCAGTTGATCGATGCAATTGATGCAGGAAAAGATGTTTATTGTGAGAAACCCATTGCCAACTCAATAGCAGAGTGTGATTTGATGTTGAACAGGGTAAATGCCAACGACCGTATGGTGCAGATAGGCCAATGGCAACGTAGCCAACCTCATTTTGTGGATGCCATTAATTATGTCCATTCAGGGGCATTGGGTAAAATACGTATGGCCAAGGCTTGGGCCTTTCAAGGTTGGATGAAACCTGTGCCTGTTGAGCCAGACAGTGCAATTCCTGCAGGTGTTGACTATAAAATGTGGCTGGGTCCAGCCCAAGATCGCCCTTTCAACAAAAACAGGTTCCACTTTAACTTTAGATGGTTTTGGGACTATGCAGGGGGATTGATGACCGATTGGGGAGTACATTTAATAGATTATGCTCTCTACGGCATGAAGGCCTCAACACCTAAATCTGTAATGGCGTTGGGCGGAAAATTTGCCTATCCAGAAGATGCTTCGGAAACTCCAGACACCTTACAAACGGTCTACGAGTTTGATGATTTTACCTTGTTATGGGAGCATGCCACTGGTATCGACGGTGGTAATTACGGACGAAACCACGGAATTGCCTTTATTGGGAACAATGGCACCTTGGTGTTGGATAGGGGAGGATGGGAGGTAATCCCAGAAAACAACCGTCCAAATTGGAGTGATAACCTTGGTCCAAAAATTCAACCCGTTCCACTACAACCCAGCATAGGAAATGGGCTTGACTTACATACCGCCAATTTTGTGGAAGCGGTAAAACAAAGAGATAAAACCATACTGAGGGCGCCGATAAAGGTGGGATACGATGCGGCCAAAGTTTGCCATATGGGCAATATTGCTTACAAGACCGGAGAGCGGTTATTCTGGGACGGGGAAAAATCCAGTTTCAATAAAAGTGAGGCTGATTTGCTACTGAACAATACCTATCATAATGGGTGGAAGTTGCCAAAAATATAGATTCTATTATCTATAAACATCATTAAGGCCAATTCCTTTTGCGATCATGGGTAGGATTTTCTCCAACCTTCTGATTTTGGTCTTTTCTTGCTTGGCATCGGCTATGTATTCGCAAAATTCTTTTTGCTTGTAAGGAGAAAAATTCCCGAACGCCGTCTTGATAGCGTTGTCTTTGTCTAGAGCTTGTTCCAGCTCTATAGGAACCTGTGCTGTTTTGGACGCCTTTTCAGGGACGATAGTAAGTCCCTTTTTCTGATTTTCTATGGCCTCGTTCATATAGTTGAGCACTTCCTCAGCTTCTATAGCCTCCATAGATTCAAATTTCCAGTGTCGCATACCCTTGGTTTTTCCTTCTTGGGCATTGCTCAATACTTTTTTTGGATCACTTAAGAAGGAGCCATTGAAAAACCATACACCAAAGTGGTTTTTGAATTTACAGATGCCAAATACATTTTTGTTGTCCACGGTATACACGGGAAAGTTCCATTTGTAGGCTTCAACGCTGTCCGTTTGCAAAGCCAACTTTCTCAACGCTTTGATTTCTTCTTTGTACCGGTGTTCGGTTTGATAGTAGACATCGATTTTTTCTGTTTTTTCCATATCACTTAATTTGGGCTGCGGTCAATTCGCAGATTTTTACAATTACTTGTACGGCCTTTTCCATACTTTCAAGGGGAACATACTCATATTTTCCGTGAAAATTATGTCCTCCTGCAAAAATATTGGGACAAGGTAAGCCCATAAAGCTCAACTGGGAACCATCGGTCCCTCCGCGTATGGGCTTTATTATGGGTTCCAACCCCAACGATTCCATGGCTTCCTTTGCAATCTCGACAATATGAAAGACAGGTTCTACCTTCTCGCGCATATTGCGATACTGATCTTTGATCTGTAATTCGATACAATCACCATATTTTTTGGAAAGTTTTGTGGCAATATCCTCCAAAAGTGTTTTTCGCGCCTCGAAATGCTCCATGTCGTGATCACGAATGATAAGTTCAATTTCTGCATTTTCAATTTCACCACTTATTTTATGAACATGAAAAAAACCTTCCCGGTCAGTGGTATGTTCGGGAACTTCCCTCGGCGGAAGTAAGCTTAAGAATTCATTGGAAATACCAATGGCGTTTACCATTTTATCTTTGGCATACCCAGGGTGTACACTTTTCCCAGCAACGGTTATTTTGGCACTGGCCGCATTAAAGTTCTCGAACTCCAGCTCCCCAACTTGGCTTCCATCCATGGTGTATGCCCAATCTGCGCCAAACTTTTCCACATCAAACTTATGGGCTCCTCTACCAATTTCCTCATCTGGGGTAAATGCAATCCTGATTTTTCCATGCTTGATTTCGGGATGTTTCACCAAATATTCCATAGCGGTGATGATTTCAGCTATGCCTGCTTTGTCATCTGCCCCTAAAAGCGTGGTCCCGTCTGTTGTGATCAATGTTTGGCCCTCATATAATAGGAGATCCTCAAAATAGTCAGGTGAGAGTACTATATTTTTGTTTTTATTGAGAATAATATCTTTCCCGTCATAATTCTCAATAATCTGCGGTTTTACATTCTTTCCACTAAAATCGGGGGTGGTATCAAAATGCGAAATGAACCCTATGGTAGGAACAGCTTTGTCAATATTGCTGGGTAAGGTGGCCATAATGTAGGCGTGCTCATCAATTGAAACCTCCTGCATTCCAATCTGATGGAGTTCCATGACCAACTTTTTAGCAAGATTCCACTGTTTTTCAGTGCTCGGAGTAGATTTGGAGTTGGGGTCGCTTTGGGTATCTACCGACACATATTCAAGAAATCGGGGTAATAATTTTTCCATAATGTGCGTTTCATCAAAAATAACGTTTATTCAATCGTGATTTTAAGAAAAAAAGGACCTTTAAACCTATCTTTCCCTTTCTGAATACCGACCATATTGAGAAAAACTATTTTTTATTTTGTACTGATGTCAGGAATTTTCTGCTCAGCCCAGGAAGAATGTATGCTGGGAATAGGTGGAGGAAATGATGATTCCATAGCTGAGGTTTTCCAACTCAACGAGGAACAGCAGGAAAAACTAAAGAATTGGAGCGCCGAACTAAACGTTAGGAACGGGCTTTTAAAAGATCGGGCAAAATTCCTTCTAAAACGCAATGCGCAAAGCTCACCTGAAGATTTGATGTCCATGTCCTTCAAATATCGTGGACTTTTGGACAGTATGAGGAAAAATGTGCAAATGTTGGACAAAAGACTGCTTTCCATTTTTAACGATAAACAATACAATCTTTATATGGAGTTATGTGGACAAATGATGTTGCAGCCTATATATATAGACAGGTCAGTTGACGAAAAATAACCGATTTCTTAAAATGTGAATTCAGAGTTTATATTTTTGTTCAAAATTTTTTAAATGTACAAGCTCCTTGTTCGTCCCCTGCTATTTACGCTCGATGCCGAGACTGCACACCATTTTTCCTTTTGGGCTATAAGGACACTTTCCAAATTTGGGTTCAATCGGCTTTTTCGAAAAATATGGGCTGTTAATGATCCAAAGCTTGAAAGGGAGGTTTTTGGGTTAAAATTTAAGAATCCAGTAGGTCTTGCCGCTGGTTTTGACAAAGATGCCCGTTTATACAATGAACTTTCTGATTTTGGCTTTGGTTTTGTTGAGATAGGTACGTTGACACCCAAACCGCAAGAAGGAAATCCCAAGAAACGATTATTCCGATTGTTGGATGATGAGGGAATAATTAACCGAATGGGATTCAACAACAAAGGTGTTTTTGAAGCAGCAGAACAGTTGAAAAAGGACCATCGCGTATTGATAGGTGGAAATATTGGCAAGAACAAGGTGACCGCCAATAAAAACGCCATAAAGGACTATCTGATCTGTTTTGAGGCGCTTTTTGACCATGTAGATTACTTTGTGGTAAACGTAAGTTCTCCGAACACTCCAGGACTGCGTGAACTTCAGGATAAGGAACCGCTGACCAATTTGTTGAAAAAGCTAAAACGACAAAATTCCAAACAAGCAAAAAAGTCGAGTTCGGTGGAAAAACCCATACTGTTAAAAATTGCTCCGGATCTTAGTGATGACCAATTGATGGATATTATTTCAATTGTCAAGGACACCAAAATTGAGGGAATAATAGCAACGAACACTACGATTTCTAGACAAGGGTTGAAATCACACCTGATTTTAACCGAGGAGAAAGGCGGACTTAGTGGTAAACCATTAACCAATAGAAGTACCGAGGTAATCCGATTCTTGGCGGAAAAGAGCAACAAGGCTTTCCCGATAATTGGAGTAGGAGGGATACATTCTCCCGAGGATGCAATCGAAAAACTTGATGCAGGTGCCGACCTGATTCAGCTGTACACTGGTTTTGTTTATGAAGGGCCTGGCTTGGTAAAAAGTATCAATAAGGCCATACTGGAACGTTCTTAGATGACCATCTTATCGCTTTAATGTAAAGTGACTTTTGAATTCTTTTCTTACACCCTCTTTGGTATCATAGGTCAGCCTAAACCAATAATCTGTTGAAGGAGCTTTGTTTCCACGAAGTGTGCCATCCCATCCCATTTCATTATTGAATTGATGCTGGATAACACCATATCTGTCAAAAATGGTTATTTCAGGATTCTCGATTTGAAATAGGCTAACTATTGTCCATGTATCGTTTACTCCATCGCCATTTGGCGTAAAAAACCGCGGGTAGTCCACAATAAAGAACTTTTTGGACACGATGCTACATTCGTTCGAATCTTGAACGTAGGCAATATGTTCGCCAGGTTCTAGATTGGAAAAAACATTGTTGTCACCAAAATTAATCCCATCTAGGCTAAATGAATATGAACTTGGACCTTCAACATCTATAGAGACCATATGATCGTTCGCAAATAATTCACTGAGAATATTTACCTCAAAAATGGTTGGTGGTTCTGAACTGATCACATTTGTGGCAAGTGATGCTTCACAATTGAAGGCTCGACTTTCGACGACCACATGGTAGATTCCTTTTTCAGAAGGAAAATAAAAAGGGTGGTCCTCATTCGCGATAAGATTCTCCGCACTAATGGAATTTTGATACCAAGTAAATGTATAATCAGCAGTGGAAAGACCTGTATTCATTTGGGGCCGCGGTTCAATGGGAAGTCCGTTCCCATCCAAACACAAGGTGTATTCTTTCAGCAACGTAGGTGAAAAATCCAGTTGTCTTAGATGAATATCAAAAGAAGTGATTTCATAACAACTCCGACCTGAAGAAATTCGTGCATAAATGGTTTCTGAGGCTTGGCCCAACAAATAATTATCTGGCGCCGCAATAACATTTTCGAAGTTTTCCGCATCCTCCATGGACCTGTAATAATAGACCCTATATGTGTTTGGATCTAGTCCCCCGACTATACGTTGCGTATTTTCAGTAAGATCGATATAACCCCGCCCTTCATTTTCAAAATCGCAGACATTTAGGTCAACAGGAGATTCCGCAATTTGGGGTGGAGCGACGTATTCGATTTGTACTCTTCCTTCAGAAATACAGGTAACTGAAAACTCAACCTCCACTTCGTAGAGACCATCTTCTGTAACCGAAATTATGGGAACATCATCAAAATGGTTCAGCTGAACCCCATTTCTATACCACCTATAATGTTGGGCACCTGGGGCGGTAGCGTCCATTTCAAAAACATCTCCTTCGCAAAGCGGATTGCCGTTTCTTACTGTACGATTATCTCCCAACGATACATTGATGGAAAAACTACCTCCTTCAAGAAAAACAGCAGAATCCAGTTCTGCGTCCAAATTGTCTGCAATAACAAGTTTTATGGTGTAGGTTTCTCCAGGGTTTACATTGGATTGTGCTACCATACTTTTGGTTTTTCCGGTCATTGAGATATTGGATGCCGGACCGTTTATACCCCCAAAAAAGTTACGATTACGCGCACTGCACATGTCAGGTACCCCTGGCCTGATGCTGGTCACTGAAACACGGTCTTCCGAACCAGGCACAAGTGCAAGATTTTTGGAGTTACCGTTAGAATCCGTTAAAATGAATGCAAAGACATCTGAATATACACATTGAAAAGCTTCTGAATATTCTTCGGATGCAAATAGGAAATTGAAGCTTATCCTATTGGTTTGGGGAATAAAATCGAACTCGATATAGGATGCATTAAAAAGACTAGGAACACGGGTTATCTCCAACAGGTCATCGTCACCCAACCATTCCAGCGGACCTGAAGATTTGATATCAATGTTAGGGCCAACGGCATCCTTGGCATCACCTGTTGAGATGACAATACCTTCTCCATAGACAAAACTGCTTCCATTGTTGTTAAAATAGCCAATGCCGTTTATACCAAACGAAGTACCTGTCGAAGATCGGTAATTGGAAGTTTCGGCACAACTGCTATTCACCAAAACCTCGCGCACTAAGCGCTCAACCGTATAATTTTGGTCTACAGTAATTTGAGCCACTGAGGTAGCAAAGCCAAAGAATAACAGCAAAGTAAGAAATGAGGTTTTTTTCAAAACTTTTTTGAATTAGCTAGCTAAATAATACCCTTACTTTCAGGCCAAGGATAAATATAATGGTTATTATTTAAAGCGGTCTTTTGTAGAGAAAAGATTGGTTAAACGTCTGAATTCTTGGTTGTGGAACGACCTTCAGTTCATATGGTCAAGCTAATGTGGGATACAAAACCAGACTTTATTTATTTTGTACTTTTCAAACCGAAAAACACAGGTATTGGATTATGAAATTTTAATTGGATTTTCCATGGCATCAGCTGCCTTGGCGCTTGCACCGGGTCCTGATAACATTTTTGTCCTTGGGCAAAGTATCTCCAATGGCGTAAAATCTGGGATTGCCACGGTTGCAGGCTTAGTAAGCGGATGTTTGATGCATACTACTTTATTGGCTTTTGGTATCTCAGAAGTGATTAAGAGGAGCGATACCCTGTTTTGGGGAATTAAACTGTTTGGTGCAGCCTACCTTTTGTATTTGGCGGTGATGGTTTTCAAGAGTGATGATACAATTGCTGTGGATAAACAGGGACATGCTTCCAAAGGATTGGGCAAGCTTTTTTGGAAAGGATTTACCATGAATGTACTGAACCCAAAAGTTACTATTTTCTTTCTTGCCTTTTTTCCTGGCTTTTTGTTTAGCTCTGAGTTGCATCCAGTAATTCAATTTTATGTGCTTGGATTACTTTTTATGTTGATTGCGTTTGTCATTTTTGGAACTATTGCTGTATTGGCCGGGACTATTTCAAGCTATTTGTTGAGAAACCCCAGAACAGGATTTTACTTAAAATGGGTACAAATTTTTGTTTTTGTGGGTATAGCCATCTATTTGATCGTATCGGATAAATAGTGGTAATTTTACACAGACTATGGCAAAAGTGAAGCTAATAGAATGTCCTAGGGACGCCATGCAGGGAATCAAGACCTTTATTCCCACTGAGGAAAAAGTAAGATATATACAATCACTTTTGGGCTGTGGTTTTGATACCATAGATTTTGGGTCTTTTGTCTCCCCGAAGGCCATTCCGCAAATGGTGGATACAGCTCAAGTTTTGGAGCAACTAGATCTTTCCAAGACCAATAGTAAATTGTTGGCAATAGTGGCTAATACCCGGGGAGCCAATGATGCTTCACGACATGTGGCAATCGACTATTTGGGCTACCCATTTTCCATTTCGGAAAACTTCCAAATGCGGAACACCCATAAAACCATTGAACAATCGGTAGATACCTTAAAAAGTATTTTAGAGATAGCCAATGCCAACAATAAAGAAGTTGTCACATACATTTCCATGGGATTCGGAAACCCTTATGGTGACCCTTGGAATGTGGAAATTGTAGGGGAGTGGACCGAAAAATTGGCGTCCATGGGTGCCAGAATACTGTCGCTTTCCGATACCATTGGAAGTTCGACCCCAGAGGTAATAGACTATTTGTTTTCCAACCTGATTCCCAAATACCCAGAGATCGAGTTTGGAGCACATTTGCATACCACGCCAACCAAATGGCATGAAAAAGTAGATGCGGCCTATAAAGCTGGATGTAGACGTTTTGACGGAGCAGTGCAAGGCTTCGGAGGATGCCCCATGGCCAAAGATGAGCTTACCGGCAATATGCCAACAGAAAAAATGCTGTCATACTTCACTGCGGAAAAAGCGGACCCGGGAGTCAATTGGATGGTTTTTGAAGCCGCCTATAACAAAGCTACTGAGCTCTTTTCCGTATACCATTGATTCCATTTAGGCAAGGTTCAAAACACCTTAAAATGTTAAATCTCAAAATTTATTTAAATTAAGTCTAAATAAATTTGCTCCGTTTCATAGAGCGAAATATATTTGCCTCTTTCAATTTATTTTAAATTAATCTAAATAATAATAACTGAACAAATGAGGAAGTATACGCTCCTTTTAGCATTGCTAATTTCATCATCAATTTTTGCACAGACCCAAACAGATTCAATTACTTTGGACCCCCAAAAACAAATAAACGCAGCACAGCGATTGCTTTCGGGCAATTATGCATCGGCGGTCACTGTTGGAGCGTACGGAGAGATGTTGTATAACCAACCTGAAGGACAAAATGGAGAGATAGATGTACAACGTCTGGTTCTGCTTTTTGGATATCGTTTTGATGATCGCACCCAGTTTGTGACGGAAGTCGAGTTTGAGCATGTGGAGGAGGTTTTTGTGGAACAAGCCTTTGTAAATTATAACGCCGCTCCCAATCTTAATATTCGTGGTGGTTTAATGCTTGTTCCCATGGGGATCGTGAACGAATTTCACGAACCTACTACGTTTAACGGAACGGAAAGACCTGCGGTAGATGCTTCGATTATACCTACTACCTGGAGAGAGCTAGGTGTAGGAGTTACAGGAAGATTCAATTCCATATCGTTGGGTTATCAGGCCTATTTGTTCAATGGATTTAAGTCTACGGAAGCTGATGGCGAAGGTGGCGTTACCGGATTTTTGGGCGGATCAAATGGTTTACGTGGAGGAAGACAAAAGGGAATCCAATCGACCATTGATAGCCCGAATTTGTCCACAAAGTTGGATTACTATGGAATTTCTGGTTTGAGACTTGGTTTTTCAACATATTTTGGTCGTACCCAACCAGAGGATGATGTAGAGCAATTTGATGGTTCGGATATTGGAATGGCAATGTTTGGTTTGGATGCCAGATATGCATACCAACGTTTCACGGCACGAGGGCAGTTTATACATGCTTCCTTGTCCGATACAGAAGCTTACAATAATTTAACCGGAAGAGATTTGGGTAGCGCTTTGCAGGGATGGTATGTGGAAGGAGCCTATAATCTACTTCCGATAGGCAAAAGACAAAAATTGTTCGCATTTGCCCGTTATGAAAAATATGATACCCACGCCAATACCGATGGCGCATTGGTGGAGAATGAAGCTTACGACCGTACTGACGTCACAACCGGACTTACCTACCATATTGCTCCCGGTGTTGTAATCAAAGGTGATTACCAATTCAGGAGCAACGCTTTGGATGGTGATGATGTCACCGACAGACTTAACTTTGGAATAGGGGTGTGGTTTTAACCACACCTTTTTTTTGCGTTGTTGATAGATTCTTGGGCTTATTTTTATTCATAATAAGTCTAAATTAATATATTTGGGGCATGAAATTGGTTAAACCATTTGCCACATTGTTATTGCTGTTCCTTTTCGCCGGATTTGGTATTCCAAAAGGAGTACACAAAAAAGTGATAAAAGAAGTTGGAAAAACTTTTGAGGTTACCAATTTCAACTTAACTCCGATAGTTGTTGCCAAAGACGTGAACACAGAACTTCCCACAAAGATTTCGGGCGAGAATTTTTACAAGATTGATGTTCAAGATTCGATCCTGGGTTATGCATTTGTTGATCAAGCCCCGAGCAAAACGGCCAAATTTGATTACTTAGTGGTTTTTGACGGAGAATTAAAAGTGTTGAACTCCAAGGTTTTGATATACCGCGAGGAATATGGCGGTGAGATCGGGAGTAAAAGATGGTTAAAGCAGTTTATTGGCAAAACAGGCGGGGACAGAGTTAGCGAAGAAACCAATATCGATGCCATTTCAGGTGCTACCATTTCGGTACGGTCCATGACAAAGTCAATGGACAATCTTTTGCAGACCATTGGTATCCTTCAGGAAAAAGGCGAATTGTAATGGAATACAATGGTCTGCTGACTACATTTCCGAAGGAAATCCGACATTTTATAGCGGTATTTGTTGTTATTCTTTCCATAGGATTTTTTACGGGCTTACTATTTGTGGGGCAGACAGAATCAACGACTCCTGCCGGATTGGAAGAAAACTATCTGGGCAATGAGGAAGATGAAAGTGCCACTGTGATGAAATTCAAAAAAGGTGAGCGGGAGATGCTTACCATTGTGCATACCCATATATTGTCAATGTCCTTTATTTTTTTCCTTATGGGAGGACTGGTTTGGATCTCCAAATTTCCTAAAAACTGGAAGTTATTCTTGACCATAGAGCCTTTTCTATCCGTTTTATTGACGTTTGGTGGCATTTATTTAATGTGGACCGGAATGTCATGGATGAAATATGTTGTAATCTTTTCAGGTACGCTTATGACATTGACCTTCTCCTTTGCGGCGCTATTGGTCTTTTTGCAATGTATTAGGCCCGGACAAAGGGATTTAAGGGCCTAATTTTCGATAAACCCGTAGTTGATATCATCGTACTCCAAAAGCTCAACCTGTTGTAGGTTTATGGTCAATAAGCGTTTGATTTCTACGATTTCCCGTTTGCTTACCAGAATAATAAAGTGCTTTTGACCTACCGAAATTGGTATTTTACGTTCATGAATCCAATTTTTGAATTCGTTTTCCCAATAGGAAATGTCCAATTGGGATACATAGGATTTAAAGGAGTCGAGTTCCCACTCGTAAAGTTCAAAACACAGGTTATTATAAACCAATTGAAATAACTTGCTTTTATCACAAAAGGTCAATGTGCCATTTTTGGTTTGATTAAGAATTTTTAGGGACTCGCACATAGGGGTATATTTTGATGTAAATATATTTATTATTTATAATAAGTCTAAATAAATATAACATTAAAATACCCCAGAACTTGATTTGTCTTCTACTTGAATTAAAAGTGGTATATTTGCACGCAATTAATCCGTAATTGCAATGGAAGCCCACCTAAATAAAATTGTTGGCGAAGGACTTACTTACGACGATGTCCTACTTGTGCCGGCATATTCCGAAGTACTGCCCAGAGAAGTCAATATTCAAGCAAAATTTACTAGAAACATTACCGTTAATGTCCCCATCGTTTCTGCAGCTATGGATACGGTTACTGAATCCCAGATGGCGATTGCCATGGCCCGCGAAGGTGGCATTGGCGTATTGCACAAGAACATGACCGCTGAACAACAAGCCATAAAGGTCAGAAAGGTGAAGCGAGCCGAAAGCGGTATGATCATGGACCCTGTTACACTTCCACAAGATGCTTTGGTAAGGGATGCCAAGGCCAGTATGAAAGAACATAGCATTGGAGGAATTCCAATTGTCAATGGGAATAAAAAACTGATAGGAATAGTTACTAATAGGGATTTGAGGTTCGAAAAGAACAACAGCAGACCCATTGGTGAAGTGATGACATCAAAGAACTTGGTTACCGTAGGAGAGGGGACTTCCCTGGAAGAGGCCGAAGTAATTCTTCAAGAAAACAAGATTGAAAAACTTCCGGTTGTAAATGATAAGGATGAGTTGGTTGGACTTATCACGTTTAGGGACATTACCAAACTGACCCAAAAACCTATTGCCAATAAAGATAAATACGGTCGACTTCGGGTAGCCGCGGCAATTGGGGTGACCCAAGATGCTGTCGATAGAGCAGAAGCTCTAGTCAACGCGGGAGTCGATGCCATTGTTATTGATACCGCACATGGTCACACCAAAGGAGTTGTAAGTGTGTTGAAAGCGGTCAAAAAATCCTTCCCGGAATTGGAAGTCATTGTTGGAAACATAGCTACCGGAGAGGCTGCAAAATATTTGGTGGAAGCCGGTGCTGATGCTGTTAAGGTAGGAATCGGTCCAGGGTCAATTTGTACTACCCGAGTGGTGGCAGGGGTTGGATTTCCCCAGTTTTCTGCTGTTTTGGAAGTAGCTGCTGCCATAAAAGGTAGTGGAGTTCCCGTGATTGCTGATGGAGGGATTCGCTATACAGGTGATATTCCAAAGGCTATCGCAGCTGGTGCCGATACGGTGATGTTGGGCTCCCTATTGGCAGGAACCAAAGAATCCCCAGGTGAGACCATTATTTATGAAGGACGGAAGTTTAAATCCTATCGTGGTATGGGCTCGGTCGAGGCCATGAAAGAGGGAAGTAAGGACCGTTATTTCCAAGATGTAGAGGACGATATAAAAAAGTTGGTTCCAGAAGGAATTGTAGGTCGCGTTCCCTACAAAGGTGATTTATTTGAAAGTATCCATCAATTCGTAGGTGGACTACGTGCCGGAATGGGTTATTGTGGCGCCAAGGATATCGAAACCTTAAAGGAATCGGGAAGATTCGTAAAAATTACCGCAAGCGGTATCAACGAAAGTCACCCGCATGATGTGACCATCACAAAAGAAAGTCCTAATTATAGTAGATAACGGATTATTTACCCGCGTAGGCTTGCCAATCCTTGTCTTTATAGATGTCGTCCCCAAAATAGCGGGCAATCTGTAAGAATGGCTTCACTTTTTGGTATCCTGGAACAGGAGAAAGCATGTTTAGTTTTTCGTCAAGGAAAACCACTGTAGGATAGCTCATTTTACCTTGCAGAAGAGCTGCGGCAAATTCATGATATCCCCTTCTTCCCGAAGGAACATACTTGAATGTGTTACCTTTGAATTCAATGGGGTCCTTTCCCTCAGCATCCAATTTCACCATATAGAAGTTTTCCTGCATATAAGCAGCTACTTCTGGATTTTGAAAAGTGTCCTTATCCATTTTCTTGCACCATCCGCACCAGTCCGTGTAAACATCGATGAACATTTTCTTGGGGTTGGTATCAGTTTGTGACAATGCAACGGCCTCGTCCCAACTAAGCCACTTTACATTTTGGGCATGGGACTGAAATCCAACAAAAAGAAATAGAAGTAAACTGATCTGGGTTAAGTAGGTAAAAACTGCACGCATCGTTCCGAATTTTGAGGGTTTAGTCTATTGACTACATCAAAACTAACGAAAATTATGCCAAATTAGTGTTCAATCCATCAACTCCAATAAAAGTACCAGAATACCCATGAGCAAGCATAGGGGGGAGTAATATCGGGTATCGAGGGCAGAAAATTTGCTGTTTTTGGCTGTTTTGAAAAAACCCACGTACTTAAAATCGCCCAGGGCACGAACAATAAAAACCACACCAATTCCAAACGAAACGTATTTGAGCCAGGGATAGTTCACATAATTGGCAACCTTATTAATGAAAACAAAGGCAAAGCCCAGCAAAATTATACCTACAAGTACAGCCATAAGTTTACCAGGAGTTTTTACCTTATTGCTTCCTTCAGCGGTTGGAACTACCGCTTCCGGTTCTTTGATGCCAAATAATGCCCAAAAAAAGTGGAGTAAGGCCAAAGTGATCAGAACAATTGAAAGCAAAATGGCCAATACATCCATATTATTTGATAGCGGCAGCTTTAGGAATTTCGAATAAATCTTTTACATCAACCTGATTTCTAAGGATATCATCAAATGTTTCCCTTTGACGAATTAAATGGGCTTTTCCCTTCTGCCAAAGCACTTCTGCTGGTCGATATCTGGAGTTGTAATTGCTCGACATGGTAAAGCAATACGCACCAGCATTTTTGAAGCACAAAATATCACCTTCAGAAATCTCATTGATTCTACGGTTACTACCAAAGGTATCCGTTTCACAAATATAACCAACAACGGAATAATAACGTTCTTTGCCTTTGGGATTTGATAGATTCACAATTTCATGGGACGATCCATAGAGCATCGGACGGATCAAATGGTTGAAACCTGAATCCACGCTGGCAAACACGGTCGATGTAGTTTGTTTTACCACATTGACCTTTGCCAGGAAGAGACCAGCTTCGCTTACCAAAAATTTTCCGGGCTCAAATGCAAGGGTCAAATCCCTGCCGTATTCCTTGCAGAATTCGTTGAATCTTCGAGTCAATTTTTTACCCAACTCCTCGATGTTGGTTTCAATGTCTCCAGCTCTATAGGGAACTTTGAATCCACTTCCAAAATCAATAAACTCTAGATTTTTAAAGTTTTTGGCGGTTTCGAATAAGATTTCGGAGGCGTATAGGAATACATCAATGTCCAAAATATCGCTTCCAGTATGCATGTGGATACCATTGATATTCATTTTGGTGAGCTCCACGATTCGCAACAAATGGGGAATCTGGTGGATGCTTATACCAAACTTGGAATCGATATGACCTACGGAAATTTTGGAATTCCCACCCGCCATAACGTGCGGGTTGATACGGATACATACCGGAATATCGGGATGTTTGCTTCCAAATTGTTCCAATACCGAAAGATTGTCAATATTGATTTGTACACCAAGTGCTGAAGCTTCCTCTATTTCTTCCAAGGAAACACCATTGGGTGTAAATATGATGGATTCAGGCTTAAAACCTGCCATGAGTCCTAACTTAACTTCTTGTATGGAAACCGTATCCAGTCCACTCCCAAGGCTATTCATCAACCTTAGAATGGAGATATTGGAGAGTGCCTTGGCCGCATAATTCAATCTAAGACTTCCGACACCTGCAAAAGCCTTGGTCAATCGCTGAAATTGGGACGATATTGTTTCAGCATCATATACGTATAAAGGAGCACCGAATTGGTTCGCGAGCTTGAGTAAATTTTGGGAGTTCATAAGCTATCTTTGTTTCAAGCAAATCTAAAGGTTGCGGGGAAGTTTGGCAAGAATATAATAGCAAATCATAATAATATAACAAATTGTTTTAAAAATAACAATTAACGTTTGGCCAAGCTTGCGCTTTTACATCCGACATCGTACATTTAATCCAAATTCGCAGCATGAAATTACCTCTATTTCCGTTACAGACGGTTTTCTTTCCCGGAGAAACAGTTCCGCTCCATATTTTTGAGGAACGATACAAACAATTGATCCGGGATTGCAGGGAAGAGGCGATAACATTTGGAATCCCCGTGTTTATCAATAATACAATTGCCTACGGCACCGAAGTACAATTGGCTGAAGTGGTGACCACCTATGAAAATGGAGAAATGGATGTAGTCTGTGTCGCCAGGCAGGTTTTTAAGATTCTATCTTTTGAAAATCAAATGGAAGGAAAACTGTACGCTGGGGGGGATGTTGAATTTTTAGATGCCAATAATAATTCTGATGCTGACCTGAGGATTGAAGTACTGCAGAAGATTGAGAGTTTATATGAATTGATGGACGTTCCCTTTACCAAAATTCCTGAAAAACAGTTCAACAGTTATACACTTGCGCACAAAATGGGGCTTTCGTTCGAGCAAGAATACCAGTTGCTCCAAATATCAAGCGAAACCGATAGGTTGATGTTTATCAAGAAACATTTGGAAACCACTACCACAGTGCTGAGCGAGGTAAATCGAACAAAGGCCATTATCGAAATGAACGGTCATTTTAAGAATTTTGACCCGTTGGATTTTGAGGATTTTAAGATGTAGGTCGGATAACTTCGAGGCATGGCATGGCTTCGATTTTGAAGGAGATTGTCCTCGACCTTAATTATTCCTTTTTCATATTCAATTTGTCAATGTCGTTTTCTATTTTTGTCCCCAATTAAAAGTAATTCAAAAATGAATCTTCACGAATATCAAGGAAAAGAAATTTTAGCCAGCTTTGGGGTTAGGATCCAACGTGGTATTGTAGCACGTAACGCTAAAGAGGCAGTTGATGCTGCCAAACAACTTACCCAGGAAACCGGAACAGGATGGCATGTGATAAAAGCACAGGTACATGCAGGTGGACGTGGGAAAGGTGGCGGTGTAAAGTTGGCCAAAAACTTGAAGGAAGTGGAAGAATTGGCGGGTAACATTATCGGGATGAACCTGATTACCCCACAAACTTCTGCAGAAGGTAAAAAGGTGCACCAAGTGCTTATTGCAGAGGATGTTTACTACCCTGGTGATAGTGAGACCAATGAATTCTATATGTCTGTTTTGTTGAACAGGGCCTCTGGTAGAAACATGGTAATGTACTCCACTGAAGGAGGAATGGATATCGAAGAGGTGGCTGAGAAGACACCGCATTTGATTTTTACCGAAGAGATTGATCCTGCGACCGGATTGCTGCCGTTTCAGGCGAGAAGAATTGCTTTCAACCTTGGATTGTCCGGAGCGGCTTTCAAAGAAATGGTGAAGTTTGTTTCGGCGCTTTACAGGGCGTACGATCAAAGTGATGCGAGTTTGTTCGAGATCAATCCTGTATTAAAGACTTCCGATGACAAGATCATGGCCGTTGATGCCAAGGTTTCTATAGATGATAATGCTTTGTATAGAAGAAAGACCTATGCCGAAATGCGCGACCTTCGTGAAGAGAACCCAATTGAGGTAGAAGCTCGCGAAGTGGGTCTTAATTATGTTGATTTGGATGGTAACGTGGGATGTATGGTGAATGGTGCCGGACTTGCCATGGCAACCATGGATTTGATCAAAATGGCGGGTGGTGAACCAGCTAACTTTTTGGATGTAGGTGGTACTGCAGATGCCAAGCGTGTTGAAGAAGCTTTTAGGATTATTTTGAAGGATCCAAATGTAAAGGCTATCCTTATCAATATTTTTGGTGGAATCGTACGTTGTGATCGTGTCGCACAAGGTGTGGTAGATGCGTACAAAAACATGGGAGATGCCATTCAGGTACCCATTATTGTAAGACTTCAAGGTACAAATGCCGAATTGGCCAAGGAAATTATCGATAATTCCGGTTTGGCGGTACATTCTGCCGTACAGTTTCAAGAAGCTGCAGATAAGGTAAAAGAGGTGTTGAGTTAAGCGCTGCCCTTTAATTTCATATCAAAAGGAGCAACGTCATTTGGCGTTGCTTTTTTATTTTATGTTAATCCATCTCCATTTATACACTAAAATGGGTTGTTTTGGAGTTATCTTATTAAGAATCAGCTCCAAACCAAACATGGGAACCTACGAGGAAAAGTTAAGTATCCTTTCAGAAATGATAGCCTTTGCAAGAGTCGACCACACCTTGAAGGATTCCGAATACCAGTTTTTGCTTGGGGTAGCGTCAAACCTGGGGATTGACGAAAAGACCTTTGAAAAGTTGCTGAAGCAAAAGCCGCCCAAAGTAACCTTAAAGTCCCAGGCGGAACGTATAGTGCAGTTCCATAGGCTCTTGTTGCTGATGAACGTTGATCAAGAGCAACATCAAAAAGAAATCAGCACACTATATAATATCGGACTTACCATGGGGCTTCCGCCCTCGGCTATCGGGCAAGTGCTTGAAGTGATGCATAAGTATCCAAACAAGGTTGTTCCGGCAGATATATTGATCAATATTTTCAAGGCACACTACAACTAATGCCATATTGACAGTTAAAAATGTTAATAAAATGTCAAAATGACACACAAACTCTATTGGTATAACCTTTGACTATATCAGGGTGATTTACATGTTTAATATAAAATTTGATCACCATGAGTTTAGTGAAACGAAATAATCTGTTTTTCCCGTCTTTAATGAACGACTTTTTAAGTCCTGATTGGTTTGGAGGAGTTGATAATTGGAATACTTCTTTACCTGCTGTAAACATTAAGGACAATACTGAAGGTTTTGAACTTGAGTTAGCTGTGCCTGGAGGTAAGAAAGATGATTTTAAGGTAGAGGTAGATAACGACATCCTTACCATTTCCAGTGAAGCAAAATCAGAGAACAAAGAAACCAAAGAGAACTACACAAGAAAAGAATTTACGTATTCTTCTTTTAAAAGGGCTTTTACCCTTCCTGAAACCGTTGATGGTTCCAAAATCGACGCAAAATATGAGGATGGGATATTGAAAGTGACCCTTCCCAAGAAAGAGGAGGCACTTCCAGAGCCTAAAAGAATGATTACAATCGGATAAAACCTTTTAGGAGAACACCATCTCAGGTGTTTCATGATGGTTGGTTTAGTTGGTTAGTTGAGGAAAGCCCTGCATTCGCAGGGCTTTCTTTTATTCTTGCTCCTGCAACATTTTAATTTCGTCCCTAAGCTTCGCAGCCTCCATAAAATTGAGCTCTTTGGCTGCTTTCTCCATGGCTTTTCGCTTTTCACGAATCAATTTTTCCTTTTGGTCCTGTGTAAGGTATTCCAAATCCGGTTCAGCCGCCCTGAGTTCCTCTTTTTGAAAGTGGTAGGTGGAAACCGAGTTTTTGGCCAGGGCATTGTCAAGGTTTTTGTTCAAAGCTTTCGGAACAATGTTGTTCTCCTTGTTATAATTCAATTGCTTTTCCCTTCGGTAATTGGTCTCATCTATGGTTTTTTGCATGCTATCGGTAATGGTATCGGCATACATGATCGCTTTTCCATTTAAGTTACGGGCTGCTCGCCCAACGGTTTGGGTCAACGAACGATTACTTCTTAGAAAGCCCTCTTTATCCGCATCTAAAATGGCTACGAGCGAAACCTCGGGAAGATCAAGGCCTTCCCGCAGCAGATTGACACCGATCAGCACATCAAAAAGTCCTTTTCTAAGGTCTTGCATGATCTCCACACGTTCCAAAGTATCCACATCACTGTGAATGTATCGACATCGGACGTCAATTCTCGAAAGATATTTGGTCAATTCTTCAGCCATACGTTTGGTCAATGTGGTAACCAGCGTACGTTCATCCAATTCAACACGTTGTTGGATTTCCTCCACCAAATCATCAATTTGATTCATGCTTGGGCGCACTTCTATTATGGGATCCAACAATCCCGTCGGTCGAATCACCTGCTCGACATAAACGCCCTGGCTTAGTTGCAGTTCGTAATCTGCCGGGGTTGCACTGACATAGATCACTTGGTTTTGAAGTGCTTCAAATTCTTCAAATTTTAGCGGTCTATTGTCCATGGCTGCAGGAAGACGGAATCCATAATCCACCAAATTCTCTTTTCGAGATCGGTCCCCACCGTACATGGCATGTACCTGAGGTATGGTTACATGGCTCTCATCAATAATCATCAAATAATCATCGGGGAAATAGTCCAAGAGACAGAAAGGACGTGTTCCAGGTTCCCGACCATCCAAATAGCGGGAATAGTTTTCAATTCCAGAGCAATATCCGAGCTCTCGAATCATTTCCAGATCAAAATTGGTCCGTTCTTCCAAACGTTTGGCTTCGAGGGGCCTTCCTATATCTTGAAAATAGGCTATTTGTTTTACCAAATCATCTTGGATTTGATGAATGGCATTCTGAAGAATATCCGGGGAGGTAACAAACATATTGGCGGGATATATGTTCAGGGCATCGTACACCTCTATGACTCTATTGTTGAAAGGGTCCAATGCTTCAATTTCTTCAATCTCGTCACCAAAAAAATGAACCCGGAATGCATGATCGGCGTATCCAGGAAAAACATCGACCACATCTCCCTTCACCCTAAAATTCCCATTTCTAAAATCGGCAGTGGTGCGTGAATACAGACTTTGCACCAATTGTTTCAGGAATTTGGTCCGGGATATGACCTGGTCTCTTCGTATAGAGATGACATTTTTTTGAAATTCAATAGGATTTCCTATTCCATATAAACACGAAACTGATGCCACTACAAGTACATCCCTTCGTCCAGAGAGGAGGGAAGAGGTTGCACTTAGCCGAAGCTTTTCGATGTCCTCGTTGATGGAAAGATCTTTTTCAATATAAAGGCCACTGGTCGGAATATAGGCTTCGGGTTGATAATAATCGTAATAGGATACAAAGTATTCAATCGCATTATTTGGAAAAAACTGCTTAAACTCCGAATATAATTGGGCTGCCAGGGTCTTGTTATGGGCCAAAACGAGCGTAGGACGTTGTACCCTTTCCACGACATTCGCAACGGTAAAGGTTTTTCCCGAACCTGTAACCCCAAGAAGGGTTTGGTGCGGTTCCTTTTCATTGATTCCATTGACCAGCTCCGCAATGGCCTGAGGTTGATCTCCGGTGGGGCTAAAATCTGAAACAACTTGAAATTTCATCCCATAAAAATACTAAAGGCGCGTGCTAAAATGAAGTAAAAACAGGTATTATCTTTTAAGGGCAAAGTATCCTTTTATTTCACGGTTTGTATCATCGACCGCCCGAAACCAATAATTTCCTGAAGGGAGTGGCCGTCCAGCAAAATTACCGTCCCAGCCCAACGAATTTTGGGAGATTTCCTTGAGAAATTGTCCGTAACGGTTAAAAATACGGATGGATTGAAAAACGATGGTCTCCGAACCCCGGGGTTGTATAAACTGCCAGAAGTCATTGACACTATCCCCATTTGGAGTGAAGAACTTGGGGAATCCCTCTACCGTCAAATCTTGGGAAAAGGTTTCCTCGACGATACCGCAACCATTTTTATCCCGGACATAAAAGGTGTGGGTGCCAGGTGTTATATTGTTGAATACGTTACTGTTTTGATAGGGGCCATTGATATCATCCACGGCATATTCATAATCCCCCCCTCCCGAAGCATCAACGGTGACTTGTAAATTATTTCCCGATTCTTGCGAATTCAGGGCATTGATGGTGGCAATTTCGGAGGAGACCACAGTAAATTCTTTGGTTGAGGAGCATTCGATGAGTTGCCCCGATTGGGCAATATTGGTATATGCCTCGTACCGATACGTACCCGTTTGATTTAGGTTTACATCTGCAGTGCTTGAGATAAGGCTCTCGTTTCCAAATTGATCAATTCTATACCAACGATATCCATCCGCAACATCAGGAGCTGAAAGGGTTTGAGGTAGATTGTTTGAACAAATTGGTACAGTATCCGGAAGCGTAATTTCAGGGTTTAAGGTTATAAATTCCCCTGTGTTGGTGTCCAAATAAGGGCCACAACCCAACAAGGTAGAAAAACTCTCTTGGCCGCAACCAATTGCATCACCAGCTGAATTAAAAGGAACAATTCGAATAAAAAATGTTCGGTTGGGCTCAAATTCCAATACGAATGTGGAATTGGTCGGAAAGGCAGTATTATCCAATATATCGGCAGCATCAGGAGATGAGCCAATGGTCAATCTGTAGCCTGTTGCGCCAGGAACAGGAAACCACTCAAGCAACGGTGTCAAGGGCACATTGGTATCTCCATCCAACGGACTTATCAAATTGGTGCAACCCGGAATGGTGGCCAAGGCTCCTGTGGTAAAACTGGATTCTACACAACCTGTCGCCGTCCCATTTTCATTTCTCGGAATAACAGTTGCATATATCAGTTGGTTTGCAGGAAGTTCGCCGGGGGGATTGAACGAAAGTACATTTCCAGTCAAGGTTGGCGGAAGGATGTCACTTCCACCTGGAATTGTTCCAAGTCTGATAGAATAATCTGTGGCTTTAGGGGCATAATTCCACACAATATTGGAAAATACACTGACGTTGATGGCTCCATCAGCAGGAGTTCTTATTGTTGTGCAATCGGGAGGCGTGGTCACATCTTCTGTTCTGAACGATTGACCTGTGCAAACAATGTCGGCATTACCACCAAATAAAAAATCCAATATAATGGTTACGTGAATCTGTGTGTTCTCTGGTAATCCCAAAGGAGGGGTGTAAGTTGTGGAATTTCCAACAGAACGCTCTAGAATTTCAGCACCTCCGGGTGTGGTTCCTATACGGATACGATACGCGGGAATTCCATCGACAGATTCCCATGAAATGGATGTATCCACAGGAACATTGGTAGCTCCGTTCACAGGAGTCAACAGGTCAGGGCATTCCTGGGCCGTTCCGACAACAGCAAAGCTGAAAACCGTTATGAGAAGCAATTTTTTTAACATTTGACCAAAATCAAACATTTTAAGTTAGTCAATTTTTCCCAAATCTTATCGTTTCAAAGCGAAATGACCTTTGAAAATACGACCATCTTCCAGGGCAACCTTAAACCAATAATCCGCCGCTGGAAGTTCACTGTTGTTAAACATACCGTTCCAACCTCCCGTTTTGGGGCTTATTTGTGCCATCAGTCTGCCAAATCTATTGTAGATGGTAATGACACTTTCTGATTGGAATTGTTCATCAATCCCAATAATTTGCCATGTATCGTTCACATTGTCCCCATTCGGGGTGAAGAACTTGGGATAACCAATTACGGAAACCAATTCTGATGATACGCCACATCCATTTTTATCGCGTACATAAACGGTAACGAAACCGGGCTCCACATTTTCGAACATGGGCGAATCTTGATAATTGGTCTCATCCGCAATGGCATATTCATAATCCCCATCCCCAGCAACCGATATTTCAATGCTATTGTTATCGGAGATATCTTCAACAAGTACATTTTCAATTATAGCCCGATTTGACGGATTTACCACGAAACCAACTTCGTTCATGCAATCGAAAGTACCTTCATTTGTGATATACCGATAACCGGCTTCAAGCGTATAATTTCCTAAAGCTGAAATCTCGGTAATCTGTTGCGCGCTGATTTCTCGTCTTGTTCCCCCTTCATTTCTATACCATCTGTAAAGGTCAAAACCGGCAGGAGCTTCGAGAAAAATAGGAGCTCCATCGGTACACCAAATAACCTCTTCGTCGAATGTGAAAGTTGGTGTGGGGTTAACAATGAGATTGATGACATCAACATCTTCGCATACGTTCGAGTTTTCGACTCTGGCGTAAATGGAGGTGGATTCTGTCCTGTAGTTTCCACTGATGGGTTGCTGCTCCAGCGATGCATCTTCCAAAGATGTGTAAAGCACGACATCGCTATTGGGGTAATCTTGGTCTAGCAAGGTGTCAAGATCAAAAACTCCATCCAACACCAAATCTTCCGGGTTATCATCACAGACATAATAATTCTTCTCATCATTGGGACTGAATACGATTGACCTTACCTGTAGATCTAACGTGGAGGAATCTTCACAGCCATTATCATCAACAATTTTGTAATAAATCGTCTGGTTGTAGGGAGTCGTGTTGGTAAATCCGACAGTTGTGATCATTGGATTATCTGCATTTAAATCCGCAATGGATTCATAGAAGGTATAGGTATAATCCGAACTAGTTATGACCTCTTCAAGGTTGAAGGGCGCCAAACCATCTGTTGAATTTGTGGTTGAAGCATCACATTGAACCAAAACAAGAGGAGACGCTTGGGGTATCGGATTGACTGAAATAAAAGCTTCCCCGATTATTGGGCATTCCCCTGGGTCAGCCAGTATAATTTCTAAACTATACCGCCCCGAATCTGATGCATTGGCGGGATCTACGGTCAGGGTATGGGTAGAGTGGGCCATTGGGTTGCCGTCTTTTTCCCAATTATAGGTGGCATTCGGAATGTTTTCGGCTTCAAGAGTGAATTGATCTCCTTCACAAATTGCTAGGGAAGAGCCGGTTGACCCATCGGCATTTTGCAAAAGATCTACACGGTCAAAAAATGATTGAATAAATGGAGGAAGTCCTTGTGTGGCATTTCTCCCATTAAGAAAAACGGCGTTATGGACATAATTGGCAGCGTTGCCCAATTCATTTGGGTTCTCTATCACCCCTAAATAGGGTGTTCCTGTTAAATAGTTCTCCGCAATTGTTCTATATATTTTCCCATTTTGAGCCAGTTGCAAGGCACCGCGATAGATTGATCTTCTATCAATTTCTACTTCAGAAGCTGCAATGTTGGGAGCGGTCAAATCATATTGCACTAATGATGATGAATGGACCCCAACTTGACCCGCAGGGGCATTATTGGAAGTATGTGCATACAAAAACCTTTGATTCGGCGAAAACTCAATCCCGTATGGAAATTTGTTGGGAGCCGAAACCAATAACTGCTGCTGGTTGGATAAAACACCTGTGTCGACATCGAAATCATATATATAAAGCCCCGAGGAGGAATTGGCACTCGCTAAAGTGCTCCCATCAGCTGAGAATTTTAGATATCCCCTTGGATCCACGACCAGAAGGTTACTAAATGTGCTTTGAACAGGTGTCGTATTTACCCCAGTAGAGGTTATTTCAAATGCATAATAGGTATCAAAAGGATTATCTCCAATATTTTCTCTCCCAAGGGTGACTACCCAAATGGATTTATCAAAACAATTTTTGACCACAGCCGATATCTTCTCAGAACAGTCCATTAAAAGATTGACATTTTTTTGGACCACCGCACCGTCACCATTGTTCATTGAGAGGTCGACCGTAGAATAGTTGAGTCCAAAATCTGGATCATTTTCAGCGGTAGAGGTGTCTACCGTAAAGATGTATAGGATATTCGGATCCTCCGGCTTTTGCACAATAATTGCCGATTGGGTACTGGATGGATCACCGAAAAGACCACTCCCATTATCCATGATGGTATGGTTTCGATTGAAAACCCGAATTCCGTCTGTATATAAAATAAGATTTCCAGAGGCATCGGATATTGAGGCACAACCTTCAAAAGTGCTTATGCGCCCATTATCCAGTGGAGTCACGGTTCCGTCATTGTTAAAACTGATACCGGCATTGTTTCCGAAATACCAATTAGCGGTCTCACCTTGTCCAAACAGGGTATAGGAGGACAGGCAAAGCACAAATAGTATCCAGTTTCTATATAGCATTCTGTGAGTTACAGCACCTCACAAGATACTACAAATCACGCTTTTTCAATAATGCATAGGATAAATAGACAAAAAGAGCCGTCCAGAAGATTACAATTATAAATTCGTGCCAGTACACATGGTAATCAAATTTCATGTTTTCTCCGATCTGCTGGCCGATGTTCTGTACGGCCGAAAGTCTTGTGAAAGGTTCTTTGATCAAATTGGTCATGGACTCTAGCGGGAAAAAATCCTTCACCATTTTTGCACTATCCCAGCTCATAACTTTCCAACCGAGCAATCCGAAAATTAATTGCTCCAAAACCGCCCAAAGTATTAAAAAGCCCAAGGCGAATGCGGACCGTTTTACGAAAATGCCCAAAAAGAGACAGAACGAGAAGAAACCGACAAGTTTTATAAAGAAAGCCAACAAAAATTCCATATCAGAAAAAATGATGGAAAGCTCATTGTAGTCCGAATAAACGAGTCCCAGAATCATCGAGACCACAAAGACAAATACTGTTGAGATGAGTGAAAAGGAAATGACCGTTAGAAATTTGGAAAGGATGAACTCTTTTTTGGAAAGTCCATCTATCAAATTTTGTTTGATGGTCTTGTTACTGTACTCATTGGCCATCATGGAAACGATGACAATGGCCAGAAAAAGCTTGAAAATTGCAGTTACAAAGGTGTTGAAGTGCCAGATGTACGGAAAATTAAAGATTCCCTGATCTGCCAGGTGAAATTTAACTGGGCCGATATCAAACTTGATGGCAGCTATCAATGCAATTGACGTGAGCAAAATAAAATAAGAGGTTATCAGTATTTTACTAGCTCTGTTGTTCCACAGTTTTATGAATTCTATTTGTAGTAAGCGTACCATTTTAGTTGTTCTTGGTCAAGGTTAAAAATTGTTCTTCCAGACTTTCCTTGCGTTTTACAAGATGGGAAAGCACCATGCCTTTTTCAAACAGCATTTTGTTGAGTTCCTCTGCATTCATTTCTTCTTTTAAAAAGGCGGTCAATGTGCCATTCTCACGGGTGATTTTTCCAAAACTGGCACTTTTCTCCAAGAGTTCCTGCAACTTTTCCATGTCCGAGGTTCGCAATTCAAAAAAGCCATAACTCGAAAGCATTTCGTCCACCGGACCGGAATACAGCTTTTCTCCTTTTCGTAGAATAACCACATGGGAGCACACTTTTTCCACTTCATCCAATAAATGGGATGCAAGAAGGATTGTGGTGCCTTGACCTGCAATTTTTTTGATGATTTGCCTGATTTGGTGGATTCCCTGGGGATCCAAACCATTGGTGGGCTCGTCCAGAATCAATATTTCGGGATCATTGAGCAGGGCAGAGGCAATGGCCAAACGCTGCTTCATCCCAAGGGAATAGGTTCTGAACTTACTGTTACGGCGTTCCCATAATCCAACAAGTTCCAATTTTTCCTGAATTTTCTGTTCTGGAACTTCCTTGATCTTGCAGACCAATTTCAAATTTTGGACTGCGGTCATGTAGGGATAAAAATTGGGGCGCTCGATAATGGCTCCCACCTTTTTTAAGGCATTGTGGGTTGATGTGGTTCCATCGAACCAACTAAAATCTCCAGAAGTTCGATTAACCACGTTCAAGATAATGCCCAAAGTGGTCGATTTACCACTCCCATTAGGTCCTAAAATACCATAGACATTACCTTTTTCAATAGTGAAGGACAAATCCTTCACGGCGGTCAGGTAGCCGAATTTCTTTGTTAATCCGTTTACGGTCAGTATAGTTTCCAAGCTGGAATCGTTTTTTGATTTGTTTATAGTAACTTGACGAGATATTATGGATTTTGTTACAAAATAGGGAAAGAATGTCTGATGAGAAGTTGATGTCAAAGAAAAAACCGGCCTATCCAGTCAATAAAAAATTGGACGGATACCTTGACCGTTACAACCGGAAAATTGAGATTCCTATTTTTTATGATGACCTGCTCCGCTTTAGCGGCTCGGTTGTGGTTTACGATTCCGAAGAAAATGATACGCTTTGGGTACGGGTCTATTATTCCGATTTTGATAGGGAAGAAATCGATTTGAGCCTGAAAAAGGTCTATTCCATTTTACATTCAGATGGAAGCGACCGTATTTTGGAGTATCTCAGCGTGGATGCGGTTGATTATTGCACTTTCGGAAACTCCAAACCCTTTCGCATCAAGGTGAGAAATATCCTGAATGATAACTATACCTATTTCTACGTCAAAAAAGCCGATGCTTCAAGGGTTTATGGCCTTGAATTGGAGCATATGCTGTCCCCGTACAATCTCAACTTTCTGGTATATGGGGATACGTTGATTGAGGAACATATCGCCGGCATTCCTGGAGATGTTTTTATTGATGAGATGCTTCCAAAATGCACCGAACCGGAAAAGGCTCAGTTGGCCAAGGAATTTGTAAAGTTCAATGAACGCTGTATGATTCGGTTGTTGGGAGATATGCGCTCCTACAATTATGTCATTGTGCCCACCCACGACTTTGATCATGTGGTGTATAAGATAAGGGCCATAGATTTTGATCAACAATGCTTTGAAGGAAAACTAAAAGTTTATCGCCCACAGTTTTTTAAGGAGAACTTTAAGATGGTGGAGCTGGTTCGCGGCAAACTCCAAAAACACTCCGTGGACCAATATAAAATCGAGGAGCGCTCGATTGTGGCCAAACGGATTATGAGCTCCGGGGACCGTATTAAACGACTCTTGGATGCATGTTTAGAGGATGAAATTTCGCTGGATGAAAATATCACCAAGCTTAAGCTTGAGATTTACGATCTGGCCAAAGACATCAATTTTAAAAAGTGTACTACCATGGGCGAAGTACTCTCCTTGGCCCTAGATTTTGTAAAGCGAAACTATCAAGATGTAAGCATGCGGCAGATATTGGATGGCAAGTCCTAACTTTTCTGCTCTTTGTTGAAATACACTAAGTAATAGTACATCTGTCGTTCTTCGTCCCAACCTTTTTCCACAAATTTCTGTGCAGATTCCGGATTGATGAAATCCATCTTTATCTGGATATTGGTATCCAAATTGATGACATTCTTTATTTTTTTTCGGGCATCTGATACGGCTTTGTTCGCAATATCAAAGTTGGAAACATCCTCAATACTATATTTTGGCCCTTTTTCAACCTTATAGTGCTTAAACTCGGGGATAAGCTCTGGGTTTTCCATAACCTCGTTCAAAAAGGAAGTTTCTTCAAAAGCATCGTTTTTGGCGAAGTGGTTCACGGCCCTGTTCATGAACAAGACCTCTTGTTGTTTGTCCTCGGCGGGTAGTACCACATCCTTGGCAAAATTCTGGCAGAACTTCAGATAGTTTTTGGTGTAGAAATTCTCATCGGTCAAAGGTGCGATCCCCAAAAAGTTCTCCAACCAGTATTTGGCGTCGTATCGATTGCTATCCACGGAAAGTACTTTAAAACCTTCTTCCTTATCCACATTGAATACAATACAACCCTTATCCAATTTGTTGATATTGATACCCTGTTGAATCAGAATCTCCAAGTTTTGTCCTTGCTCCTCAAATTGAAGAAAATCATGTTTCAATTCACTCTTAAAAATTCCAATGGCATCCGTCTTTTGGTTGTCGATAACCATATCTGAAAAGTGAACAACATATACCTCTCCATTTTTAATGTGGGGATGATTGGATTGCTCAAAAAGATGTGTCGTTATCTTTTTTGAAACTTCATGCGCGGCAGAGCTATCCTCAAATAATTTGGAAACCGATGTAAAAACTTCGTTGAACTCTAAATCGACTTCATGGGTAAACCTGAAATAATTTTCTTCTTTTTCCCGGAAAGGCTTAAAAAAGTATTCCTTTAGGAGTCCGGACATTTCATCGTTCAATGAAAAGGGTTCAGACGATAGAAAAATAGGCTCGTTTTTACTTTTGTTCCCAACGCGATGAAGGGAAACACTTTCGATTTGGGCAGGATATAAGTTTAGCATTTTTTGATAATCAGTAATCAGTAATCAGTAATCAGTAATCAGTAATCAGTAATCAGTAATCAGTAATCAGTATTCAGTTGTCAGTATTCAGTAATAGGTAGTTTTTACGTTATTGATGATTGGTCATTGGTAATTGTCCAATGGTAATTGTTAATTGCACGTGTCAATTCCAATTTTCATCAAAATCCATTTCATCGTAACTGTCGAGCGAATCGCCGAATTCTATTTCTGACTGCGATTCGAATTTTTTCTCTGGAGGTGAATCAGGAAGTTCCCCAAAACTAAAGAGCAAGTTAGGATAAGACCGTCCATCTTCCTTTTCAACAATATCGGCCAACTCCACAAAGAATGTCCACATGCTAAGAAAATCGTAAACGTAAATCAACTTTGGACTTTGTTCAGATAGCACATCATCCAAGGAAGTTTCATTCATCAATCTCACATTGGAACCATTTTCACTCATATCAAAAAGAGCGATTTCCTCATCTTGGTTCCATTCCTCATCGCAAGTATAAAATGAAGCCATTTCACTGCCCCCAAATCCGAAAGCCTGGGTGATTGCGTTGTGAAATTCTTCCAGGGTATGGGAACCTTCAATTTCGATATCCCTAAAGATATCTTCCTCGGCATCAAGAATAATCCTGATTTTATAAATCATTCAACAGTAATTAAAGTAGGTGCAAAGTTAAGACAAAATCCTGTTTCATTTGGTGAATCTATGCAAGGTAAAGGTCATGGACGCCAGTAAAAAAAAGGCGAAGATCTGATGGGTCACTCCCAACCATAAGGGAACCGCATAAATCAATGTGAGCACACCCAATAAAAACTGAATCAATACCAAAATCAGCAACGATTTTACTCCATTTCTTTGCAATGCGGTCAGCTTCATGTTTTTGGTGCGATACCATATCAAAGCAATTAATCCGACAACAATATAGGCCATGTAGCGGTGCACAAATTGGACCCCACTTCTACCTTCAATAAAATTTTTGACCAAGGGTTGTTGCTCAATGTAAACAGTTTGATGTATTAATTTGCCATCGCTCATCAAAGGCCAATGATTGTGTATAAATCCAGCGTCCAAACCGGCAACAAAAGCACCCCAGATAATTTGAAGTACCAAAACCACCAGAACAATTCGTATCAGGTTTCGGATCCCCACCTTGATTTCCTTTTTTTCTGGATATTTTAGGTCCAGGGCCACCCATAAACTGTAGGCAAACGTTAAGAAAGCAGTTGTTAAATGGGCCGCTAGTCTATAGTGGGATACATCTGGACGGTCGACCAGTCCACTTTTTACCATATACCAACCCAAAAAACCTTGAAATCCACCTAAAAACAGCAAAACCAGGCATTTTTTAATGGTAGGACCATCCAATTTTTTGCGAACCAGGAAATAGAGGAAAGGAATTATGAAAACAACGCCTATCAGTCTACCAATCACACGGTGCAACCACTCCCAGAAATATATGCTTTTAAAATCTTCGAGTTCGAAGTGATAATTTAGTTTTTGATACTCTGGATACTGCTTGTAAAGCTCAAAAGCTTCTTCCCATTCTTGTTGGTTAAGCGGTGGAATGGTACCGGTAATCAACTTGTAATCTGACATGGAAAGTCCAGAGTGGGTCAATCTTGTGATACCTCCGACCACGACCATAATGAAAATCAGCATACACCCTGTTAACAGCCAGTAAATGACGTATTTGTTACTTTTCATTCAGTATCTGGGTTTAGGTTCATTTCTTTACCTTTTTGAAGCATAAATTCGAAGGCGGCTTGGTATTCGTTTGGGATTTCCCCTTCCAAGATGGCCTCTTTTATGGCCTCTTTAATTATTCCGATTTCCTTGGAGGGTTTCAAGTTGAAGGTTTTCATGATTTCTTCCCCAGAAACAGGTGGTTGGAAATTACGAACATGGTCCTTTTCTTCTACCTCTATAATTTTTTGACGGACAATCTTAAAGTTGTTCTTATACTTTCGTTGCTTTTTCGGATTTTTTGTGGTGATGTCTGCTTCACAAAGGGTCATCAGGTCATCCACATAATCACCTGCATCAAAAACTAACCTTCGTACGGCGGAATCTGTGACATAATCCTCTGACAATACAATGGGTCTAGAGCTCATTAATACCATCTTTTGAACAAACTTCATTTTGTCGTTCAATGGCATTCGCAGTCTTTTGAAGAGTTTATACACCATTTTTGAGCCCATAAATTCATGAGCATGGAAGGTCCATCCGATCTTTTTATGAAACTTCTTAGTGGGTGCTTTACCAATATCGTGCAATAGGGCTGCCCACCTCAACCAAAGGTTATCGGTGTTTTCTGAAATATTGTCCACCACTTCAAGCGTATGCCAGAAGTTGTCTTTGTGTCGTTGTCCTTCAATTTCCTCAATGCCCTGGAGCGCCGTTAGTTCTGGTAAAATTAGCGGTAAAAGATCTGTTTGATGCATTAATTTAAAACCAACGGAGGGCTTCTTGCTCATCAAAATCTTATGGAGTTCATCCACTATTCGCTCCTTGGAGACGATTTTAATACGATTCTTGTTTTCAAGTATGGCTTGATGAGATCTAAGCTCGATTGTAAAACTAAGTTGGGAAGCAAATCGAATCGCCCGCATCATCCTAAGGGGGTCATCAGAATAGGTTACACCGGGTTCTAGCGGTGTCTTTATAAGTTTGCGCTTTAAATCCTTTCTTCCGTCAAAAGGATCCAAAAGCTGTCCAAAATTTGATGGATTTAAGGCCAAAGCCATGGCATTGATAGTAAAATCACGTCGGTTTTGATCATCTTGCAAAGTGCCATCCTCCACAATGGGTTTTCTGCTGTTGCGTTGGTAGCTTTCCTTCCTGGCACCCACAAATTCTATTTCCAAATCTTTGTGTTTGACCATTGCTGTGCCAAAGTTTTTGAACACGGAGACTTGAGGTTTTCCCTCTAATTTGGAAGCTACCATGTTCGCTAGCTTAATTCCACTGCCAACAGCAACAATATCAATATCTTTAGGGGTACCACGGTCCAAAAGATAATCTCGCACAAATCCTCCGATCACATAGGAATCCATCCCCAACTCTTCCGAGGTTTCGCCTATAAGTTTAAATATGGGATGTTGTATTGCTTTTTTATGGAATTCCTGCGTCATTTTTACTCCCGAATAACCTTCACTTTGCCATCATTGCCCAACTTTATTATGGATGATGGGGAAGGATTTTTGTTTTCATCGGGCAAATTTACCACATAGTCCACTCCTTTTAAAATTTCAGAAGCTATCTCTTTGAATTGTTTTGGAGTTGGCATCCCAGAAATATTTGCTGAGGTCGAAACTATGGGTTTGCCAAACTTGTTGATTAAATACTGGCAAAATTTGTCAGAAGCTACCCTAATGGCCAAAGTGTTGTCCTTGGCGATGAGGTTTTTCGCGACCGCTTTGGGCTGATCAAAAATAATAGTAGTTGGTTTTTCGGCTAGATCAATAATATCATAGGCAACCTCGGGCACTTGCTCAACATGCCTTTCTAACATGGCTTGGTTGGCGACCAAACAAATCAAGGCTTTACTGTCTTCCCTGTTTTTAAGTTGATATACTTTTTTTACAGCTTTGGGATTGGAGGCATCACAACCTATTCCCCAGACCGTATCGGTAGGGTAGAGGATAAGGTTTCCTTTTTTGAGCTCTTCGATACACTTATTAATTTCTTCAATCAACCGTTTAGACTTTAGGATAGTGTTGTTATGTATTTTTGACCTCTGGTCTTTTTTGGCAACACCATAAGGTCGCCAATTATTTTATTGTACTTATCGGGGACGAACTCTTGCCGACCGTCACCTGGATAGAAGGTCATTTCCCCAAATAATATTTTTCCCTCTAGATTGTAAAGATCCACTCTTACAAAAGGAAAGGGGCCGGCCAGTTTTTCACAGATTTGGAGCATTTTATCAAAATTTTTAGGCTTTGTCAGGTTATCTGTAATCAGTTCAAACCCTTTTCTAGTGAAAGGTAGCTTTTCCCACTTTGGGTTATAGTAATACTTTTTGTGACTAGCTCCGCGATCTACATCCACTTGCAGAAATTCTGGCTTTCCATTAAAACAATAAAACTTATAATCACTGATGCCTTCGCTTCCAATTTCTTCAAGATACTTTTCTACAATAAGTTTTGGGCGTACATCCTTATAGGCCCACTCCAGACCACCCCGATAATATTGATTTCTGGACAACCATTTTCGAAATAGATACTTGGCCTTAAGACGGTTCACATCTTCCTTGTTGTTTGCAATAAGGTTAAAATTATAGCCATGAGCTGCCTTTATGACAAAACGGTCTGGAAGTTCGTCAAAATTTACATCCTTGGATTTGTAATAGACAGCAATCAACTTGTTCAAATGCTCAGACCCAATTTTATTTTCCACATAAGGTCTAACTGCATATTTATCTACTAGCTGATTTAAAATTACTGGCCGGTAGTAAACTTTGAGCCATTGTATTTTCTCATTGAATTCTATAGGGTTCTCCAGGTCAAGTTTTTTACCAGTGTAATATTCATAGTAGATTTTCATATAAAATGGAGCCGGTAAAAACTTGATTTTTTTAAGAAGACCTAAAACAAATTTTCTTAGCATTGTAGGTAAAATAGAGATAAGTCAAAGATATACATAAAGACTTTTATATTTTTGCCAGAATGAAGTCAGCAGAAAAGGACACACCTAAAATATCGATTATTGTAAGTACCTATAATTCGGAAGAATGGTTAAAAAAGGTACTTTGGGGCTTTAATTGTCAGATTTTTAAGGATTTTGAAGTTGTTGTGGCGGATGATGGATCCGGACCAAAGACCCGCGAGCTATTGGAGGCCATGTCCAAGGAAGTCTTCTACAAAATTGTGCATGTTTGGCAAGAAGACGAAGGTTTTCAAAAATCAAGGATTCTTAACAAAGCTGTGGTTGCATGTAATGCTAATTATATCATCATGACTGACGGGGACTGTATTCCGCGGGAAGATTTTGTGGAGGTCCATTATATCAATAAAGAGGAGGGCTGTTTTATTTCTGGTGGATACTACATGCTGCCCATGAACATTTCAAAATTGATTACACTAGAAGACATTGAGCAGCAAAATTGCTTTAATATCAATTGGTTGAAGGATCAAGGGATTCCAAAAACCTTTAAGAACAACAAACTCACTGCCAGCGGATTCATTTCCAAGTTTTTGAACACCTTTACACCCACCAATGCCAGCTGGAACGGTCACAACTCGTCGGGATGGAAAAAAGATATTGTAAATATCAATGGTTTTGACGAGCGCATGCAGTATGGTGGGCAGGATCGCGAATTGGGTGAGCGCTTGTTCAATTTTGGAATAAAGTCCAAACAATTACGATACAGTGCAGTTTGCGTACACTTAGATCATAAGAGGGGATATAAAACACCAGAATCAATTGCCAAAAACCAGGCTATTCGTAAAGAAACCAGAAATAAAAAATTGGTTTGGAGCCATTATGGCATCACCAAATAATACGTAAGCTCGTTTTTCTTTTCCAACCGCTTTAATTCCCTGTAGCGTTCAAGAACGCTCAGCGCATTTAGGTAAGAAATGATGATTCCTTTCTTGCCATCCAAAAATCCAAGCCTTATTATATAGTGGTTAAAGAATTTCCAAAAAGGCTTGATTACCATTAGGGCATAGTTGAATTGCTTTTCCTTATAAAAAGCTTCTTTGGCCTTTAATTGGCCATATCTAAGCATTTTGCCCTTGTAATCTTCGTAATTTTTGTAGCAGTAGTGTACGAGCTTTTCATTTAGAATACATGATGTGCCGTCAACCTCCAATGTTTCATGAACCAATTTCTTATCCGTGAACTTAACCTTACTTTTTCTGAAAAGTCTATGGTTTTTGTCGGTTTGCCAGCCGCTAAAATAAAGTCGCTGGTTTTGGAACATGAAATTTCTGTAGAACCAATACGCTTCGCAGGCGTTTGGATTATTGATGGTATCTATGATTTCTTCTTGAAGTTTATTACCCACAACCTCGTCGGCGTCCACAAAGAGAATCCAATCGTTGGAAGCTTGCTTGAGTGCAAAATTCTTTTGGGCGGTAAAGTTTTCAAAAGGGTTTTGTATCACTTTCACCTTCGGATGATTCTGAAGGTATTCAAAAGTGCCATCTGTACTATAAGAATCAACAACAAGGACCTCATCCGCAAACGAAATAGAGTCGATGCATCTTTCAATATAACCCATCTCATTGTAGGTTATTATGAGTGCTGATATTTTTTGCTTTGGGGTGCTCAACACAGCCATATTTATTAGTATCAGGTTTGGTGACTACAAAACTATAACAAAAAAATGGGGTAAAAATTGTTTACGGGGTTATTTTCCTACAAAACAATTGAGAGTGTCAATACCCTACTTTTATGTAAAATTTTAACAGTTTAAGTCAATATTTTATAGATATGCGAAGAATGAGAAGGTTGCTTGGATTGTCAAAAAAAAACTACAAAATGTATAAAAAACACAAATTGTACTTAGCGGAATAAGAGTTTTATAATGGATTAAACTGCTACATCATGCTCACGAAGTGCATTGTTTAGCGATGTTTTCTTATCAGTGCTTTCTTTTCTTTTACCTATGATCAAAGCACAGGGAACTTGATATTCCCCTGCAGCAAACTTTTTGGTATAACTCCCAGGTATAACCACGGATCTTGCGGGCACCCTGCCTTTTGATTCTATAGGTTCATCACCGGTAACGTCAATGATTTTGGTGCTGGCGGTAAGTACCACATTTGCTCCAAGTACCGCTTCCTTTTCCACTCTTACTCCTTCAACAACAATACATCGAGAGCCTATAAAAGCATTATCCTCTATAATTACGGGTGCTGCTTGCAAGGGTTCCAATACACCTCCTATGCCTACACCACCACTTAGGTGCACATTTTTTCCAATTTGGGCGCAGCTACCCACAGTCGCCCAAGTATCTACCATAGTGCCTTCATCAACATAGGCCCCAATATTAACGTAGCTTGGCATTAAAATGGTTCCTGGGGATATGTAGGCTCCATGTCTGGCAACGGCATGGGGAACCACACGAACACCTTTTTCTTGATAACCTCTCTTTAGCGGTATTTTATCATGATATTCAAAAATTCCAGCTTCCAAAACTTCCATCTTTTGTATAGGGAAGTAGAGCACAACAGCTTTTTTTACCCATTCATTGATTTGCCAATCACCTTCCGAAGGTTCAGCGCATCGCAATTCACCCAAATCAATACGATTGATCACCTCTCTAATGGCATTTTGGGTTGCTTCCTCCTTCAATAATTCTCGGTTATCCCAAGCTTTTTCAATAAGTGCTCTTAATGCTGTCATTTCAATTAAAGTTTCGGCAAAGATAATCGGCAAAATAGAATATTGAAGGTAATTTTAAAGGCATAACATTTTTAGGTTTATTTTTGCCAAAAATTTTGGATTGGCAAGAATCTTGGCATTGGATTATGGAAAGGTGAGAACGGGGGTTGCGGTGACCGATGAATTGCAATTGATAGCCTCTGGGCTTACCACTGTGGAGACCAAGGATTTGATTTCCTTTCTTGTGGAGTATGTCGAAAAAGAGGAGGTAGAAAAGTTTGTAGTAGGGCTTCCAAAACAAATGGACAATACACCTTCAGAATCCGAAGCATTGATTCAACCTTTTTTAGAGCAATTGTCCGCAAAGTTTCCTGCAATCCAAATAGAAAGACAAGACGAACGCTTTACCTCCAAGATGGCAATGCAATCCATGTTGGACAGCGGAATGAAAAAGAAAAAAAGACAAAACAAGGCTTTGGTGGATGAAATAAGCGCCACCTTGATTTTACAAGCATATCTTAACAGCATTTAACCTATGATCATACCAATTGTTGCTTACGGAGACCCTGTCCTTAGAAAGCTGGCCAAAGACATTACTCCAGACTACCCAAAATTGGAGGAGCTGATTCCCAATATGTGGGATACTATGTACAATGCCCATGGGGTTGGTTTGGCAGCTCCTCAAATAGGACTTCCTATCCGTTTGTTTTTAGTGGATACAACACCTTTTTCTGATGACGAAGAATTGAGCGAAGAAGAACAAAAAGCTCTAAATGGATTTAAAAAAGTATTCATAAATGCCCAAATTGAGGAAGAAAATGGGGATGAGTGGGATTTTAATGAGGGATGTCTTAGTATTCCCGATGTTCGGGAAGATGTAAAACGAAAACCTGAGGTCACCATAACTTACCTTGACGAAAACTTTAAGGAACATACCGAAACTTATGATGGACTGTTGGCCAGAGTCATTCAGCACGAATACGACCATATTCAAGGAGTCTTGTTTACGGATAAACTTTCTTCCTTGAAAAAGAGGCTCTTAAAAAACCGATTGGATAAGATTTCCAAGGGGAAAATCAACGTCGATTATAAAATGCGATTTCCCAATATCAAAAAAGCACGTTAAAAAAAATTGAGTTTCAATTAAAAGCATAATTTTGCGCGCATAAATTGTAATAATGGCACTGGACAAAATTTTATCAATTGGTGGAAAACCAGGACTTTTTAAATTGTTGACACAAACTAGAAGTGGTTTTGTGGGTGAATCCTTGATAGACGGGAAAAGGGTTACCGTGGGACTTCGCAATAACGTTAGTGTATTGTCGGAAATTGCAATTTATACGTTGGAGGAGGAAGTTCCATTAAGGGAAGTTTTCCAAAAAATGAAGGATAAGGAAGGTGGCAAAAAAACCACCATAAGCCACAAGGCTGAAAAAATCCAGTTAGAGGAATACTTCTTCGAGGTCTTACCGAATTATGATGAAGATAGAGTGTACGCCAGCGATATCAAAAAGATAGTGCAGTGGTACAATCTCTTGATCGATAACAAAATCAATGATTTCTCCGCACCTGATTTGGAAGACGCCCAGTCCTCCAAATCAGATGAAGAAGAATAGCTTTTACTCTGCCCAATCAATTAGTTTGGAAGGATAGTACTTTATTTCCATCCGGTTTAGATAAGGTACTTGTTGGGCCAATCGCTTTCTATAATCTTCCCAATCCCTATTTTCTGGCTTGGACCAACCTAGTTCACTGTACCCTATGGCTCGTGGAAAGGCCAAATACTCCAGTTCGGCACTGTTTGAGATAGTTTCTGACCACAACGGTGCTTCAATACCTAAAATCTGCTCTTTGGGTAAACCTTCCACATAGTTTTCAGGGCTCCAGTTGTAGCCAACATCTACAGGAATCAATCCGGCCCAAGTAAGTCCATATTGCGATAACGAATCATATTTCATATCCAAATAGGTCTTTTTGGCGGGTGACATTATGATTTTGGAACCACCTTCAGCAGCTTTCATGGCACTATGGGGTTCATTCCACAACTGAGCAATGGTTGAAGGGTCAAGCTTGGCTTGCGCGATCTCGTTCCAGCCAATTGCTTTTTTCCCATGTTTCAGTACGATTTTCTCCACTTTCTCTACAAAATAGAGATAATCACTTTTCTTGGTGACATGACTCTCATCTCCACCAATATGGATGAAAGGCCCAGGAGTCAATGAAGCAATTTCACCAATAACATCATCCAAAAATGCATATACGGTGTCTTTACGGGCATGAAACGAACTATAACCTACTTTCATATCGGTTCTTACACGGGGTTTATCCGCTTTCCCTCCAGCATGTAAAAAAGGATAGCTTAAAGATGCTGCATTGGTATGCCCCGGCATATCCACTTCGGGTATTATGATCATATGCCTTTCGGCTGCATACTGAACCAAATCCTTATAGTCTTCCTGGGTGAAAAAACCTCCTTCTCCGCCACCTACTTCACTTTGTCCACCAATTTCGGTCAGTTTGGGCCATGATTTTATTTCCAATCGCCAACCTTGATCGTCAGTAAGATGCAGGTGCAGCGCATTATATTTGTAATATGCAAGAATGTCAATAAACTTCTTTACCTCGTCAACAGTGAAAAAATGTCTGGCCACGTCCAACATGGCTCCGCGATATCCAAATTGGGGCTCATCATATATTTTACCTGTTGGGATCAACCATAACGGGTGGTCGGTCAAAGTATCATTGCTTTGTTCAGGAATCAGTTGTCTTAAGGTTTGCACACCCCTGAATGCTCCCGCCGCTGTTTTGGCATTTAAATAGATAGAATCCTTTTTGATGTAAAGTTGATACGACTCGGGAGTCTTCAAATCGACACTGTCCGATTGGTTGATATAGATAACCCGGTCAATATCATCATCCGAAGTATTGTTAACCGCCAGATTGAACCCTAGTCTCGCATTTACTTTTTCCGCAAGAAAGCGACCGGCCTTTTCAAACTTGGGGTCCGCAAGTGATGTGAAGATAACGGTGTTCGAATCGAGACCGAAAGCGCTGTTGGTTGGGACTGTTTTAACGGGCTTTGGAATCAAAGCGACTGCTGACAAATCTGTTTTTGGAAAATTAATTTCCTTTTTTTTGGACTGACATGCAGCTAACGAAATAACCACAGCAAAAATGAGAACTGCTCTTGATAACATGTTTAAAGTGTTTTCTTGTTTACATAATCCTTTAGCACATCGTACCACAGTTCATATCCCTGCGGGTTCATGTGCAATCCATCCTCAATAAAAAGATGGGTCTTCAATTTCCTCTTATGGGTCATTACCGACCAAACATCGGCATACCTTACATTTTTAATTTCCGAAGCCAGTTTGTTGAGCTTCTTATTCAATCGTTTGTACCTTCTTTTTAAATGCCATCGCGAGATGCTGGGTTTTGCAGAGATCAAAACAATTTCCATTTCCGGCCTTTGTCGATGAAGCTCCTTGATGATGTCTTGAATAGTACCTTCTATCGCCCGTGGCCTCCTTTTGCTACTGATATCATTGTCTCCCTCATAAATAAACACTTGTTCTGGATTGTAGTCAAGAATCAGTTCATCTAAATAATGCTCCAAATCGGATGACTGCGAACCACCAAAACCGGTATTTAATATTTGTTTATCTGGGAAACGGTCTTGTAAATCCTTCCAAAGACGAACGCTTGAACTTCCCGTAAAAACAATGGAGGGTTTGGATGAATCCCATATAGTGCTTGTCTGCTCCTTAATCTGTTTGACTTCAGCCATAAATGGCAAATCTTCTTGGGCGCTAAGGGAAAATGTAAGTAAAAGAAAGAAAAGGATATATCGCATCTTGCTGTTGAAAAATAGTTAATAGCATCCCAAAATAACACCAAAAACTATGATGTCCTAAATTAAGGTCTTTGTACTTTTAGATAAAATTTTTTAGATGAACGCAAGACCAGAGCAACTGAAGGCTTTTGATCGGCTGTTGAGTATCATGGATGAGCTTCGCGCGAAGTGTCCTTGGGACAAAAAACAGACCATGCAATCCCTACGCCATTTGACCATCGAGGAGACCTACGAATTGGGTGATGCCATTTTGGACAATGACCTTGAAGAGGTTAAAAAGGAACTGGGTGATTTACTTGTGCACATCGTGTTTTATGCTAAAATAGGTTCGGAAACCAATGCTTTTGATATTGCCGATGTGGCCAATAGTATTTGTGAGAAATTGATCAACAGACATCCGCATATTTATGGCGATGTTAAGGTTGAGGATGAAGAACAAGTGAAGCAAAATTGGGAGAACATCAAACTTAAAGAAGGAAAGAAGAGTGTACTCGAGGGAGTGCCCAATAGTCTACCAGCCCTTGTTAAAGCAAATAGGATCCAAGAAAAAGTATCTGGCGTTGGCTTCGATTGGGAGCAACCGGAACAAGTTTTTGATAAGGTAAAAGAAGAACTGGCCGAACTTCAAACTGAGGTTAAACTGGGAAACAAAGACCGATTGGAAGCTGAGTTTGGCGATGTATTGTTTTCTATGGTCAACTATGCACGATTTTTGGATGTAAATCCTGAAAACGCCCTGGAACGGACCAATAAGAAGTTCATTAAGCGATTTCAATACCTCGAAAGCAAGGCCAAAGAAGCCGGAAAAACGCTAAAAGATATGAGCCTTTCCGAGATGGATGTCTTTTGGGAAGAAGCCAAAACCCGGTAAGATTTTATTGTTCATTCTTTTTTGAAAAGAAGGCTAAAAAACAACCTTCAAATCTATCCATTCCAGCTATCTTTACGCTTCCTAAATTTCAGCTTTGTTTCATCGGTACACCAAGGAATTTACATATAACCTAAAACTAGCCTATCCCGTTATTTTGGGAATGTTGGGGCATACTTTCGTAGCGTTTGCCGACAACATCATGGTGGGGCAGTTGGGAACCGCGGAACTCGCAGCGGTATCCTTGGGAAATAGTTTCATCTTCATAGCCATGTCCCTGGGAATCGGATTTTCCACAGCGATAACCCCCCTGGTGGCAGAAGCAGACGGCGCTGGAAATGTCGCCAACGGTAAAAGCGCCTTAAAACACGGATTGGTGCTCTGCACACTTTTGGGAGTTTCTCTTTTCGGTATCATTTTGCTTTGCAAACCGTTGATGCATCATATGGAGCAACCTCCCGAGGTGGTCGAATTGGCTATACCGTATCTGGAATTGGTGGCTTTCTCTTTGGTTCCGTTGATTATTTTTCAGGCATTTAAACAATTCTCCGAGGGACTTTCACAAACCAAATACCCGATGTACGCCACAGTATTGGCGAATGTGGTAAATATTGTGATAAACTATTTATTGATTTTTGGGTCGTTTGGATTCCCAAAGTTGGGAATTGTCGGTGCTGCCATAGGCACTTTGGTTTCAAGGTTTGTTATGGTGGGCTATATCTGGTTTTTGTTGAACCGAAAAGAAAAATTCCAACCCTATATATCCAAATTCAATTTTAGGATAATCGAAAAAAAGGTCATCCAAAAGATAGTGAGTTTAGGTTTCCCATCCGCTCTTCAGATGTTTTTCGAGGTAGCCATATTTACGGCAGCCATTTGGTTGAGTGGGGTATTAGGTAAAAATGCCCAGGCTGCCAACCAGATTGCTTTGAACCTGAGTAGTATGACCTTTATGGTGGGAATGGGTCTTAGCGTGGCGGCCATGGTACGGGTCGGAAATCAAAAAGGACTGCAAAACTTTAAAGAATTGAGAAGGATAGCCGAGTCGATCTTTTTCCTCACCTTGTTATTAGAGATAGTTTTTGCTGCCATTTTCTTGTTGGGACGACATTGGTTGCCCACAATTTATTTGGATGTGGACGATGTTGTTAACCAAATGGACAATACGGAGGTTATCATTATCGCGGCTAAATTATTACTGGTTGCAGCCTTCTTCCAGATTTCCGATGGGATACAGGTGGTTGTCCTTGGTGCACTCAGGGGGCTCCAAGATGTGAAAATACCCACTTTTATAACCTTTATCGCTTACTGGCTTATTGGGTTTCCAATCTGTTATTACTTCGGATTGTTCACGGAGCTAAAGAGTACGGGCATATGGATTGGGCTACTGCTGGGGCTTACGGCATCAGCGGTAATGTTGTATATTCGGTTTAATTATTTGACCAAGAAACTGATAAAAAACAAAGAGGGTTCCTTAGGAATCAAATAGATTAAAAATGGAATTACCCAAATTTCTTTTAGGAGACAATACAGATCATCCAAACTCAATTTTTATAGTTCATACGGAATATCCGCGTTTTATCATCAATCTGGAAAATGATGAAGTCGAATGGTTGGAAGAATTTTCCAAAGAAGATGAAGCGGAGCTGTCTGCGGAGGCGGAGAATCTGATTGAAGCCGCTACCGCATTTTACGACAGGGAAGTTTCACGATACGATAGCTAATGCTCGAAGAACTCATACAGTGGGACCAAGAGGTATTTTTGTTTCTTAACGGACTCGGAACGGAGACCTGGGATGGCTTTTGGATGTTCATGACCAGAACCCGGAACTCGGCTCCTCTATATGCACTGTTGCTTTACCTAACTTATCGGAGCTTTGGATTGAAGGGAACCGCGGTGGTTTTGGTGAGCATTGCTTTATTGATTACCTGTACGGATCAATTGTCCAATTTCTTTAAATATGGTATTGGAAGATTGCGTCCGTGTCATGATCCCGAGATCAGTGGGGTTATGCGTTTGGTGAAAAGCTACTGTGGGGGAAAATTTGGTTATTTCTCTGCCCATGCTGCAAATTCCTTTGCACCGGCTACTTTTTTTGCTTTGATGTTTCATAAGAGAGTCAAATATATAGGGCTCCTTCTTGTTGTTTGGGCCCTGACTGTGGCTTACAGCAGAATATATATTGGGGTACATTATCCCCTTGATGTTTTAACTGGTATGTTGATGGGTATCTTTTTTGGATGGGTGTTTGCCAGGTTGGCTATATTTGCATTCCAAAAATTTGGGACATGATATCATCCGCTAGATATTGGTTTTTACTTTCCCTTGTCGTGCTGGTATATATAGCCGGGATGTTTGTCACCCTTTTTGAGAACGATTCAGCCCAATTTGCGGTTATGGCCATGAGAATGGTCCAAGAAAATGATTTCTTCACCCTGATCAAGGGTTCAGAGGAATACTTGGACAAACCACACATGCATTATTGGCTGGCCGCACTGTCATTTAAGATTTTTGGGATTCATGATTGGGCATACCGAATTCCAGCTATTTTGGCAACCTTTTTGGGAGCATTTAGTAGCTACGGCCTTGGAAAATTGCTGTACACCAAAGATGTGGGCAAACTTTCCGCTTTGGTTTTTATGACGGCCCAAACCATTGTACTTTCCACTATAGATGTACGTACCGATGCAGTTTTAACAGGCTTTGCCATTTTTTCCATCTGGCAGTTGGCTGCATACGTTGAGCGCAACAGACTTCATAATATACTTTGGGGAGCCTTTGGGGCGGGAATTGCATTTTCGACCAAGGGACAAATTGCCCTGGTGGTGATTGGGATTTCAGTTTTATGTCATGTGGCATATACCAAAAAATGGAAAAGCTTATTGAATTGGAAAGTGCTCGCGGCGCTATTGGTGTTTGGATTGACCATTGCGCCTATGCTCTATGCCTATTACCTTCAATTTGACCTGCATCCGGAGAAAATCATTCGGGGAAGGGATAATCGGAGCGGTATCTTTTTTATTCTTTGGGAGCAGAGTTTTGAACGGATGAGCGGTGAAGGAGTAGGTAAGAATAGCAGTGATTTCTTTTTCTTTTTTCATACGTTCCTATGGGTTTTCCTTCCTTGGACCGTAATAGCATTGTTAGGGTACTGGCAAAGGGTGAGGAGTTTTTTAAAAACACGGTTCGAATATATATCTGGGGTGGAGTTTCTGACTTTCGGCGGAATCTCAATGCTGTTTTTGCTCATAAGTTTTGCCCAATTCAAGCTCCCGCATTACATGAATATCCTTATTCCCCTGTATTCCATACTAACCGCGGCCTATCTGATAAAAATATATGAGGAAGCCAAGAAAAAGACCTTGAAGGTTATCCTAGGTGTACAATATTTTATCCTCAGTTTGGTATTCATCTTTGCAATGCTGGCCTGTTTTTATGTTTTTGAATTCACTGGCATCCAATATTACATACTGTTGTTGATGTTATTTATGGTGATATGCCATTTTTGCTTAAAACGGGAAGACTATTTCATGCGGATCATCACCTTGTCGGCCAAGAGTTCAATTTTATTGAATGTGGTATTGAACATACACTTCTATCCCTCACTATTGGAGTATCAAGGGGGCTCAACCATGGCAGAAAAGGTCGAGGAGCGAAACATTTCGGTGGATAACATATACAAGATTTCTGACAGACATACTTGGGCCTTGGATTTTTATAACCAAAACCCGGTCAATAAGGTATCCATTTCAGATTTGGAAGAGATGGCCCAGCCTTGGGTGTATGCTACGGACCGTGAATTACAAAGACTGAGGGAAGCAGGTTATCACTGGCATGATGAGATTATTGTAGATCAGTTTCGCATCACAAGACTGCAATTGAAGTTTCTAAACCCTCTGACCCGACGCGACAAACTTAACAAAATGTACTTGGTGCATTTGGACTAATCCAGCGTTTCCAATTGTGGTTTTTTGAAATGATAGACTATCCCGAAAAAGGATATCAAAGCGGTTATAAGAAAAAATACAAAGCTGATGCTTATTGAAGAGTTTGTATCAAGCGCCAACCACTGGGCTCCATACAAGAACGTAACTTCTCTGCTTCCAATACCACCTATGGTAAGTGGAATTACCGAAACAATGGAAGAGACTAAAAAAATGAACAAATATTCAATGGTTTGAAGTTCTATCGAAAGGGATTTCAAGATACAGAGGACACAGATAAGCTGCGACAGCTGCACGAATGCTGAATAGGCTATTGATTTCCAAAAAATTGGTAGCGAATAAGCGAAAAACTTTTTGTTGAGCCACCAGAACACCGCAACACTCAAGGGAATTCCCAAAGCAAAAACCCAGTTAAAGGCCTTGAAAATAGGCTGTTCCAGTAACAGAGCCAAAACGCAGGAATAAATAAAAATAAGCAGCATCCCACTCAACCTGTCCAGCAACAATACGGAAACCACTCTTTTGGTTCCTGAATTGTACTTTTTTTGGATTACATAACCTTTATAGGCATCACCGCCAATCCCGCCAGGTAAAAAAAGATTGTAGAACATACCGAGCAAGTACAATTTTAAGTTGCTCAGTTGGGTAATTTTGACTTCTATTTGATGGAAGTAGAGATTAAGCCGAAAAGCAGCCAAAACTTTCGATAATGCCACCAATAAGACCCCGATAATCAGATAAAACGGGTTGCTTTTCTTGAGGGTGTGTACGACATCCTCGAACTGTATTTTTGTAAAAATAAAGTAGATCAGTGCAGCACTGACAACAATTTTAAGTGCTGTAATTAGCTTTTTACGCAGCTTTTCCGTCACCGATGGTTATTTTTTTGACACGATATGGTCTTTTTTGTTGTGACTCGTAGTAGGTTCTGATGAGCAATTCCATGACAATACCGATGGTAAACAACTGAATTCCCCCCAAAATAAACATCATCCCAAAAATCAGCAGTGGTCTGCTACCGATATCTTCACCAAAACCAAGCTTTACAATCAATAAATAAATATTGATGAAAAAACCTAGTATGATCAAAAGCACACCAAAAATTCCGAAAAGATGTATCGGGCGCTGAAAATACTTTCTTATAAAGAGCAGCAACATCATGTCGGCAACCACCTTAAAAACGCGTTCCAAACCATATTTTGAAACTCCTGCGTGGCGTGCATGGTGCTTCACAGGGACTTGTTTTATTTGTCCGCCCTCCAAATGGGCCAGTAGCGTAATAAATCGATGCATCTCACCATAGAGATTGAGCCCTTTGGCAATGTCTTTGGTAAAGACCTTCAAAGCACATCCATTATCCTTAATGTCAAGTTTGGTAACTCTTCTCACTAAAAAATTAGCGATTTTTGAAGGTATCTTTTTTACGAGGGAATCCTTGCGTTTTTGGCGTATACCGGTAACAACATCATAATCTCCGTTAACTGCATATTCCAACATTTGTGGAATATCCGAAGGATCATTTTGAAGATCCCCGTCCATGGTAATTACGTATTCTCCTTCCGCGTAATCGATTCCTGCAGCCAATGCCAGACTTTGCCCGTAATTCTTTTTCAGTTCTATCAAATGCACCTTGTTGTCATCCATATTCTTGACAACTTTTCTGGTATCGTCCGTAGAAAAATCATCAATATATACGATTTGATAGTTGTAACCCTTTAAATTCTCATGGATTTTTTCGGTCAACAAGACCGCATTGTCTTCCTCGTTGTACAATGGAACCACAATGGATAGCAGGGAATCTGTGACAGTGCTCATGCGTCGGCTTATAATCTGGGCAAATTTACTTCTTTTATTTAAGTTCCCCAGTGATGCTTTTCAATAGCTCTTTGGCAGCATAAAAAGGAGATATGTGATTATCTTCAACTGCCTTCAATAGCTTATCCTGTCTTTTTTTGAAGGAACTTTGCTGATGGAAATAGTGTTTTAACTGTTCATCCACAGTTTGAAGGAACCAATTCTTGTTTTGATTCTTGCGATTATGGTCAAAATGGCCACTTGTTTTGTTTTGGTCCACAAATCCCGCTATCATTTCCCATATCTCAAGGATTCCGGTTCGTTCCATCGAAGAACAGCGAAGTACCTTGGGGATCCATCCGTTTTCTTTGGGAGGATATAAATGAAGTGCCCGGGAGAATTCAACTTCCGCTAGCTTAGCTTTTTCAAGATTACTGCCATCCGCTTTGTTTATGGCTATCGCATCGGCCATTTCCATAATGCCCCGTTTAATGCCTTGAAGCTCATCACCAGCCCCAGAAAGCTTCAGCAATAGAAAAAAGTCTACCATGCTGTGTACCATGGTCTCACTTTGCCCTACGCCAACGGTTTCCACCAAAATAACGTCATAGCCCGCTGCCTCACATAAAATTATACTTTCCCTGGTCTTGCGGGCAACACCACCCAGCGAATCACCGGAAGGGGACGGACGAATAAAAGCATTCGGGTCTTTGGAAAGTGTTTGCATTCGGGTTTTGTCCCCCAAAATGCTTCCTTTGCTCAACGTACTTGTGGGATCAACAGCCAACACGGCTACTTTTTTTCCCAATTGGGTCAAGGTTTTGCCAAAAACCTCAATAAATGAACTTTTTCCAACCCCCGGAACCCCAGTAATTCCAATACGAATACTGGACCCTGACTTGGCCAAACACTTTTCAATAAGGGTATTGGCTTTTTCAAAATGTTGGGGTTTAGAACTTTCAACAAGTGTTATTGCCTTGGCAAGATGGGCTTTATTTCCCTTGAAAAGACCCTCAAGCAAACTCTCCGTGGAGATATCCTGCTTTCGAAGCTTTTTAATTTTGGAAACTTGAGAAGAAATACGTTGTTCCTTTGCCAAGGTGAAAATTACTATGGTTATAACGAAGGTATAAAGTTTTGACGGCTTATTTTGGATTTTATACTTAAAGGTTGGAGGAAGTAAGGGCATTAGTTTGCTTAAACGAAATTCACCAATTTCACAAAACCTGATCTTTTTCTTTACATGGATTTTCTGCACAATTACATTGAAGAAGTTGTTGGTGATTCGTGATAATTAGTGCAATGTGTGTCCAACCGTAATGGAGGTACGATGAGGTAAACCGAAGCGTGCGAATAAATTGTTATTCTCAAAAATGTTAAAAAAGCGCCAAATTAAAGCAATTTTGCAACGGCGACTTTTTTATATCGTCCTTAACTTGAACAGCTAGAATACCAAACACAGAACCGACCATGTTTCAGATTGAACTGGTAGAAAAATGCAAGGCCAACGACCGTCAAGCACAATTAAAGCTTTACAGGCAATATTGTGATGGGATGTATGGGGTTGCCATGCGTTTTCTGAAAAATCCGGATGATGCCGAGGATGTCTTGCAAGAAGCTTTTATAAAAGCCTTTCAGCGGATAGATCAATTTAAGGGAGAGGTTACGTTTGGGGCTTGGTTGAAAAGAATAGTGATCAATGGGAGTATCGATTTTTTGAAATCGAAGCATCAAAAAACGGTAGAGTTGAACGAAGGACATATTCATGTTGTTGATGATGATGACTGGACAGTTGAAGAGGGGATCTCCCTTGAAACCATTAAGGAAGCCATCGAAAACCTCCCAGAAAAATATAGATATGTGGTGCAATTGTTTCTGGTGGAAGGATATGACCACAATGAGATTTCTGGAATATTGGGAATTTCAGAAACAGCTTCAAGGACACGATTGTTACGAGGCAAAATGCAATTAAAAGAATCATTAAAGGACAGGACTTATGGCACAGGATCTTAGAGAATTGTTCGCAAAAGAGAGAGAAAACGAAAAGAGCAAGATGAAAACAGGCCACGAGGCACGGTTTTTATCTAAGTTGACGGAAAGCATGCCTGAGCAGAGCAGGGATGTTGAACCGGAATTCAAACCTAGGGCAGAATCGTTCTTCTGGCTTCGAGTAGCCGCTTCAGTGATTTTGGTGCTGGGGTTGACGGCTTATTTTGTATTTGGTGGCGGTGCACAGGATGAGGAACCTAAGACAATCATTGCCAATCAAGAAAATAACCCAGAACAGCGCAATAGTATTTCGCTGGGAGATCTTTCACCGGATTTAAGAAAGGTGGAAAGTTATTATGTGAACAACATCAATCTTGAACTTTCTGATTTGGAGTTTAGCGGAGAGAACAAGGCTATTGTTGATAGCTATATGTTGCGACTTTCTGAGCTGGATAAGGAATATGGAAAACTCAATGACGAGCTTAATAATATTGGACCTAATGACGATACCATAAACGCCTTGATACAAAACCTTCAATTGCGCCTGCAGTTGTTGCAAAAATTAAAATCAAAGTTGAATCAATTAAAATCATCAAAAAATGAACAGGAAACCGCAAATATTATTTAATGTTTTCCTCTTTGGCCTGATGGGCATTGCATGTCAGGCACAGGAAAAATCCAAAACTTACAAGGAGACATTCAATGTTAACGAGGAAACGGTATTGAACATTGATACCAGTCATGCTGACATCGAATTTGAGACTTGGGACAAAAATCAAGTGGAAATTACAGCCGTGGTTGAACTTGAGGGAGCTACCGATGAAGAGGCCGAGACCTATTTTGAAAGGGACGTGATTAAAATTCTTGGAAACAGCAAAGAAATAGAGATTAAAACCCTTGGGAACAGCTTTAGCATCTTTTCCGGGGATACCTTTGAGCATACTTTTGACTTTGTAGCTCCCGATGTATCCTTTGTTCAACCGCTTCTTGAGAACATGGAGATTCCGGAGCTACCAGAACTACCTGAGGTTTTTGTTATTCCCGAGATGCCGCCGTTACCACCAATTCCACATACCAATTTTGACTACGATGCGTATAAAAAAGATGGGGATAAGTACTTAAAAGAATGGAAAAAGGATTTTGACAAAAACTTTGACAAGAAGTACCAGAAGCGTTTTGAAGAATGGAGCAAAAAAATGGAGGAAATGGCCGAAGAGCGTGAAGAGCAACGTGAACAACTTCGTGAACAGCGCGTCAAGATTAGAGAACAAGTTCAGGCCATAAGGGAGGAAGCTCGGGCAAAACGGGATGAGTTAAGGGCAGAACGTGATGAGCTTCGCGAAGAAAGGAACAGGGAAAGAGAAAAAAATAGAGCGGAAAGAATATTTAGACTCCAAAGCGGGGACGATTCCAATATATTTTACTTTTCCTCTGACGGTGAGAACAAGAAGTACAAGGTAAAAAAACACATCAAGATCAAAATGCCAAAATCCGTGAAACTAAAAATGAACGTTAGGCACGGAGAGGTAAAGTTGGCAGCAAACACTAAAAACATTAAAGCAAGCTTGTCTTATGCAAGCTTGCTTGCCTCTACCATTGATGGTGACCGAACCGATATCAGGGTTTCGTATTCCCCAGTTGTGGTCCAAAAATGGAACTATGGGCAATTAAAGGCGGATTATTCGGACCATATTGATCTAAAAGAAGTAGGGGAGTTAACCCTGAATTCGGTCTCATCCACCGTGACCATTGATCGTTTGAAAAATAAGGCTTACGTTATCAATAGTCTTGGTGAGCTTCAAATCAACTCTGTTTCCAATGATTTTTCCAATATCGATATTACCGTTGAGAATGGAGAAGTGGATTTTACAATACCATCCGTACCTTTTTCAATCTATGTGAAGGAAACCACTTCGAACCTCAAATTCCCAAAGGTTTTGGCCATTGGATCGTCCAAAAATTACAGCACCAATGTTCATGAAGGATATCACATCAACAATGAAACCAACAAATCGGTCAACATAAACTCCAAGTATAGCGAAGTAGTGTTGAAAGAATAGTCTAGGTCAAGCCAATAAACATGTCCTAAAACTTTTCTTTCTTCCTACCTTTTGCCTTTAATAACTTCAGCGATCCTTCACACTTTAGTGTGATTTTTCTTTTAAATACGATTTGAAATTTTCCTTGAACCTATTCAACCTAGGGATGGAAACGTTGATTATGTAGGAATTGTAGGGATTTCTCCGCTCATAATCCTGGTGATACTCCTCTGCTTTGTAGAAAACATCGAATGGCACCACTTGTGTTACAATAGGCCTATCATATGCGTTTTTCGACTCCAATAGAGCTATATAATCTGTAATGATTTTCTTTTCAGCATCGTTTTTATAAAAAGCGACTGAACGATATTGTGCCCCGCGGTCAGGTCCTTGTCTGTTCAGGGATGTGGGATCATGGGAACCAAAGAATACCTGGACCAATTGCGTGAAGGAAATTATCTCTGGGTCATAAAACACCTCCACAGCCTCTGCATGCCCTGTTCTCCCATAGGCCACTTGCTCATAGGTCGGATTTTTTTCTGGACCTCCTGAATAACCGGAGTACACCTCTTTAACCCCTTTTACGCTTTCAAAAATCGCTTCAACGCACCAAAAACAACCGCTTGCAAAATATGCAGTTTCATATTTCTGCAGTTCTTCGGATGAAAGAATGGACTTTTCTACAGGTTTATGTTCTGCAACCGTAGGTTGCGTTTTAGAGGTTTTGGATTGACAACCAATGGATGTCAATAAGATCAGCAGTATAAATAAACTTCTCACGATTATCTTTTTAACCTTTGTCGAACCGTAATATAATATATTACTCAAAGCGGTTACAATTTTGTGAAGCAATATTTGAAATTCAGTTTCGACTTCTCCCATTTTCTTCCCATCTCTACCTAAAAATGATAAAATTTTGGGTCAAAAGACTAGGGGAGGCATCGATGTTCTTACCAAAAAACCAGACCAAATGCATGTCCTGTATCTAAGGCCAGTTCTGGAAACATCGATGAAATGCATATGGAATCGACAGCCTGTTTTTTACCCCTAAAACGTTTATCGAGGATAAAATACACTTAAGCCGAAAAAAGTTCCGATACCGAAAAAAAAGGGGTGTTAAGCGAGAGAAATCTGGGTCAGGGACCGGACGAGGGTAGATTTACAATGTAAAAACAACCCAAGTCATGAAAGCAATTTTAACCCTTATCGCAGTAATCTTCTTCGGAACTCTAGCTATGGCCCAAGACGCTTCTAAAGAAGTAAAAGTTGAAACTACAACTGTAGGTGTTGAATTGGATATTACAATTCAAGTAGAGACTGAAAAAGAAACTGAGGTTGCCAGATTGTACAGATTCAAAAATTCTAGAATCAAAAAAGCTCTTGCTTTTAGAACTAAAAGAAACAAATCTAAATTGGCTTAATCATGATTATGGGAATCGCCATACCGCTTGCATTGTTCTTTAGCACGGCCTTCGTTATTGCTACGGTTGCTTTCTCGTTGCGAAAAAGAAGGAATTCACAAGACTAGAGAATAAATAGACTTATTTGTTTTTACCCCCATTCCAACAAACCTTAACTTAACCCCAAACCTTACAACTATGTATGCTATTTTAATCCCGGTTGTTTTATTTTGTAGTTCAATTTTTGTTTTTGCAGCTCTACTGTTTTCTTTACGTCTTTCAAAAGTCCCTTCGCGTCGTAAATAATACCATCCTTGATGGTATAGCTTACTCCGCCTACCCGGACTACTTCATTGTCCACGGTTAATTTGATGGCGCCGGTACCATAAAGTACCTTGAGGTTCTTTAATGGGTTTTCGGACACGATTACAAAGTCGGCCAGCTTGCCCACCGAGACAGTGCCAATTTTATCATCCAATCCCAAGGCTTCAGCGCCGTTAAGGGTAGCTGAGCGGATAATTTCCAAGGGATGGAACCCTGCTTCCCTGAGCAGTTCCATTTCCCGGATATAAGCGAAGCCATACAATTGAAAGATAAAGCCGGAATCGGATCCTGTGGTTACCCTACCGCCCCTGTTCTTGTACTCGTTCACAAAGGTCATCCAGAGCTTATAGTTTTCACGCCATGCTACCTCTTGTTCGGTACCCCAGTCATGCCAATACGAACCGTGGGAAATTTTACTGGGTTGATAGAAATCCCAAAGGGAGGGCAAAGTATAGTCTTCATGCCACTCTGCTCTTCGAGCTCGGTGTAAATCCCTGCTTGCCTCATAAATGTTCAATGTGGGATCCAAAGTGAAATCCAGACTTATTAATTCGTCCATTACGGCATTCCAATGATCAGAATAGGGTTTTGCGGCTTGTTTCCATAGTTTTCCAGCTTCCTCGAACCGATGTTGTTCGTTTTGGTAATTGTAGTCTGACGGATAATCTTGAACGGTCCTATCGTCAAACAAAGCCTCTGGAAGTCCATACCAATGTTCCATGCTGGTCAATCCGGCGCGAGCGGAGTGCAACACATTCCAGCGTGCAACATCCAATTGAGCATGGTGACAGGCAGAACGTAGCCCCAATTTTTTATTTTCATCCAACGCTGCCGCCATGATTTCTGGAGGGGCGCCAAAGAACTTGATCCCATCTGCTCCTCGCTCTGCATTCGCCCGCACCCATTTTCTAGCTTGTTCAGGTGTACTGATCGGTGCATCATTCAAAGGATTGAAACTACCGCTTTTCTGTCCGAATGCCGTATATGCCATTATTCTTGGAGCAATTATCTCATTTTTTTCGCTTTTCTTTTTCAAATCCAATGTCCATTCCACACCACGCCCAGCAGGTTCCCTTACCGTTGTGATACCATGGGCCATCCAAAGTTTGAAGACGTAGTCGTAATCGGCACCTTGCGCAACCCCACCAATATGCCCGTGCATATCCACAAATCCAGGTAAGAGATACATGCCTTCGCAGTTCAACGCTTTACCCCCTGGTTTGAGCTGGGGTCTTTTGGATTCATCAATTTTGACACCTGGGTAACCTACTACCTGAATTTTGGTGATTTTGTTCTTTTCCACCACAATATCCACAGGGCCGCGGGGAGGGGCGCCGTTTCCATTGATTAAGGTCACTCCTCTGATGATAAGTTGGGAAAAGGGACCTTCACTTAGGTTTTCTTGTCCAAAGCCAAAACTAAATTGGAACAAGGCAAAAAGGAGAAATAATTTTTTCATAATGATTGCTATTCTGGAATTCTAATTTTATCACCTAAAAACAAGGCATTTAGGAACAACCTATTGGTGCCGTACCAGGACCCTCTAAAATTTGGGTTGTCGGCAAACATGACTACTCTGCCGCTTCCCAATTTGCTTACGATCAAGGAGGCCGAAGGTTTAAGATTTTCTTCCATATTCTTTTTGGTGACAAAACCGTCGATATGTGGGTCCTTGGCATATTTGGCCACTGTGGCATATTCATTTTTACTGGGTGCAAGCCATACCGTGTTGTTTTTGTACACTGGAATGGTTTTATCCCGATAACCAAAGGCTAGGGGATGGGTAACATCCAGATCAACCTTAAGGATCACCCCACCGACCCGCTCTTTGCCCAAGTTTTCGGGAGCATCGACATAGGGTTTTCTTTGGGCAACCTCGGTGGTATCCTTTTCTTTTTCGGTCAATTTTTCTTCGACCAACTTTTTATCAATGACCCATTTAGACGCTGTTCCAATGGTGATCAAGGTGTTGCCTTTACCTACCCATGATTTTATCTTTTCAAGCTGCTTTTTGGTAAAATCATAGCTCCCAGAAACCATTACCAAGGTGTTGTATTTGTCTAGGTTGACACTTCCTAGATTTCGGACTGGAATCTTCGTAATCGGCATATGAACCCTTGTGTCCAACAAATGCCAAACTTCTCCAGCTTCGTATGAGCGAACCCCATCACCAATGATCATTGCAGCTTTCGGTTTTTTTATGGCTGAAACATATCTGCTACCCAAATCGATACCTTTTGTGCTATAACCTGAGTTGGTGGCATAAACGGGCACCTGAAATTTCTGCTGTGCTGCCTGGACCTTTTTATAGACTTCGTCCGCATTCTTTTTTTGAAGACTTACAGGAATGACCAAAGTACCGTAATTGAAGCTTTTGTTTCCGGTTGTGGTTTTGACTGTAAAGGGCTTAAAAGAACTTGAGACCACCAATCCTTTGGATTGAAGGTAGTTTAGCGCTGCAACAGCATTGTAGTCATCATAATCGATGATATACGCATAATTTGCTTTTTGAACCGCTTCAGGATTTGCCAAATTGGCAACCGATGTGATTTTCTCGCCTAGGTTAAGGGAAGTCACTGGCTTGTACTTCATATTATAAAAATTGGCGACAGACCAGGCCGAAGCATCATAATAGACGCTATCCCTAAATTTTTCATAGGTCTCGAACATCGTCTGGACCATTCGATATTGAGGTTGCCTTGTGGGTACAACAAAACCATCCCCGGATTTATGTACCTCAATCTTATGTAACAACAACTTGTCAATAAATGCCTTTACCCTATTGGGGTCATGGTCATCTTTAAAGGAATATCCCCTTATTCTACTTCTGGAAGCATTGCCAAGGGCACTTTTAAAAAAATCTTGCTGGTACTTTCTCAATAAGGCTTTGTTCTCTATAGCTGCTTTTACCGTGGCAACACTGGATATATATTGATTTCGAATGGTGAACGGAAAGGTTATTTCCCCGAAATCCGTTGTCTGTTTATGTCCTCGGGAACTGGCCTGTTCGAACAACAAACCTAAACCCCCCTGTAAATCGGGATAGGAGGAACCATAACCGGGATAGGTGCCATCAAACACCTCTTTGGTAAAATAAAATGAACCGATGCTATCCAAAGCTTTTGCAAAGTAATCGCCAAACAGATTGTTGAGGTCTATATAATTTTCTTTGGGCATGATTGGATTCAATGACCCATTGTCCTTCATGGGCTCAAAGAAATAGGAACTTTGGGTACCCATTTCATGAAAGTCCGTAACTACATTGGGATACCACTCATGGTACCAAGTTAATTTGCCCCTGCTTTCTGGATTGATTCCCAACAACCAATCACGGTTTAAATCAAACCAATAATGGTTGGTTCTTCCTCTTGGCCAATATTCATCATGCTCTGCATCCTGTGGGTCCGCAACTAGCGGATTTCCCTGGTACATATTGGCCCAATGGGTGTGACGATCTCTACCATCAGGATTTATGGTGGGGTCGATAAAGATTATCCCTTTATTCAGATAATTGAGTATTTCCGGATTGTTTGAAGCGGTCAAGGTATATGCCATCAGCAAAGCTGCTTCTGAACTGGAAGGTTCGTTACCATGGACATTATACCCCAAATTCACAAAAATGGGAACTTCATCATAGTCGGTGGGGTTTTGGGTAGGATCTGTAAATTGAAGGTGTTTCGCCTTTAATTGATCTAAATTGTTGAGGTTTTCAGGTGTGGTAACTGTCAGCATGACCAATTTTCGACCCTCGTGCGTTTTGCCATATTCATAAATGCTCGCTCTATCAGAAAGCTCTGAAAGTTTAGTAAAATAGCTAACGATTAAATCATGCCGGGTATGTTTGTCCCCAATACCATAGCCCAGGAATTCTTCGGGAGATGGAATATTTGGATCGAAAGGATGGAATTTTTTGTAGAAATAATCTTGTGCAGAAAGGGAAGCACTTAAAAAAAGTGCTGCTAAAAGCAGTTTTTTAAACATTAGGATGCAGAATTAGTTAGTCTGCTAAAGATAGGAAAAGCATTAAACGATCGTGTTGAAATCGTCCACTATTTCTTCAAACTCAATACGATAGTAAGTTCCTTTTTTGGAAAGGTCCCTAGCTAATGTTCCCTTGAGTTGTCTCGTAAGATTGTAAATAAGTTTTAATCCGAGGGATTTTGCATTTTTTGGGTCAAAATTTTCGGAATACCCTTTACCGTTGTCGCCCAAATATAGCTCGTATCGATTGCTAGCTAATTTTTTAAGTGATATGGTAATTCCACCATCTTTTTCATCAGTTATCCCATATTTTAGGGCATTGGTAATGGTCTCGTTGATAATCAACCCAAGCGGAATTACAGTATCTATACTCAGTTTATGCTCCTCAATGTTCAAGTCTATCTTTACGTTATTGGTATTCCCCTTGACGGATCGTACCAAATAATCCAAGAGTTCCTCAACGTATGGCTTAAGTTCTATTTTGGATAAGTAGTCATCGCGTTTGTACAACATTTCATGTACCATAGCCATGGTAACCACCCGGTTTTGGCTACTTTTTATGATAGTACTGATTTTTTCATCCTCAATGGTTCTTGACTGAAGACTTAGCAAACTTGAGACCGTTTGCAAATTATTTTTTACCCTATGATGGACCTCTTTTAAAAGTGTCTCTTTTTCTTCTATGCGCTCCTGAATTTCGTTACGGGAATTATACAGCCTTAAATGTGCCTGCAGTAGATTTTTCCCCACTACTCCTCCGAGAAGATAAACTGCATAGACTGTACTTAAAAATGCAAACCAACTTCTTGAGGCTTCGGGAACAGTGTTTTCTGAAATTTTAAAATCACCAAGATCATACAGGAACAAAATGGCAATTATCGCCAGATTTAGAATAAGATATAGATGTCCGTATGCCATAGTGGTTACGTATCCTGTAAAGACCACAATAGCCAAAATAAAAATAAAGGGACTTTGTATACCGCCGCTATATATGGTAACCACAATCGCTCCAGCCATGGATATAATGGATGTAAGATTGTAGGTGAGCTCAATGTTTTTATGCCTAGTATACAGTAAGGTATTGACGATATTGACTAGCGCATAGCCAAAGAAGGTGTACGGAACAACGCCTTTTATATCAAGAAAAAAATGACATACCAGACCAAATAATATGGCAAAAAAGGAAGAGCTATAATTTACTTTGAGCACTAAATCTATTTTCTGTTGTAAACGATATATGTCCTTAATAGGCATTTTCATGTGCTGCGCTCGCTAGTTTTGCCTTTACCACTTAGGGTTGAAAGTTGGGTCGTAAAATAGCTGTTATGGGGGTTTAAGCTGTAAATCTAAATATGTTTTTTATATAAAAAAAGTGACAGCTATAAATAACTGTCACTAATATGGTCCATCTTAAATAAAATTAATCTTCCACAAGTACCCATTCACCCTTATCGATGAGGGGCTCAGCCTGTTTGTATTTTACTGTTTTGCTTTCGCCGGACATGATATTTTTAATGGTTACCCTGTCATTTCGGCCAATTTTAGGTTTCTCCCTCACAATGGTCTCCGTGACTTGGGGTCTCCTCCCTTGTGTTTGCCCAGCCGCCCTGTTCTGAGCTGCAAGCTCATCACTATTCGGTATTTCTTCCTTGGAAGTCTTTAAATTTTCCTTGGGTCTACGTACCGTTCTTGCCTCTTGGATTGGGTTGGTGTTCTCCGTTGGCAATTCCCCTTTGAACAAGAAAGAAATGATCTCCTTGTTTACCTTATCAATCATCGCTTTGAACAGTTCAAACGCTTCGAACTTGTATATCAAAAGCGGATCTTTTTGCTCGTGTACCGCCAATTGCACAGACTGTTTCAATTCGTCCATCTTGCGAAGATGTGTTTTCCAAGAATCATCAATGATGGCCAAGGAAATATTCTTCTCAAAATCGGTAATCAATTGCGTTCCATTACTGGTATAGGCAGCTTCCAAATTAGTGACCACATTCAATGTTTTGATTCCATCAGTAAACGGAACCACAATGCGCTCAAATTTATTGGTCTGGTCTTCGTAGACTTTTTTGATAACCGGAAACGCCACGGTGGCACTACGCTCCATTTTTTGCTGATAGAAGTCGTATGCAGCTTTATAGACAGTATTGGCAATTTCTTGAAAACTCAACCTTTTAAAGTCTTCCTCATTGATTGGAGATGTTATGGAGAAATACTTGATGAGCTCAAACTCAAAATTTTTGAAATCATCGGCCATTTTATTGGTTTCCGCTATGACCTCGCAGGTATCATAGATCATATTGGCCACATCCACCTTTAAACGCTCTCCTTGCAATGCGTGACGCCTTCTTTTGTACACCACCTCACGTTGGGCGTTCATCACGTCATCATACTCCAACAAACGCTTACGAATACCAAAGTTATTTTCTTCAACCTTCTTTTGGGCACGTTCAATGGATTTGGTCATCATGGAATGCTGAATTACCTCGCCTTCTTCCAATCCCATTCGGTCCATCATTTTGGCTACTCGGTCCGATCCGAACAAACGCATGAGGTTATCTTCCAAAGAGACATAGAACTGCGAACTTCCCACATCTCCCTGACGACCGGAACGACCACGTAACTGTCTGTCCACACGTCTGGAGTCATGTCTTTCCGTTCCAACTATGGCCAAACCACCAGCTGCTTTTACTTCATCACTCAATTTAATATCGGTACCACGACCTGCCATGTTGGTCGCAATGGTAACAATACCTCCTTTACCAGCTTCGGCTACAATATCTGCTTCTTTTTTGTGCAGTTTGGCGTTCAGTACGTTATGTGGAATTTTTCTAACACTCAATAACTTGGAGAGTAGCTCCGATATTTCTACGGAAGTTGTACCAATCAGAACAGGTCTTCCCGCCCTTGAAAGTCCGGTAACTTCTTCAATAATGGCATTGTATTTTTCCCGTTTGGTCTTATAGATTAAATCGTGGCGGTCATCCCTGGCAATGGGCCTATTTGTTGGGATTTCCATAACATCCAACTTGTAAATTTCCCAGAATTCCCCAGCTTCTGTTACGGCGGTACCTGTCATCCCAGCCAGTTTGTTGTACATTCTGAAGTAATTCTGAAGTGTAACGGTTGCAAAGGTCTGCGTCATGGCCTCAATCTTCACATTTTCCTTTGCTTCAATAGCTTGGTGCAATCCGTCGGAATAACGGCGTCCATCCATAATACGGCCAGTTTGCTCATCAACGATCATTACCTTGTTGTCCATTACCACATATTCCACATCTTTTTCAAAAAGTGTGTAGGCTTTGAGCAATTGACTCATGGTATGGATACGTTCACTTTTTACCCCAAAATCCTTAAAAAGTTGTTCTTTGAGTTCGGCCTCTTTCTCAATTTCCAGATCTTGTTCCTCGATTTTGGCAATTTCACCACCAATGTCTGGCATCACAAAGAAATCTTTGTCTTGGTCTCCAGATATATAATCGACCCCTTTGTCGGTTAGCTCAATTTGATTGTTCTTCTCGTCAATGGTGAACAACAGGTCGGCATCTACCTTTGGCATTTCCCGATTGTTGTCTTGCATGTAGAAGTTTTCTGTTTTTTGAAGCAGTTGTTTTACCCCTTCTTCACTCAAAAACTTAATTAAGGCCTTGTTTTTAGGTAACCCCCTGTGAACGCGAAGTAAAAGGAAACCGCCCTCTTTGGTATCTCCTTCTTTGATCAATTTTTTGGCTTCTGCCAAAACTCCAGTAAGGTGCTGACGCTGTTTTTGAACGATATCCGAAACCTTGGGTTTCAATTCGTTGAATTCGTGTCTGTCTCCCTCAGGTACCGGCCCTGAAATGATCAATGGCGTTCTGGCATCATCGATAAGTACGGAATCCACCTCATCCACAATGGCATAATGATGTGGTGGTTGGACCAAATCACCAGGCGTATGGGCCATATTATCCCGCAGGTAGTCAAAACCGAACTCGTTGTTGGTTCCGTAAGTGATATCAGCATTGTAGGCCGCTCTTCTTCCTTCGGAATTAGGTTGGTGATGGTCAATACAATCCACAGAAAGCCCATGGAACTCGAAAATAGGAGCCATCCATGCGCTATCCCTTTTGGCCAAATAATCGTTCACCGTAACCAAATGGGCCCCTTTACCTGACAAGGCATTGAGGTAGAGTGGAAGGGTGGCCACTAAGGTCTTTCCTTCCCCTGTTTGCATTTCGGCGATTTTACCTTGGTGCAAGGCGATTCCGCCGATCAACTGAACGTCGTAGTGAATCATGTCCCAAGTAACTTCCTTTCCTGCAGCATCCCATGAATTTTTCCAAACCGCATTGTCTCCTTCAAGGGTCACATAATCCTTGGAACCGGAAAGGGCACGGTCAAACTCCGTTGCCGTAACCGTTAGGGTCTCGTTACCTGCAAATCTTTTGGCTGTCTCTTTTACAACCGCAAATGCTTCCGGAAGAATTGTATTGAGGGTATTTTCGGAAATTTTATAGCCTTCTTCGTTGAGCTTGTCTATTTCGGAATAGATTTCCTCATTGCGGTCAATATCCGTTGAATTTTTGACTTCTTCCTTAAGTTCGGTAATCTTGTCATCAATCTCTTCGCGATCTTCTAGTATCTGTGCCTTAAAGGAAGAAGTTTTTTGTCTTAATTGGTCGTGGGTCAATCCTTCGAGTTGTTGTTCAAAGGATTTTATTTCGTTTACCAAAGGTTGTAATGCCTTTACGTCTTTTTCAGATTTATCTCCTACAAAAACCTTTAGTACTGAATTGATAAAGCTCATGAAATAAATTTTCTTTTGGATTGCAAAAGCCGTTCCATTGTAAAGTGTGACGGAAAAGCTGCTGCTAGGCTGCCAAAATTACATAAAAAAAAGCCTCAAATGAGACTTTTAAGAAGGGTTTGTGTTTTTTGAAAACTAATACTCGTCCTCATTCCAAAGGTAATCTTCCTCGGTGGGATAGTCGGGCCAAATTTCCTCGATGGACTCGTAAATTTCGCCACCTTCTTCCTCCATGGACTGCAAATTTTCAACAACTTCCAATGGAGCTCCTGTTCGGATGGCATAATCTATTAATTCGTCTTTGGTGGCTGGCCACGGTGCATCACTTAAATATGAAGCTAGTTCTAATGTCCAGTACATAGTAACGGTTTGATTTTAAATTTTTTGCAAAAATAATTTTTAAACCCAATTTGCCAAGCAAAATTGAGATTATTTGAAAAATATTTTCAGCATGTTAATGTGTAACGCAGAAAATAACGAATTATTAGTCTAATTTTTCAGGAATCCATTTCACTTCTTGAGCTTGCAAATCCTTTGACAACTTTCGTGCCAACACAAAAAGGTAGTCTGAAAGCCTATTTACGTACGAAAGTAGGTTGTCTGGTAATGGTTCATTTTCATTGAGGTAGGAAACCATTCGTTCTGCCCTTCGACACACTGTGCGTGCAATATGACAGTATGACACTGTGGTATGTCCTCCTGGAAGAATAAAATGGGTCATTTCGGGGAGTTTTTCATTCATTTGATCCATTTCTTTTTCCAAAAACGAAATATCTTCTTCCGAAATTCTTGGAATTTTTAAACGATTTTCCTTACTGGGCTCCGTTGCCAGAATGGCGCCAACGGTGAATAGTTGGTTTTGGATATGGGCCAATACTTCCTTGGAATGGATATCAATTTCCTGGTCTCTGACAAGTCCTAAAAAGGAATTGAGCTCGTCGATGGTACCATAACTTTCAATTCGTATATGATGCTTAGGGACTCGTTTGCCTGTAAAAAGCGCTGTGGTTCCCTTATCACCGGTTTTGGTATAGATTTTCATGTTTTTAATAGTCAATTGTCCCGGTCTTGCCTTCTTTTACCATCCATAAATTTTCTGGACCGTCTTCGGCGATTCCCACGTTTATTCCTGAAAAAAACGGCCAAATAGATGATGGCCAAAACTCCAAGAACATAAAAAATAACATTGCCCTCCATAGTAAAAAGCTTTATTACCTAAAATTACTTTATTAAATCCGTATGGTAAAATGTTCTTTGACCTGTTCCTTGCGGATAAAAAGGGCTCCGCAGTAAAACATATCAATACTTACGGTAACATGGGGTATTTGGATAAGATTTTTCCAGAGATGTTCTTTTTCTTGATTTGAATATATGCCATCGATAAATATCATACTGTCATTGTGCAAAATCTGTTTGGAAAGAAGTTGATGGAGTTGTTTTTCATCAAATTCGGTCATGTAGAGCAAATCCATCTTATCTGATGTGAATGTTAATTGAGGAAAGGATTGATGCAGTGTTTGTTTGAGTGATGAAGGTTGTCCGAGTTTGACGTTCCCAAAACCAAAGTAATCGATGCTCTTTAGGAGTACATTGATGCTTTTTCTGTGGTCCCACCGCTTTTTGGAATATAGACACTTGGTCACAAAGGAAAATACAAAAGGAGAGTGTACACCATGCTGATTGGTGGATTTTAGCAGGAATTTTATGTAGGACGTTAGTTTGAAAAACATGATATCATGCTGAACTTGTTGAAGAGCGACATTTTACCCTTCCATTATAGCGGACAGCTCAAACCAACGTTCTGTTTTCTCTTCCAGAGCGTTTGAGATTTCCTTGAGTTCAATGGACAATTGGTTGATGTCTTCTCCCGATAAATTTGTATCGGCAAATTTAGTCTGTAGCTCTACTTTCTGTTCTTCCAGCTTTTGGATTTCTTTTTCGAGCTGTTTATGTTCTTTTTGTTCCAAATAGGACAATTTTCTTGAATCGTCTTTTTCTTTCCAGGAAGTTTTTTCTGTTTTTTCGGAACTGTCGTTTTTTACCCTACGTTCTTCAACGATTCTGCTGTTCTCATAAGCTCGATAATCCGAATAATTCCCTGGGAAATCCTCGATCACTCCATCTCCTTTAAAAACAAACAAGTGATCCACAATTTTATCCATAAAGTACCTGTCATGGGATACCACGATCAGGCATCCAGGAAAATCCAACAGAAAACTTTCCAAAATGTTCAAGGTGACAATATCAAGGTCATTGGTAGGCTCATCGAGGATGAGGAAGTTGGGGTTTTGTATGAGCACCGTGCACAAATACAAGCGCTTTCTCTCACCGCCACTGAGTTTTTCAACAAAGTCGTATTGCTTTTTCCTATCAAATAAAAACCGCTCCAACAGTTGCTGGGCAGAGATTTGCTTTCCTTTTTTTAAGGGGATATAATCCCCGAATTCCCGGATGACATCAATTACTTTTTGGCCTTCCTTAATGTGAATTCCTTTTTGGGTGTAATAGCCAAATTTTATGGTATCACCAACAACCACTTTTCCGCCATCCACAGACTCTTGTTGCGTGATGATGTTAAGGAAAGTGGACTTGCCAGTGCCATTTTGTCCAATAATGCCGACCCGTTCACCTTTGGTGAAGTTGTAGTCGAACTTTTCCAATATGGTTTTGTCTTGAAAGGACTTGGAAATGTTGTGCAGTTCCAAAATTTTACTGCCCAGTCGTTCCATATTCAATTCGAGCTGGATCTGGTGGTTGGCCCTGCGCTGATGGGCTTTTTGTTTTATTTCCTTGAAATCATCTATTCGTGATTTGGACTTGGTTGTTCGGGCCTTGGGCTGCCTACGCATCCAATCCAATTCTTTTTTAAAGAGAATTTTGGATTTGTGCTGTTCCACTTCTTCTCGTCCAATCCTGGCCTCTTTTTCACGCAGATAATAGGAATAGTTGCCTTTGTAGGTGTACAATTGATTGTTGTCCAACTCAATGATTTCATTGCATACCCTTTCTAAAAAGTAACGGTCGTGCGTTACCATGAACAAAGTGATTTTTTCCTTTGCAAAATAGGCCTCGAGCCATTCGATCATTTCAAGGTCCAGATGGTTTGTTGGCTCGTCCAAAATCAACAAATCCGGTTTGTTCAATAATGCGTTGGCCAAGGCCAGTCGCTTTTTTTGTCCTCCAGAGAGTTTACCCACCTTCAGGTCCAATTGATTCAAATGCAGTTTGAAGAGGATTTGCTTGTATTGGGTTTCAAAATCCCAAGCATTATGGAGTTCCATGGCTTCAAATGCCTTTTGGTATTCCTCCGAATCATCTGGGTTTTGGACAGCTTTTTCATAACGGGCAATGATTTTTAAGACTTCATTGTCCGAGCTAAAAATGGTTTCTTCTACGGTTAAATTGGGGTTCAGATTGGGTTCTTGTTCCAAAAAAGCAATTTGGATACCCTTACGACTTGTTACCTGGCCCGTTTCGGAAGAATCTTTCCCTGAAATAATATTCAAAATTGAGGTTTTTCCGCTCCCGTTTTTGGCAACTAAAGCAATTTTTTGGTCCTTGTTTATTCCAAAGGAAATATTGGAAAAGAGAACCAGTTCTCCATAGGATTTTGAGATATTTTCAACAGTCAATAAATTCATCGGAACAATTTACAACCTTGGTCTAAACCTTGGTAAATTTTATCAAGAAAACATAACGAATGGCCAACGTTGCCAAAATAAGCATCAACAGTGGCGAAAAACTTTGCACATTAAAAATCCAAACCAATAAAGTCAAGCCTATAAGCCCCAGGGCAAACCAAAGATATTTGGAAAACCAATCCGGTAATTTATTGTGAAAAAGATAGGTAAAGGCCACAACAAAGTTGAATGGAAAGGCCCACAACAAATTGAAATTTTTAGGTGTCGAGGTATGGTCTGCGGCAAACCAAATCAAAGCAAGAACAACTCCTATAAACCCAGTGACAAAAAGAAGTGAAAAATCGAGCCACCTGCTTCGGGAACCATGTTTATAGTCTAAATAGGTAATTGTTGCCGTAAACAGCATCAGTAAAATAAACCAAAACAACGGTGATAATGGGAAAAAGTTATTTGCATCAAATTCCTCGTAATCCAAAATGACTCGCTCCCTCATTACTAAGGGTTTTCCATCTTTGGTGGTATTGTTAAGCTGTTCCATGGCATAATACGGTAGGAAGGTATGTTCCTTTACACTTGCTGTCCGATCCACTACTGAACCAAAGGCTGTGTTTATACCAAAAGACGACCAGGAATTCTCAGCTAAGTTTTGACGGACCAGCTCCCTAAAGGTGTATTGTTTGTCTAGGTATGACCCATCAAGGACGATAGCATCACCATACTGATCTTTTAAAATATCTGTTATAATGCTCGAACAGTTGTTCAGCAGGGGGTCGTACAAATAGTCCCTGTTTTGGGGGAGGTAATTATTCTCGAAAAACGCAAATAGTTGGTTTTTTTCCGCTAAGGTCAAATCCAAAATTTGCTCCCTCATCCATCTTCTTTCCAATTCGTAGGAAAAAAGAAATCTATCGAATCGGCTTCTCGACAAGGAATAAATTAATCTCCCTTTGACAAAATTCAAGATGAAATTAGGTCTGTCGAAGTCGAATGTTCCATAATTATAAACTACATCGATCCCTAATGTGGTATCCTGCACACGAAAGGCACTATGGCCAAAGGCGGATATTAAGTCATCGCCTTTAGAGCAGGTCAATACACTTATTTGTGATTTATCCGTGAGCCGTGGAATCTGGGATAAGGCTTGGTGAACAAGCAAGAGAAGAAATACCCAAAAGAAAATCCAATGCTTCATTTGTGAAATTATCTGGCAAATATCAGAATAAATCACACATGATGGAAAATGAAAACAAAACACTTTGTTTTTTCGCTTATTTTTACGCAAACCCAAGTGCATGAAGCAACATATTCCGAATTTTATTACCCTTCTCAATCTTTTTAGTGGATGTATTGCGGCTGTTTTTGCAGTGCTCAATCATCTGGAATTGGCAGCTCTTTTTGTGTGCATTGGAATATTTTTTGATTTTTTGGATGGATTTGCTGCCCGATTGCTCAATGTGAAAAGCGAGATTGGAGTACAGCTCGATTCTTTGGCAGATATGGTCACTAGTGGGTTGGTCCCCGGAATTGTAATGTTCCAATTGTTGAATATGGCCGAAACTGGAGGTTGGAACCTAGGTTTTTTTGGTCATGAGACCGAGATGGCTGCGCTTCCTTTTTTTGGTTTTGTAATCACTTTGGCATCAGGATACCGATTGGCCAAATTCAATGTGGATGAAAACCAAGTTTCTTCTTTCAAAGGCTTACCGACACCTGCCAATGCACTATTGATTCTTTCTTTGCCTTTGATTTTGTTGTTTCATCAAAGCGATGCACTGAACGGATTTATTTTGAACCAATGGTTTTTGATCGGGTTGACCATCTTAAGTGCTTACCTGCTCAATTCCAATATTGAACTTTTTGCTTTAAAATTTGATAATTGGAGCTTTAAGGATAATGCGGTACGCTATCTCTTTTTGATTGGAAGCTTGGTGATGTTGCTTACCATGAAGTTTTTGGCGCTGCCACTGATTATACTGCTGTATATCGTAAGTTCAATGTTAACGCTAGGCTCGAAAAAAACTTAAAAATCCAGTTTCTTTTTACGGAGCTCAAAGTTTTGCCCCAAATAGACTTTTCTGACCATTTCGTCTACAGCCAATTCTTCTGGAACACCGGCCTTTAAGATTCCGCCTTCGAACATTAAGTATGAGCGTTCTGTAATGGCTAAGGTTTCCTGCACATTGTGGTCCGTGATCAGAATGCCAATGTTCTTGTTCTTTAGCTGGGCTACAATACGTTGAATATCCTCAACAGCAACGGGGTCAACTCCGGCAAATGGTTCATCCAATAAAATAAATTTCGGGTCCGTTGCCAAAGCACGGGCAATCTCGGTCCTTCGACGTTCTCCCCCGGATAAAAGATCACCTCTGTTTTTACGGATATGTCCCAGACCGAACTCGTCGATCAAGGATTCCATTTTCATATGCTGCTCCTTTTTGCTCAAATTGGTCAGTTGCAACACGCTTAAAATGTTCTTTTCGATGCTTAGCTTGCGGAAAACGGATGCTTCCTGCGCCAAATAACCTATACCGTTCTGGGCTCTTTTGTACATGGGAAAGGTGGTAATTTCCATATCATCCAGAAAAATCTTTCCCCCGTTTGGCTTGATCAAGCCAACAATCATATAGAATGAAGTGGTTTTACCAGCACCATTGGGTCCTAATAGCCCAACAATCTCTCCTTGGTTAACCTCAAGGGAAATCCCTTTTACAACCTTTCGGCCCCTGTAGGCCTTCATGATATTTTCAGCTCGTAGCTTCATAAGAATTCGCCAAAACTAAACATATTCTTCTTCTGGACTATGCCCTTTGGGATTTTTTTAAGCATCGTTTTCTTCAAGAGCTTCCCAAAACTCGTAGGCTCTTCTTAAATGGGGAACCACGATGGTACCACCCACTAAAGTCGCAATTCCCAAAGTTTCCATGACCTCCTCCTTGGTCGCTCCCTCTTTTTTTGAGCTTTCCAAGTGATATTTTACACAATCATCGCAGCGCAGTACAGCCGATGCCACCAAGCCTAAAAGCTCTTTGGTCTTTACATCCAGGGCCCCTGCCATATAGGCGTTGGTGTCCAAATTAAAAATACGCTTGATGAGCTTATTGTTTTCAGCCAATAACTTATCGTTCATCTTGGCTCTGTATGCATTGAACTCCTCTACTTTATTTGACATTTTCCTTTTCTTTTTTGGCTTGTCTTTTCAATACAATTTTAGATATATGGATACTTATCTGATATAATATCAGTACTGGAACGGCTACAACTATCTGACTTGCTACATCAGGGGGAGTGATAATTGCCGATAAAATCAATACAATCACCAAGGCAATCTTTCGGTATTTCCTTAAGATTTCAGGGGTTACCAAGCCCACTTTGGTCAAAAAGAAAATGATGATAGGTAGTTCAAACATGATTCCGCAAGCAATAACAGATGCCCTGACAGTGGCAACATAGGAGGGTAGGTCAATTTCATTCAACACCTCTTCACTAACTTGATAAGTTCCCAAAAAGTTTATAGACAATGGAGCTACAACATAATAACCAAATAATACCCCAAGGAAAAACAATGTAGATGCAACTACAATAAACCCTCTAGAATATTTACGCTCATTCTCGTGTAAGCCAGGGCTAATAAATTTCCACAACTCCCAAAGCACGTATGGAAAGGCAATGATAAAACCTGCCCAAATGGAGGTCCATATATGGGCGGAAAATTGCCCAGCCATTGTGCGGTTTTGTATTATGAAAGGAAGTTTGTCCCCACAGAATTCGGAATCAAAACCAAAAAAAGTGGCGATATTACAGAAAAAGCGGTAGGTCGGAAAATCTAAGTTTTTTGGACCGAATAAAACTACATCGAAAATAAACCCTCTAGCCACAAAAGCCACACAAGCAACTATTACAACGGCGACTACGGATCTGATCAAATGCCATCGAAGCACTTCCAAATGGTCCAAAAAGGACATTTCGTTGGGGTCGGTGTTAATTGTTTTTGCCATTATAGGATACCCTCATTTATAAGGTTATGGATATGGACAACTCCGGCATAAGAACCGTTGTCAAAGGCCAAGAGTTGGGTGATTCCGTTGTCTTGCAATGTTTTGAGCGCCTTTACAGCCAAAGTATCCACCGTTACCGATTTAGGATTGGCGGTCATAATATCCTTAGCGGTCAGTTCACCAATGTTGTCATATTTGCTGAGCATTCTTCGAATATCACCATCGGTCACGATGCCAACTACTTTATCGTTTTCCATTACTGCAGTTACGCCCAGCATTTTTTCTGAAATTTCGATAATTACATCCTTGACGGCAGAATTTGCATTTACCATGGGCTTTTGATTGTTGACTACGATATCTGCAACCCTTAGGTACAGCTTTTTACCCAAAGATCCTCCTGGATGATATTTGGCAAAATCAGCACTGCTAAAACCACGAAGCTCCAATAGACAAATGGCAAGTGCATCTCCCATGGCCATTTGGGCGGAAGTACTGGTTGTCGGTGCCAAGTTATTCGGGCATGCTTCTTTTTCAACGTAGGTGCTCAGCACAAAATCAGCTTGCTTGGCTAGTACAGAGTCCATACTTCCAGTTATTCCGATCAACTTGTTCTTCCCAACCTTTATTAACGGTAACAATGCCTTTATTTCAGGAGTGTTGCCACTTTTGGAAATACAGACCACTACATCATTCTCTTGAATAGTGCCCAAGTCACCATGGATTGCATCCGCCGCATGCATAAATATGGCGGGAGTGCCCGTAGAATTTAAGGTAGCAACAATTTTTGAAGCTATAATTGCACTTTTGCCGACTCCAGAAACAACCACTCTTCCTTTGGAATCAAGGATATGTTGAACAGCGTACGCGAATTGATCGTCTAGCTGACCAATTAAATTCTCAATGGCCTTGCTTTCTGTTTCTAGGGTTCTTTTTGCAATGGATAAAATTGATTGGGTGTCGCTCAACGTAATTAATGGATTATCTAAGTTGTATTCCTAAAAGAATGTCTTATATTTAAGTTTACAAAACTAAACAAACTATCTCTTACAAACCATTTATGGAAGTTAGAAAGCTTTTTCCATAAAATGGATATTCAAATTTTAGAAATTTCACGACCTTCTTCTCAGGTTGTTTGGTTAATATGAAAAAATGGAAATGGGTTTGACGAACACCGATTTGCACACCTCACTTAAAAAATACTTTGGATTTTCTCAGTTCAAAGGGCTTCAAGAAAAAGTTATACATAACGTACTTGCCGATAACGATACTTTCGTAATTATGCCCACCGGGGGTGGAAAATCACTCTGCTATCAATTACCTGCCTTGATGAAGGAGGGAACGGCCATTGTAGTTTCACCTTTAATAGCACTGATGAAGAATCAGGTGGACGCTATTCGAGGCGTGTCAGAGCAGTGTGGGATTGCCCATGTACTTAATTCATCCCTGACAAAAACAGAGGTGAAACAAGTAAAGGAGGACATCACCAACGGCATTACCAAATTGCTTTATGTTGCTCCAGAATCTTTGACCAAGGAAGAGAACGTGGAATTTTTAAACGGTGTCCCACTTTCATTTGTTGCCGTTGATGAGGCTCATTGCATATCGGAATGGGGACATGATTTTAGACCAGAATATCGAAACCTTAAAAGTATAATCAACAGGCTGGGCGACAATATCCCAATTATTGGTCTTACTGCTACCGCTACCCCTAAGGTGCAGGAAGATATTATCAAGAACTTGGGAATGATCGAAGCGAAAGTGTTCAAAGCATCTTTTAATCGGCCAAATCTTTTCTATGAAGTCCGGCCCAAAACCCAGAATGTTGATGCAGATATTATCCGATACATTAAACAAAACTTGGGCAAATCGGGCATTATTTATTGCTTAAGCCGTAAACGTGTAGAAGAACTCGCCCAGGTGTTGCAGGTGAATGGGATTAGTGCTGTGCCCTATCATGCAGGATTCGATGCAAAGACGCGCTCCAAATATCAAGACATGTTTTTGATGGAGGAGGTAGATGTTGTGGTGGCCACCATCGCTTTTGGAATGGGAATCGATAAGCCCGATGTGCGATTTGTGATTCATCATGACATTCCAAAAAGCATAGAAAGTTATTACCAAGAGACTGGTAGGGCCGGTAGGGATGGTGGTGAAGGACACTGTTTGGCCTTTTACTCCTACAAGGATGTCGAAAAACTTGAAAAGTTCATGTCGGGCAAACCTGTGGCCGAACAGGAAATTGGGAATGCACTCCTGCAAGAAATTGTGGCATATGCTGAAACGTCCATTTCCCGAAGAAAATTCATTCTGCATTACTTTGGGGAAGATTTTGATGAGGTCAATGGGGAAGGTGCGGATATGGATGATAATACCCGAAACCCCAAACAAAAAGAGGAGGCGAAGAACGAGGTTGTAAAACTGTTGACCGTTGTCCGTGATACCAAGGAGAAATTCAAAACTAAAGAAATTGTAAAAGTCCTGACAGGACAGGTGAATGCCATGATTTCATCACATAAAACCAATGAGAAGGATTTCTTTGGAATTGGTTCTGAACAGAACGAACCATATTGGATGGCACTGACAAGACAGGTCTTGGTCGCTGGATTGCTTAAAAAAGAAATTGAGCAATATGGCATTTTACATGTGACCCCATCTGGCAAAGAATTTTTGGAAAGCCCCAGTTCATTTTTAATGACCAAGGACCATGTGTATAGCGAAGCAAATAACGATGCCATAATTATTGCTGCAAAATCTCGCGGAGGCGGAGCAGATGATAATTTATTGAAGTTGTTGCGTGATTTGCGAAAACGTGAAGCCCAAAAAATGGAAGTGCCTCCTTTTGTAGTGTTTCAAGACCCATCATTGGAGGATATGGCCCTTAAATGTCCTATTTCCATGCCCGAACTTTTGAACATACATGGAGTGGGTGAAGGAAAGGCCAAAAAATATGGAAAACCATTTGTTGATGTCATCAGCAAATACGTTGAGGAGAATGATGTGGTACGTCCAGATGATCTGGTCGTTAAAAGTACAGGTGCCAATTCTGCGCTAAAACTCTACATTATTCAAAATATTGATAGAAAATTACCTTTGGATGACATAGCTTCCGCCAAAGGATTGGAACTTCCAGATCTGATCAAAGAAATGGAACAGATTGTGTTCAGCGGTACCAAGCTCAACATCGCCTATTGGGTCGATGAAATTTTGGATGAGGACCAACAGGAAGAGATCCATGATTACTTTCTCGAAGCGGAAACAGATTCCATTTCTGAAGCCGTTGATGAGTTTGATGGGGACTATGAGGATGAAGAACTCCGGTTGTATCGACTTAAATTTATCAGCGAAGTGGCCAACTAAGGGGCTAAGTACTCAAAGGGATAAAACTTCAGATTTCTGAGTACCATAAAAAGCACAACTATAACGAGAACAATGATAGGGGCATATCTATGGCTTAAAAGACTTCGCCCTTTTATGAGTCCGGCTTTGACCACCAAGTGGTGTAGAATCACCAAGATTGAAGGAATCAGCAATAAGTTATGGCTCAAAGCATCTCCAATCCTAAGATGCAATAAGTCGTGGATAGCCCTTTGGGTGCCGCATCCAGAACAATAAATCCCCCCGTACTCATGGAAAGGACACTTGGGAAAAAGTAGTCCATTTTCCGGGTTAAAAGAAAAATAAAGGAGTATTGCCGAAACCGACAATACTCCCAATATCGCAATTAGATATTTCTTTTTAGTAGTTACCGCCATTGGCCATAGCTCCAAGAAAAGCAAATCCGAAGATTGCAATGTATATGATCCAAATTAACAATGCTGCTCCAGCTCCGAGCAAAGCCCACATTTTAGCATTTTTAGATGCTCTTTGGGCTTCTTCATATTCTCCACGGGCATATGCCTCGTTTACTTTGGTTGAATAAATAATACTTGCTATTCCTGTCGCCAAACAACAAAAAACAGTACTTAAAATAGCCCAAACCAAATAGTTGTTAGGTTTTGGCGGCATGCTTGAATTGTCTTCCATTTAGAAAATTTTGATGGTTAATTATATTGCTCCATGGCTTCCTGATAAGCCGCTTTAAATTCTTCAACAAATTCTGAAATTCCCCCGGCGTTATAAATGATATAGATCCATCGGACCACCATCAACAAACTTAAAATCAAAGCTATCAATGAGATGATTTTACCGGTCTTTATTTGGCCATAATTATCGTATTCATCTGGATTTTCCTTGTACATTTTTTCGGATTTCCTAGCAAGAAAGAAACCAGCTCCAGAAGAAATGGCCCCAAAAATACCAGTACAGCAGCAGAGAAAACCGAAAATTCCCAGTACGATGCTTAGGACTCCATTAGGTAATTTTTTTTGTTCCATGTTAATAGTTATAGTAAGAGTTTATAGAAATAATTTATAAGGATGGCCGAGACGCTCAAGACACTTAGTACTATGGTAATCATGTTTCCATATTTGAATCTTGCGAAATTGTTGATGAGCAAAAATGAGAATAACATCCCTAGGGGATAAATAGCTGGGTACATCTTAAATGCGGCCACAAACTCTCCCTCAAAAAGTAAAAGTGCAGAGCGTTGCAAACCACAACCGGGGCATTCCATCCCGAACAATTTTTTGTTAAGGCACGGAAGCATTACATCCTTTGAGCCTATCAGAAAATAAGTGAGTTGTGGATACATGGTCGCGGTTATCGTCAAGAAAAATACTACTATTTTTGCTATTCATATTAAACTTTTCCAAAAAAAATACGGTTGAAATCCCAAACAAACTTATTTCAGGTCGGTGATAGGGTAGAAGTGCTTGATGAAGCTATTTCTGGCAGAATCGATGCGATTGAAGGTAACCTGATAACTGTAATGACCGATGAGGGATTTCCACTGAAATACAACTCAAATGAATTGGTAAAGGCAGGTCAAAGTATTAAAGTGACCAATTTTGATGCAGCCCAGGTGAAGAAGGAAAAAGAACTTCCACCTAAAAAGACCTCCATCAGCAAAAAACCGAAAGAGAGAAATGCTCCCAAAATGGAGGTGGATTTGCATATCAATCAATTGGTTAAGTCGGCAAAAGGACTGGGCAATTTTGATATCCTCAACCTGCAATTGGAAACTGCCAAGCGGCAATTGGAATTTGCTTTAAGTAAGCGTATTCAAAAGGTAGTGTTCATCCACGGAGTGGGAGAGGGAGTACTCAAGGATGAACTCCAATATCTCTTTAACAAGTATGATAATCTAAAATGGTACGATGCAGATTATCAGAAATATGGCCTGGGGGCTACTGAGGTGTATATCTTTCAAAAAAAGATTTGAGATTACGGTACTGCTGTCGTTACCTCTCCAAATTCATCTATGGTCAAATTTGTGATGCGTTCACCGTTTTCCGCAACAAAAGAGACCCCGCTCAACGTAATGGTATGGACGAAGTTGGTGCCATCAGTGTCAGCAACCGTAACAATGGTGACGATTCCGTCCTGAGCTTCAATTTCTTGGGAAACGGTAGGAGTGGCTGGCGGAATATCACTGCAAAAATAAGTGCTGGTCACATTATCGGAAAAATTACGATAAGTAAGCGAGGACTGTCCAGGAATTGCACTTTCCGTTGTAACGGTTTCGCCCACAACGCCATTGTTAAGGACACCACTTTGCAAATCAAGTATAAGTGCTTCGGTCGCATTGATCTTGAACAATATATTGCTGGAATTGGTAACCGGATCCGTGCAAAACTCCAATGTCACATCATTAAAGTCAATGGTCTCTACTTGTAGGTCACCGTCACTACAAGAAAGCAATGCACAGGTCAGAAGAATGGGGATGAAAAATTTTCTCATTTGCCAAATTTAAAAGAATTCCATTTCAATACACCAAACCAGAGAATACTTTAAAAGAAATTAACTTTATTTCACCTATTTTTGATGCGTTTTAAATGATAGCTAAGTCATGCAAAAAGTGTATTTGGACAATGCGGCAACTACCCAAGTGAGGGAAGAGGTAATTGCCAAAATGCAAGAAGCGCTTGCCTTGTTTTATGGAAATCCTTCATCAACCCATAGTTTTGGCAGGTCTGCAAAGACCGCTGTGGAAAAGGCAAGGAAAACCATTGCCAAAATCTTGAATGCCCAGGCTTCAGAAATTATTTTTACCTCTGGGGGAACTGAGGCAGATAATATGATTCTTCGTTGTGCAGTACGAGATTTGGATGTACAAACCATAATCACCTCCAAAATTGAACACCATGCTGTATTGCATACCGCAGAGGAGCTTGAAAAAGAATACAAAATTGCGTTGAAATTTGTGGATTTGGACGAGCATGGCAATCCGAAAATGGATCATCTTGAAGAGCTTTTGGATGCCGATGATTCCAAAAAAATGGTGAGTCTAATGCACGTGAACAACGAAATTGGAAACATCATAGACATTCAGGCCATCGGGGAGCTTTGCAAAGAAAAAGGTGCATTGTTCCATTCAGATACGGTACAGTCGGTAGGACATTATCCTTGGGATGTACAGACTGCTCAAATAGACTTTTTTACCGCTGCTGCCCATAAATTCCATGGACCCAAGGGTATCGGTTTTGCCTTCATACGAAAAAACTCGGGATTAAAGCCGATGATTTTTGGTGGTTCCCAAGAACGTGGATTTAGGGCTGGTACCGAACCCTTCCACAATATTGTTGGTCTTGAGGAAGCCTTTGTGAAATCCTATGAGCATTTGGATGAAGAGATCAAATTTGTAAAAGGATTGAAGCAATATTTTGTTGAAAAAATTAAACAGGAAATTCCGGATGTACAGTTCAACGGTTTATCAGGCGATTTGGATAAAAGCACCTATACACTGGCCAATGTTCGATTGCCATTTGATAAGCAGAAAGCACTGATGCTACTTTTCCATTTGGATATGAAGGGAATCGCCTGCTCAAAAGGTAGTGCCTGTCAATCCGGAAGCAATATGGGGTCACACGTGCTCAATGGAATACTGTCTGGAGAGGAGCTGGAAAAACCTTCACTTCGGTTTTCTTTTTCCATGTATAACACCAAAGAAGAGATAGATTACACCATTGGTGTACTTAAGGAATTTGCAGAGAGCTAGTTTTTGTTCTTGCGCTGTTTTTTCTCTTTATCGTAAGGAAATTTACGGGAAGCGAGCTTCATCATCTTGTCAATCATCTCGGTGGTGTTTTTTCCCGTTTTTTTGGTGATGCCCTTTTCGTACTTCCAAAGGAGTTTACCGGAATCCCCGTCGCTAACCTTTACACCTATTCTACCGTAGTTGGCATCTCCACTGAAATAATCCAACAGACTAAAATTGGTGGGCACCCCTTTCGACAGTAGAATATTTAGGTTGAGGTTTCCGCTAATGATACCGTCTACCTTCAGGATTTTGCACAGTTCTTTTATGGTATAGATATCCAAATTGTCATAGGTTACCCCATTTTGTGCCAGTATAGCATTGGTATCCTCTATATTTTGAAATTCGACATTGAACTTTTTCCTCTTCTTTCTTTTCGAAAAATACGTTTCCAACGCATTCTGAACCGCATAGCCTTCCTTTTTAGCAAGGCTTTTGAGCTCATTTTGATCTACATTTTTCTTAAGGTCCAAATTGGTGATAAAGGGAACTATGGCCAGAAGTTCATGATGCGCACTTAGCTCATCAAACCGACGGTTTTCGTAGATATTCTTTTGCGCACTTCCAATTGTGAACGCAAAAAATGCAATTACTAACAGAATTTTTCTCATCAACATCACTTAAAAACGCATTCCAAATCTTACATTAAGCACACGGCTGGTCAGGAAATTGGGAACGGCAAACTGACTTTGTGTATCCACATCGCGCACCCAGGTATTTGTGATCGAATTCTGGTTGTTGAACATATTGAAAATTTCAAAACCAAAATGAAATTCCTTAAAGCTATGAAGCCAGTGCCCTTGAGGATGTTTGTTTTTACTGTCGGCAAAAATATAGGAAATTCCCATATCGGCCCGTCTATAATCTCTTAATCTATTCTGAAAATCGTAAGGGTCGGCATTATTGGGAGATCCTCCAGGTACTCCTGTATTGTAAACCAGATTAAGATGAAGTCTTAGGTTTGGTATGGTGGGGACATAATCTTGGAATAATACTGCAAATTTCAAACGTTGGTCCGTCGGTCGCGAAATATTCCCGCGTCCATCAATGTTTTCCTCTGTTTTTAGATATCCTAGGCTTACCCAAGATTCGGCTCCCGGCACAAAAGTACCCGTTAACCTAAAATCGAGTCCATAGGCATAAGCTGTGGCATTGTTTTGGGCGGCATACCGTAAACGGACATCCTCGATGGTATAAGTGTTTACATTATCCAAATCCTTGTAGTAAGCTTCGCCCATTAAAATAAAGGGTCGGTTCCATAGATTAAAACTAAATTCACTACCCAATACATAATGAATGGACCTTTGGGCTTCGACATCGGGATTGAGGACACCATTGATATCCCTTAACTCCCGGTAAAAGGGTGGCTGCTGATAGCTTCCTACGGCAAACCGAAACAAAAGGTCCTTTTCCCAATCAGGTTTTATGGAGAATTGCCCTCTGGGACTGACTAAGGTTTGTGAATTGGTATCGAACCCTTCTGCATTCAACGTCCAATGTTGTGCCCGGATACCTAGGTTAAAATAAACATCATGTGTACCCCACTTGGTTTGCTGACTGTACTGGGCAAAGCCGGAAAATCGATTTGTTTTGGCAAAATTGGTGGCCTGTACACCTTCAAAAGCTACCAAATCCCCACTGAAAGGTTCTTCGGGTTGGTTATTGACCACTGGAGGTTCTGCTGGACGGATAAAAAACCCGGCAGAGTCTATAAATTCTGATTCCCGAAGCTGATCTCGAAAATCTTCATGGGTAAATTTCACTCCCCATTCCAGTGACTTTCCATTTTTTTTGAGTCTACCTCGATGGGCCAAATTGAAGATGAGCGCGTCCAGTTGGTTTCTTGCCCGATTAAATTGCGAACCAACTCCCCGTGGAGAACTAGCTCCTCCTAGATTATCACTTCCCAAATTTGTGTCAACCTCGGCCAGTTCGTAGGAAGCGATCACATCTGAAAACTCCTCTTCTTGAGTATGGTAGATCGAAGTGGTTGCATTCAGTTTAAGATTATCGTTTACCAAAAAATCAGCCTTAAGGGCTCCAAGGGCGTTTATATATTTGCTGTTTTCCCTTCCTTCATAAAAAACCAGTAATGCTCTAGGATTGTTTATGGTCCCAAAGTTGGTCTGACGAGTAAGCGGTTCGTTTTCATAATCGTTGATGGAATAGCCGCCTAGAAAATTTAAATGGAACTTTTTTGAGAACCTATAGCTGCTATAGCTTTGAGCATCCACAAATTTTGGATTGAAGTTGCTTTGTGTTTGCTGACTATTGACCAAAAGGCTGTTATTGCGATAGCGAACCCCGGTTATACTACTGAATTTTTTGTTTTTTGAAATTGTTTCCAACGTGGCTCCAGCACCTAAAAGACTGCCTTCAACACGCAAACCGAAATCAACAGGGGTTTTATAGGTAATATCAAGTACAGAAGATAGTTTATCACCATACTTGGCCTGAAACCCCCCTGACGAAAAATCTAACTCGGAAATCATGTGGGAATTGAGAAAGCTTAATCCTTCCTGTTGTGCGGAGCGCACCAAAAATGGACGGTATACTTCGATTCCGTTCACATAGACCAAATTTTCATCAAAATTGCCTCCACGGACATTGTATTGTGTGCTGAGTTCATTGTTGAAGGATACCCCGGGCAATAATTTTAGGATGTTCTCGACCCCAGCATTGGCTCCTGGAATTTTACGGACAATTTCGGGCTCAACCGTGGTCACTCCTTCCAAAGCTTTGTTTCCTGTTGGGGTTACCTCTACACCAGCTACCTGAATGATATCGGTCTTCATAACAGGGTTAAACTCGAAAGTTTCGTTGGAGGTTAAAATCAAGTTTTCAAGAACAATGTTCTTATGCCCCAAATGGGAAAAAGTGATGGTGCTTTTGGTTTCGGCCACCAGTTCAAGAAGATAATACCCGTTCGAATCGGTAGTGGTGCCCACATTTCCAGAGACGATGTTTACCTCGGTTATGGGGTTGTTGTTTTCATCCAAAACGGTACCTAAAATCGTTGCCGTTTGGCCTTGAGCCATAAAAGCCCATATAATTGCCAGGGGAACAAGTAGCCGTTTTACGTTGATCACGTTGTCATTTTCTGAAAAAAGTACTTTTAAAGGTACTGGAATTACCAACATTATCGGTAACGACCACTTTTAAGTCGCATTGTGTCTCGTTCGATATTTTATCGTCAAAATTATAGACTATGGTCCTTGTCTTGGGTTCATACTCCATCAATATCCACTCACCATTCAAAGTTGCGCTGTACGTGCTTATACCACTAAGGTCATCCTTAATTTCCAAACTCAGGTAGCTGTAATTGCTTAACCATTGCTTCTCTTTGAAGTTTTTTGCCTTTATGGTAGGAGGGACAGTATCCTTTGCCAAGGTATAGGTTCCAAAAGAGCGGGTTCGCGTCGTGAACGATCCATCACGTTTAAAAGTTCTGGAGTGCATCGGAATCTTTCTATCGTTCAAGCGAGCAATAAAAAGTTGTTTTCTTTCCTCATAGGGATATTTGGATACATCAAAACTTATGGTAAAATTTCGATGGGCGGCCACACTGTTATCGTGAATTGAGACTGTGTCGGCTCCTTTTTTCAAATCGATATAAAAATCTTCATAAAAGGTGTTGGCCGGAAAATAGACCTTAGCAGCTCCCAAATCAAAATTGTTGGGCTTGTCGGCAATGACAAAATCGTTCGTTGTTTTATCATCCCTTTGAATTTTTACCGACTCTTGGATACCTTCTACAGGGATAACCAGCTTGGTAAGATTTTCCTCAACATCAGAAATAAGAATTTCCACAGTATAGGACAATCCCTCTTTCACCGTGATTTTTCCGTTGTTATGGAGGTTTTTATAAATCCCAAGTCGATTATAGGGTTCTTTGAAACACTTTTGGATACGCTGTTTAAACTTTCCAAAATGGGCATAATCAATGAAGGTGTTAATGTATCGTGTCTCCCTAAAAGAAAAAGTTTCGAAATCATATTCAGAATACGTTTTCCCGTTAACGATTTGTTTTACGGCATAAATTCCATTTTTGTTGGCGGCCATATCCTGTCGGTCAAAACCATTGAACCCGAAACCAATTACGCCAATTGCGTTGACTTTATCGGCCAAAAAGCTACCATCGGGCTGTTTGGTATAGTTTAACTGGATTTTTTTAGCGCTTTGGTTGACCGTGGCATCATCCGATAGGGGATATGCAAAAAGTCCAATCAGTGAAGGATTGGTCGCGTCCCTCACCTCGTAACCATATAACAGTGGATTTGTAGGCTTTTCGGTTACACTGTTCCGGATTTCAAAATGAAGATGAGGTCCCGATGATCCCCCCGTATTTCCGGAATAGGCAATGGTACTTCCCTTGGCAACCTTCAATTCTCCAAAATCGGGAAACGCCTCCATCTCATAGGATTGTTTCTTGTATTGCAACTTTTTGACATAGGCCTCAATCTCTGGGCTGAACTTTTTCAAATGCGCATAGACAGAGGTATATCCATTTGGATGGGCGATATACAGCGCTTTACCATACCCCCAATGAGATACCTTTATACGGGCCACGGTGCCATCGGCTATCGCAACAATAGGTATACCCTGTCGTCCTTGGGTTTTAATGTCGATACCCGAATGAAAATGATTGGACCGAAGTTCTCCAAAAGTTCCGGCCAAAACCATTGGGATTCCCATCGGGGATCCGAAGGTGTCATGGGGATATTTTTCTTGGGCGGTTAAGAAGATGGAAGCAAAACAGATAACTCCAAAAAAATATGAGCGCATACTATGGTTTATAATTACTTACGAAAGTAACCAATGTTTTGATTAGTCAAAAGCAATAAAAGTGCCAGAAATTACATGAAGAATAAATCCAAAAAGTATTGCGAGGTACAGCAAGGTTGGTTAACTTTGTGTGATACGCATTTGATGTTTGCATATGGGCGAACTGGTTGAGATTGTTGATTCTTTAGAAAATAAAGTAAGCAAATTGTTGCACAAGCTTGAATTGTTGCACAAGGCCAATGCTAAGTTGAAAGAAGAATTGAACCTTGCAAAAGAGGAAAACCAATTACAGCAGAACGCCGTAACAGAATGGGAGGAAAAATATAACTCCCTTAAAATGGCAAACACGATGCTGGGTAGTAATACGAATAAAACAGAAGCTAAGCTCAAGATAAATACATTGATTCGCGAACTTGATGTTTGCATCGCAAAACTTGCAGATTAGCTTGTAACCAAATATGGAGGAAAAGCTCAAAATAAAGCTTTCCATTGCCGATAGGGTTTATCCATTGACCATAGACCCCAAGCAAGAGGAAGGATTGAGAAAAGCAGCCAAGAATATAGAAAATTTGGCTAAAAAATTTGAGCAGAATTATGCAGTGAGGGATAAGCAAGATGTTCTTGCCATGTGCGCGCTGCAATTTGCCTCTAAGATTGAACAAGGAGGAATAGACCGTTCCGAAAATGCACAAGCTGCAATTGAGCGCCTTAGGGCATTGAACGATTTGGTGCATTCCAAACTTGGAGAATAAGTTCTTTTAAATACAATATTGTTACTGCCCACATTGGTAATAAATTTTGACAAACTCAACACTATTATAATTAAAAAGGGTGAGTTTAGGTTGTAAAAGCAGGCCCTACCTGTATAGGGATCCTTGAGCAGCTTGTTAGCCCTAAACCTGTAATTAGGAGTTTGTACAAAACTTCGCCCAATGTGGGCTTTTTTTATAACCAAACACAATGAATATGGATAACACTATGATAATTGTCGTAGCTGCCGTTGTAGGGTTGGTGATAGGTTTTGTTATTGCCAAAATGTTAGAGAAGGGGAAGGCAACAAAGACCATTTCCAATGCCAAGAGAGAAGCAACGGGCATCATAAAAGAAGCAAAGAAAGAAGGTGAAAACATTAAAAAAGATAAAATATTCCAAGCCAAGGAGAAGTTCTTGGAACTCAAGGCCGAGCATGAAAAGGTCATCATAAATAAGGATAAAAAGATTGCCGAAGCGGAAAAGCGTACTAGGGACAAAGAGTCGCAAGTCAGCAATGAGCTTTCCAAGAATAAGAAGCTGAACGAGCAATTGGAGTCCAGAATCAAGGAAGTGTCCTATAAAAGTGAGATCCTTGATAAGAAACAGGCAGAGGCGGATAAATTACACAAAAGTCAAGTACAGCAACTGGAAGTGATTTCAGGTCTTTCGGCTGAGGATGCTAAAACCCAATTGTTGGAATCCCTTAAGGAAACCGCCAAAACAGATGCAATGGCCTATCTTCAAAACACTTTGGAAGAAGCCAAACTTACCGCACAGCAAGAAGCGCGCAAAATAGTCATCAACACCATTCAACGTATTGGAACGGAAGAGGCTGTAGAAAACTGCGTGTCCGTGTTCAATTTGGAATCTGATGACGTAAAAGGACGTATCATTGGTCGTGAAGGACGTAATATACGCGCTCTAGAGTCGGCCACGGGAGTTGAGATTATTGTTGATGATACCCCGGAAGCAATCATTCTGTCTTGTTTTGATTCGGTACGAAGGGAAGTTGCCCGACTTTCACTGCACCGTTTGGTGACCGATGGAAGAATTCATCCAGCGCGAATTGAGGAAATTGTAAAGAAGACAGAGAAACAAATAAATGAGGAGATAGCTGAAATCGGAAAAAGAACGGTTATCGATTTGGGTATTCATGGGCTTCACCCGGAATTGATCAAGGCAGTGGGTCGAATGAAATATCGCTCTTCATACGGACAAAACTTACTTCAGCACTCCAGAGAAGTAGCCAAACTATGCGGTGTAATGGCTGCTGAACTTGGTTTAAACCCTAAACTGGCCAAACGTGCCGGACTTTTGCACGATATTGGTAAAGTGCCTATGGCCGAAGTTGAGGTAGAAACACCACACGCTATTTTGGGAATGCAATGGGCGCAGAAATATGGGGAAAAGAAAGAAGTGTGCAATGCCATTGGAGCCCACCACGATGAAATAGAGATGAATACCTTGATCTCACCGATTGTTCAGGTATGTGATGCGATAAGCGGAGCACGTCCTGGCGCTCGTAGGCAAGTGTTGGATTCTTACATTCAAAGGCTCAAAGATTTGGAGGATATTGCTTTTGGTTTCAATGGGGTACAAAAGGCATACGCAATTCAGGCCGGTAGGGAATTACGTGTAATCGTTGAAAGCGAGAAAGTAAATGACGACAAGGCCGCCGAGCTTTCATTTGAGATTTCACAGAAAATTCAAACGGATATGACATATCCTGGCCAGGTAAGGGTTACCGTAATCCGGGAAACGCGATCGGTGAACGTGGCAAAGTAATCCTGATAATTGTCATACTTTAGTCCGGGGAACTAGGGTAATTTCATGGGTAGATATTAAAGCTGTCCAAAATGAAAAAGAATGTACCTGTTTCCGAGATTATGACCATCGATTTGGTCACGCTGACCATCAATGATGACTTAACTACAGCTGAAAAGTATTTTAAAAAGTATCAGATTCGGCATATTCCCATTGTTTCTGGACATGCCATTGTAGGGATGTTGAGCTTAACTGATTTATTGCGAATTAGCTTTGCGGATGCGGTGGACGAAACCGAAGAAAGCGTGGATACCATGGTATACAATATGTTCACAATATCCCAAGTCATGGCAAGGGATGTAATTAGTGTTACTTCAAAGACAACGATCAAGGAAGTTGCCCAATTTCTATCGGAAAAAGAATTTCATGCGTTACCCGTCGTGGACGATGGAAAATTAACAGGAATTGTCACTACAACCGACCTGATCAACTATTTACTGGAGCAATATTGATTTTGGACCAAAGCCAGCGGTAGGAAAGCATCTTTCAGCGAAATGAATCTATTCCTCCTCGCTGCTGCTGGCCTCCTCCTCTTTATTTCGGGTGTTTTTCAGGATATTGAGCTTTTTAAGCTTAGCTTTCCAGGTTTCCAGGGAATCCTTGTGACTTTCAATATTCTGTACCACCTCCTTTACCAGAGGATTGTCTTCAGAGGCGTTGGAGAAAAACTGGAGATTGTTCTCAAGTTGTCGTATTTCCGACTTGCTTTCATCTATCTTTTTGCGGATAAAGGCTCGTTCATTGTTTATGGCGTGGTCATCGTCTGATTTCGCAAGTTGCTGCATTTTGTCGCCGTATTTCAACAGTTCTGACTCTTGCCTGCTTACTCCGAGTTTTTTGAGCAGCGCATCAACTATTTTGTTGAATTTACCGTTGATATGCTTTTTTCGATAGGGAATCCGTCCGTATTGTTTCCATTCTGCCAAAAACTGCTTCAGGGTTTCAAGGTCTTTTTCTTGGTCCCCACTTAACTGAAAAGCCTTTAAACGGTCCAGACAGGCGCTCTTCTTTTCGAAGTTTTCGTATTCCTCTTTTTGGGATTCGTTTTTCTCTGCATGTAAACGGTCAAAGTAGTGGTTGCAAGCCCCTTTGAATTCATTCCAAATTTTATCGGAATATTTGCGCGGGACATGTCCTATTTTTTTCCATTCACTTTGGATACGCTTCATTTCCGGGGTAGCCATTTCCCAATCTTCGCTGTCTTTTAACGAGATTGCCAGACCCAACAATGCTTTTTTCTTTTCCAAGTTTTCGAGTTGGTCTTTTTTCTGGTTTTTGTAGAAAGCATTTTTGTTTCTGTTGAAATTCCGAACCGCTTCTTTGAAGGCACTCCAAGTTTGTTCATTCACCTTTTGGGGTACTTTTCCAGCTTTGAAAAAGGACTCTCGCAGTGCTTCAATTTCTCTTATTTGCTGTTGAAGGGCCCTATGGTTATTTGAAACGTTTTCCGCAATAGTAGTTATTGAGGCAATGATTTCCTGCTTCTTTTCAAGGTTTTTTTCAAAATCTTTTTCCAGTTCTTGATAATGGGCCTGTCTTCGGGAATGCATGGCCTTGGTGGCGTTGCTGAACCGTTCCCAAACTTCCTCGCGCTGTTCTTTGGCAACGGGACCAATGTCTTCTTTCCAAATCTTGTGCAACATCTGAAGCTCCCTAAAGGCTTTATTGATGTCGGGTTCATCGGCTAGTGCTTCAGCACGTTCCACCAATTTCAATTTTTCTTCAAGGTTGTGTTTGAAATCAAGATCACGAAGTTCCCTGTTCAGGTGAAGAAAATCGTAAAAGATTTCCATATGATGATGGTAGGTACGCCATACATCATTGTAGTTTTTTCTTGGAATAGGACCAGCGTTGCGCCAGTTTTCCTGAAGCTCTTTGAAGTTTTTATATGTGGTATTGATATCCTCCTCTACGTTGACAAGCCCCTTAAGCTGTTCAATGATTTCCAGTCGTTTTTGGAGATTGTTTTTGAGATTTTGTTCGAGCTGCTTATAGTACTGATCACGTTTTTCGCGATACTCGGAGTACACCTCATTAAACTGCCGCTTTGCAACTGAGTTGTAACGGAAATCTATTTCGTTTCCACCATTGGACACAAACTCCTCTTTTTTGTGCTCAATGAATTCTTGGAATTTCTGATCAAATTCGTACTTAATAGCACTGACATGCTTGTGTATGGCCTGAATTTTCTCATTCTTTACCAAACGCTGTAATTCTCCCACGAGATTTTCCATTGACATGGCGTGGTAATCCAACATTGGAATATGGTGTCTCTTTTCATTGTCCACGTCTTCCGCATCCTCAGCATTTGATTCCTCTATTTCCTCAATATGGTCTTCGGCCTGTTCCGCTTCATCCACGGTAGCTTTGTCCTCGGTCTCTTTGGAAACCTCCGGATCATGGCTTTCGCCCTCCGTATGTTCTATTACTGGCTCTGCGGATGTTATTGGTTCAGAAATGGGGTTTTCTTTCGCTGTTGTTTTTACATTATCCGTTATTTGCTCAGTACCACCTTCAGTTTCCTGAAGTTTTTGCTCCTTTTCCTGCATCAGTAGTTTCTTTACCTATGATTGATGTAATTATAGCCAAGTTAACAACTATATTACCCATTACCAAAGGTATTAATTCTTCTTTTGGAGGAGTTTTGTTATGTGTGGGTCAAATAGATGGGCGTACAAATGGCGGTGTTTTTAGGAATTGTTCCAAATTTCCCACGCTTTTTCAGCTTGAAATTTGAGCATGTCCAAGCCGTTGCAAATCGCTGTGTTTCTAGCTTCACCCTCCTTTAAAAAAGCCGTTTTTTCCGGATTATAGATTAAATCGAACAAAAGATGTCTATCATTTAGAAGATGATAGGGGATAGCCGGTTTTTCCATGATATTTGGATAGGTTCCCAGTGGAGTGCAGTTTACAATCACTGTATGCGCCGTCATCATCGATTCATCAAGTTCTTCGTAGGTAAGTTGCCCCTCCTTTTTGGTTCTTGAAACAAATATGGGTGTTATCCCAAGCTTTGTAAGTACAAATCGAATGGCTTTTGATGCTCCTCCAGTACCCAAAATCAAGGCCCTGGTATGATGGGCTTTTAAAAATGGTTCCAAAGACTTTTGGAACCCATAAGCATCCGTATTGAAACCCATGAGGCCATCTTTGGTGATTTTTATCGTATTTACGGCTCCTATTTCTTGGGCCGTATCATCCATGTTGGTCAGAAATGGTATTATGTCCTCCTTGTAGGGGATGGTCACATTAAATCCCTTAAGGTTATCTTGTTGTAGGATGGTATTCAAGTCAGTGATATCAGGGATGTCAAAGTTTTCGTAGCTATGATCATCCAAATGCAGATTCTTGAACTTTTCCGTAAAATAACCTTGGGAAAAAGAATACGAAATTGACCTACCTAGTAGTCCGTACCTGTTTTCTTTCTTTTCTGTTTTTTCCATACCAATCCAAAACCAATAATACCAAAATCCCTAGAATTACAAAAAGTAACGCCCACCAAGTTTCAGCAATGCCTAAATTGGGAAAGTAGCGCTCGTAATTGAGCACAATTTTATCTCCGTTGGAATCAACCAGTGCATTACCCATCCCATCCAGTTTGAAAATGGTTCTTTTCCAGGGCCAAACCACTCCTAAAGAACCCGTAATAAATCCTAAAATTACAGCAGTTGAAATCGCTTTAAAGTGTTTGAGCACATAACTCAATAAATGGGAAAAGGTTACCAATCCAGCCGCGGAACCCAGGGTGAAAACCGCCAATATCTTTAGGGTTTCCATTCTTTTTTCATTGTTGACAAACTCAAAATTGCCTGTGAAAACCTCAGAAATCGTATCGTAAAGCGCATTAACAGAGTCTACCAGCAATAACACATAATTGCCCAAAAGAATCAAGATAAAAGAACCTGAGAGCCCTGGTAATGTCATTCCCGAAACGCTGATAATCCCACAAAAGAAGATAAATAGCAGATTGTCGTTCTGGGTGGCCGGACTTAAAAAACTAATGGAAATACCAATAATCAACCCAATAAGACCAGCTGGAACGGTCTTTTGGTTCCAATGATGGAAATCTTTGGCGATATAATAAATGGAACCCAAGATCATACCGAAAAAAGATGCCCATACAAACAATTCCTTTTGTGCCAGAAAATAGTCCAATACCCGTGAAACGCTGAAGTAGCTTACAAGCATCCCAAAAATGAGGAGTAGTAAAAAACGTCCGTTTGTATACTGGTAAAAGCTTTTGAATCTACCGTTGAAAAGGAGTTTGAACGCCTTGGAGTTTATTTTTTGAAGGGAATAGATAAATTCCTCATAAAATCCACCAACAAACGCAACGATACCTCCGGAGACACCAGGAACCTTGTTGGCCGCTCCCATACAAAGTCCTTTTATCACCAAAAAAAAGTTATCCAGAAATGTTCTAGGCTGATGCATTTGTAAATAGGGTCCTCTTATTTTTTGGAAGCAATTTTTTCCAAGATAAAAATAAGCGAAAAACCTAGCAATGCTAGGATTATGGCAAGTATTAATTGATTGTCACCTTCAAAGGCTGTGGGCCAAACGTTTATATCGTCGATAACAACGGTTTTATCACCAAAAGTCTTGGTTTCCAACACCTTTTTCCAAGGCCAAATCTTGTTCAGGGAACCCAAAATAAAACCCGTTAGCAAAGCTAAGGTGATATTCTTGTAGTTTTTGAACATCCATTTTAGCAATCGGGCAAAGCTTAAAAGTCCAAAAACGGCCCCAAGGGCCACGGTAACCACAATTTTGATATCACGCTCATGTACGGCGTCCAAAATGGTCTTATAAGATCCCAAAAGGACCAAAATAAAGGCACCAGAGATTCCCGGGAGAATCATGGCACATACGGCCAAGGCCCCAGAAAGGAACAGATAGGGTAAATTATCCACATTTTCATTCGGTGGTAGTTCCGTAATAAAATAAGCGGCGGCAGCTCCGATTATGAAAATCAGTATTGTCCCAAGGGTCCATTTTTTGATTTCCTTCCCCACAAAAATTATACTGGCCAATACAAGACCGAAGAAGAATGACCATAACAAAATGGGCTGGTTTTCGAGCAGCCAGCTTAGAAATTTAGCCAAAGAGAGTACACTGATGAATATCCCCAGGAAAAGAGCCAAAAGGAAATTGCCATTGACCTTGGTCCATGCAGCTTTTATTCCTTCCGTTCGCAGTACTTTAAGGAGTGAAAGATCAATGTTGTTGATGGAAGTAATAAGCTCTTCATATATTCCTGATATGAAGGCGATAGTGCCTCCTGATACTCCGGGAACAACATCTGCTGCCCCCATTGCCATTCCTTTAAGCGTTATGATCACATAATCTGTGAGTTGGCGTACTTTCATGCAATTTGTAGTGAAATCTGGAGTTTAGGTTGAGGCCTTTTTGATTTCTGAAACCAACGTTTGCAGCCATTGCACTTTGTTGAATTCCGGAAATTCGTCTTCAAATAACTGCAATTTATCAATATCGTGCTGCATGGCTTCTGCCAATTTTTCCTTGGCACTGAGCACTTCTTTGTTTTTTAGATAAATGCCAGCAAGCTTGAATAAAAGTTCGGCACTTTTCGGATAAAACTCAAGTCCTTGAACCAATACTTGGATGGATGAGCCGTAATCCCCAGTATTTTTAAGCACCTCTGCCCAGTTTTTCCAGGTATCGAACTCATAATTCCCCAAATCCACAGTTTGTTTATAGGCAAAATCAGCCTCATCAAAATTTTTGAGGGCGGCATATATTTTAGCGCTTCGCTTCCAATAGATGGGGTTTTCACCATCAATATTTATGGCCTTGTTGATATAGTACAAAGCCTTTTCATAATTTTTCAATTTGTAGTGGAAGTCGGTGATGGCCAACCAGCCTTTATCCAAAAGTGGATCTTCATGAACTGTATTGTAATAATAATATTTCGCGAGATCATTATTGCCCAATTTTTCATGACATCTACCAATTCTCAGATAGGCATGGGATGTCGGATCCTCAATGGAAATAGTGGTCTCATAGTTTTCGATGGCCTCGTTATACTTGCCTAACCTTTCCAAGACCTTACCTTTCTCAAAATAGGCACCTATGAACGAATCATCAGAAATGATGGCAAAATCGAATGCGGTCAGGGCTTCTTCGTACATATCGATGCTATAGTACATTTTGCCCAATTGATGCCATGCTACCTCACAGTACGGATTGCGCTCCAAATAATCGTTAAGGTAGTAGATGGCACCATCGTAATCTTCCAAAAACTCAAAACAATATATCACATTGTACAGGGATGAATAGTCACTTTCATCAAATCCAACACACTTCATAAAACTGCGTTTGGCCTGCTCAAAATCATCCATAAAAAGATATTCCATGCCCAATAGGGAATGAATATCAAAGCTGTCCTCTGCCATATGCAACGCTTCCAAAAGCAAGCTTATGGCTTCGGCGTGGTTATCTTGTTTGGATTGGATATTAGCCCGTTGAATATAAATTTCCTCATTATGGGAATCAATGGTCTGCAGGGAATCCAACAGTCTTTCGGCTTCGTCATATTTATCCTCAAAAACCAAAACTTCAACTCGTAACAACTTCAATTCCAGCGAATTGGGATGTTGTTCCAAACCTATCTGAATGGCCTTTTTGCCCAAAGATACCTTTCCGTTATTAAGATAGTGGTGAATGATTTCCTCAAAGTCCTCTGCATCAAAAAAATAGACATCATCCGTTTTGAGCATTGACTCAAATTTGCTGATGGACTTGTCAGGATTTTCGTTAGAATCTAACGCCATAGGAACGTGTTTGGTTTAACTATGGACTTAAAATTAGCCGTTTGCGGGCATCAATAAGCCGTCATTTTGGGTATGTTATCAACAATTTAGTTAACAGGGGCGGGCTTGTATGCGTCTAAAACACTGATAATTTGGGCGCATCCCTTCGCTATTTCTTCTTCTGAAATGGTCAATGGTGGAGATATTCGAACCGCTTTTGGCTCAAAAAGCAACCAGAAAAGAATCAGTCCATTTTTGGCTGCTGTCAACACTACGTAATCAACAATTTCCTTTTTCTCAAATAGCAGGGCAAGCATTAATCCCTTACCTCTTATTTCTTTAATCAAAGGATGTACCAAAAGGCTTCGAAAGAGCTTTTCTTTCGTTAATGTTTCCTCAATAATCTGACTTTCAGTGATTTCTGTTAAAGTGGCCAAACTGGCAGCTGCAATTACAGGATTCCCGCCAAATGTTGTTATATGGCCTAGTTTAGGGTGGTCCTGTAGCGTGTCCATCATTTTTTTTGAAGCGGTGAACGCTCCGACAGGAAGACCGGAAGCCATTCCTTTACCAATGACTAGAATGTCTGGGACGCAATTATAATGTTCAAAGGCAAAGAGTTTTCCTGTTCGACCGAATCCAGGTTGTATTTCGTCCAAGATTAACACAGCACCAACTTCATCGCATCGTTTTCTTACTTTTTCAAGATATCCGTCCTTCGGAAGTATAAAACCCGCTCCACCTTGAATAGTTTCAAGGATTACAGCAGCTGTTTTATCCGTGATTTTTTTCAAATCGGACTCCAGATTGAACTCAATGAAGGCAACGTCTGGTATTAACGGCCTAAAAGTACTTTTGCGCTCTTCATAACCCATAAGGCTCAAACTCCCCATGGTATTGCCATGATAGGCATTGTTTGCAGCGATCAATTGTGACCGACCAGTAAATCTGCGAGCCAATTTGATAGCTCCCTCAATGGCTTCGGTACCAGAATTTACCAAATAGGTAGTCTCCAAATTTTTGGGCAACAGAAAAGCCAAGAGCTTGGTATAGGAAACGGCAGATTGTTGGGCGTATTCACCATAGACCATGACATGCATGTACTTTTCCGCTTGTTCTTTGATGGCCTGCACCACTTTGGGGTGACAATGTCCTAAGCTACAAGCAGAAACACCCGCAACAAAATCGAGATGTTCATTGCCTTTTATATCATAGATATAGCTTCCCTGGGCATGGGAAACCTCCAAACCCAGCGGATGTGGTGTGGTTTGGGCTTGATATTTTAGAAAATCCTTTTTAAGCATTAGGGACGCTGGACTTTTTTTACTGCGGTCTTCTCAGGTTTTGTAGCCTTGGAGTTTGGAGCTTGGGTAATTGGGTTGCCACTGTTTTTCTGTCGCTCCTGTTCTTCGGTATCAATATCGACAGGATTATCAATTCCTCGGATCTTTACCAATTCGATGTTGTTGTCGTCTTCATCAAATATGTCGTCCTTGGTGAGAATGCGCTCATCACCGCGCCAAACAAAACCTTTTAGTTTTCGGCTTTCAACAGGTAAATCCTTGTCCGGGAAGATATCACCATCCGGATTGACAAAAAAGGTAATGTCCTCGATATCGCTATCGGCCATTTCCAATCTTATCTTACTGCAAATGGTCTTATCAATCCCTATCAATTCATTATCATCGTTGTACATGTAATAAATCACCTCGGTGTTTTTGACCAAATCAATGATTTTCAACTCATTTTCGATGAACTTTCCAAACAGATCCTTCCCCTTGGCCTGATTATACCCCTGTTTCCCAATGGTGTCAAATGAAATGATGAACGCATTTTCGAGCACCTTGAGGGAATCCAACTTATCAGTTTCCTTCTCAGAAATCAAATGGATACTATCTCCCGTAATTTGATTATCCACGTTCCAAATTATGGGATCAGTAATCAATTGTGTCACTCCAGTGGTTTCGCTATAATGTATGGAATCACATTTTCCGCTTAAGTTGGTCTTATAAAATTTGGCATTTCTAAAGGCTCTAATGATCCTTTCCTCGGGTTTACCCGTTGCCATTAAGGTATCACCGTGCATGTATAGGGAATCTTGTTGTACAAGGCTTATGGTGACCGCTCTTTTGGTAGCAAAAACCGAATCTTTGTCCTTGAATACCTCCGCATAATGTGCTTTGATTACCCCATTGTTGATCGTATCCGTGATTTTGATATTGTTGGTTGCGGAAGCGAACGAAGATAATTTGTCAAAATAGAGACTATCACCTTCAATTATCTTATTGTCGTAGTTGATCTTGGTATTTTTTACACCGTAACCTTGTTCGATAGTAGTATCATAAAATCCGCGTTCACAATAAATTTTATAATCTTCCCCAACAATTGTTGAAGGGCCATACATGTAAGCGTTTTTGGAAACCCGGTAATAATCGAGCTGTTCCGAATCTATGATGTACTCCGGATTATCGATATGCACATTTTTGCGGAACTGGACTTTTTTTCGCTCCATAAAATAATTCCCGATGATGCTCGTCAATACATTGGCCGAATCCACAACCTTCCCGCCTGAGCGATAGTAGGATAATTGGTTTTCCCTATCAAAATACAAAGTGTCAGTGGTCAGGGTCATTTGACCGTCGGTCAGATCAACATTTTCCCAGGCTTTTGCCAATTTGGTATTTCCATCGTAATCAATTTTTCCACTGTTCATTTCAATGGAATCTCCTTGTTGCAAACGAATATTCCCAATTGCTCTTAACTTGTTTTCCGCGGAATAAAAAATGGCAATATCGCACCATAAATCGGCTCCTTGGTGTTCAAATTGTACTTGGCGCTCATCATCCTTACTGAAAATGGATGCTCCGGGATACTTTTCCTCATTTTTGGTGAAATTGGCACCATATACAATGTTGATTTGTCTACCTTCCGAAGGAGGAGGCGCATCTTGCCCGAACGAAACAAAAAAAGAAAGCGCAATTATGAAAAAAGAAACGGTCTTCAATCCATCTAATTTTGCCCAAAAGTAGGGTTTTTGGGCAAAGTAAGCATAGGGATTTAGAAAGGTTTAATATGAAATTAAAAAAGCCAGACTTGCCTGCCTTTCGGATTTATTCCCTTAATTGGAACATAATATCCATGATTTCCATATTAGGAGCTTCCATAATTTCATAAGCCTCTGGAATACTGGATGCCAGTTGGGATGTGCGGTACGCATTTAGCGCTTCTTTGGAATCCCAGATATAAATTCCCCCGTATTGGTCAGGTTGATCGAGTTTTACGTAGTATTTCTGCAGGAGGCCTTGAAGTGCTTTAAACTGAGGTTCTCTTTCTTTGGCTCTTTTTAATAGTTCTTCTTCAGGGAGTTTGGATTTAAGTTTGATTACTTGGATGATCATACTATCTATTTTAAAGTTTGATTGGTTTTCTAAGATTTAACATTATTGAGCTAATTGGGAAATCCTATTTAGACCAGTGACTGAAATCCACCATAAGCCATTCGTTGTGCATCAAAAATCACCCTTGAAGCATCTGTCAATGGAGCGATTAAATCTACCATTCTTGGGTCAGATGCAACACCTTTATTGGCCAGGTCCCGTGATTCACGTGAATCGAAAACGACCCACCCAAATATGATGGCTTCGTCTTCCTTTGTCCCCAGCAATTCAGGAAAGGAAAGTGTTCCTTCCAATTTTAAATCCTCGCCTACGTATTCAAAATAGGCGAGGGCCCCATGTTCTTTCCAAATCCCCGCAACCGTTTGGGCCACATTCTTATATTGGTCCAGACGATCTTTAGGAATGGGAAGGACAAATCCGTCGATGTAATTTGCCATGTTTTCTTTTGTTTTTTATTGTTTGATAGTCGGTAGTTGATTTACCTTCAAATTATTCGATCGGAATGTACAGATCTACTATAAATTTATTTTCAGGATGTTCCCGATAGTCATTGTGATAAATTTCAAAAGGATTTTCTGCGCTCTTTTTGTATCCATTTTCATTCATCCAAATAAACAGACCTGTCCAAGATTTTTCGAATTCGTTGGGTGTGATTTCAAACCGGCCAACAATGCACTTGGCCCTGTTTATGTTCAACCTATGGATTTCACCTTCAGTTTCGAAAGATTGGTCGGTTTTCAGAAATATGCTCATACGCACCTTGTCCGGCGCCGTAACTTTGACGCTGTCATAAAAAACCCTGCCCAGTTTGGCTTCTGGACTTTTTAAAAGATCTTGGGGGGTCGCCCATCGTAGCAATTTTTCAAAAGCGTGTTCAACCCCGTTTAGTCCAATATGGGTTACGCCGGCTACATTCAATTCTGGGCTTTCCTTGATTTCAATAGTTGCACTCATCGCTATCCATTTTTTAAGATTGGTAATGATGCAAATGTATTTTTCGTGGTCTGCGTAGGTTTGACCATTCTTGCTTTCCAATTGACGAATCTTGCTAAACTTATTGGGGTTTTGTTTTAGGAACCCTGTCGGACTTACCCCATAGTACTTTTTGAACGCCCGAGTAAACGAAGAAAGATCGTTAAATCCATTTTTGTGAGCTATTTCTGTTGTTGAGATGGATTTATGACGTAAATCCAAGGCAGATTTTTCAATTCTCCGGCGCGTCACATATTGATTTAAGGTTTCCCCTGTAATGAATTTGAACACCCGATGAAAATGATAGGGGGAGAAAAAAGCAACCGCGGAAACAGTGCTCAACGACAGATCGGCGTCCAGATTTTCATCAATAAATTCAAAAACCCTATTGATTCGATTTTTATAGTCGGTTTCTATTTCCTTGCTCGCAATAGCCATTCAATGTACTGATTCAAAAAAATTATTCCCTGAGACTCCAAATTTCATTAATTGGACTCCCTTTGCTGGACAAACCTGAGTGGTGCCAATTACCATCTACCAATTCATAATCAAAACTTAAACTCAGTCCCGCTTTGGAATCATCCCTGGAGAAGAATTCAATGTTCTCGGTGTATTTACCATCAATTGTGGTGTAAGTGCCGCCTCCAGTACCCATAAATTGTTTTGTTTCGGTATTGTACGCTATCCATTGAAATCGGGTTCCGGATAAAATTTTCATGGTTTTTCGTGGTCTATTGGTATTGATTGATTGCATTTTACCTTCGCGCATCCTTCCAGATATCAACCAGGCTCCATTTAACTTTCCGGGTGTTCCGTCATCCAATCGAGTCAACTTCATATCAGAATCGGCAACCTGAATTGTGTTTTCTGTAATAATGACCCTAAAGCTTACCTCGGAACCCACACGCTCCGGTTTTTTGGTATCAAATTCTACTTTTTCCGTCATAACATCCCCTTCCAACTTCCATGTGCCACCATTGGAGTATGCAAATTTTCCGGTATCGGCATGATAGACGCTAATGACCTGATAGCCATCCGCAAAGATGACCACATTTTTAAGCTTGTCCCCATTTTCTGAAGTTGTATAACCTTCCCAAGCACCAATAATGCCCTGTGCTTGGATTCCAATTGATAGGATAGCGCAAATCAAGAAAACAATTGATTTTTTCATATGTTGAATATTTTACTGTTAAATCGTTAGATCCGCGGTGTAGATTGAAAGGTAGTTATTTTTTTGGGGAAAGATGATGAGGAGGCATTCTACACTGAAACCCTTTTGCTATACGATAATTGAATTCCATAGATAAAAGGCTACCACCACAATCAGGGTTAAATACGCATAAATCGCCGAAGTGTTGAACAGTGCACCTTCGTTTCCTGCGGAAATATAGACAGACCGAAGTACCTTTTTAAATTGATACCACTTAAGGTGTTTGTTCCAGCGTAATTGGTTGACGTAATAAACGGGTAACATCACCATCCCGATAAGGATAAAGGGAAGAAACAATAATCCAATCATGGTAAAACCCAATAGGGCAACCGCAATTATTTTACTTGCACGGGTTTTAAAATGGACTGTTTCGCCATTAACCCTTTCTGCACTTTTTGCCCTAACGTAAATGCTGCTTACAACTACAGCGAGTGTTTGGACATCCATCACCCAGTTTGGAATTTGCACATCTCCGATAATCCAAAGTATCGGTTTGTACAGCATTTGATAAATCGGTTGAACCAATTCCCTATAAAAATTGAGCAGTTCGGATAGGCTTAAAGCCAATTTTAGATCAAGGCCAATCTGCAAAAGGCTAATAATGGATGATGCGGATAATGCTATCCCCAATAAACTCCATATTCTGCCCAAAAAACGAGTCATGTTTTAGTATAAGTTAGATGCTCCCCAGCCCTCTCTATCATTATAAGGAACCAGCAAGGTGAGCCAGCTTCCACCCGATTCTTTCAGATGGACTTAGTTTAAATGTAGGAATAAATCCATTATAGAGATATACCTGTTTAATTATGGACGTTATTAACAAGTAGTTATCTAGGGTTTTTGGGCCATGACTGACTTATCATGTGGTCGGTAATCACCCATGCTCCATTAATTTTTTGATAAATTCTCAGATGACTTATTCGTCTGTCCTCCATTTTGGAACCATCTGACCACTTTTGATTCTTTCTGATATTTAGGGATCTTACAGTCGCTATGTCATCACTTAAAAAAGTAATTTCATTCGTCCCATAATTGTTTTCACCCGCCATCACAAAGTCCATATTAAAGATAAAACCTAGTAACTTTTTTAATTCACCCTTGGATTGGACCCTGTCACCAAATGCGTTTGTCCAATCAATATCATTTGAATAATGCTTTAGTGCCATTTCAAGGTTTTTGGTTTCCCAGGCTTTGTCCCAATCTTTTATAGATTGATTAATTGCCAATTCATCCTGGCTTTTGTCCGTGGAAGGATTTGTTTTTTGAGAATAGCAGTTCAATACAAAGAGCGTTATAGCAAATATGGTCAATGGATTTCTCATGGTAATTGGTTTTTATAGTAGCCCACAGGGATGACTTAGATTGTTTCGCGAGTTAATCCCTATAGATTTATCTAACTAAAAATCAGATAATTAAAGATATTGATTTTTATTAAAGTGAAGTGACACAATCAACCAGAGTAGGTTTTGTGCCAAGTTGACGATATGGGTAGCTTTTAATCTAGCTCCTTTTTTACCTCACACGGATTTCCAAATGCCAGGGCATTGTCCGGAATATCTTTGGTCACCACGCTGCCAGCGCCAATTGTAACATTATTTCCTATGGTCACCCCCGGGAAAATCACGGAATTTCCTCCAATCCACACATTATCTCCAATAGATACGGGCTTGGTCGAGGTCAAGTAACGGGTTCCATTTCCGGTACTGATGATTCTCTCAGAGGCTTTTAAAGGATGATTGGCCGTATAGATTTGAACATAGGGGGCGATCAACCCATTTTTACCGATAACGATTTTATTATTATCCAAGAACATACAGTTGGTGTTCACGAATGTATTTTCCCCAATGGAAATGTTTTCACCATAATCACAAAAAAAGGGTGTTTCAATCCAAACGCCATCACCTTTAAATTGGAACAGCTCTGATAAAATCTGCTCCCGTTCTTCTGCCAGTTCGGAGTCGAGGTTATTATATTGCTGTAAGAGTTTCCGCGCTTTATGGTACATACTGAGCAATTCTGGGTCGCGGGAATCGTAAAAATCCCCATTGAGCATTTTTTGTTTTTCGGTCACTGATTCAGTTTTTTTAGTATTCAAAGGTTTCAAAATGAGTTACATTTTCCTCAAATTCCAAGAGATATTTTTTGTCCTCATCATAATATCTCGCCTTTTCGTAATTGTTTCCGGCGAACTTTTTTATACTTTCAAAGGAATCCCATTCTGTTACAGTAAAGAAGTGACATATATCTCCATCTATTCGCCTTAATATTCTTGCAGATAAATTTCCGTCAACGTTCCTATAATCTGAAATCCCGGTTTGCTCTATATAATTTAAATAGCTATCAGCATGTTCCAATTTGGTAGTTCCGTGCCAAATACGTGTGATTTTGATTTTTGCCATTACTAGTTTGTTAAATGTTGTACTATGGTCGCTGTTATGATTTTAGGATGGCACAATAACATGCCCGAGCTCCCAACAGCTTTTTTTAATAATATTTATCAATTCCACCAAATCCTTTGATCTGTTTGTTTTCCTTTGTTTTGGCAATGAAATTACTTAATCGCTTTTCAAATTCGTCAGATCTTTTCCTTGCACTTTCAATGTAAGCAATTCTGATGCGTTTGTAGGGTTCCGAAAAGCTTTGGTAATTGCTCCAAAAAGCTTTATTTGACTTCAACTGGGTTATTATGTCTTCTGGAAAAATGAATTCTTGTTGAATTACTCTTAAAACATCTTTTTTAATTGAATCGTGAATCAAGTTGTTTTCAGAGAGCCATTTTAAGCGTTCAATATTAGGCTGTGAATAGGTTGAACCTTTCCTTCTTCTGCAAAATCGTTGAATAGTGGTCTCTTCGTTTAATGATTTAACTGTACTATCAATCCATCCAAAACAAAGCGCTTCTTCAACGGCATCATTGTATGGGATTCGTTCTTTGCCTGTCTTCTTCAAAGGGTACTCCAACCAAATATCATCTTGGGTCTCAAAGTTTTCTTCGAGCCATCTTCTCCATGCTTTGCTGTCAATGAAATATTTGGTTTTAATGTCATTCATTTTAATGGTTGCCTATGGCCCTGGTTATGATTCGTATGTGACCTTCTACCACAATAGGTCAAGGCCATTCTCATCCAACTTTTTCCTCATTTTTCACAAGCAGTTTGGAGATTCGTTTATAATTGACCAAAAGTATAACTCCGATCAAGACATTCAAACCGGAAATAATCCACCAATTATAATCCAGATATTGATTTAATATTGAACCGCTAACTTCATCAAGCCCATTAGCGGAAACTTGTTTTTTAAAAGCCAAATAACAGTAATTTACAAACGAGGATATGTTGTTTGAAATCATTAGAAGTCCAATGATTATTATTCCAAATTTGAAAAGCCCATCGGAGCTCAAGTTTTTTGTGTCAATCGTCGGGGTATCGAAGCCTTTCTCTAATCTGAAGAGTTTGATTAATCTATCCGTTCGAAATAACAAGAGAAATGTGATTATCCCCATTACAATCAAATAAATAAGATTGAAAGTAAAACTGAAGGAAGCAAAGCTTCCAGAAAACGAAATATTCGGAAGCAGTTGAAAAAGTGCCTGAATAAAGCAATAGATTCCAAAAATCTTTATTACAACTCTAAAAAAATCGGTTTTGGTCATTGTGTCGGCTTTAAAGTATGATGAGTAGAAAAAACATGTGTTGACTAATGTTTTTTTTCTAATGTAGCAAAACTGGAATTATGCTACGCCCTGCTACTCATACTTTTTTATGTCTAAATAAGTATTGCGTTCAAAAAAATCCAAAGCACGATTGTAATAAATCTTTTGCCTAAATGAAATCAAATACTTTTCTTTTCCAGAAATGTTCTCCAGATTAAACCTATAAAGGTTATCCTCAATAAGCGAGTCCAAAGACATACTTATCCACCATGGAACTGATAGATGATTTTTGTTTTTTCGGACTTTGATGGTAACTATATCATTGAGATTAATATTTTTTTTATAAAAAACTAAATCTCTAATAATCAGTCCTTGGAAAATTTTCCCATTTTCCTTGAACAAAACTTTTCTAGAAAAAATTAAACTTCCCAATAATATTAGACAAAAGAAACCACAAAAACCGGCCAGCAAATCTTCTAGGAAAAGAGGTTTACTGAACAAATGAAGAAAGCTAACGAACAAAAGAGCCATGAAAAGCCCCGCCACAGCTTTTTGTCTATCATTAAAATAGTTGTCAAGAAGGGTTATTTGAGTTTTCAAATTGTAGGCCACTCGTTTACTCCCCCAATTTACCTCTTTTGTGGGATTAACCTTTAGTGCTATGGGTTAAATACCACTATTTAACTATAAGTTGCAATTTCCGCCCCTTAACCAATAGCCATACCATAAACACCAGTTCGCCAAAGAATGTAAAGAAGAGGAAATCCAAATTCGTGGCTGGACTAACAAAGGCACCCAAGGTGTGAATAACATAGCCCAATCCGGCAATCAATAAAAGTGCTCCGAAAATTTTTGGGACATAGTTCGCCTTTAACACCAAATAACCCAGTAACACCAAGTACACCCCAAATATGACCAGTCCAAAGGACCATTCCAAGCGAAAGGAGTCCACATAAAACTGTACGGATTCGGCCAGTTGCGTGTTTATTGAATCGTTCGCGGTTTGCAAAAGGATTAAAATTTTGACCAAATTGGCCAATGCAATTAGATACATAGTTGTATAAATCAATCGAAACCAAGCAGTAAGTAGTGAGAAGTAGCGCCTAACCGGTTTTAGGAATAAGTATAATGCCCATGCGACCACAATATCGCAGAGTAGGGTGAAAAAATGAAGAAAAATGCTCGTAGTGAACAGCAATTTTTCTTTGCTGATATTTTCCGCAGTAGTTACAGCATCATCGCTTATGAGTTTTGGAAAAATATAAAATTCCGCAAAGGGTACGGTAAGGATCATGAGCAAAAGGCCCAAGCCGGCGATTAAAGCTGCTTTACCTAAGGTAAATTTTTGGTCAGAAGTTGTTGGTGCATCCATGTGATCAGTTTTTTGTTAAGACTGATCTCATAAGATTTTGTTACGCCAACCTTATCGATTTATGGTCTGCACCCGGTCAGGTCCCACGGAAACTATCCGGATAGGAACATTCAATTGCTCTTCCAAATAGGCAATATAGTCGTTAAGTGCAGGTGGCAGTTCCTCTGCCTTGGTCATTTTGGTCAAATCCTTTGCCCAGCCCTTTAACTCGGTATATACGGGAGTGATATTTTCACTTTCTATGTTGTAAGGTAGGTGTTGAATTTCCTCTCCCTTGTATTTGTAAGCAGTACAAACCTTGATAGTCTTGAATCCACTCAGCACATCGGCCTTCATCATCATCAATTCGGTTACACCATTGATTTGCACGGCGTATTTTAAGGCTACCAAATCGAGCCATCCGCAGCGACGTGGTCTTCCCGTGGTAGCACCAAATTCGTTTCCTACGCGGCCCATGGTTTCACCGTCTTTATCGAAAAGTTCGGTAGGGAAGGGGCCACTTCCAACCCGAGTGGTGTAGGCCTTGAAAATTCCCAATACCCGTCCAATTTTATTGGGTGCTACACCCAAGCCGGTACAAGCACCTGCTGCCGTGGTGTTGGACGAGGTTACAAAAGGGTAGGTTCCAAAATCAATGTCCAATAAAGAACCTTGGGCACCTTCGGCCAGTATTTTTTTACCTTCCGCCTGGGCTTTGAACATATATTCTTCGCTGTCAATAAATTGAAGTTTTTTCAATCGCTCCACGGCTTCATAGAACTCTTCCTCCAATTCGGCCAGATCATATTGGATATCCACATTGTAGAACCCGATCATGGCTTCGTGCTTGTTGGCCAGATTACGGTATTTTTCTTTCCAGTTGTCAAATTCCAAATCCCCTACACGCATACCATTTCTGCCCGTTTTGTCCATATAGGTCGGGCCGATACCCTTTAGGGTAGAGCCAATCTTGGCTTTCCCTTTAGCAGTTTCGGAGGCTGCATCGAGTAGGCGATGGGTAGGTAGAATAAGATGTGCTTTTCTCGAAATAAGCAATTTGGAAAGAATGTCGATATTGAATTTATCCAGGTTGTCCAGCTCCTTTTTAAAGATCACGGGATCTATAACCACCCCGTTGCCCACGATGTTCATGGCATTTTTATGGAAAATTCCTGAAGGAATGGTGTGGAGAACGTGTTTTATGCCATCAAATTCCAAAGTGTGCCCTGCATTTGGACCTCCTTGAAAACGGGCTATAATATCATAATCTTTGGTTAGTACATCAACAATCTTTCCTTTTCCCTCGTCTCCCCACTGGAGTCCAAGCAATAAATCTACCATGAAATGTGTTGGTTATTCGGTTAGGTTTTCTTCTTTGTTTTGTGTTGCGTAGAAATAGAGTGAGTGGTTATGGATCTTTATGTCAAAAACCTCCTCAATGGTTTTTTTGATGGATTGGATACGAGGATCACAAAATTCCTTTACCTCTCCGGTATCGGTCAGGATGACATGATCGTGCTGTCTATCGAAATATGACTTTTCATATTGCGCCTGGTTTTTTCCAAATTGGTGTTTTCTTACCAGTTTGGACTCCAATAAAAGTTCAATGGTGTTGTACAGGGTGGCACGACTTACCCGATAGTTTTTGGTTTTCATTTTAATGTAAAGGGATTCCACATCAAAATGATCATCACTTTCATAGATTTCCTGAAGAATCGCGTAGCGTTCTGGAGTTTTTCTATGTCCTTTTTCTTCTAAGAAAGAAGTGAACACATTTTTTACAATTTCCTGATTTTTGTTGTTTCCCATAGCCTTCTCACCAATGCTAAAGGACAAAGGTACAGCTAAAAATTAAATTCTGGTCACTTTGTCAATACCCTCAACTTGCTTAAGATTATTCATCAATTTTTTGAGGATCCTGTTATTTTTTACCACTAACTTTATTTTTCCCGTAAAAGTCCCCCCATCTGCACTAAAATTCAGATTCCGCATGTTCACGTGCATGTTATCGGAAATGATGTTGGTAATATCATTGACCAGCCCCATGTTGTCAATTCCCGTAATCTGAATGTCAGCGGTAAATTCCTCCTGGGTGGAGTCTATCCATTTGGCAGACATGATCCGGTAGGCATAGTTGGATTGCAGTGAAATGGCATTGGGACAGTTTTTACTGTGGACCTTTATGCCATCATTCACACTTACAAAACCAAATACTTCGTCACCAGGAATGGGATTACAGCATTGGGACAATTTATAGGTCAATTTTTCTTCTTCTTTACCAAACACCAGCATATCATACTTGGTGGTGATTTCCTCCTTGTCCACATCTTTTGGGGTAGGATTTCTTCGGATTTTGTTTTTGAAGAAGTTCAAGAAGGCGTTGTGGTACGATGAGGCAAATTCCTTGATGCGCTCATTGTCGATAACACCGATTCCCACCCGATAAAAGAGATCAAGACTGGTTTTTAGTTTGAAAAAGGTGACCAATTTGTTGACGGTATCCTCGTTCAGGGTAATCTTTTGCGATTTTAACTTTCTTCGCAGCACTTCTTTTCCATCGGTAGCAATGCTCTTTTTCTCCTCGCTCAAGGAGGATTTGATTTTGGACCGTGCCCTGGCCGTCTGGGCATAATCCAACCAACTTTGATTGGGTTTTGCACTTTCCGACGTAATGATTTCAACTTGATCACCACTATGAAGTTCCGAACCCAATGGCACCAATTTTCCATTCACCCGGGCTCCACGGGTCTTCATACCGATTTCAGTGTGGATGTGGAATGCAAAATCCAAAGGAGTAGATCCTTTGGGCATTGATTTTAAATCCCCTTTTGGGGTAAATACGAAGATTTCTTTGGAGTAGAGGTTCAGTTTGAATTCTTCCACAAAGTCAACCGCATTGGCATTAGAGGTCTCTAGAGCTTCTTGCAAACGATTCAACCAATCTTCAATACCCTGTTCTTTCTGCTCTCCATGTTTATATTTAAAGTGCGCAGCATAGCCTTTTTCCGCGATTTCGTGCATACGTTCGCTACGTATCTGGACTTCCACCCATTTTCCCTTTGGACCCATAACCGTAATGTGTAGGGCTTCGTAACCTGTGGATTTTGGGGATGTAATCCAATCCCGCAGCCGAATTGGGTTAGGGGTGAAGTGATCCGTAACTATGGAATAGATTTTCCAGGCCAGGAACTTTTCATTCTTCCGATCGGATTTATAGATGATTCGAATGGCAAATTTGTCATAGACCTCATCAAAAGCCACGTTTTGCGCCTTCATTTTCCTTCGGATGGAAAAAATCGACTTCATTCGCCCCTTGATGTCATAATTGAGTCCTTCTTTATCCAATGAATTCCGAATAACATTGGAGAAATCTTCGATATAGGCCAATTGCTCTTCTTCAGTATCCTCAATTTTCGCCTGGATATCCTGATATACTTCGGGTTCGGTATACTTTAAGCTCAGATCCTCTAAGTGTGTCTTAATATTATAGAGTCCTATTCTATGGGCCAGAGGAGCATAGATGTACAGTGTTTCGGAAGCTATTTTTACCTGTTTATGCTCGGGCATGGAATCCATGGTAAGCATATTGTGGTACCGATCAGCAATCTTGATGATGATTACCCGGACATCATCATGCAGGGTCAGCAACATTTTTCTGAAGTTTTCAGCTTGCTGACTTATGTCCTTGTCTTTTTTTAGATGGGCTATTTTGGTAAGTCCGTCCACGATTCGTGCCACGGTCTCTCCAAATATGCGCTCAATATCATCCAGCGTATATGGTGTGTCCTCAACGACATCATGAAGTAGGGCAGAGGCAATGGAAACGGCATCTAAGCCAATTTTGGAAGCGACAATTTTGGCAACGGCAATAGGATGGAAAATATAAGCTTCGCCCGATTTCCGTCGTTGGTCCTTATGTGCATCTACGGCCACGTCGAATGCAGAGCGTATCAATTTCTTGTCCTCATTGGTCAAGGTTTGATAGCTGATGCGAAGCAATTCTTTGTATTGCTTGGCAATCTCCTTATTCTCTTTTTCTATAGCTGCCTCCGTCATAGTATATTAAAGTTACCATAATCTTTGAAGGTAAACAACAAAAACTATGCCTTTAAGTTCCTAATTCGGTCAATTAATGGAGGGTGGGAATAATGCACAAAAACGTATGCCGGGTGTGGTGTCAGATTACTCAAACTATTCTTTGACAACTTTTTCAAAGAGGCTATCAATGGGCCGGCCGAAAAGGTATTTTTGGCGTAATCATCGGCTTGAAATTCAAATTTTCTTGACAGATAATTCATGGCAAGGCTTGTTATTTCGGAGATGGGGCTATATAGCAAAACAAAGCCAATAAGTCCTGCATGAAAACTTGGAATGGACACCCCAATGGCCAACGAGATTTCGGGTGTGTTGATGAAGAGGGATAAAATGTAAAGTGTGAATCCCATCAGTCCCAGCGAAACCAAAAGGTTAAAAATGACATGTTTTCGCTTGTAATGTCCTACTTCGTGTGCCAAAACTGCCACAATTTCATCCTCGTCCAAATCATTGATCAAGGTATCGAACAAGGTTATCCGTTTTTCTTTGCCAAATCCAGAGAAATAGGCATTGGCCTTCGTAGATCTTTTTGACCCATCGATCACAAAAATGTTTTTGAGCTCAAAACCTACCTTTTGGGCATAGGCTTCAATGGCATTTTTTAGATTTCCTTCGGTCAATGGTGTCTGTTTATTGAAGAGTGGGACAATCAATCGGCTGTAAAACAAATTCATGAAAAGAACAAAGGTACCGGCCAGCAACCAGGCATATATCCAAAATTTTGGCCCTGTCCATTGATAGAACAAAATAAACAAGGTAAGCATCCCGCCTCCAAATACAACTGCTAACAAACCTCCTTTTAATTTGTCCATAAAGAACACCTTTTTGGTAGCTTTGTTAAAGCCGTAGCGCTGTTCAATCACGAAAGTCTGGTAGTATGAAAATGGGAGTCCCAAAATTCCACTTCCCAATAAGATTATTCCAAAGAAGACCAGTGCCATCGGAATCGTACCGTCAACATAAGAGCGTGTTAGACCGTCCACCCATTCAAAGCCTCCAAAGAACAGAAAACAGAGCGTAAGAATTAGGGAAAAACCATCAGAAAACATCCCAAAGCGATAGTTGGACAGCTTGTATCCCTGGGATTTCTCGTATTCGCTGGAATCAAATACATCGTTCAGTTCTTCGGGAACGTTCGACTTAAAGCGCCGGGCGTTGAGGTACTCCAAAAACTGTTGAATGAGGTATTGAACCACCAAAATAGCGATGATTACGTAGAACAAAGTAGTTTTTTCCATAGCTTAAAATCCGCGTTGACGCTTTGCCTCAAATATAAGTATTGCTGCTGACACGGAAACGTTCATGGAATCAATTTCACCTTGCATGGGAATGATAATGTTCTGATCTGAGTTTTGTAGCCAATCATCAGTAAGACCGGTGGCCTCTGTGCCCACTACTATTGCTGTGCCGGACTTAAAATCGCAATCCACATAATTCTCGGAAGCGGTAAGTGCCGCACAAAATATTTTGATGCGATTTTCTTTTAGAAAATTGATGATTTCATCTGTGGTTCCCGTTCCAATGGTATTGGTAAAAACACAGCCAACACTTGACCTGACAATATTTGGATTATAGATATCCGTTTTGGGATTGGCTATTAAAACGGCATCCACTGCAGCCGCATCGGCCGTACGCAACAAGGCCCCAATATTTCCGGGTTTTTCAGGTGCTTCAGCTACTAAAATCAGTGGATTTTTGTTTTTGAACCGGACATTTTCCAAAGTTGGTTTTTTTGCCTTGGCAATACCCAGAATCCCCTCGGTGCCTTCGCGATAGGCTATTTTTTCATACACCGATTTGGATACCTGGATGAATTCGATTTGTGGACTTTTCGAAAAGATAGAAAGGGAAGAATCAGCAAAGATACCTGGACAATATAGCACTGTTTCTATGGTATATCCCCCTTTTAAGGCAAGTGCTATTTCGCGATGTCCCTCCACCACAAAAAGCCCTGTTTTCTTGCGTTCCCGTGATTTCTCCTTAAGGAGAGCTATCTTTTTGACTAAAGGATTTTGTGTACTGCTTATAAGTTTGGCTTCCTTCACGCATCAAAAATACATATTCTTGTAATCTTGAAATGGGTTTTACGACAAAGCGGCAAACAACTACCACAATGAGAAAATTAATTGTAATCCTTCTTGCATTTACCGCATTCGCTTGCAAGGACAATCCTAAAAAAGAGGATATTGGCAAGGAAGGCGAACCACAAGAAATTGCTTCCGAAAAAAACTATCCCGAAGCCCTTGAAAGCGTGTTCACAGCGCACGGAGGCCTAAAAAATTGGAAAAGTCAAAAAACGTTGATTTTTGAAATCCCAAAACCAGATTTAAAGGAATTACATACCGTGGATCTTTGGACAAGAAAAGACCGTGTTGACACGGAAAAGTTTTCTATGGGTTCAAATGGTCCAAAGGTCTGGCTTTTGGATACTGCCAAAAATTATGAGGGAGATGCTGTTTTTTATCACAACCTGATGTTCTATTTCTATGCCATGCCATTTGTTTTGGCCGATGATGGGATACATTACGGTGAAACCGAAGCATTGGTTTATGATGGTAAAAGCTATCCCGGTGTCAGTATTTCCTATGATTCCGGTGTGGGAACTTCGCCCAAAGATCAATATTTTATCCACTTTGATCCGGGAACACACAAAATGACCTGGTTGGGATATACCGTAACCTATAGGACCGGAGAAGTATCGGATAATGTAAAGTGGATTCGATATGACGATTGGCAGGAAATCGATGGTCTGACACTTCCGAAAGCGATAACTTGGTACAATTATGAAGGAACCAAAATTTTGGATCCCAGAGGTACTGTGAATTTTGAAAATATTACCCTAAGTAAAACGGCTAAGCCTGATGGATACTACGCTAAACCTGATCAGGCTACTTTTGTTGAAGCTAAGAACAGCAATTAAAAACTAAATCTTGCAAGATTAACTCAAAACCCTTTTCGGTCGTGGTAACTTATCAATAAGCCCACGACCGAATTATAACTGTGAATTCCTTCCTCCTGATTATTCGCTTTTAAGAAGGTATTGAATATAGATTTGAACACGGGTTCCAATGGATTTTCATAACCTGCCCAAAACTCAGCAAGCTCCCTAAAGTTCTTTTTGACCCCCGGATTCAGTTTTTTTATGATTTCCCTGGATTTAGCTTCGTCCTTTCGGGCTAGATCTGAAATACAATAGCCAAGGGCATGGTTATAGGCAGCATATTTGAAGTAGGGATCCTCATTTTGCGAAGTAACCAGAAATCCGATAAAATTGGTGGCATCTTCGGCTGAATAGCCCAATTGATGTCCCGCTTCATGCCCACTTACCGTAGGTAACCTAAAAAGCGGCGTCAATCCGTTTACTTGGGCCTCATTCGAAAATGGATTCAGATAACCACCGTACCCCATATACGTTAACGGAAGGCTAAAGAGTGAGGCTTTTAAACTCGGTTTTTTATATTCAAAATAAGGATAGGTGTTCTTCAATTTTGAATATCCATCCACAGTTTTTTGGAAAATTTCTTTTCTCGAGTATGGAATTTTTACCGGTTGAACGGTATCTCCAGTAATCGTAGATTGATAGTGGTTGGTCTTTTCAACCAGATATTGAGTAAAATCAACCAAATCCTCTTTGCTGTATTCTTTCTCCAAGCCCATTTTGGAAGTAATGGGCAATCGGTAATAGTTCATGCCCCACAGGAGGTGAAAGGCAAAATACGTGATGGAGAGTACGACCAGAATGTCCTTGCCAAAAAGCAGTGGTTTGCTTCGAATTAGTTTCCAATGCTTGTAGATGTATTTTCCAGCCAACCAAAAGAGTGACAGGTAAAAAATGTCTCCTATGGAAAAAGGAATCCAACCGAAAAGTGTCCTGAAAAATTGAGCGATGGGGGGATACAATCCATTGCTATAGTATTGTTCCACAAACCCTGGGTAGCTTCCAATCCATTTAACCAGGATAATCTGTACCGGCAGGGCAAGTACAATAATTGTTTTGATTTTTTGTCCCTTCAAAATTGCAAGTATGGATTATTCGCTTCTAATCTAATTCTTAATTCCTAGATACCCAATGTCACTTTATATCTTAACAAAGCTTTAGGCAAAAAAAAGCAGCACTTAAGTGCTGCTTTCTATAATTATGAATGATAAGTTATTCTTGAATCCCGGTTATCTCCAGATCAAAAACAAGATCGGAGTTTGGAGGAATGGGACCACCACCCTGAGGGCCATAACCCAAGTGCGAAGGAATAAACAAGCGCACTTTGTCTCCCACTTTCATGGTTAGAAGTCCTTCTTTGAAACCAGGAATTAATCTAGCCTCTGGACTGTAATCCATTGGAAATGCCTGATAACCACCTTGATCTCTTCTGCCTGGGTTCAATTTGTTGAATTTTGCAGCCACCTCTTCAACATTACTGTCAAATAAGGTGCCATCTGGCAACCATCCGGCATAGTTCACAAAAGCCTTTTGTCCGACTTTGGGTTGTTCTCCATCTCCCTTTGCTAAGGAATAAATTCGAAGTCCTGATGCGGTTTCCTCCGCTTCTTCTTTTTGTTTTGCCAATTCCCCCACGAAATCTTCCTTCATCTTTTTAAATGCAGCCGCCGCAGCTTCCGCTTCCGCAAAATAATCTTCCATCACCTGAACGGCATCAAATTTCTTGGCTTCCTTGCCATTTCGAACAATTTCCACCTTGTTCATAACAACATCCACCTCTGGCTTATCTCCCGGCAAGGTTTTTACATTGGCAATGGTGTCGACTACATCTATTCCACTTACCACTTCTCCAAAAACAGTATGCTTTCCATTTAACCATGGTGTTTCTTTATGCGTAATAAAGAATTGACTTCCATTGGTTGTCGGTCCAGAATTGGCCATGGATAAAATTCCTTTTTTGGAATGGGCCAAAGAATCGTGGAACTCATCCTTGAATTTATATCCTGGATTTCCTCTTCCGGTTCCTGTGGGATCTCCTCCCTGAATCATAAAATCTTTGATGATTCTATGGAAAATGATTCCATCGTAATATTTTTTTCCTTTAAGGCTATCCGCAACATAGGGATTATTGCCTTCGGCAAGTGATACAAAATTGGCTACGGTAACCGGAGTTTTTTCATGTTCCAGTTTTACAATAATGTCCCCTTGGGTGGTCTGGATATCCGCGAAGATTCCATCACCTAGTTCGGCATATTTGCTCGATTTGCATCCGAGTAGGACTATTGAAAATAAGGTGATTAAAACAAGTGATTGTTTCATTGCGTTCATGGTTTAAGATTTAAGCTATCTTGATTTATAATGATTGTATGTAATTCTATTGTTGATTTTATGGGTGTTCGAGGACCAATTTTGTTGCCATCCCCATGGTACCCATAGGCCTGTAACGAAGGGAACAAAAATGTTGCCCGCTCATTGATTTTGAGCAATTTCACTGCATTTTGTAAACCTGGAAACAACTGTTCCTTGTCCACAACATACGAAGTCGGACCTATTTCCTCGGCTGTATATAAAGTGTCATTCTCCATGGTGATCAGATTATAGGAGAATAAAATTTGATCATCGGTTTTTGGCAAATACGCCGATTCCTCATTTTGGTTTTCAAAATAATACCAGAATCCACTAGGGCTTGCGTTGTAGGTATGTAGAGTGTCCTTTTCGATAATCCGTTGGATTATTTTTTCTTCCTGAGCCAACAATGCTTTGTTTCGCTCAACAGATTCTTTAAAAAAGCTACCTGATTTAACTTTGACGGGTCTTCGAGGTTCTGGTCCTCCGCAGCCAATCAAAATAAAAACCAAGGAAAGAAGAACAGGAATTCTCATGGATTTAATTGCGATTTATAGATTTCGAGGATGGAATTGAACTTCTTGATGGTGGCATCCATAGTATCATCACTTCGACCCCCTGCAGCATTATCGTGGCCACCTCCATTAAAATGTTCCCTGGCAAATTCATTTACCGAAAAATCACCTATCGAGCGGAACGAAATCTTAATGATGCCCTCTTCTTTGTTTTCAATAAAAATCACCGCGAAAACAATGCCTTCCAAAGTTAAACCATAATTGACAAAGCCTTCGGTATCCCCTTTTTTAAAATCATGGGTATCCAGCTCTTCCTGAGTTAGGGTGATGTAAGCCGTTTTGCACTCTGGCAAGATGACCATATTGCTCAATGCAACACCTAAAAGATGCAATCTGGAGGGAGAATTGGTGTCAAAAACCTGTCTATGGATTTCCATATTATTGGCACCGCGATCCATTAAATCGGCCACCACTTTATGGGTTCTGCTAGATGTTGAACGGTATTTAAAGGAACCGGTATCGGTCATTATCCCCGTATACAGATTGGTAGCGATTTCTTCATCAATTTTATCCAATCCCCCCAAATACTCTATAAAATTGTATACCATTTCGCAGGTTGAACTCATCTCAACATCCGAATACGTAACGGTAGCGTAATCACTCGGTTGCTGATGATGGTCAATCATGATAAAATCAGCTTCTTTTTCTTTGAGAAGAGCCTCCAGTTGCCCTGTTCTTGACAAATCATTGAAATCCAATGTGAAGATTACGGTAGCTTCTTCAAGTCGCTTTTTCGCTTGAGAATTTTCCTTTTCAAAGTTCAGGACAACTTCATTTTTTGGCATCCATTTCAAAAACTTTGGGTAGTCATTTGGAGCAACAACCGCAGCTTCTTGACCAATGGATTTAAGAAAGCAATACAATCCCAGACAAGAACCTATAGCATCACCATCAGGATTTTTATGAGGTATGATCACAATCTTTTGGGGTTGGGAAAGAATCGACTTTACTGTCGCAATGTCCTCTAAATTCATGCGGGCAAAGATACAATTTATGAAACAGCTAACCTACTATGCTTTTCAATATGGATAGGACATGAGCTTAGCCCCCATTGTTGAGTATTCATCAAGAATTGTGATATGCCTATCAAGTAGCTCTTGTCTGTTGCCCGAAAAAGCGTAAGTTTGCGCAAAATTTTAAAAAAATGACTGGAAATAGAACTTTTACCATGATTAAGCCCGATGCTGTTGAAAATGGTCATATTGGTGCAATTTTGGAAAAGATAACTGCTGCAGGATTCAAGATTGTGGCAATGAAATACACCCAATTGAGCAAGAGGGATGCACGTGAATTCTATGCGATTCATAAAGAACGTCCTTTCTTTGGTGAGTTGGTCGATTTTATGACCAGAGGTCCAATTGTGGCTGCAATTTTGGAGAAAGACAATGCTGTTGATGACTTTAGAGCGTTAATTGGTGCAACTAATCCCGCTGAAGCTGCCGAAGGAACAATCCGTAAACTATATGCCACCAGTATTGGTGAAAATGCTGTGCACGGTTCGGACAGCGATGAAAACGCTGGAATTGAAGGAGCTTTCCATTTTTCTGGACGGGAGGTTTTTTAAGCCAATCCAAATAAAAATACAAGAAAGGGCCGTCCATTAGGATGGCCTTTTTACGTTGAAAAGAGCAGGTATTCCTCTTTGTCCTTCTTTGGTTTGATGGTCCCCGAGTTGCTTAAGCCAATTTTCGTAAGCAATCGCTGGGATTTAATGTTTTCCGCTGTGGTAATAGCAAAGATTGGATGCAGGTTCAATGTTTCCTTGCCATATTGCAGCAAGGCCATACAGGCTTCATAAGTAAATCCTTTTCCCTCAAATTTTGGAAGTATGGCAAATCCGATATCAGGATGGTCCAAATAGTCCCGTTTTATAAAACCGCAGATACCAATTGGCTTCAAGGATTCCTTAAGGCACATTTTGAAAAGCCCGAATCCATTTTCAGTATAGGAAGAAATCAAACTTGATTTGATGTAGCCCTCTGCATGCTTCCTGGTTTTAATGCCTCTATCTCCAATGAACTCCAACCAATTTGGACTGTTCATAAGCTTTTTAAAGAATTTTGAATCTTCTAACTCCGCCTCAACAATGAGCAATCTTTCTGTTTCGACAATTAACTTCATCTCCTTTTTCTGAGATACCCAATAGTTATCTTAAGATCAATTTTTTTATCAATTCTTTTTTTAACTCCTCATTCAGCATGGCAATTATTTTAGATTTGCCATGACTTAGTTCTTCCCGAAGCACTGAAGAAGAGAGGGATACATAAAGTGTTTCATTTTTGAGTTCCACCGAGGTTGTATAATTGTTGACACCATTGCCCATCAATTTTTCCCAGGCTCCCTTGGCATCGACCTTGTCCATACCCTTTTGAAGCTTATTCTCTTTGATGAATTCGTTCAAAGCCTCACTTAACGGAATATGTGAATTATGTCTTTTGGCCATCACTTCGGAATGGTTATGGGTTCGAACCGTTTGTAATTATACAAAACATTGTCGCTAAGAACCGTAAATGAAATAGAATCCAGTGCTACCAATTTTTCTTCCCACTCGCTAAGATCATTTTTATAACGCAGTATGAAAGCGCCATTTGCCTCAATCAGGTTAAAAACTTCCTGTTTGTTTGAAGTGTGATAGGTGCCATCGAATTTAGGTTGCATCTTTTTACGGAAACCTTGGTCATTTTCAAGTTGGATAAAATCAATGGTTGGATTTACCGTATAGTTTTTTTCGGAGCCATCCGGAAAAGTAACTTCCGAGATTTCCCAGTACCCGTTCAAGTATGGCAAATCTTCTTTGGAAATTGATTTTTCCTGGCAGGCAAACAGCACTAACAAACCTCCAAAAAGCAAGATTTTCTTCATGCTACAAGGTAAAGATTTTATAGCTCTGCCTGATATTTTTAACTACATTTTCTGTACGTTCGGCATGCGTATCACTTATAAAGATTTGACCAAAATTGTCATTGTCGACCAAACCTACGATTTGGGCTACTCGATGTTCATCCAACTTGTCAAAAATGTCATCCAGCAACAATATTGGCGTGGTTTTAGCCTGTTCTTTTATAAAGTGGAACTGCGCCAATTTCAGCGCTATTAAAAAGGATTTTTGCTGCCCCTGGCTACCAAATTTTTTAATGGGATGGCCGGCAATGGTAAAGCTTAGGTCATCTTTGTGAATACCAACACTGGTATATTGCAAGGCTCTGTCTTTATCGGTGGCTCCCTGCAAAAGTTCCAACAGGCTCTTTCCCGATAACTGACTCTCGTAAGAAAGCATGATTTGTTCATCCTTCTCTGAAATATGGGCGTATTGCTCCTGGAATATCGGAATGAATGATGAGATAAAACCAACCCTTTTTTTGTGAATTTCCGTTCCTAAAAGATGCAGTTGCTCATTGTAAACCGCTAAAGTGTCTGGATCAAAGGTATTATTGGCCACAAAGTATTTTAACAACGAATTCCGCTGAACCAAAACCTTGTTGTATTTGATAAGGGTTTGGAGGTATTCCTTGTCTGATTGGGAGATAACACCATCAATAAATTTTCTTCTGGTGTCACTGCCCTCAATGATCAAATCGCGATCCGAAGGTGAAATGATTACCAAGGGCAAAAAGCCAATATGTTCGGAAAACTTCTCATAGGCCTTACCGTTTCGTTTGATGACTTTTTTTAATCCTCTTTTAAAACTGCATACAATTTTTTCAGTGCGTTCTTCTTTCTCAAATTCTCCTTCGATGACAAAAAAATCAGTGTCGTGCTTGATGTTTTGCGTGGACACTGGATTGAAATAACTTTTTCCGAAAGAAAGGTGATAAATCGCATCCAAGATGTTCGTTTTTCCCACCCCATTATCTCCAACCAAACAGTTGATTACCGGGTCGAAGTCCAAGATTTTGGAATCAAAATTTTTGTAATTGACTAAGGATAAGTGCTTTAAAAACATAAAAATCTAAAGAAGAATGCTGTTTCAAATGGCCGTGGGGCCAGTTAAAGAATCCAAAAATAACGAATAAATTAGCTTTCGGTTTTGGATAAAAACTTTATTTTTGCGCGATTAATAAAATCAAGGATGGCAACATACAAGAAGCGAGGCTTTAAGCCGAAGAATAAGGCGGAAGAAGTACAATTGGATGAGCAGAGTACAACAGCAGAGGTATTTAATACTTTAGATGAGAGTGCTTCCAAAACCGAGGCTTGGGTTCAACGGAACCAAAATTATATTTTGGGTGCCATTGGAGCTATTGCTTTGGGTGTTTTGGGTTACTTGGGATATCATGAGTTTATCCAAAAACCAAAAGAAGCATCCGCAGCCAACGAACTTTTTTACCCTCAACAATATTTTGACCAAGCTTTGACCAATGAGGTCGCTAAGGATTCATTGTTCACATTGGCTTTGAACGGAGCAGAAGGGAAATACGGCTTTTTGGATATTATTGAGGAATATAAAGGCACTAAAGCAGCAAATTTGGCTAAATATTCTGCTGGAATGACTTATTTGAACCTTCAACAATACGATAACGCTATAGCGCACCTCGAGAGTTTTTCATCTGATGATGCTGTATTGGGTGCCATGGCCAAAGGAGGTATAGGTGATGCTTTTTCACAATTGGATCAGCCAGAAGATGCGTTGGATTATTACGAAAAAGCCATTGCGCACAGCTCTAACGAATTCACAACACCGAGATTTTTGTACAAAGCAGGTGTTATTGCACTTGATCTAGGTCAAAACGAAAAGGCTTTGGGCTTTTTTGAGCGAATCAAACAAGATTTTTCAACTTCTCAGGAAGCAAACGGTATAGATGCGCTTATTGGGTTGACTAAAAGTTAGAAATAAATGGCCACCGAGAATAAGAACTTATCGGCCTATGATAAGACCACGATCCCAAATGCGAAGTCACTTCGGTTTGGGATTGTTGTTTCTGAGTGGAACGAAACAATTACCGAAGGACTTTATGATGGTGCAGTAGAAGCTCTTTTGGATTGTGGAGCAGTAGCTGGGAACATCTTACGTTGGAATGTGCCAGGAAGTTTCGAACTTACCTATGGCTGCAAAAAGATGCTTTCCACACAAAAAGTTGATGCCGTAATTGCTATCGGCAGTGTAATTCGTGGAGAAACCAGTCATTTCGATTTTGTCTGTTCTGCCACCGCACAGGGGATAAAAGATTTAAATGTTCAGTATGACACGCCTGTAATCTTCTGTGTGTTGACTGATGATACCATGCAGCAAGCCATAGACCGAAGTGGTGGTAAACATGGCAACAAGGGCACGGAAGCTGCCATAGCCGCCATAAAAATGGCAACATTAGGTTAGTAAACTCAAAAATTTAAGTTCAAACTCAGGCACAAAATATTTTTAGGTTTGAACTTTGCTTTTGATTCTTGCAGTTGAACTTCAAACTGTGTTAACATTTTTTGGCATTAGGGGGCAATCCCGTTTTTTGATTTTAAGTACCTTTGAGGTTACACGAAAAGGATACGATGCGAAATTTTCTAAAACTTAGAAAAAATAGGACCTACAATTACTCACCACGGTATTACAAAGGGGAAGGCAATCCGTATAAAATAGAACACAAACTAGATAAATACAGAAGTACTGCGCATACACAACGAGGTCTGAAAAACAAGGTTTCCTCGGCCATGGATGACTTGAAGACAGAGGGGGACAAGAACTTAAAGCTTCGTTTTCTTATCATTGTAGCAGTTTTGATATTATTGTTTCTCTATATCATCGACTTTGATTTATCGATATTCCTGAATCCCTAATGGCAGACATCATTAAACTTTTGCCAGACCATGTTGCCAATCAAATTGCAGCAGGGGAAGTGGTTCAGCGACCAGCCTCAGTAGTGAAAGAGCTTTTGGAGAACTCCATTGATGCAGGTGCCGATTTGATAAAACTTATTGTCAAGGATGCTGGTAAAACCTTGATTCAGGTTGTGGATAATGGCAGTGGAATGAGTGGAACCGATGCACGACTTTCGTTTGAGCGACATGCCACTTCCAAAATATCATGTGCAGAGGACCTGTTCAAATTGAATACCAAAGGTTTTAGAGGGGAAGCATTGGCATCTATTGCGGCAATCGCACATGTTGATTTGCAAACCCGGAAGGAAGACGAGGATGTAGGGAGCCATATTAAGATTGAGGGCAGCAAAATTATAGCACAAGAAGTAGTCGCCACACCCAAAGGGACATCGATTTCGGTTAAGAATCTTTTTTTCAATATTCCTGCGAGGCGCAATTTTTTAAAATCCCATCAAGTTGAACTAAGGCATATTACTGATGAATTTCATAGGGTGGCTTTGGTGCATCCCCATATCGAATTCCATTTTTACAATAATGGCTCTGAGATTTTCAATTTACCAAGGACAAAGTATCGCCAACGGATAACCCATGTGTTTGGCAGTCGAATGAAAGACCGTTTGGTTCCTGTCAACGAAGAAACGGAGGTGGTCAAAATATCTGGTTTTGTTTGTAAACCAGAATTTGCCAAAAAGAGTAGGGGAGAACAGTTTTTCTTTGCGAACAATAGATTTATTAAAAGTCCTTATTTACATCATGCCGTGATAGCTGCGTTTGAAGGACTCATAAAATCAGATACCTACCCCGGCTACTTTTTGTATTTGGAGGTGGATCCCGCATCGATTGACATCAACATTCATCCAACAAAAACAGAGGTGAAGTTCGATGATGAAAATACCTTATACGCCATTCTTAGGTCAACCATAAAGCATAGTTTGGGACAGTTCAATGTCGCTCCAATATTGGATTTTGAGCACGACCCCAATATGGATACCCCGTATGCCTATAAGGAGAAGGAAGCGGTAATACCCAAAGTGTCGGTGGATCCTTCATTTAACCCTTTTCAAGAAGTTGCCAGCAAATCAGTTGGTCGTTCCACATATCAGAAAACCGATGCCAAGGGTTGGGAAGATCTTTATGAAGGATTGACAGCGCCTGTAGATACGAATAACTTTAGCAGTATTGAAATTGAATCAGAAACCGCAATCCAGGGGACTTTTTATACGGATGATACGGAAGAAGCTCCCTCTGGAACCACGTTTCAGTTACGACGTAAGTACGTGGTAAGTACCATTAAATCGGGCATGTTGGTCATCAACCAGAATCGGGCACATGAACGGATTCTTTTTGAAAAGTTCTTAGGTGAGATTACGGTAAAGGAAGGTATAAGTCAGCAATTACTTTTTCCTTTGGAACTCCCGTTTTCCAATCAAGACAGAGTGGTTTTAAAAGAAATAGAAGAAAGTCTGTCAAACGTCGGCTTTATGTTCGAAACATTGGACGATGAAACGGTAAAAGTGACAGGTGTTCCCACAACCGTCGCAGAAAGTGGAATTGGCACGGTATTGGATCACTTGATAGCGGACTATAAAGAGGGGTTTGAGGGGAGTAAAGTGTCACAGGCTGAACTATTGGCAAAAACATTGTCCAAGAATCTAGCTGTAAAAACAGGGGACGTATTGGATCAAGAATCGCAATTGGCCCTCGTAAACGATTTGTTTGCTTGTAAGGAACCTGCATTAAGTCCGTTCCAAAAGATAACATACACTACTATCTCCGAAGGGGATATCGAAAAAAAAATGAACTAAATGGGTAGATTAACAGATGCGGTAAAACACATATTGATCATTAATGTGATATTGTTTTTCGCGACCCAAATGTACGGAGATCAAATGTACCAATGGTTGTCCCTTTGGTTTCCCCAAAATGGAAATTTTCAATGGTGGCAGGTGGTCAGCCATATGTTCATGCATGGTAATTTAATGCATATTCTTTTTAATATGTATGCCTTGTGGGCGTTTGGGACACCCCTGGAACGTGTATGGGGAAGAAATAAGTTTCTGTTTTTCTATTTCTCGGCTGGATTGGGTTCGGCGATGCTTCACACGGGAGTCAACTATTATCTGTTTAATGAAGGATTGAATGCACTTGTTAGCGCCGGTATGACCGAACAACAGGTGTTGGATATAATTTCTAGAGGGCAATACAGTCCTGATTGGTACAATATGGCACCGCGCAGTACCATAGAAAATTTTCTTAGTGCATATAACACCCCCGTTGTCGGAGCTTCAGGAGCTATCTACGGGATTTTGGTAGCCTTTGCCTTTATGTATTCTGAAGCAAAATTGATGCTGATATTTTTACCAGTTCCGATTAAAGCAAAATACTTTGTGCCATTATTGTTGGCTGTCGATTTAATCTTCGGAATTGGCAATGTAAACACAGGAATTGCGCATTTTGCCCATATTGGTGGAGCTCTGATAGGCTTTATAATGATGTGGTACTGGAAAAAGAATGAGTTTAATCAAAATCGATGGGATTGATCTATGGCTGGAGGAATTCAATATAATTTTGCCCGACTCAATATTGCTGAAAAGCTTATTGTTGTCAACGTTCTTGTTTTCATTTTTGATGGACTTTCGTTGGCATTGTTGGGTGGGTCTGTAGTCAGCTGGTTTCAGCTGCCCCAGGATTTTATCGAATTTTTGGGCCAACCATGGTCATTGGTGACCTATTCCTTTTTTCATGCTGGCATAGGACATATCTTTTGGAATATGATCATGCTCTATTTTGCTGGTCGCATCTTTCTTAACCTCTTTGACAATCAAAGATTTTTGAATGTATACTTTTTGGGTGTAATCGTGGGCGGTGCTGTTTTTCTGCTCAGTTATAATGTCTTTCCGAGCTTATTGAATACCCAAACGGCCCTGATTGGAGCTTCGGCCGGGGTTACTGCGGTATTGATATTTATATGTGCTTATATTCCAAATCAAGAGGTTCGAATTATATTCTTCAATGTCAAGCTTTGGTATGTGGGTGCTTTTTTTGTTTTGGTAGATTTAATTCAGATTCCATATGGGGCCAATGTAGGAGGCAGGCTGGCCCATTTGGGAGGAGCAGCCCTAGGGTATGTTTATGCAAGACAACTGCTCAAGGGAAATGACATCGGTTCAGGATTCACAAAAATCAGAAATGGTATTGCCCAAATTTTCAAGCCCAGAGAAAAAAAGGCTCCCTTGAAAACCGTTTATAAAAAGAATACTGCCAAAGGTAAAAGCAAGGCTGAATACGATAAAGAGGCCAACCAGCGAAAAATAGATGCTATTTTGGACAAGATCAGCAAATCTGGTTATGAAAGCCTTTCCAAAGCGGAAAAGGATTTTTTATTTAAAGCAGGTAAAGAAGATTAAAGTGTGAAGAGAGTTTTGTCTTTTTTGAACAAGCTTGTCCTTTTTGTCAACCTTATTTTTATTATGGTTACGACAATAGCATTACTTGTACCTTATGTTCCTGTAACCTATATGCCAACACTGTCAACAGTTAGTCTGGTAATACCAATTTTGGTGTGTATTCATGTAGTGTTTGTCATTTTTTGGTTGTTTAGAAAAAAGAGATTTTGGCTTTGGTCAGCGGTTACTCTTGTTGCTTGGTATGCATTTTTAGGCCCTTTTTATGAGTTTTCACAAGAAAATGAAAATCTAAATGAGGCTGAGAACATTTCCATTATGTCGTTCAATTCCCGTAGGTTCAATGAACATCGACAATTGGATATCGATAATGTAGATAGTTTAATACTGGATTTTGTAAACCGGAATGATCCCGATATCCTTTGTTTTCAAGAATGTTATTATGAGATGAAGCGTAGTGACAATGATGCGCTTAGTCAATATCCCTATAAATATATAGATTATGTATATGGAAAACCGGCAACTAGGGTCATACAGGCTGTTTATTCTAAATTCCCCATAATAGCCAAAGATTCTATTTTATTTCCAAAAAGTGCAAACAGTGCGATATACACTGATATATTATACAAGCAGGATACCGTAAGAATATATAATGTTCACCTACAATCTTTTAGGATAATTCCGGAAATTGGTGCAATCAAGAATCAAAAATCGTCAAAACTTTTCGCCAGGAGTAAAAGTGTTATGCTCAAGCAGTATGTACAAGCTATGTTGATAAGGGATAATATGCGCCAAAACCATCATAAAAAGATTTTGGTTGGTGATTTCAACAATACCCAATATTCCAACATCTACAGAACTATTAGAGGTGATATGCAAGACACTTATTTGGAAAAAGGTAATGGATTTGGGAGAACATACAACCTTCTAGGATTTCCCATCCGAATCGATTATATCATGGCCGACGAAGATTTTGAGGTTATTTCCCATAAAAACTTTGATGAGAAATTGTCCGATCATTATCCGATAATGGCCACCTTACGACTCAAATCAGAGGAGTAAGCAATCGACCATATCCGCTATAATATGAATGATCAATCCGAGGCCCAATAATCTTGTTTGTTTGAAAAAAGGTAGAATGCAATAGCCAAAAATTGCGAGATAACTGTGTAGTGGGTGAAAGCCGATGCTGCATCTACCCGGGTCGAAAATAGGAGTTGCCAAAAGATGGTCCAAATCAATGAGCATTCCTGCCAGGAGTATTGGCAACACCTTCAATCTCCTCTCCTTAAAAAAGATAAAAGCAATCAATATGGGAACTATAAAATGTATGCCGTAATGGAGAAAGAACCTAAGCATTTAAAAAGTCCAATGAATGATTCTTCAAATAGTTGGGCGCGTTAGTTCCTTCATTGAAGAGCAGGTCTAGAATACTTACGTTAGGAACAAAGCCATTCCGCTCCTCAAAAACTTGGGGATATGGGTTCACGTCAAGAACCAACTTTTTTTTCGCGTCTACCAAAAACCGGGCATCTTCATATTGTGAGGTTTGTTTCTCATAGGATTCAGTACCTTGGGTTGGCATCTGAATTCCCAAACAATCGCATATTACCTTAGTGGTTTTCAAATTGAAGTCAAAAAGGGTCTCAGGCCCACTGGTAAAAACCGGTTTTAAATCATCCTCATAAAACTCAAAGAATGGAGAGGTTCTATAGGCGGTTTCCAAGGTTTTCCAGTGCAATTTTTGCCAGCCGTAGCTATTGTCCGTTGCAACTTCATTATACTTTTGCCGACCTTCTTTTCCGCCCACATGTTTTATTGGAATGTTCAACATGTGTTTGCCTTGATCCGTGCTGATATAGCATCTATTTCTATAGGTTTGTTTCTGAAAATTGTCATGAAACTCCCAAACGACATCCCTTTGAACAATAACCGCAAACGTGGCTATGCTTGGGAAATACGTTGGGTGGAGAAGTATTTGTTGATTTGTTGACTTGATAATATTATTTTTTCAAATTACTATTTTGAAAATTCCTTAAGGCATTGAGTTTGTTTGTAATGCTTTCAAGTTTGATTCGCAGTTTCCGGTAATTGTCCAAAGAAATTAATTTAAGTTCATAGGACAATATCAACTGATTTAGAACCTCCACAGCCGAACCGAACGAGATTGTTGTGAAACGGGCTTTGTCTTTTGAGGTTTTTCTTGAGGAACCTTCAGCTATATTAGAACAGATACAAACAGCACCCCTTCTCAATTGAGAGATGAGTCTAAATTTTTCATCATCTGGAAAGGAAGATGTAATCTCGTATATTTCTACGGTTAAAATTTTCGATTCTTTCCAAACGTCCAATTTTTCGAATGAGTAAGTGTACATAAGTTTTGGGATTTTATTATGTACAAATAAACGGATTATCGAACTAACTTTTACCCTTCTTCCTCTTCCTTATAAAATCGAAAATGAACCACCCGGCAATCACCATCAAAAAGTATTTGAAGTATGAAACAGGTTCCCCGCTTCCACCCACAGTGGTGAAAATTCGATTCCAGCGTGGTCTCCAGTTAAACAATCCATTATTGAAATTATCAAAACTCATCCAAAGGAATACGGGTTTACCAACAATATGGTTTGCCGGAACGTACCCCCAGACCCTACTGTCCTCAGAATGGTCACGATTATCTCCCATCATCCAATAATAATCTTGTTTGAAGGTGTAAGAGGAAGCTTCCTGATCGTTTATGAATACTTTCTCTCCAGAAACCTTTACATCGTTATGCTCGTAATCGCGAATGATCTTTTTATAAAGAGGGATGGTCTTATGGTTGATTTCCACCGTGGTTCCCGCCTTCGGAATATAAATTGGTCCAAACTGGTCATTGTTCCAAGGGTAGTAGTTTGGTTTTTGCGGGAATGAGCCCCCATAAACACCTTTGCCCTCATCTGTTCTAATTACCGAGTCAATGTCAGGATTTGCCTCTAGTTGCGATACCATTTCGTACGTAAGATTGGCCACTCGAGACCTTGGTTTCTCCTCGGTCAACGATAACCTCAATTGTCGAATCACCTCGGTAGGAATCCCTTTCTCTTGTGTTGTAAGCTCAATATTTCCGTTAGGGGCCTGTCTAACACCCAAAATGAAAGAAGCCAGTGCATCCACCTGATTTTGGTTAATACTTGTGGCAATATATTTTCTCAAATAGTCGGTAGCTTCAACCTCTGCCAAAAGCCTGCTTGAGACACCTTTTTGAGCGTAAATGATGTAATCATACATTACTTTGGCGCGTTCCGAGAGCTCAAGTCTTTCACCATTGATATGCACAAAACCATCAACTATGGACAAAGAATCTCCAGGAGTCCCCACACATCGTTTTACGTAGTTGGACTTTTTATCAATGGGCTTTTCGACTTTTCGTTCAGCGACAAAAAACTGTCGAACCGTATCAGCTGGCCAACTAAAAACGACGATATCATTCTTTTTGACATCATTAAATCCAGGTAATCTGAAAAAAGGGATTTGAGGTTTATTCAAATAAGATTTCGTTTTTAATAACGGTAGGGTATCGTGTACCATTGGTGCAGCCACCGCGGTCATGGGAACACGGGCTCCATAATGAAATTTGCTTACAAACAGGAAATCACCGATCCGTAAGGTACGTTCCAAGGAAGGAGTCGGAATTACATAGGGTTGAATAAAGTAGGTATGTACAAATGTTGCTGCTACAATCGCAAAAACGATGGAGCTTATCCATTCACCCAATCCGGTTTTGGGTTTTAAATCCCGGTCCTCGATATACTTAACATCTTCCGCGTAGTTGACGTAATAGATATAAAAACCAAGGGTCAGGATCGCTGCCCAGGTGTCCACAAGTTTGTTTTTGCCGAAACTTCTCAAGGTTTCAACCCAAACTACTGGGAACATTAACAGGTTGATAATTGGAATAAACAACAATAATACCCACCACCATGGCCGGTTAATTATTTTCATTAAAACAACCCCATTGTAAATCGGTATTGCTGCTTCCCAAGCTTTTCTACCAGCTTTTACATAGAGTTTCCAGGTTCCTAAAAAGTGAATTACCTGTACAATCAATATAAAAATGATCCACTGTGTACCGTCCATATATAAGTTTATTTTTTAGACTGAAAGTCCAAAGTGTTGTTACGTTTTTATTCTAGATTTAACACATCTTTCATAGAAAAAACCCCAGTTTTCCCATGAATCCATTCTGCTGCGATTACGGCTCCCAAGGCAAAACCCTCTCTATTGTGGGCCGTATGTTTTATTTCAAGATCATCTACCAAACTTTGATACGCTATGGTGTGGGTCCCGGGTACTGTACCTTCCCGTTTGGATGTAATCGAAATTGTTTTTTCACCTGATTCATCCAATTTCCAATCTTGATAACCAGTATTTGCAATAATTCCTTCTGCCAACGAAATGGCCGTTCCACTTGGAGCATCCAATTTTTGGGTATGATGTATCTCTTCCATGGTGACGTTGTACTGATCTAGGGATTTCATCATTTTGGCCAAATAGGAATTCAACGCAAAAAATATGTTTACGCCCAGACTAAAATTTGAGGCATAGATAAATGCTCCTTTTTTTTCATTGCAGATTTTTGTTGCTTCATCGTATCTGGAGAGCCATCCCGTTGTGCCCGAAATCACCGGAATACCATTGTCAAAACAAGTGGTTATATTGCTGAATGCTGCATCAGGTGTACTAAAGTCTATTGCCACATCTATATGCTGATAATCAACATCAGTGGTATCAACATCCACTCTGGCAACAATGGAATGTCCTCTTTGTTGAGCAATTTGCTCAATCATTTTACCCATTTTGCCATAGCCGAACAAGCCAATTTTCATAAGCTAAAATTTAACGACCAAAGCCACTCCGTAATTTGGTTGGTTGGTCACAGGATTAAGATCTAGATAAGGCTTAAAATCTATGGCCAAATCATCATCGACATTATATTGTTTTAAATGCGCATCAACATTGGCGTCAATTACATTGAGAGCATACAAGACTATGGTGATAAGTAACGACAAATCACGGTCACGTTGTGTGCTTTCCTGAGCATCTTGAAGAGCATCGAGGGATATGTCCGGGCCTTCGCCGTCCCCATTGATATCATAAAATTCGTCATCTGTAAAGCCAGCTCTTCGTCGTTTAAACGCATCCCTGGCTGAATTGTATTGGGTGTTATTGTAAGAATAGACGTAGATACCTGTTCCGATAGCGCCCCAAACCAAAGGTGCTTTCCAATAGCGTTTGTTATAGATTTGTCCAAGACCTGGCAATATGGCCGAATAGAATGCTGCCTTGCTGGGTGCCAATGGATTTATTTTTTTCTTGGCAAAAGAAACTTCCTCAATGGTAATGCCTTTTCCCTCGAGATCTTGGGTCAGGGAATCGATTTCCTTTGGAGGGACCTCTCCTTCTTCTTTTTCCTGAGAGAAAGCAAATTGGAAGGAAAGCAATAAAATGAAAGAAAAAAAGAGGTTCTTAATCACCTGTCAATAATTTTTTTAAGCGCTGAAATTCCTCTTTGGAATGGAATGGAATTACAATCTTTCCTTTCCCGTTTTGTGATGTGGAGATATCTACCTGGGTTGATAAATGTTTTTTAAACGCATCCATTCCTTTGGAGATAAAATTGGGGACTTCTTTTTGAGAAGGTTGTTTTTTGTTGACAGAAGTTCCGTTCTTACCATCTTTATAAGCCTTGACCAAGCGTTCTGTTTCCCTTACTGAAAGACCATCGGAAACGACTTTTTCATAAATATTGATCTGATCTTTTTTCTTTTCAATATTTATCAAGGCGCGTCCGTGTCCCATGGTCACGAATCCATCTCGCATCCCGGTTTGAATAATAGGATGCAGTTTTAGCAAACGTAGATAATTGGTTATGGTAGATCGTTTTTTGCCTACACGATCACTTAATTTTTCTTGGGTAACTTGAATTTCATCAATGAGTCGTTGATAGGACAGAGCAATCTCGATGGGATCAAGGTCCTGACGTTGGATGTTTTCGACCAAGGCCATTTCCAATGATTCTTGATCGTTCGCAATCCTAATGTATGAGGGAATGGTTTTGAGGCCTACCAACTTGGATGCTCTATACCTTCTTTCTCCCGATACAAGTTGAAATTTATCGAAATCAAGTTTTCTTACGGTAATAGGTTGGATGATTCCAAGTTCCCTGATAGAACTTGCCAATTCTTGGAGCGTTTCATCGTTAAAATTGGAGCGGGGCTGAAAGGGATTTACCTCAATGGAATCAATATCCAGTTCAACTACATTTCCAATGACCTTGTCCGCATTTTTGTCCGAAACGGATTGAATATCGTTTTCCGGATCTTTTAAAAGCGCGGACAGACCTCTTCCCAAAGCCTGTTTTTTGGTTGCTTTCGCCATTTAAACTTTCTCCTTGTTTTTCTTCAATATTTCATTGGCCAAGTTCAGGTAATTAGTAGCCCCTTTGCTACTTGCATCATATTTGATGATGCTTTCCCCATAACTCGGTGCTTCACTAAGCCTTACATTTCTTTGTATAATGGTATCAAAGACCATATCCGCAAAGTGTTTCTTAACCTCTTCCACCACTTGATTCGAAAGACGTAACCTTGAATCGTACATGGTCAACAACATACCCTCAATATCCAAATCGTTGTTATGGATTTTCTGGACACTCTTCACCGTATTCAACAATTTGCCCAAACCTTCCAGCGCAAAGTATTCACACTGAATCGGAATCATAACCGAATCTGCAGCTGTTAAGGCATTCAAAGTCAATAATCCCAATGAGGGTGCGCAATCGATTAAGATAAAATCATATCTATCACCCAAGCCCTTTAAGGCTTCTTTCAACATATATTCTCTGTTGTCCTTGTCGACCAATTCTATTTCAATGGCGACCAAGTCAATGTGTGCAGGAACAAGATCAACGTTGGGAGAATCTGTTTGAATGATTACCTCATCGATTGACTTTGTATGTTCCAATAATTGATAGGTTCCTTGTTCAACACTATCTACATCAATGCCCAATCCGGATGTTGCATTGGCCTGTGGGTCGGCATCAATCAACAACACCTTTTTTTCCAGTACACCAAGTGAGGCGGCAAGGTTTACCGTTGTTGTTGTCTTACCTACACCACCCTTCTGATTCGCAATAGCAATTATCTTGCCCATTTCATAGTAAGTTAGGCGTTAAAAATACGATTATTTAAGACGTTATAAAATGTATTTTGTTAACACTAGGTGAATAACACTTGCAATGTGCGTTAAAGAAAGTTAAAGTTTTAGTTATTAGGTTTTTAGGAAAGGTCAGTCCATCAAAATCTTCAAGATTTCAATCGCCGCGTCGCTAATTTTGGTACCAGGACCGAATACTGCAACAGCGCCATGATCAAGTAAGTGCTTGTAATCCTGCTTCGGAATCACCCCGCCAACTATAACAAGGATATCTTCCCTGCCATAATCTTTTAGTTCTTTGATAACCTCAGGAACCAATGTTTTGTGACCACCTGCCAAGGAAGAAATTCCCAGAACATGCACATCGTTCTCAACCGCTTGTTTGGCAACTTCGGAAGGTGTTTGGAAGAGCGGGCCTATATCCACATCGAAGCCGAGATCTGCATAGCCCGTAGCTACCACTTTTGCTCCGCGGTCATGGCCATCTTGTCCCATCTTGGCGATCATGATCCGTGGACGTCTGCCTTCTTCCATGGCAAAATCGTCCGCCATTTGTCTGGCGTTTTCAAAACTTTCGTCGTTTTTGATTTCTTTGGAATACACTCCTGTAAACGATTGAATTTTTGCTTGATACCGGCCAAAGGCATTTTCCATCGCATCGCTTATCTCTCCAAGCGTAGCACGCAGTTTGGCAGCGGTAACGGCTAAAGCTAATAAATTTTCACGCGCCGTGCCGTTTTGCAATGCCTTTTTGGAAGCTTTGGTAATTTCGGCCAAAGCTGTTTGCACCGCAGACTCATTTCGGTTGGATTTTAACTGTTGTAGCTGAGCGACCTGCTGTTTGCGAACTTTATCGTTGTCCACTTCCAAAATTTGAAGCTCATCCTCATCATCCAAAACATATTTGTTGACCCCTACAATGGTGTCCTGACCACTATCGATACGTGCCTGCTTTTTTGCGGCGGCTTCCTCAATACGCATTTTTGGAATTCCAGCTTCGATGGCCTTGGTCATTCCGCCCAATTTTTCAACTTCCTGAATCAGTTCCCAGGCTTCATGGGCAATTTGTTGGGTGAGTTCCTCCACCAGATGGCTTCCCGCCCAGGGATCCACAGTTTTGGTGATGTGGGTTTCTTGTTGCAGATAAATCTGTGTATTTCTTGCAATTCTTGCTGAAAAATCCGTGGGAAGGGCAATAGCTTCATCCAAAGCGTTTGTATGCAAACTCTGTGTGCCACCAAAGGCCGCGGCCATGGCTTCAATGGTTGTTCGGGCCACATTGTTGAAGGGATCTTGCTCCGTTAAGCTCCATCCACTGGTTTGGCTGTGGGTTCGGAGCATTAGGGATTTTTCATTCTTGGGATCAAATTCCTTGACCAATTTCGCCCACAGCATTCGACCCGCCCGCATTTTGGCGATTTCCGTAAAATGGTTCATTCCAATTCCCCAGAAAAAGGACAGACGCGGCGCAAAATCATCAATTTTTAATCCAGCTTTTATCCCGGTCCTGATATATTCGATACCATCGGCCAATGTATATGCGAGTTCGATTGCGGCTGGAGCTCCAGCTTCGTGCATATGGTATCCAGAAATACTGATGCTGTTGAATTTGGGCATGTTTTTGCTCGTAAATTCAAAGATATCGGCCACTATTTGCATGGACGGAGCGGGTGGATAGATATAGGTGTTCCGAACCATGAACTCCTTGAGAATATCATTTTGAATGGTCCCGGAAAGCTTTTCCATGGAAACCCCTTGTTCCTCGGCGGCGACAATATAGAAGGCCATAATGGGAAGCACAGCACCATTCATGGTCATGGAGACCGACATTTTGTCCAGCGGGATACCATCAAAAAGGACTTTCATGTCCTCCACAGAATCGATTGCGACACCGGCCTTTCCAACATCACCTACTACACGATCATTGTCACTGTCGTACCCACGGTGTGTTGGTAAATCAAATGCAACGGAAAGCCCTTTTTGACCGGCTTCCAGATTTCTTCTGTAAAAGGCGTTACTTTCCTCTGCCGTTGAAAAACCAGCATATTGTCTAATGGTCCACGGTCTACGCACATACATGGTAGAGTAGGGACCTCGAAGAAAAGGAGGAATACCGGCAGCAAAGTTGGAATAGCCATTTGCCAAACCCTCGATGGACTCTGGTTTAGCTATTGCCGACAACTCTAGATTTTGAAGGTTTTTTCTACTCATCGTCCAATCTTTTTTGTTCCAGTTGCTCGGCCAAACGTCTTTCAATTATGGGCTCAATAATGGTCTTTCTTGGTTTGATTTTTACAAAGGGATAAAGCTCAAGCTCATTTTTCATCCGATCCTGGGTGTTTTGGTATGTATTGGTGCCCACCAAGGTAATTTCATTGGAATCAAAAAGCTCCTGCTCATTTTTGGCATTTTCTTTTATCTTTCTTTGGATGGTTCCCTTTTTCAATTCCGCTAAAAAACCTCCCGAACTTTCAATCTGTTTGAAGAGCCCCAGCGCTTTTTCTGCCAACTGCTGCGATAACGATTCGATATAATAGGAGCCTTCTGCCACTTTTGAAGCTTGGTCAAAATAACTTTCCTCTCTAAGCAATAAAAGCTGGTTCCTGGAAATACGCTCACCAAACTCATTTTCCTTGTGATAGATAGCGTCGTAGGCCATATTGCAGACCGAATCACTTCCTCCCAAAATGGCTGACATGCATTCTGATGTTGTCCGCAGCATGTTTACGTTGTAATCGTATAAGGTTTTGTTTCGTTTCGATGGAAAAGCCAAGATGTGGCACTCCGTTGAAATACCATAGGCAGATGATACTGTTTTCCACAGCCAACGTAAGGCCCTTATTTTGGCTATTTCAAAGAAATAGTTGCCTCCCACTGATACCTTAAAATTTATTGGGAAAGACCCCTCGACTGCGTTCGGGGTGACATTGTAAAAATGATTGAGGTATTCATTGGCATGGGCCAAACTGTAGGCCAATTGCTGCTGCATATTGGCACCGGCATTTTCGTATAGTGACAAATCAACACTTAGGGTTGAAGCAATATTCTTATTGTTCGTCAAGTTGAGGATTTGCTCCAAAACAGCATGATCCTTTTCCAAGTTATGGAACCAATTTCCCGACCTCGCCAAATTGCCAATAAGATCAAAATTAAGATGGATGTTGGCACTCTTACTATCTAAAAAAGAGAGTAGCTTTTCCACAGGATCGAGGGCCAAAAATTCCAAATTGAAATGCAGGGATGTTCTTTCCAAATCAATGTCCGAGAGCAATGTCTTTATGTCCAAATCATTATCTGGAACAGTGAAGATCAAACTTTCCGCACCTCTTTTTAGGGCATCGACCGCTTTTTCATTGGCCTGCTTTGAACTGCCTACATATATAGCTTGAGCAATTTTCCAGTTATGCCCTTTTGGTGGGTTGTATGTTTTCAACTCCCGTCCATCATCGGCATGATAAAAGGGTTTTATTTTAATACCCTCCTGGGATTCCCAAATGAGGGTGTCATTATAATCTGCTCCCTTAAGGTCAAATTGAATCTTCTGTTTCCATTGTTTTGCGGAAACTTCTTGAAATTCATCGAACAGTCCCGACTTACTCATTCTTTTTGGTTTTTAAGCTATCCTCATATTCAATCAAGAAGATTTCTTCGTTTTCTTTCTTCATATAATACTTCTCACGGGCGAGTTTTTCAAGCTCCCGCTTATCGGAAAACTTTTGAAGTTCTTCCTTATCCTTATCTATTTCCCCTTGAAGAAACTCTCTTTGTTCTTTCAGTTTTTTAATATCCTTTCTCAATTCTTGATGGATAAACATCGAATTTGCATCAAAAAACGCCATCCAGATAACAAAAATGGTGAGAACCAACACATACATGTTGGTGAAGGTCTTGAACCATTTTTTACTCCTTAACTCCTTTAGCCCCATCTTAATGTAACCTATCGTTTATAATTGTACGGACCATATCCACGGCCACGGTATTGTAATGGTTATTGGGGATAATAATATCCGCAAATTCCTTGGAAGGCTCTATAAATTGCTGGTGCATGGGTTTTACCGCGGTTTGGTATCTTGTCAATACCTTCTCCAAGTCATGTCCGCGCTCCCGGATATCCCTTTGCAGTCTTCTGATCAAACGTTCGTCCGAATCGGCATGTACATAGATTTTGATATCAAACATTTCCCGAAGCTTTGCATTGCTCAATACCAATATGCCCTCAACGATCATTACCTTTCTCGGTTCGGTAGGGATAGTATCCTTTAGACGGTTCTCCTCCACAAAGGAGTAAATTGGTTTGTCAATGGATTTTCCTTGCCTTAAAGCTTCAAGGTGGGAGATCAATAAATCGAAATCTATTGAATTCGGATGGTCAAAATTGATTTTTCCCCTTTCCTCTTTGGTCAAATGTGAAAGGTCGTTGTAATAAGAATCTTGAGAGATAACACCAACTTCGTTTTTAGGTAGTTGATCTACAATTTGATTGACCACGGTGGTTTTTCCGCAACCTGTACCTCCTGCAATTCCCAATATCAGCATGGTGATAATTTTAAGTTCAAAAGTAAGCATTTGATAAGATTTGCAAACTACCAATATTGATGCATAGTTACACCTACCTAGTTCAATAGGAAATGATTATTATCATAATCCATGAAAGATTATGAATTTAGATTTGCATGGTTTTAGGGCATTAACCTTATATTTATCAGGCTAACTCATGGGAACAATTTTTATGGAAAAGACTCATTCAGTCAAGGTCAATGGAGATCTTGATTTTCAATTGTCGGAGAAGGATATCGCTGAACTGGATATTCTTAAAACAGGAAAAAATACCTTCCATATTTTAAAAAATGGGGCATCGTTCAAGGTGGAGATTGCCACTGAGGATTTCAATAGTAGGGTTTACACGATAAAGGTCAATGGTAGCGATTATCAAACGTCAATTGACACCCCTTTGGACGAACTCATTAAAAAAATGGGTTTTGCGTCCAATGGTGCCAAAAACGTCAACTCTATTTCGGCTCCAATGCCCGGACTTATTTTAGAGATTTCGGTCGCAGAGGGCCAGGAGGTTGAAGAGGACCAGCCACTAGTAATTCTGGAGGCTATGAAAATGGAAAATATCATCACCTCGCCTCGAAATGGAGTGGTAAAAACGATTGCGGTAACACAAGGTGATGCTGTGGACAAGAAACAATTGCTCATCGAATTTCAATAAAAGGAAATGAAAAAAATATTGGTTGCGAATCGCGGAGAAATAGCCTTGCGGGTGATGCGAACCGCAAAAAAAATGGGGATAAGTACGGTAGCGGTGTTCTCCGAAGTGGATAGGAATGCGCCACATGTACAATTTGCTGATGAAGCCATTTGCATTGGGGAAGCTCCTTCAAGCCAATCGTATTTGTTGGGAGATAAGATCATTAAGGTTGCAAAAAAGTTAAATGTTGATGGGATTCATCCAGGATATGGTTTCTTAAGTGAAAATGCGGACTTTGCCGAAGCCATTGAAAAAAACGGTTTGATTTTCATCGGTCCAAAATCAAAGGCTATTCGGGTTATGGGAAGCAAGCTCATGGCGAAAGAAGCGGTTAAGGCGTACGACATTCCAATGGTACCTGGAATCGACGAGGCCATTACCGATGTAGCCAAAGCACAGGAGATTGCCAATGAGATTGGATATCCCATTTTAATAAAGGCCTCGGCCGGTGGTGGCGGAAAAGGCATGCGAATTGTTGAAAAGGGACAGGACTTTAAGTCACAAATGGAACGGGCGATAAGTGAAGCCACTTCTGCTTTTGGAGATGGTTCCGTTTTTTTGGAAAAGTATGTGACCTCCCCAAGACATATCGAGATCCAGGTAATGGCTGACACTCATGGCAACGTACTGCACTTTTTTGAACGTGAGTGCAGCATTCAAAGAAGACACCAGAAAGTGGTGGAAGAAGCGCCATCGTCGATCCTTACGCCAGAACTTAGGGAAAAAATGGGTACGGCCGCAACAAAGGTGGCCAAAGCTTGTGACTATGTCGGGGCAGGTACAGTAGAGTTTCTACTCGATGCGGATATGAACTTTTACTTTCTTGAGATGAACACCCGATTGCAGGTAGAGCACCCCGTAACGGAAATGATCACTGGAGTTGATCTGGTAGAATTGCAGATTAAGGTTGCTAGGGGAGAAGAGCTCGCCATTAAACAAGAAGATTTAAACATTGAAGGACATGCCATGGAGCTCCGCGTTTACGCAGAAGACCCTTTGAATGATTTTCTGCCAAGCGTAGGCAATTTGGAAACCTATAAACTTCCGGTCGGAGAAGGTATTCGGGTCGATAATGGTTTTGAGGAAGGAATGGATATCCCTATTTATTATGACCCAATGCTATCCAAATTGATTACCTATGGTAAAACCCGAGAAGAAGCCATAGAACTCATGCTGCAGGCTATAGACGAATACCAGGTCAAAGGGGTGCAGACCACATTACCTTTTGGAACCTATGTTTTAAAACATGAAGCTTTTAGGTCTGGCAATTTTGATACGCACTTTGTAAAAGACCATTATTTTCCAGGAATAATAATTGAGAAAACGACCGAAGAAGCTGAAATTGCTGCATTAGTGGCACTGCAACAATACCTAGATAATCAAAGAACATTGCGATTACCTGTAAACTGATTTCCATGAACGATAAAATAAAAACATTAAAGGACAAAGTAAGCGAGGCACATCTAGGTGGCGGTGAAAAACGAATCGCAAAGCAACATCAAAAGAAGAAGCTGACCGCCCGGGAACGGGTACTTTATTTATTGGACGAGGGTTCTTTTGAGGAAATGGGCATTTTGGTAACCCATCGAACGACCGATTTCGGAATGGACAAGGAAATCTACTATGGTGACGGTGTTGTTACAGGTTATGGAACCATCAACGGCCGATTGGTTTATGTGTACGCACAGGATTTTACGGTTTTTGGAGGGGCTTTGTCCGAAACCCACGCTGAAAAAATCTGTAAAGTAATGGATTTGGCCATGAAAGTAGGTGCGCCCATCATTGGATTAAATGATTCAGGTGGGGCACGAATTCAGGAAGGAGTAAAGTCCTTGGGAGGTTATGCCGATATTTTTTATCGAAATGTTCAAGCTTCTGGGGTCATCCCCCAAATATCTGCCATTATGGGGCCATGTGCTGGAGGTGCGGTTTATTCACCGGCCATGACGGATTTTATAGTGATGGTCGAAGAGACCAGTTATATGTTTGTGACCGGTCCGAATGTGGTTAAAACTGTGACCAACGAAGAAGTGACCTCAGAAGAATTGGGAGGGGCCAGTACCCATTCGACCAAATCAGGGGTGGCGCATAAAACTTCGAGCAATGACGCTGCTTGCTTGGACGATATCAAAACACTCTTGGATTATCTTCCGCAGAACAATTCGGAAATTCCGAAAACACATGAGTATACTTTAGGGGAAGAGCTTAGGGATGAACTTTCCAGCATTGTACCTGATAATCCCAATAAGCCCTATGACATGCACGACGTGATCAATGGGATTATTGATACGGATTCGTTTTATGAAATCCATAAGGATTATGCCGAAAATATCATCGTAGGTTTCGCTCGATTGGGAGGAAGAAGTGTTGGAATTATAGCCAATCAACCTTTGTTTTTGGCTGGGGTTTTAGATGTGAACAGTTCTACCAAAGCGGCACGTTTTACCCGTTTTTGCGACGCATTCAATATTCCGCTGTTGGTTTTGGTTGATGTCCCAGGATTTTTACCGGGAACGGACCAAGAATGGAACGGAATCATTATGCATGGGGCAAAACTATTATATGCACTTAGTGAGGCCACGGTACCAAGGGTCACCGTGATTACGCGAAAGGCATATGGAGGGGCCTATGATGTGATGAACTCCAAACATATTGGTGCTGATTTCAATTATGCATGGCCAAGCGCAGAGATTGCCGTAATGGGTGCCAAGGGTGCGAGTGAGATTATCTTCCGCCGAGAAATTGCCGCTGCTGACGACCCTGAAGCTAAATTGAAGGAAAAAGAGGCCGAATATGCTGATAAATTCGCCAACCCATACAGGGCGGCAAGACGTGGGTTTATCGATGAGGTTATCTTACCAAAAAACACTAGGCGCAAGTTATTGAAGGCTTTTGCCATGTTAGAGAAAAAGCAGGTACAGACTCCTAAAAAGAAGCATGGGAATATTCCTTTGTGATTTTCAAGAACCATAAGAACTTTTTATAGTTCCATACTTAAATACCTACCAAAATAGTTCACCGTCGAAAAGGGTATGCGTAATTTTGCGGCATGCAAAAAGACACCCAAAAACCTAATTTTGAGTTTATCGCATTAATGGCTTCTTTGATGTCCATTGTAGCCTTGGCCATTGATGCGCTGCTACCAGCAATTTCGGATATCGGGATAGCTATTAATAGCTTAAATCCGACCGATAATCAGCTATTGGTCACCATGATTTTCTTGGGTCTTGGAGTGGGGCAACTGTTCTTTGGTCCGTTGTCCGATTGTTATGGCAGAAAACCAATCGTTTATGCAGGATTTGTACTGTTTGTTTTGGCAAGTATCGTTTGCGTGTTCGCACCATCGTTGGAAATAATGGTTGTGGGAAGGATTTTGCAAGGGATTGGTCTTTCAGCTCCCAGAACGTTGGCCATATCAATAATTCGAGACACCTATAAAGGTGATTATATGGCCAAAGTGATGTCCTTCGTGGTAGCTTTCTTTATCCTCGTGCCTGTTGTAGCGCCGGCCATTGGCAAGGTCATTTTGGATAGTTTGGGATGGAAAGCCATATTTTACATACAATTGGTTTTTGGCCTCTTGGTTTGCATTTGGTTTTGGAAGAGACAACCTGAAACGCTCAAACCAGAGTTCAAAATCCCATTTACGAGACATGTGTTTGTGGACGGAACCAAGGAATTTTTAAAGTATAAGGAGACGATTGCCTATACCCTAATGTCTGGATTGGTAACCGGAGCGTTCTTGGTCTATTTGAGTGCTGCGCAGCATGTTTTTGAGGACATTTATCATCTGAAGGAAGCCTTCCCGTACATTTTTGCTGGCTTGGCCATTTCGATTGGACTTTCTACATTCTTGAACGGAACCTTGGTGCTTAGATTCGGGATGCGTAAACTTTCACTGATGGCACTGGCCGCTTTCTGCGTTATAGCTTTGCTGTACGCATTCCTATTTTGGAACGCTCCCAATCCCAATATTTTTGTTTTGGTAGGATTTCTTTCCGCCCAATTCTTTTGTCTTGGTTTTATGTGGGGAAATTTCAGGTCAATTGCCATGGAACCCATAGGTCATATTGCCGGAATCGGAGCTGCCATAAATGGTTTTGTGTCTACATTGTTGGCTATTCCGATTGCCACTTTTATAGGCGATTTTGTTGAGACCAGTGTTTGGCCGCTATTTGCGGGCTTGGCCATATGTGGACTTGTGTCGTTGCTTATTTATATGACGATACGAAAGCCAAGGCGGGTGGCTACTGCCTAAGCTACTTCGGGAAGAAAACCTCTCCGCAGCACGAATCTTCAGTGGCTCCTGTAACAGAGGAAAGCACATTGGTTTTGTTTTCCGTACGAAGGACACCCATCAAAGCAAACACAACTGCTTCTTTAAAGGCAATCAAGGTTTTATCTGTTACGACCACTTGGACCGATGGTCCCAGTTTGGCTTGCAGGGTTTCCACAAAAAATTGATTTAACGCACCCCCACCCGTAACGAACAGTTTGTTTTGTGGTTTAACGATATGTTTGTGAACCTCTCTAGCGATTTGCTCACAATTATGATGGATGAAGGTATGGAGTAAATCAATTTCGGATGAGTTTGATGCTTCAATAAGTGGAACAATTTTTTCAGTAAACCATTCGTATCCGGTAGATTTCGGATAGGGGAGTTTATAATACTCCAATTGATTCAGGTTTTGCAACAACTCTTCATCTAACTTTCCTGTTTTGGCCAGCTTCCCGTTTTCATCATAATCCAATCCCATTTTTTGGGTAATTTGGTTGAGTGGCATATTCGCCAGACCAATATCATAGGCAATACGTTTTCCATCTTTTTCAAAAGACATATTGCTGATTCCACCCAAGTTCAGACAGAACTCGTATTCATGAAATAGCAGCTGGTCCCCGATAGGCACCAAAGGTGCGCCTTGTCCATGTAACGAAACATCTTTGGTCCTGAAATCACAAATAACTTGTTTGCCACTTGTATCGGCCAACAATTGTCCGTCGCCCAGTTGAAAAGTAACTCCGTCTTCCGGTCTGTGATGGGAGGTATGCCCGTGGCTGGCGATAAAATCCAGTTCTAAATTCTCGGCCTCAATAAAGATCTTGGCTTGTTCCCCGAGCCAGACCCCATAATCTTGGTGCAATTGGTCATGCTCATCTTCGGATAGGTAAATGGCATTTTTGAGCGCATTTCTTAGTTCGAAATCGTATGAAACGTCCTTGGTTTTTTCAATGGAAAATTCCCAATGATCGTTCGATTGCCATAAATGGCAATAGGCCAAATCCAATCCATCCAAAGAGGTGCCGGACATTAATCCAAGAACTTTATACATTTTCATGCGTGCTTTTTAGTTTTACGGGGAGTTTTCCTTTGGCTTGAAGTTGACCAATAAAATGATGGTAGGCTTCCTTCTGGAATTCCGGAAAATCTTGATATACCACCACTGCGTTTAAGGTTGAACCGAATTTCAAAACATCCAAAACATAAGGATTTCCGAAAAGATAGATCAATACATTTTTTTCGGGGATTATTTCATTTAAAAAATGAAGCACCTCCGGTTGAAATCCAAAGTTGTTTTTTGGTTTTACAAAAGGAGGGAAGAGGGCCAAAACAATGGTGTCAAAGTTGGTAGCTAGATTTCTGACCCTATCAATCGAATTCAATTCAAGTTGATGGTGTTTGACGCCATATTTTTCTTCAAGCGACGGGGAAAAGCTATTTTTTTTCTGATTTTCGAAGGATAGATTTAGAAAATCTGAATTTTTGATTTGCGCTACGATGCTGGAATCACCATATAGTTCTGTGATACTATGTTGAGCTAATGATTTGTTCAATTCGGATGGAGCATAGGTGCGTTCGACCTTAGGTGCTCTTCCGAAGGCCTGCTCCTTTAAGTTCCAAATTCTTTTGAAACTAGCTTCCATACGTTCTTCGGTTGCGGTCTGAATGATATGCTCGATACCTTCCTTGGCATGTTCAGAAAAACACATCATGTCCATTCCTGCCCTAAATGCTTCGGATTCCAAGGTGCCTTTTACTGGATATTTTTTGGAGACCGCATGCATGTTGAGCGCATCCGAGATAATGACACCATCGAACCCTAATTCCCTTCGTAGCACATCTGTAATTATTTTGGACGAAGTTGTGGCCGGATTTTCCGAATCATCCAAGGCGGGAACCGCCAAATGGCCCACCATAACAGCATCAACACCAATTTTTATGAGCTTGGAAAAAGGGTAGAGTTCATTGTCGTTTAAACTTTCCTTCGACTTGTCAATAACGGGTAAACCCAGGTGGGAATCTGTTGCTGTATCTCCATGTCCGGGAAAGTGCTTAATGGCGTTCAATACACCGACGTTTTCCATCCCTTTTATATAAGCCTCACCCTTGGAAAGCACTTGGTTTTTGTCATCCCCAAATGATCGATAACCGATAACAGGGTTTTCCGGATTATTGTTGATGTCCACGGCAGGGGCCAAATTCCAATGTATTCCAGCTTTCTTGCAATCCAAAGCTATTTGCTTTCCAACCTCGACGATCAATTCCCTATTTTCTTGAATCGCCCCCAGCGTGATGGCATAGGGATATTGATTTGTGTTTTCGATACGCATGGCCAATCCCCATTCAGCATCGATGGCTACCAATAAAGGAAATTGTGCCGCTTTTTGATATCGGGAAATCAATTGTTTTAACCGATCGTAGCTATGCTCATTATGGACAACTTTCCTTTTACCTTCAAAATTTGTTGCCGCACTGGCCCTGCTATGAAAAAAGCAAATGGCACCAATGTCATGGTTACGGATCAATTCCTCAATCTGTTGAACTTCCTCTTCGGTATCGTTTATAAAGACAGCAGGCATAAATAATTGTCCAACTTTCTGCCTTAGTGAAAGTTTTTGGGTCGCTTCTGTATAAGATAGCAAGTTATGCATCGTCACTTGAGTTGGATTTTTTGCCGTAGTCATCAGGGTATTTGAGGAACTTGAGAATCAAAAAGGCCGGTATGGCAGCGATGACGACCCAAAGGAAAAAACCATCATACCCTAACCATTCCTGAATATAACCACTCAACATTCCAGGAATCATCATACCCAATGCCATGAACCCTGTTGCTATGGCGTAATGTGAGGTTTTGGAAATTCCCTCGGAAATATAAATCAGATAAATTAGGAAGGCAGCAAAACCAAACCCATAACCAAATTGTTCCAAAACAACGGTTCCCACAACCGCAAACAAGCTTGTGGATTGTGTGAAAGCCAATAGGGCATACAATATGTTGGGCAGATTAAGCGCCAACATCATGGGAAGCATCCATTTCTTTAATCCATCCCTAGAAATCAAAATTCCACCTAAAATGCCACCCAAAGAAAGCATGATTACCCCAACGGTACCATAAATGGTGCCCACAGCCTCTGTGGAATATTCCAATCCACCAACGTCCAAAGTATCCAACAGAAAAGGAGAAGCCATTTTCACCAATTGCGATTCGCCCAATCGATAGGTAAGGATGAACGCCAATGCAATCCAGATCTGTTTTTTCTTGAAGAAGGAGATAAAGACGTCCAAAAAGCCAGCGGGTTTTTCACGGGTTATGCTAGACGATTGTTCAAACTTTGGTGCGGCAAAAAAGTTTGAAATGGTCAAAATCAACATTAGAACCGCTGCACATATCATGGTCATGGACCATGCTTTGGTGTTATCTCCGTATTTGTTTTCCAAGAAACCAGCAAATATGACCAGAAGTCCTTGTCCGGTTACCATGGCTAATCGATAAAAAGTACTCCGCAATCCTATGAAGAATGACTGCTTCTTTTGCGTCAATCCGATCATGTAATAGCCATCTGAAGCAATATCGTTGGTTGCCGATGCAAATGCCGCCATCCAAAAGAAAGCCAGCGTAATGATGAAAAACGAATTGGAGGGAAGGAAAATACCAATCCCCAGAAATGACAGTGCCACGACAAGTTGCATGGCCAAAAACCATTTTCTTTTGGTTCCGTTCAATTCAACCAATGGACTCCACAAGGGTTTCAACACCCACGGTAAGTAGAGCCAACTGGTGTACAATCCAATTTCTGCATTACCAATACCCAGGCGTTTGTACATGATTACCGACACGACAACCACCAAAATATATGGAATTCCTTGGGTGAAATAGAGAATGGGTATCCACGCCCAAGCTCCTTTATCTTTAGGAATGGTGTTCATTTATTTCTTTTTTTGGATTGGGAAATGATTTGGGGTTGACTTTGATTACCATAGGCATCCATCAGGGAGATGCTGAGTGTATTTTTTAATTGTTTGTTGGTCAATTCCAATTGGAAACAGCTGTGTTTTTCTTCTACGGAAAGATAGTGCTTTCCAATGAGTTGTTTTTGGATAGGAACTGATTTACTTAAGGAATACAGATGAAGAAATCCTGGGACGCTGTCCTTATGCGAAACACAAACCTGGAGCTGCCCATCCTGGATGATTTTGGATTCGATCTCCAAGTTTGGAAGGTCCCTTTTTGTTTTCACCAAACCAATGGGATTTTGGGATGGATAGGTATAGAATTTCCGCTTTAACCGATTGGTAACTTTATCGTGCTGACCAATGAGCGATTTGGCACTAAAAAAGACATTACCTGTGATTTCCGGGGTAGACCTTGCCAACGAAAGTTGTTTCGGAATCTCGCTTTTTCTTTTCCAAGCTTTGTCAGCATTGTTTTTGATTTTGTATGTGCCATTACCGATGTAGAGGTTGGTGTTTTTGACATTTTTAGACCACCATTGGGTAATTATGCGGTGCGAAGCGGGAGGGTAGTCCATGCTCCAGTATGCTTGTGGAACCAAATAATCCAACCATCCTTTTTCCATCCACAACAGGGGATCAGCGTACAAATCTTCATAAGTGGTTTGTCCGGCTCGAGTATCGGAACCCTTTGGATCAGTACTTTTGTTTTTCCAGACTCCAAACGGACTTATGCCAAATTGCACCCAGGGTTTGGTCTTTTTGATGGTTTTATGGACTTTTTTCACTAAGGAATCTACATTGCTCCTTCTCCAATCTTCCAAAGATTGATTTTGCAAACCATAAGTTTGAAAAGCCAGGCTGTCATTGAAGACTTCATCCTTGATTTTATACGGATAGAAATAATCATCAAAGTGAATGGCATCTACATCATAGTTGGCCACAATATCTTCTATGACCTCGGTAAGTTTTTGTTGAACCTCGGGCAATCCTGGATTATAGTAGTATTTTTTGCCGTATTTGAGCATCCAATCCGGATGTTGGTAAAAATCATGCTCATCCGAAAGCGCAAGCGTATCCAGATCAAAGGTAGCGCGATAGGGATTCAGCCATGCATGAAACTCCATTCCCCGTTTATGGGTTTCCTGGATCATCCATTCCAAAGGGGAATTTTGATTTTTAGGAGCTTCCCCTTCAATACCGGTCAAATATTTGGACCATGGAGCTAGGTCGGTTTCATAAAAGGCATCTCCTGCGGTGCGTATTTGGACGATTGCTGCATTGAAGTTTAAATCTTTATAGAAATCCAAGATTTCAATAAAGTCCTTTTGCTGTTTTTCCGGATCGTCATTTCCATTTTTGGGCCAGTCGATGTTTACTACCGTGGCTATCCAAACGCCTCTAAACTCCGTTTGCGGTGTTTTGTAAACTGAACATGAAAAGAAAAACAGAAGTAAAACTAAAAATAGAATTCGCTGCATAGCGTTTAAATGAAAAAGACCCACTTTAAATAAAAGTAGGTCTTTTTGCCTGACTAACTTAAAATTAATTCAACTCAAGAACTAAAGTTGTCCTGTGAGACCCATTATTTGAATTTGTATCTCACAAATGCTTCAATAGCTGCATAATCCGCCATTCCCAGGGCTTTATAATGATTTGCAGTTTTTTTATTTCGTTCTTCGGCCCGCATCCAAAATTCTCGCGAATCGTTTCCTTGGAACATGACACCGTCTTTTTGGGATTGGTGGCAGAAAATGGCAAGGCGTTTTCTTAGCACTTGTCCGGGACTCATTGGAACCGCCATTTCAATTTCGTTGATGTCCCATTCGTGCCAAGCTCCCCTGTACAGCCACAACCAGCACTCATCCATGAAAGGTTCATCTTTGAGTTGTTCAACAGCTGCAAAAACCGCATCCAAACAAACCTTGTGGGTGCCGTGGGGGTCTGCCAAGTCACCTGCCGCATAAATTTGATGCGGTTTTACTTCTTTAATGATGTTTGCCATTATTGCAATGTCAGCTTCAGAGAGGTCGTTCTTTTTTATAGTTCCGGTTTCGTAGAACGGTAGATCCAAGAAGTGAACATTGGAATCCGGTACATTGAAATAACGTGTTGCCGCCAAAGATTCCCCTCTTCTGATATTGCCTTTCAGCTTTCTTACCTCTACAGGGTCAAAATCGGCCTCTTTTTTTGATTGGATGGTATCAATTATGGTCTGTGACTCTGCCGTTGGTTGGATGGCTTTTGCAACTTCGGCAAACTTAAGGGCTTCGGTATCCGAAACTGCGATATTACCGGATGTCTGATAGGCAACGTGCACTTCATGACCCTGTTCCACCAATCTATCAAAAGTACCTCCCATGGAGATTACATCATCATCTGGGTGGGGGCTAAAAATGATTACCCTTTTCTTTACCGGGAGGGCCCTTTCTGGTCTATTGGTATCATCGGCGTTGGGTTTACCTCCTGGCCATCCTGTAATGGTATGTTGTAGTCTGTTGAACATTTTGATGTTCAAATCGTAGGAATCTTGCTGGGTCAACAGACCAGACATTCCATTATCGTTATAATCCTTATCGGTTAGGCTCAAAATGGATTTTCCAGTTTTTCCGCATAGCCATACAATGGCCTTTGCAGTAAGCGGTTCGGTCCATTCCAAAGATTCGTCGACCAACCAAGGGGTTTTATTTCTTGTTAATTCGGTTGCTGCTCCTGTGTCCAATACAAAGGTACAGTTCTTATGCTCCTGAAGATAGGTAGCAGGAACATGGGAAGATATTTCTCCTTCAACCGTTTTTTCAATAATATCTGCCTTGTTTTGCCCCCATCCAAGCAATACGATTCTTTTTGCGCTCATTACTGTGGCGATTCCCATGGTAATAGCTTTTCTAGGGACATTATCAATCCCCAAAAAGGCAGGAGCTGCATCAACCCGTGTTATATGGTCAAGGGTTATGACCCTAGTGGCTGAGTTAGAGTGTGAACCAGGTTCGTTAAAACCAACATGGCCCGTTCTGCCAATACCTAAAAGTTGAAAATCCAGACCTCCAGCGTTCTTAATTTTCTTTTCGTAGGCAACACAGTGCTCGATGATTCCGTCCCCGGTTACCGTCCCGCTGGGAATGTTTATATTTTCTGGCGCGATATCAATGTGATTGAACAGGTGTTCATGCATGAAGTAGTGGTAACTCTGTCTATTCTCCTTCTCCATGGGTAGATATTCGTCCAAGTTAAAGGTGGTGACATTGGAAAAGCTCAATCCTTCCTCCTTGTGCATTCGCACCAATTCTTCATATACGCGTATGGGAGAAGACCCAGTGGCAAGACCCAAAACACATGGTTTGCCTTCGGCTTGTTTTTGACGAATCAAATCTCCTATCTCCTTGGCTACAATTGAGGAACCATCTTTTGAATTTTCAAAAACGATGTTGTGAATTTTCTCAAAACGCGTCTCCTCAAACTGTCCGACTGGTTTGTACGAAATGTCGATGTTTTCTTTGCTTAATGTTGCTGTCTCCATGAAACCTAAAATTTTCTTTTGATTGGTTTAAGAACTTTTATGATTAAAGCTTGAGTGGACAAAAGTAGCAAATAAAATTGAATTTTGCTGTTTTTTGCGTTTTTTAATGCTGTTTTTTGCATTTAATAACAATTTATTAACTTTAAAACGGAATAAAACAGCAAACTTTGAAATTGCATATCTTTGCAAAATAGATTGAAAATATGCTCAAAGAAGAACGTCAGCGTACCATTTTAAATGAGGTAGCACTGCATAATAAAGTACTCCTAACCGATATTGCGGACATGTTGGACGTGTCAATAGATACTGTTCGAAGAGATGTGAAAGAGCTGGATACGGACAACAAACTTCGAAAGGTTCATGGTGGTGCGGTTTCATTGGGATTTACGAATACTACAGTTAGGAACGCCAATATTTATGCGCTTGAAGAAAAAAAGCAAATAGCAAAAAAGGCCGTAAGTTTTCTAAAGGATGGTGGGGTGATATTTATTGACTGGGGCACCACCTGTGTTGAATTGGCACGACAGATTCCCGAGGAAATCAGGTTAACATGTTTTACCATGAGTCTTCCGGTGGCAATGGAACTTTTACTGAAACCTAATGTGAAAGTAATTTTCATAGGGGGCGAAATTTCACAGGATTCCCAAATTTCAATCGGCCCCAGTGCAATTCATCAGCTATCAGAAATACATGTGGATTACAGTTTTATTGGAACCGGCTATGTCGATGCCCAATTTGGTCTAACAGAATTTGACTGGGATATTGTTCAAGTAAAAAAAGCGGTTATAAAAGCCTCCAAGAAGACTATCCTGTTATCCATTTCAGAAAAATTGAATTCACGGCACAGATATAAGACCTGTGACATCAATGCTATAAATACTATGGTAACGGAACTGGAACCCTATAACGAGAATTTAAACCTATTTAGAAATCAAGAGATTCATCTTTTATAATGCAAATGGACTATAAAAAAATCACTGAGAGCCCTTCAAATTATGACGATTTGGAGCTTATGGATACCCAAACCATTTTGGAAAGTATCAACAAGGAAGATCAAAAGATAGCGGTAGCAGTTGCCCAAGTTATCCCTCAAATCACAAAACTGGTAGACCAAATGGCCGAGCGTTTTTTACGGGGAGGCAGGCTTTTTTACATTGGAGCGGGCACCAGTGGTAGATTGGGTATTTTGGATGCATCCGAGATTCCACCGACCTATGGCCTTCCACATGATCGGGTGGTAGGGCTAATGGCAGGAGGAGATATAGCTATTCGAAAATCGGTTGAGCATGCGGAGGATGATCCAAACCAAGCTTGGCAGGATTTAAGTGAACATGACATAGATTCCAGCGACGTTTTGGTGGGAATTGCCGCTTCAGGAACAACTCCATACGTTCTTGGGGGTATTGCCGATGCTAAAAAACATGGGATATTAACGGCTGGAATTACCAATAACCCTGGTTCACCTTTGGCCACGGGCTCTGACATTCCCATCGAAATTAATGTAGGACCAGAATTTCTAACGGGGAGTACCCGAATGAAAAGCGGCACAAGCCAGAAGTTGGTACTAAATATGATTACCACCTCCCTTATGATCAAAATTGGTCGGGTCAAAGGGAATAAGATGGTTGACATGCAATTGAGTAACAACAAATTGGTCGATAGGGGAACCCGATACTTGGTTGAAGCTTTGGATTTGGAATACGAGGAAGCTGCTAAGGCTTTAAAACAATACGGCTCGGTAAGGGAGGCGATAAAAGCTATGCGCTGATTTATTGATTCTTTGGGACCAATTTGTAAATCCCTTTTCCTTCAATTCCTACATAAATGAATCCATCAGGAGCTTGACGGACATTCCGAACGCGTCCCATACCATCCAAGAGTTTCTCACGATAGGTGACTTTGTCGTTCTCTATGACCAAACGTTCCAGATATTGAAAGGCGAGAGAGCCTACTAGTAGATTACCCTTCCATTTAGGGTATTTATCCGATGACACGAAGGTCATTCCGCATGGACCGATTGACGGTGTCCATTGATAAACAGGTTGTTCCATGCCCGATCTGGAAGTTTCATCCGTGATCTTGGTTCCGCTATAATTTATGCCATAAGTAATTACTGGCCAACCGTAGTTTTTGCCTTTTTGGACAATATTGATTTCATCACCACCTCTTGGACCATGCTCATGTTCCCAAAGCTTTCCTGTTTCCGGGTGTATCGCCAACCCTTGAGGATTTCGATGTCCATAGCTGTAAATGGCACTTTTTGCCCCTGATTTGGACACAAAAGGATTGTCTTCTGGGATGCGCCCGTCATCATGTAGTCGGTAAATTTTACCACCGTCCCGTTTTATACTTTGCGGGTTTACATCTCTATTGCCCCTATCTCCAACAGAAAAATAGAGATAGCCTTCATTGTCAAACTCAAAACGGGAGCCAAAGTGCTGTCCCTTTGTGGTATTCGGAACTGCTTTGTACAGCACCTTTTGTTCTACCAAGGTATTATTGGCAAGTTTGGCACGCATAAAAGTTGTGTTTCCACCTTTTCCGCCTCCGTCACTGGATGAATAGGACAAGTAAAGCCAACCATTATTCTCGTGGTTTGGGTGCAGTTCTATATCTAAAAGTCCCCCTTGTCCACGAACATAGATATCGGGAAGATTTTTGATTTCAGTCGTTTCTCCGTCGTTAAAAAGAAGTAATTTTCCTGATTTCTCTGTAATTAAAATCTCACCATTTGGTAAAAAAGCCATGCCCCATGGGTTCTGAATATTGGAAATTACCTTTTCGGCAGTGAAATCAAGGGTTTTCGGGAGATTAATGCTATTATCCTTCTTTTGGGCACAAGATGTACTTAGCATTACAACGAAAAAATAGGGAAATACGGCACTTTTTTTCATAGATTTACGTTGAAATAATAGATTTTATAGATGAACTACGGCTTTTTATAGTCGAAAGATAACTAGAATTATATAAGTTTAGATAATTACAATTAGAATATTAAGGTCCCAAATCTGATATTCTTCATAACAAGACTTAACCTATGCTCCCTCAAAAAACAAGGCATTTGCTATATGCCGTGTTATTGGTGCTTATATCAATTTGTTGCTCCACGGTACTAGCAAAAACGGAAACAGGGAAGATACTTGATTCACTTGTATCCTTTGTTTCAGATTCCAAGGAGGAAAATGCTACAGCGTTGTCCGTTGAAACTTCGACAACCAAGACGGATTTTTCACCAGCAGCATCCAGTATGATGTTTATGACCATCATCCAAGGGGCGGATGAAGAAGTGGTATGTCCGAACGACGGTAGTACCTTGGCAAAATTCTTTTTGTGCGGTACTAGTGATATTAGGACACTTTCTCTAAGTCAATCCGGAGGCAGCTATGAATGGCAACGACTCGATACCAATACTTGTGCACCAACGGTAATTGATGATTGTCCGACGATCAATGCGGCTTGTACATGGAATACTGTAGGAACAGGATCCACTTTCAGTTTAAGTGCTGCTGGTGAGTACAGAGTACGTATTGATTCTGGTCAGTACTACTATTTTAAATCCACCCTTAACCCTTTGGATCCCCAACTGATCATGGAAGATATCATCTGTGGTAATCCGGGCAGGGTAGAGGTGACCAACGTGCCTGCAGGTTATGAGTATAGCCTGAACAATTCTGCGGGACCATATCAAGATGACCCATTTTTCGATGTTACCACTCCTGGCAATTATATGGTTTGGGTACGATTGAAGAACGTATCGGCCAGTGCATGTTTGTTCCCTTCGAATACTGTTAATGTCCAAGAACTTGATATCACTGTAGATGTTACTGCGAATGACATATTATGTAGCAGTGAGCTTGGAAGTATAGATGTATCGGTTTCAGGAGTTCCTGGTTTTTATACCTACCGTTTGATTAAGAATGGCGTTACAGTGGACACATTTGGTCCTGATGGAGCGGATTCCTACACCTTTGCCAATGTTAGTCCGGGGACTTATAGCATTAGGGTAGATACCAATGACTGCTCGGAGACTGTTACCTTGGATACTTTAGGAGACCCTATTGAGATTGGTAATGGTATAAGTCCATTGGATGTTTCTGCAACTGCTTCCGCTAGTTTCGGATGTGGAGCTACATCAGTGGATGTAAATTTGACTACTTCTGGAGGAACAGCACCTTATCGCTTTAGTGTTGATGGGGGTCCTTTCAGCTCAACATATACTGGAAGCACAACATTTACGGTAACCACGGCGGGAACCTATGCAATTTTGGTAGAGGATGCCAACGGTTGTCAACGAAGTGCTTCTGTGGATGTTCCTGATATTCCACCACCGATTTTTACGATTACTGAAGAAGATGCCAATTGTGGTGGCTCAAATGATGGCCGAATTACCATTAATGTAACCAGTGGATTTGGTTATGAAATTGAATACAGCATCAATAATGGGGCTAGCTATCAGATTAGTAACGTGTTTTCCAATTTAGCGCCAGGGACCTATGATATCGTATTGCGCTATGAGCAGGATTCATTTACCTGTACAACCACTCCTGTTGTGGGAACCATTGGAACACCATCAAATATAACCGCTACGGCAACTCCAGATACCGTTCCCACCTGTGCTGATGAGACTGGTGGACAAATAACAATTTCAGGAGTTTCCGGGGGAACTGCACCATACGAATATAGTGTTGGTGCAGGATTTGGGACAAGTGCGGTATTCTCCAATCTTGGAGTGGGAACATATACTCCATTGGTCAGGGATGCGAATGGATGTGTACAACCCTTGCCGGATATTGTTTTTAATGCTTTGGATAAGCCAACGGATTTGGATTTTGCCATTTCCAGCTTAAACTGTATCACCACAACTGCTTCTGTTACACTTACGGTTACGGGGGGAACTGCTCCATACAATTATGAAATTGTTGCTCCCGCAGGAAGTGCCATCAACAATGGAACAAACGACACATTTTCTGGATTAGGACTGGGAACCTACACCTTTAGGGTGACCGATAACGAGGGATGTTCCTATGATGAAAACTATGCGATCACCGACATTAGTTCAATTGGGGTACAAGCCCAGCAAACTAAGGTGGTTACTTGTGTTGGAGATTCAGACGGGGAGGGACGTTTCCTTGTGGATGGATTCAACACGACCTATAGTTATAGTATTGACGGAGGACCTGTTTTTACCGCGCAAAATGCTAGTATTATTCCGTTGACAGGATTGACGGCCGGAAGCTATGTGATTTCGGTTACTGATGAAGAGACCAGTTGTACAGATACTGCAACCTTGGTTATTGAAGAACCTACAACCGCTTTTGCCATTTCCAGCTTGGATGTGACGGACATGAGTTGTCAGAACGGAAATATAGGTTCCGTACGTGTCAATACCGTTGGGGGATGGGGAGGTAATCGCTATACACTGACGCAGCCTGATAGTTCAACACGAGGACCTAAAAATGGAAATGTATTCTCCAATCTTTCCCAAGACGGAACTTATCAAGTGAGTGTTACTGATGCAAATGGATGTACCGTTACAGATACTTTTACACTTACCGCATTACAAGCCCCAACTTTAACATTGGATACCGGAGCTTCCGATCTATGTTACGACAATTTCAATGCGGCCACATTGGTGGTAAATGCTACTTTAGGTACAACTCCATATCAATATAGAATTAATGGAGGCGCTTTGGTGACTAGCAATACTTTTACCGGATTGACTCCTGGAACCTATACCATTGAAGTTGTAGACGCCAATGATTGTAGGGATACAGTTACCCAAACCATTGAACCGCAGGTCACCGCTTTGGCGACCACTATTCAGGAATTGGATTGTGCGGGACCACCTGCCCAAATCCAGGTAAATATTAGCAATGGTTATACTTCAGGTAGTGATTATGACATTTATGAGGTAAGTATCAATGGAGCTCCATATACTTCCGATAACAACAATATTACTGGGAATTCCTTTATCTATAGCATCCCGAACGATGGTTCCATCACTGCTGACACAACGTACCAATTCTTGGTTACGGATAGCGAAGGATGTACTACGGAAACGAACGTTGTGACGATTACCCCGCCGGAAACCATAGCAGGTTCCGTTGTGGGAACAGATACCCAATGTGGGGACAACACAAGCGGAATTGTGGAATTGATTCCTGATACCACTCAGGGAGTCCCTCCGTATGAATTTAGTAATGACAATGGGGCGACATTCAGTACCCAAAACATTTTCTCAGGTTATGGACCTGGAACCCATGGAGGATTCATAATCCGTGATAGTAGGGGATGTGTAAGTCCAGCTTATGATGTGACTATTGCCGCAAGCGATCCTTTGGATGCAACGGTGACCCCAACACCGGCTGTTTGTTCTGCTGGAAATGTTCGTGGATCTATTTCAACCACAATAAACAATGGAGTTGCTCCATTTGACTACGTACTGCTGGATGCTGCCGGAAACCTTGTTGCGTCATCCATTGGTACCACAAGTACCACGGTAAACTTCCCAAATCTTGATGTTGGAAACTATACCATTGTGACCACAGATGCACAAGGATGTGAGGACAGGGACGATGTGATTCTTGACCAAAATGTATTGGATTTGATTCCTTTGGATGCACCACCGGCACTTTGTACTGATCCTTTTATTTCATACAGGGTCCAGGCTACGGGCGGAACAGCTCCATATGAGTTCCGATTGGTAGGAGACCCAACCTTCGTGCCAGCCAATGTGAATGGAGTGGATATCCATGATTTTTCTGCAGTGGTGACCTTTGGTGTGACTTACTTTGTTGAGGTTAGGGATGCTCTCGGTTGTACCTACATTGAGGAAATAGACCCAATCGTACCACCGAGTCCAATTACCGTTACGGCGACCTCAAATACTGCTTCATGTAATGTAACAGGAAGTGGGGAGATTACCTACGAAGTTTCTGGTTTGCCCGCAAACCCTGCAAACTTCGAAGTGACATTGGAAAACACGGACACAGGAGCCACTATTTCTGGTCCTACTACATACACGAATGAACCCCTTCCATTCAACGGAACGTTCAACGGGTTGGCGCCAGGTAATTATCAAATTATTGTAACAGATACTGATACAGGGTGTAGTGCAAGTACTTTGGTTTTCATTGGATTTAGCTCTCCTAGTATTGTAGTGGATAGTAATATAGAAGCAACCTGTAACGCAGGAGCATTTGTTACGGTCAGAGGTTTTGGTGGAACGGCTCCTTTTGGATATGCCTATGTCCCTAACGGAGCTGCCGCGCCTACCACTTTTGGGACTGACACTACTTTTGAAATCCCAGGACCTTATCCAGCACAATACGACTTTTACGTTGAGGATGCGAACGGTTGTACCGCTATGACCACGGTGAATGTAACGCAAGAAGCTGGAATTCCGACTCCTGCTATTGATGTTACCAATCAGTGTACTGCAACAAGCGGTTACCAGATTGAAGTTACCGCACCTTTGACAACAGGATCTGGTTTACCCGAGGAAACCTTTATGTACGATATCGGAAGTGGTTTTCAGAGCAGTGTAAATTTTGTAGTGCCAAATGCGGGTACTTACGTAATCACTATAAGGGATGGTAACGGATGTACGGATACCATTACGGCTGAGGTTTTTGATTTCTTTGCCATTACTGCGGATGCAACTTCATATCCAACCTGTAACGCAGGAGACGGTGTTATCACCGTAAATACCACCGGGGGTAGTGGAAATTTTGAATACCAGTTGCGTGATGCGGGAACATTGACCAATATTGGTCCAGCGCAGAGCTCCAACACTTTCAATAGTGTTGCGCCTGGAGACTATAACATTTTGGTAACCGATCTAAGTTCCAATACAACACCGCTATGTTCTGACGAGACAGTAGTGAGTGTTTCTACTGTGAATACGCCGATTATTACCGCGACTCCTGTGTCGGATATTAGTTGTAGTGGAGCAGCGGATGCTTCTATTTTTGTTGAGCTTCAACCTGGCAGTGATACGGATACACCTCTAAGCTACATCTTGTATGATGGTGCTGGTTCTACCATACTTGCGGGACCTCAAGCCTCGCCTTTGTTTGATAATTTGGGACCAAATACCTATCAAGTTGAGGTTGTTTCCGACAGGGGATGTACGGACCGTTCAAGCGATGTCATTATAATCGAACCAGCGTTACTTCTAGTCAATGCAACGAACACTCAGTTCAGCTGTAATCCTTCGAGCAATCAATTTAGTACAGCCACTATTACGGTATATACGGATACCAATGGCGATGGAACAGGAACACCTACTGGTACTGCACCATATACCTACAGTATGAATGATGGTACCCCGCAATTTGACGGTACCAACTTCCAGACGAGCAACGTGTTTGAGGTAATTGACAATGGTACCAATCAAAGTATCATACTTACAGCAAGAGACCAAAATGGTTGTGAGGAAACAACTACTGTGAATATCAATACCCCGACAGATATCACATTTAGTTATAATGTGGGAGAGATTACTTGTGATGCTTCTGGAACAGGCGTAAATCCTGGCTTTATTGAAATTATTGTCAACGAAGGTGCTGGAAACTATGAGGTTGAGATTTTACCATTAGGGTCTGAACCGGCAAGAAGCTCATCGGGTACGGACAGGGTAACCTGGCCAATTTCAACCCCAGGGGACTATATTTTCGCTGTTACCGATATTGGAAGTGGAGGATGTTCCTATTTGACTCCCACGATCAATATGCCGGAATACAACAACATTGAAGCGATCATTGCTGAGGTTCGACCTGTAACTTGTTTTAACGGCACTGATGGGGAGATCAGTTTAGCCATCAATAACTACAGTGGAACGTATAACTATGAAGTTTTCTCAAGAGACAATTCAGGAGTGGAAACCTCGACGGGAGTGACTGGAAGTTTCGATACCAATGCGCCAATCAATACCCCAGAGATTATCACAGGGGTACCTGCAGGAAACTTAGTAGTTCGAATTGAGGCCTTGGACGATCCATTCTGTGATGTGACAAGTAACGTGGCAACCGTTAGATCTCCGGATAGGGCACTTTCCGTTTCAGCAGTGCAAACCACTGAAGTTACTTGTAACGTTCCAGGTTTTGGTGAAATTACGGCTGCCGGGGATGGTGGCTGGGGCACCTATGAGTACCAATTGATTGCTCCAGATGGCGTGACCGTTTTGGTAGACTACCCAAATACCAATCCGATATTCCAGAACCTTTCAACAGGAACATATACCGTTAATGTAAGGGATTTGAGAGGGTGTGAGGAAACAACTAGTATTAATTTGCCATTGCCTACCCCAATTAGTGCCGATATACAGGTAGTTCAACCGTTGCGTTGTAACAATGATAACGATGGTGTTATTGAAGCACATAATATGGCCGGAGGACAAGGCCCCGGTAACTATTTGTATCAATTGAATCGAGTTACCGACGGTACCAATAGTGGATTGCAGACTACGCCCACCTTTGCCAATTTGTCCGCGGGAGAATATACCATTACCATTTTTGATGGATGGAACTGCAGCTTTACAACCATTCCGATTACCGTACAAGATCCGGAAATTGTGGTTGCTGAGCTTAGGGAGTTGCAACCTCCAGGATGTGGTGATTTGGGTAGAATGGAACTTACCGTTACCAATCCTGAAATTGGGGTGGATTATTTCTACCGTAGGTCAGGAACCAGTGACCCGTTTACACCTTTTGGTGCAGGAATGACAAGTGTTGAAATAGCTGCGGACATTACAATTGATCCAGGACCCTTCCAATATGATGTGCAAAACTCAAACGGATGTCCATTTGAGCGTTCCAATCAAATTTCGTTGGATCCAGCGGCTCCTTTGGTAATCGCTTTGGATTTGACCAATGCGACCATCAATTGTGCTGGGGAAGCAACCGGAATTATACGATCGGAAGCTTTTGGTGGAATCGGAAGCTATATTTACACCTTGTTGAACTCCAATACTCCTCCTAATCCGACGGCAACAAACACTGTGAGGTCGGCACAGGATTCTGGAATCTTTAGAAACTTGGAACCAGGAACCTATTACGTATACGCACAAAGTGGTGGATGTGAGGCCATTTCCGATCCTATTATCATTGAGCCTAAACCACCTTTGGTATTGGATTATCTAGAAGCTGTACCCGTGGTTTGTGCTGGAGATGAGAATGGTCAAATTATTATTGAAGCAAGTGGAGGTACCGGTGCAATACGATATTCCATTTCAGATAACTTGAGTGAATTCTTTGAAGGAAACGACCCGATGAATCCGAATAGAAGAATATTCAATGATCTTGCTCCAAGAACATATGACATCATTATTCAAGATGATTTAGGTTGTACCATTACCAGAACTGTGGAGATTACCCAACCTATGGAATTGGTGGCTAGTGTTGTGACCACCACTCCTGAAACGTGTTTGGGTGATGCCGATGGAACGCTTACATTGAGTATTTCTGGAGGAACAGCTCCGTATTATACCAGTGTGAACTCTGCCGAAGACGCTGATTTTGAACAAAATGACAGCCTGTATTTTGATAATCTAATGGGTGGTGAAACCTACGTAATTTTTGTTAGGGATTCCAATGGTTGTCCAACAAATGTAACCGCCGAAATCGGAATCGGAATCGAATTGATGGCCGAACCTATTGTTGAGTATGGTTGTGAGGGAATCTTTCCAAATAGCACTGTAACGGTTGCCATTGAGGATGCTGCCGTGATACCAAACCTACTATTTTCGTTGGACGTTGATGATATCCAACAAGCAACAGATCAACGTGTCTATGGAGATTTACCTCCTGGAGAACATACCGTTTATATTTACCATCAAAATGGATGTGTCACTTTTGTGGAATTCAAAATTGATGCCTACGAACCACTTACATTGGAAGCGGCCAAAACAGGTCCAAATGAAGTTACGGCCGTTGCAACAGGTGGATTCGGAGGCTATGAGTATTTCTTCCAAGGAGAATCCTTTGGTGAGGTAAATGTGTTTACCGTGAATCATGATTCAAACATCAATATCATGGTTAGGGACCAAAATGGATGTGTTGCCAATCTGGTCATGCCGTTCAACTTTGAGGGAATGCCAGAAATACCTCCGTTCTTTACACCAGATGGAGATGGTCTGAACGATTATTGGTATCCAGAAAATAGAGAGTTCTTTCCAAACATCGATGTCATAATCTATGATCGGTATGGTAGGGTAGTGGCACGACTTGATCAAGTGAAAAAATGGGACGGAATGTATGAAGGAAGTCCATTGCCAACAGGAGATTATTGGTATGTGGTGAATGCCAACGATAGGGAAAAACAGCAGTACGTTGGGCATTTTACATTGTACCGATAGCACGAAGGTGTTTTTTGATTATCTTTAGAGCATGTGAGTTCAAAATCAAAACTTTTTTGATGGGATGCTGCTAAACTTAACCAAATGAACAAAAATGTAACTGCCCAACCCCCTTCTTTTCTTACAACCGAACCTGCCGACCTTGATTACTCCATTTTTCAATTGAACCTCTATCTAAATGGATATAACAATGTTAACAAGCCCTACAAGATTGATTATCATTTGTTACTCATGAGCCTCCATTTATGGGAGGGCAAGGATTTGGAGGAATTCTGCCAAAAACACACGATTGGCTATTTCCTTATGAATCCACTAAATGATTCTGCTGAAGCTCGTGAAGCCTTTTACTTGGAAATTAGAGAGTTTCTATTAGGGATTTAAAGCCCCTTGTTGTTCAGTTTTAGTGATAGCCAAGTGCTCTTTGAGTACCGCTTAGAGTTGTATATTTGTTATAAACGATTTTAACAAATGAGGATTAGAACCCAGACCTCAAGCAAATACATTACCGAAACGGATCATAAGATGGCCACGATTGCCAATGCGCTTGCCCATCCGCTACGGGTTGCCTTGGTCCGTTACCTCAGCACAAAAAATTATGGAAGGGGAGTTGACAATATAACCTGCAACAAAGATTTGGTGCAAATGTTTGACTATTCGCAATCTACTGTTTCCCAGCATGTTAAAATCTTAAAAGAATCCGGTCTGTTTATCACCGAAAGCAAGGAGAAGTTTACTTTGTACTACTTGAACAAGGAACTTTTGGAAGAATACAGGAACTATTTAGATCTGTAACCGGACCTTCATTTCTGTCAATTTATTGTTAAATGTCAAGGCTGGAAATGTATTTTATATAAATTCGTTTATCGTTAATAAACGATTTAAAATATACATCCTATGACAAAACATCTACTTTTTTCATTCTTGTTTGTATGCTCTCTCGGCATATCCCAGAACATTCATCGGTTAGAACCCGCTAAAGATCATTACAAAACTTTGAAATCCCTGAGCGCTTTGCCAAGTGGCCAAAATACCGATTTGGATAAGATTAGCTATCCCTCTTCAGAATACCGCAGTGGGACTTTGATTTATACCATGGTCAGTCCAAACTATCTTACGGATCAACAGGTGGAAACACTTAAAAATTCCATTCAATTTCCAGCCAATAGTTCAGCCCAGACCAGGGCCGAGTTGGATTTTTTATTGGAATGGCAGGAAAAAAGAACTTCAGCGCAAGAAAGCCGTTCAAGGGATGTGTTGGCCCCAATTGGATATTGGCCCCATATCGATGTGCTGGACAACCACGGACGTTACGAACAAAACTTGAGGCACCTGTTTTACATAGGCAGAAGTGTTTTGGGTGAGGACTGCAATGCTGAAATGTATCCGGCAACGGCTATTCTGCTCAAGGGAATCACTAAGGACATGCGAATTATGGAGTTTACCGCCAAATACCACTTGCTTCGTGCACGCCCTTATCATTTGGAACCCAAACTAAGGCCATTGGCCAGAATCTCTTCTCCTTCTTTCGCGAGTGGGCATACCTTGTGGGCCTATATTCATGCATTTATTTGGAGTGAATTGGTGCCCGAAAAAAGAAAGGAATTCCTTGAAAAGGCCTACGAGGTCGGAGAATCCAGGGAAATCATGGGAATACACTATCCCAGTGATGAGGAAGCCGCTAGAATATTGGCCCATAACATGTTGTCATCCATGTGGAACAATCCTAAATTTAAAAAGGAATACAACTTAGCTAAGAAAGAATGGACACAAAGATGAATAACACGTTTTTTCTCTTAATGATTTTCAGCTTGACCAGCTCATTGCTTGGTTGCGAAAATGCGAATTCGGACAAATCCGTCAAGGAAAAGCCCAATGACATATTTGTCGAAATCTTGGAAGGTAGAATTGCCACAGATGGTGGACTTTCAAGGGGTGTGGCCTGGGGCGATTATGATGCGGATGGAGACCCAGACCTTTACGTCACCAATTCAAACGGTCAATGGAATGCTATCTATCGAAACAATGGGGATGGGACATTCAAAAAAATGACAGAAGGAGGCGGTGATATTGGAGCCATTTCAGAAACCGTTAAACACGGAGGAAATTCGCAAGGAGCCAACTGGGTGGATTATGACAATGATGGTGATTTGGACCTATATGTTGTGAGCAGGGGAACTGAGGCGAATTTTCTGTTTGAAAATATGGATAATTTGGGTTTCAAAAGAATAACAGATAGTCCTTTGACCGCAGAGGGAATAGGAGCTTCAATGGCATGTTGGGCTGATATTGAAGGAGATGGCGATTTGGATGTCGTCGTAGTGGCAAGTGGAAGCGGAACCAACTTGGCATTTGAAAACTTGGGAAATGGGGATTTTCAAAAACGAGGAGATCATCTACTTTCCAGCGGTAGTGGAAGGGGTAGGGCATGTGCTTGTGGTGATGCCAATAATGATGGATTGCCCGAGTTTTATATAGCCAATGCCAGAACAGGGAATGAATACTACGTAAATAAAGGAGACTGGGAATTTGAGGCGGCCAAAGAAGGGCATATGGTGGTGGATATTGGATATTCCTATGGCGTATCTTGGGCTGATTATGATAGGGATGGAGATCTAGACCTTTTCCTTGCAAATTTTGATAAACGAAATTTTCTCTACCAGAATGATGGCGACGGAAATTTTACAACGCTTACCAAAGGGATTATCACCACCGAAACCGGAGGGGCTTCAAAGGGACATTCGTGGGGAGATTATGACAATGATGGAGACTTGGATTTATTTGTGGCTAACGGCACTTACAGGCCCGATATGTTCAACTTCCTATATCTAAATAATGGCAATGGCGAATTTGTAAAGGATCATTCCGAAATCATTGTAAAACATGCCGATACCTCGGCTGGAATGGCACATGCCGATTTCGATAGGGATGGTGACTTGGATATTTTTGTTGCCAATTGGGGCAGCGCGGACCAGATAAATCGATTCTATAAAAACACAACAACAGGACAGCATTGGATGTCCCTACGCTTGAAAGGTTTGAATGCAAATACCTTTGGTATAGGTTCCAAAGTGATGCTATTTTCTGGAGACCTCACACAATACCGCTGGATGTATCCGGTTACGGGTTATGGAAGTCAGGATGATTACGAGTTGCATTTCGGACTTGGAGAGCTACTTAAAATCGATTCGCTTCGGATTGTTTGGCCCAACGGTCAAACAGATCTACATGAATCCATAGAAATCAATAAACACTATTTGGCTATAGAGGGAGGGGATATTGAAACTATTCAGTGATATCGAATCAATATCCAAGTAAACAGTTTAAAGCACCTTTTCCTTTTTGGCAATGACCCGGATTGATGCAACAAGTCGTTCAATATCGGAAAACGCCGTTTGTTGGCTCATAAAGACCAGGCGCAGATATCTGACTCCATTAAAAAGGGTAGAGGTTAGGTAAAAATCACCTTTTTTCAGGAGCTGTTTTCGAATCTCGATTTGAAGTTGGTCATCTCCTTGATATTTGAAGCACAGAATATTGCTTTGGGGAACAACGGGGCATTCAAAATCGGGTAAACCATTCAAATAACTATGGATTTTTAAAGTAAGTTCATATCTGCTGTCGATATAATCTACCAACCCTTTTTCACCTATGGAGGCGAGCACAAAGAAAAGTTTTTCTCCAAGCCCGGACTTTGTAGTTTCCAAAGTCCATTTCAGCGAATCGTAACCGAGTTGGTTTTTTTCATGAAATAGGTAACTCGCGTTATCACCAACATGAATACCATGATAAAGGTTCTTATGTTGCTTAACCAGCAGCGCAGCGCATAGTGATGGAGTTTGCAACAACTTATGGGCGTCCCATAACAATGAGTCGGCACGAGCAACACCTTTAAGCAAATGCTTGTGTGTATTGGAAATCAGGGCACTGGCCCCGTGTGCCCCATCAACATGCATCCAGAGTTTATTCGCCTCACAAAAATCCGCGATTTCATCCAAGGGATCATAGATGCCTACAGATGTGCTGCAGGCATTGGCAACCAAAGCTACCGGCTGTTTGCCTGCCGATTTTACCTTGTTCAGTGTTTGAACTAATCTGTCAGGCTTGATGGCACCATTTTGGTCAACTTCAACAAAAAAAATGGAAGCTTTCCCAAATCCGACTACACCCGCAGCCTTGGTCAGGGAATAGTGACATTCCGAAGGAAGAAGCAGGGCCAGTTCAGGGGTATGACCAGTTTCCCAAATTGTTGGAACAGCACTGCTTCGGGCAATGACCAAGGCGGTCAGGTTAGCTATGGATCCACCATTCACAAAAACCCCACCGCCATGGGTTGTAATGTCTGTTTTTCGGTTGGGAATAGGTGTCCAACCTACATGCTTTAGCATCCAATTGATCATAAAATGTTCGATAGTCGCCGAAGCTGGACCCATTTCGTATACTGCTGGGACATTATTGGTAAAAGCATTCACCATGGCTGCCAAGGAAGCTGCATAATGGGGAGGAGCACATTGATGCCCTAGATAACCTGGGTGATGCAAGCGGGTGTGAAGCGCTAAATAATTAGTAATGAACCTTTCCAGTACTTCGCCTTGAAGTCCTCCCTGTTGAGCCAAATTATTGAGATTCAGCTGTTCAATTACTTCATTAAGAGGGTGTTGATTGATTACTTGTCCTTCGCCGGCCAGAGAGGTTTCAATAAAAGCCTTTAGTGCTTCGGTAATGATTGATGAATTTTGAATAAAGCTCATTATATAATGTATATCGCTAATATACGATATATAATTATTCATAACATAATTCTATCCATTTTAGATGCAACGAATTCCTTTTTTATAACAAGTATTGGTTTATATTTGCAATCCATTTTTAGGATGTTGTTTTCAGCTTCATTCAGTACGGATTCCGTCTGGCACCCAGACTGCTTATTGCAGTGGACGAAATTGGAAATTGGGTATTGTAAATTGTTGACCGAAGGTCAATCCCGGGATGTGGCGCAGTCTGGTAGCGTACACGCATGGGGTGCGTGTGGTCGCTGGTTCGAATCCAGTCATCCCGACTTAATGAAAAGTGGTTTGTATAAGCGAATCACTTTTTTTGTTTTAGGGTTATGGAAGTCTAAACTTCTGTTAAACAAAGCAATAATTGTTAACATTTTGTAGTTTTGTAGTGAAATGAAGGACATTTTACGTCAAATTCTGTCATCACTTTTGGCCCTGTTGGTCTTGTTGTCAACGGTTTCATGGACCGTGGATAAGCACCTATGTATGGGTAAAGTGGTGGATGTGGCATTCTTCGCAAATGCGAAAACATGCGGTATGGAGATTGATTCCGATGGCATGCAAACAGAATTTGAAAAGTCCTGTTGCGATGAAGTTTCATTTACCATGCAAGGTCAGGAAGATTTAAAAACCTCTTTTTTCGACCTGGACCTTAAGCAACAGGTTTTCTTAGTTAGCTTTACTTATTCCTACATCAACTTGTTCCAAGATGTGGATACGGTTACAACTTCTTTTATTGGGCACCCGCCCCCCTTGCTCGATAAGGACTATCAAGTTCTTTACGAGACTTTTTTGATTTGATGTACTAGATATTCGAAGTAATCCCTTACAGGTTTCTGTTTTGGGCTCAATGTGCTGTTTATACTATTTAGCACATCTCCTGTAAATATCTAATACATCAAAACAATGCTGAATAAAGCGATAAAATTCTTAATCGAAAATAAACTGGTAGCGGTTCTGTTACTGGTCCTATTTGTAGGGTGGGGTATTGTACATGCTCCCTTTAAATGGGACATCGGTTTTCTACCAAGTGATCCAGTGGCAGTCGATGCCATTCCGGATATAGGAGAGAACCAACAGATTGTCTTTACCAAATGGGACGGTCGCTCCCCACAGGATATTGAAGATCAGATTACCTATCCTTTGACCACCTCCCTTCTTGGAATTCCTGGGGTCAAAACCATCCGAAGTTCCTCCATGTTCGGATTTTCCAGTATCTACGTCATTTTTGAGGAGGATGTGGAATTCTATTGGTCAAGAAGCCGAATTCTAGAAAAATTGAACTCCCTACCCGCTGGGTTATTGCCTAACGGTGTGAATCCATCCCTTGGTCCTGATGCCACAGGATTGGGACAGATTTTCTGGTACACCTTGGAGGGCCGCGATGAAGATGGTAATGTTACTGGTGGATGGGACTTGCACGAACTGCGTAGCATTCAAGACTATTATGTGAAATACGCGCTATCCTCGGCAAGCGGTGTTTCAGAGGTAGCCTCAATTGGTGGTTATGTCCAGGAATATCAAATTGACGTGGATCCCGAACTGATGCGTCAGTACAACATCCAGTTAGGTGATGTGGTGAAGGCCGTTAAGCAGTCCAATCAAGATATTGGGGCCCAGACCTTGGAGATCAATCAGGCAGAGTACCTGGTCCGCGGATTGGGTTATGTAAAATCTATAGCGGACATTGAGAATGCCGTTGTAGATGCTGAAAACTATACCTCAATTCGTATCAAGGACGTGGCCCGTGTGCATTTGGGTCCAGCAACACGACGTGGAATGCTGGACAAAGAAGGTGCCGAAGTGGTAGGAGGCGTAGTGGTTGCCCGATACGGTGCAAATCCATTGGATGTCATTAACAATGTAAAGGAAAAGATAGCTGAGCTTTCTTCAGGACTTCCCACAAAAGAATTGGTGGATGGGCGTACCTCTCAATTGACCATTGTTCCCTTTTATGACCGAACCGAATTAATCCAAGAGACATTGGGAACACTCAATGAAGCTTTGACCCTTGAAATTCTAATTACGGTCTTGGTAATCATCGTAATGGTGTTCAACCTGCGTGCCTCTATCCTGATTTCAGGTCTTTTGCCGGTCGCAGTGCTGATGGTATTCATCTCCATGAAGCTTTTTGGAGTGGATGCCAATATCGTTGCCCTTTCAGGAATTGCCATAGCAATAGGCACAATGGTAGACGTTGGAGTGATATTGTCAGAAAACATCATTAGACATCTTGATGAAAATGAAGAGAGGGACGACAACCAACAACTTGCCATCAATAATGTGGTGTATAACGCAACGGCGGAAGTTTCAGGAGCGATCCTGACTGCAGTATTGACCACTATTATCAGTTTTATACCGGTATTTACTATGATTGGGGCAGAGGGAAAGCTATTCAGGCCCTTGGCATTTACTAAGACCATGGCCCTAACGGCCTCAATAATTGTAGCACTCTTTTTGATACCCCCTTTTGCTGCCTTTTTCTTCAGAAGGAAAAGAAGCAAAAGTATCATAGGTTATGTTTTTAGCGCTGCTCTTATTATTACGGGTCTTGTGGCCGTAGTCTATGGGTATTGGATTGGATTGGTATTGATGGCTTTTGGAACCATAAGACCTTTGAAGAATCCGGAACTAGCTTCACGCATGTTCAATGGATATACGCTTTCAGGAAAACAGGCGACCCGTCTGAACATCATTATTTCCACTACGGCAATAGTATTCCTTTTAGCTTCCTATTGGAGACCTCTAGGTTTTGACCGAAGCATTTTCATGAACCTACTTTTTGTAAGTGTAATCTGTTTTGGGTTATTGGGAACTTTTTGGGCATTCCGAAGGTACTATACAAGAATCCTTCAATGGGCGTTACAGCATAAAATGCTGTTCCTATCAATACCTACAGTGATATTGGTTCTAGGTATTTTGATAATGAGAAATACAGGCAAGGAGTTTATGCCTGCGCTCAATGAAGGTTCATTTCTTTTAATGCCAACATCCTTACCGCATTCTGGGGTAGAAGCGAACAAACGGGTATTGCAGCAGCTGGACATGGCGGTTGCCAGTATCCCTGAAATCGAAACGGTGGTTGGGAAATCAGGTAGGACGGAATCCGCCCTGGACCCTGCGCCGCTTTCTATGTATGAAAACATGATACAATATCGTGCGGAATACGAATTGAACATTGATGGCAAGCCCCAACGTTTTAGAACTGATGAGGAGGGTTCTTTCGTGTTGAAAAATGGAAAAACAGTAACCAATCCGAATATATCTGTCAGTTCGAGTGGAATCGAGAGGACTTTCTCCAGTATCGACAGAAATTTACTCATCGAAGATAATGATGGAGAGTACTATCGAAACTGGCGACCGGAAATTAAATCCCCGGATGATATTTGGAATGAAATCGTAAGAGTGACAAAGCTTCCAGGCGTGACCTCTGCACCCAAATTACAACCCATCGAAACCCGTTTGGTCATGCTCCAAACCGGTATGCGCGCACCAATGGGCATCAAGGTAAAAGGCCAAGATTTGAAAGAAATCGAAGCGTTTGGTCTGCAATTGGAAGACATTCTAAAAACAGCTGAAGGTGTCAAGGAACAGGCGGTCTTTGCTGACCGTATCGTAGGGAAACCCTATTTACTCATCGATATTGACAGAGAAAAATTGGCGCGCTACGGGGTCACCGTCGAAGCAGTACAAAGAGTTATTTCAATCGCTGTTGGTGGAATGCCATTGACACAAACGGTGGAAGGACGGGAACGCTATGCGGTTCGTGTGCGCTATCCCAGGGAATTGCGGAACAATCCCGATGATTTGAAAAATATCTATGTGCCGGTGTCCAAAGGAAGTCCGGTGCCACTCAGTGAACTGGTAAATATTCGATACGAACAAGGTCCCCAGGTCATTAAAAGTGAGGACACATTTTTGGTGGGCTATGTATTATTTGACAAATTGGATGGGTTTGCCGAAGTGAATGTGGTGGAGAACGCCCAAGCCGCTATTCAAGCCGAAATTGATAGTGGAGAACTTACGGTACCCAAGGGAATCAACTATGCTTTTACGGGAACCTATGAAAATCAGTTGCGGGCCGAAAGAACTTTGTCTGTTGTTGTGCCATTGGCCCTCGTGATCATATTTTTGATTCTGTATTTCCAGTTTAAAAGCGTGGCCACTTCGCTGATGGTATTTTCAGGGATTGCGGTTGCCTTTGCAGGTGGGTTTATCATGATTTGGTTCTATGGACAGGATTGGTTTTTCAATTTCAATCTTTTTGGTGAAAACTGGCGAGAGCTCTTTCAGATGCATTCCATCAATCTGAGTGTTGCCGTTTGGGTTGGCTTCATTGCATTATTTGGAATTGCCACAGACGATGGCGTGGTCATGGCCACATATCTTACCCAAACCTTTGACAGAAACAAGCCCAATGATTTAAAAGGAGTGCACGAAGCTGTCATCGAAGCAGGTGAGAAACGTATTCGCCCATGTTTGATGACTACCGCAACCACCATATTGGCCCTACTGCCCATTCTGACTTCCACAGGGCGGGGAAGTGATATTATGATACCCATGGCCATTCCAAGTTTTGGAGGAATGCTCATTGCCCTTATTACCCTTTTTGTTGTTCCGGTATTGTTCAGTTGGCGAAAAGAAGTTCAACTCAAAAAAGCAAACAAATGAAAAAAGTAAATATCATAATCGGCATTTTGTTTGTTTCCGCTTTGGGAAATGCACAAGGGTTGCAGTCCTATATCAATGAGGCCCAGGCAAACAATCCAAATATTCAGGCCTATGAAATACGTTATAACATTGCCCAAGAGAAGGTGAACGAAGCCAATTGGCTTCCCAATACCGAATTTGGAGCTGGGTATTTTGTAAGTGAACCAGAAACAAGAACAGGAGCGCAAGTAGCCCGATTTTCGGCCAGACAAATGCTGCCCTGGTTTGGTGCGGTTTCCACGCGTCAAAAGTATGCCACAGCTATGGCTGAAACAGACTATGTGGATTATGTTGTTGCCAAACGAAAGTTGGCCTTGTCCGTTACACAGTCCTATTACAAGCTGTCCAGCCTAAATGCTAAGCAAGATGTGTTGGACAAGAACATCCAATTACTCAAAACCTATGAAACATTGGCATTGACCTCAGTGGAAGTGGGCAAGGCAAGTGCAGTGGATGTGCTGCGATTGCAAATTCGCCAGAACGAATTGCAGCAACAAAAATTGATATTGCATGAGCAATTTATGGCTGAGCAAGCCACCTTCAATGCATTATTGAATAGAAAAGCCAGTTTGGCGATAGATGTGGTTAAAGCTATGGACATCCCTGAAACTGATATTATGATTACTGATAGCTTACAGTTAAATCCTGAACTCTTACGTTTTGATAAAATGTATGAGTCGGTGACCCAGGCAGAATTGCTCAATCAAAAAGAGAGTTCACCCATGCTAGGGTTTGGGCTTGATTATGTGCCTGTACAGGAACGGCCCGATATGACTTTCAGCGATAACGGGAAGGATATCGTGATGCCGATGGTATCGCTTTCTATTCCAATTTTCAACAAGCGCTACGATTCCAGAACCAAACAGAACGAACTACGTAAACAAGAAATTGAATTTCAAAAGCAGGAAAGATTGAATGTCCTGGAGTCGGCTTTGGCAAAAGCCATTTCAATCCGCAATGAATCCCGCATTGCTTTTAACACCCAGGCCAAAAATTTAAGTCAGGCCAAGGATGCGGAGCAAATCCTAATAAAGAATTATGAGACCGGTACCATTGATTTCAATGATGTGCTGGATATTCAAGAACTGCAATTAAAATTTCAACTCAATCAAATTCAATCGGTGCAGCAGTATTACATACAATCTGCACTCATCAATTATTTAATAAACAAGTAAACCTAACAACAATGAACACGAGAATCAAAACATTTTTAGCGATCACCTTTCTTGCAACACTATTTCTTTCAGTAGCATGTAAGGGCAAAACAGCGCAAAGCACCGAAACCAGTACCGAGCAAATTGAAACTGCCGAAAAACTGGGTAAGGAATATACATCAGCTTATGTGTGCCCAATGCATTGCGAAGGTAGTGGCAGCGATACCGAAGGCACTTGCCCTAAATGTGGTATGGACTATGTGGCCAATGCAGAACACCAAAAAGATGGACATACGCATTAATCAAAATTCATGGATTGCAATGCACAAGTATCTTAATATACTTTTGATTTTAGGTCTAGCTTTTTCAATGCTTAGCATAAGCGGTTGTAAAGGAAGGAAAGACAGTAACGGTTTTGAAGTAAGACATACCGGTGCTTTGCGATCTATTATGTCAGGAAATTTAAGGGCAACTGCAGATTTGGACAGTCTGAGGTCGAAGCCAAATCTTTATGCACTTGGTGTCCTTGAAAACCTCAAGGGGGAGCTGCAAATTTTTGATGGTAAGTCCTATAACACTTCTGTTAAAGATAGTTCGGTGGTTATGGATTCTTCGTTTGACCAAAAAGCGGCTCTGTTGGTATATGCTCAGGTGCCTAAGTGGGAAATTATTGAGATTCCTTCCGGTTTGGATACAAAAAAGGCATTGGAAGACTTTATCCAGCAAACTGCGTCAGAAAAGGGAATTTCACCGGAAAAACCGTTTCCATTTTTATTGGAGGGGAAGGTTTCTTCGCTGTCCTGGCATGTCGTGGACTGGACTGAGGGGGATATGGAGCACACACACCAGAAACACAAAACTTCGGGGTTAAACGGAGCATTAAAAGAAGGGAAGGTGACCATAATCGGATTCTTTTCCCTACATCATAAAGCTGTATTTACACATCATACGACCCATGTGCACATGCATTTTAAGACTGATGATGGTTCATTGGCAGGGCATGTGGATGATGTGAAATTGGGAAAGGGAATAGTTTTAAAATTGCCATACAATGAGGATTAAGGTTAAAAATATGGTTTGCGACCGGTGCAAATCGGTTTTGAAATCCGAGTTGGACAAAAATGGATTTCGGGTGGTCCATATTGCATTGGGAGAAGTTCAATTTGAGGAGGGTTCGGAAATTGAAATGAACAGAGTTCGGGAGATTTTGACCAGCAACGGTTTTGAACTGGTAGTAGATCAGAAAGAACAAGTGATTACCCAAATCAAAAACCACTTGATTATTGGACTGCAAACCCAAGATTTGAATCAAAATCTCTCGGAATATCTTGTTGACAAGATGAACAGGGATTATTCCGTACTGAGTAAATTGTTCAGTGCCCATGAAGGGATTACCATTGAAAAGTACTTTATCGGCTTGAAAATTGAAAAAGTGAAGGAACTGATTCAAATGGGGGACAGGACATTTTCAGAAATAGCCTATCAATTGGGCTATACCAGTAGTAGCCATTTGGCAAGGCAGTTCAAATCGGCAACGGGAATGTCAATGGGGACATATCAAAAAGCACGGGAATGGAACAGAAAACCGTTGGACCAAATTGTATAAATCAGACCCATAATTATGCAAAACTTTGGAAATGGCAATAGGTAGTTTTGATGATTAATTCAATATTATGAAACACATCTATCACATACATGGAATGACCTGTAATGGTTGTCGAAATCACGTCGAGAAAACACTCAAAATGGTTGATGGCGTGACCCGCGCAGCGGTTGATTTGAAAAAAATGGAAGCGACTATCGAAATGAATCGCCATATCGAGATAAATACGTTTCAGCGGGTATTGGAGAAAGAGGGGGGCAACTATAGCATCCATCTACCAGGAGAACACCATCACCATCCTAAAAAGGATGATAAAATGAAACCAAAAGGCAAAGGAACAGGAACGTTTTATTGCCCGATGGACTGCGAAGGAGCTAAGACCTATGATACAGCTGGTGACTGCCCTGTTTGTGGTATGGATTTGGTAGAGGAACAAAGTTTGAATACGGGCTCAGTCGGTGGCAAATGGACCTGTCCGATGCATCCAGAGGTTGTTAAGGACGAACCCGGCAGCTGCCCTATCTGTGGAATGGACTTGGTGCCCGTGGAACCAGATCTCTCCGGCGAGGAAAAGACCTATCGTAAATTGCTCAAAAAGTTTTGGATTGCGGTGGCCTTTACCCTGCCCATTTTTCTCATCGCAATGAGCGAGATGGTTCCGAACAATCCGTTGTACAAACTTTTCGGACAGAAATATTGGAACTGGGCACAGTTCATACTTTCAATCCCAGTGGTGTTCTATGCCACTTGGATGTTTTTTGAACGTGCTTATCGGAGTATCAAGACCTGGAACTTGAATATGTTTACGCTCATTGGTATTGGGGCAGGAGTTGCGTGGATTTTTAGCATAGTCGGGATGTTCTTGCCCGATATGTTTCCGGAGCAGTTCAAAACGGAACATGGAACCGTACACGTTTACTTTGAAGCGGCAACGGTAATTTTGACCTTGGTACTGTTGGGGCAATTGTTGGAAGCTAGGGCGCATAGCAAGACCAACTCTGCGGTAAAGGAACTTTTAAAACTGGCCCCGAACAAAGCGGTTAAGGTAGTAGATGGTGATGAGTTTGAAGTGAGTATCGATGCCATAGAGATAGGGGATATCTTAAAAGTAAAGCCAGGGGATAAAATTCCCGTGGATGGAGCTATCACTGAAGGATACGGAACCATAGACGAATCGATGATTACAGGGGAACCTATTCCGGTAAATAAAACCGAAGGGGACAAAGTTAGTAGTGGAACTATCAATGGTAACCAGTCTTTTTTGATGAAAGCAGAGAAAGTAGGGAGTGACACACTACTTTCTCAAATCATCACTATGGTAAACGATGCAAGCCGTAGTCGGGCACCCATTCAAAAATTGGCGGATACCGTTTCCGCTTATTTTGTTCCCATTGTTGTGCTAATTGCTGTAGTGACCTCTGCCGTTTGGGCCATTTGGGGCCCAGAGCCGGCTTATGTCTATGCTTTGGTGAATGCCATCGCTGTCCTGATCATTGCTTGCCCTTGTGCATTGGGATTGGCTACGCCCATGTCTGTTATGGTGGGAGTAGGAAAAGGTGCCCAAAATGGAGTGCTCATCAAAAATGCCGAGGCATTGGAAAAAATGGACAAGGTGGACACATTGATTGTCGACAAGACAGGAACCATCACCGAAGGAAAGCCAACGGTTGAAAAAGTGGGCTCATTCTGCAAAGACCTCAATGAGAACGATATTCTTGAAATGATTGTTGCTCTTAATAGCAATAGCGAACATCCATTGGCCGAGGCAACCGTGGTTTATGGTAAAGAAAAAGGTGCAAAAGCAAAAAAAGCTGAACAATTCATTGCGGTGACCGGAAAAGGAGTTGAGGGAACAGTGGATGGAAAGTTGTTGGCACTTGGTAATCCTAAAATGATGAAATATGCCAACGCAACTGTTTCCGATAGTATGAAAATGGAGGCCAAGGAATATCAGCAGCAAGGAAAAACGGTTTCATACTTATCAGCTGACAGGAGGGTTGTTGGCTATGTGGTCATTGGAGATAAGATCAAAAAAACCAGCGCGAAGGCCATAAGAGAATTGCAAAATAAAGGAGTGGCCGTGATCATGCTCACCGGAGACAACCATGAAACGGCTAAAGCGGTGGCAAATGAGCTCAACCTGGCCGACTTCAAAGCGAGTATGTTGCCCGAAGATAAGCTAAGAGAGGTAGAACGACTGCAATCTGATGGCAAAGTGGTGGCAATGGCTGGTGATGGCATCAACGATGCGCCAGCCCTAGCTAAAAGCGATGTGGGTATAGCAATGGGCACTGGTACTGATGTGGCTATAGAAAGTGCGGCCATTACTCTGGTAAAAGGGGACCTTCATGGTATTGTCAAAGCTAGAGACCTTAGTGATTCCGTAATGAAAAATATCAAGCAAAACCTATTTTTTGCTTTGATATACAACACCTTGGGAGTGCCAGTTGCAGCAGGTGTTTTATATCCCGTCTTCGGAATATTGCTGTCTCCTATGATTGCAGCCCTCGCAATGAGTTTTAGTTCAGTATCTGTAATAGCAAATGCATTGCGTTTAAAACAAGTAAAAATTTAGTTAAGTATGATAAACAGGCAAACGGCAAAATGGATTCGAAAATCACATAGATACCTAGGTGTCTTTTTGGGGATTCAGTTTTTGTTTTGGACTATCAGTGGTCTTTACTTTAGCTGGACGAATATTGATGAAATCCATGGTGACCATTTTAAGAACATGGAATACCAGCCCCAGGCGTTTTCGGATTTAATGGCTCCTTCTCAATTAAACATCAAAGAAGGAATCATGTCGATTGAAATCAGGGATATCAAAGGCGAACCCTACTATTGGATAAACAAGAACCGATTGTTCAATGCTTTGGATGGAACACTGAAGTCATCAATCAATGAAGAAGAGGCTCTCTACGTTGCCGGAAACTACATGAGGAACGGGCTGGAAATTTCCAATGTTTCCCTGATAGAAAAAACAGGAAAACATCATGAATATAGAGAAAAGCTTTTGCCAGCCTATGTGATTACCTATGAAACCGATGAAAACCTAAAGGCTTATGTGTCAGCCATTGATGGAAAGTTCCAAACCGTTCGCCATAGGGATTGGCGAATTTTTGATTTTCTGTGGATGACCCATACTATGGATTACGAAGGCAGGGATAATTTCAATACCATCGTACTTAGAGCTTTTTCATTATTGGGACTGATAACTGTTCTCAGTGGATTTGTGCTTTGGTATATAAGTTCACCTTCAGTTATAAAAATTAAAAAACGTTTAAAAAAAGAGAGATGAAAAAAAGTATCATTTATATCGGAATCGCGGCCATTATTGGCTTGGGAGTAGGATACCTTCTATTTGGAAATTCCGGGAAGGATACCAACGAAATGACGGAACATGATCATGGTTCGGAAGTTGGCCAAATGTGGACCTGCTCCATGCATCCGCAAATTATGCAACCCGAACCTGGAGATTGTCCAATTTGTGGAATGGATTTGATTCCTGCCGAGGCTGGGGCGGATGGATTATCCCCTGAGCAGTTCAAAATGACGGCAAATGCAATGGCTTTGGCAAACATACGTACCACCGTGGTGGGAAATGCTGAAGGTAATGCTGATAACGTGATTGCTTTATCAGGTAAGATAGCTGTTAATGAGGAAGCAATGGCCGTGCAGGCCAGCTATTTTGATGGCAGGATTGAAAGGCTGAATGTAAATTATGAGGGTCAAGAGATACGAAAAGGGCAATTATTGGCAACAATCTATTCGCCTGAACTGGTGGCCGCACAACAAGAATTGTTGACAGCATCTTCATTAAAAAGTACACAACCTCAATTGTACAATGCGGTGCGCAATAAGCTAAAACTTTGGAAATTATCAAACGATCAAATCAACAGCATCGAAGATTCCGGTAAGGTAAAGGAGAACTTTCCGGTGTATGCAACAGTTTCTGGAACTGTCTCAGAAGTAATGAGCTCAGAAGGGGACTATCTAAAAAAAGGTCAACCCATTGCCAAGGTTAGTAATTTAAGCACTGTTTGGGCAGAGTTTGATGCCTACGAGAACCAATTGTCCCAATTTAAAAAAGGACAGAAAATCAACATAGCTACCAATGGTTACCCCAATAAAACTTTTGATGGTCAAATAACCTTCATTGATCCCGTTCTGGATAATGCCACCAGAACGGTAACTGTGCGCGCCACGCTCAGGAATCAAAAAGATTTGTTTAAACCCGGTATGTTCGTTACAGGCAAAATTGAGAGTAGCAAAGCTACCAACGAAACAACCTTGTTCGTACCCTCAAGTGCTGTAATGTGGACAGGGGAACGCTCCTTGGTATATGTAAAGGTAAACAGGGATGACCCCATCTTTGAAATGCGCGAGGTAATGTTGGGTGCCAGAAATGGAGAAAATATTGAGATCACCCACGGCCTTGAATCTGGTGAAGAAATTGTGACCAATGGTACTTTCACAGTAGATGCCGCGGCACAATTGCAGGGTAAAAAAAGTATGATGAACAAAACTGGCGGCAAGACGATGACGGGTCATGAAGGCCATATGGGAATGCAAGAAGATATGGATTCAGACAGTTCGGCAGAAATGATGAAAATGGAATTTTCGAATGGTTTTAAGAGTGACTTTAGAACACTCTTGCCGTCCTATTTGAAGTTAAAGGATGCGTTGGTAGCAAGTGATGCATCCAAAACTTCTATGGACGCCAATGCAACTTTGGAAATATTGAAAAAGCTCGATTTGTCTGATATAGGGGCTTTGGAAAAAGCACACGTAAATAAAAGTATTGAAATGTTGGAAGCAATCGCCAAAAAAGAAGATTTGGAAAACCAACGGGCCCATTTTGTAATCCTGAACGAAAATATGGTCGCCATTGCTAGCGATCTGGATTCGCTGGAAGATACACTCTATGTTCAAAAATGCCCTATGGCTAACAATAATAAAGGAGCCGTTTGGTTAAGTGCCGAAGACCAAATTCGAAATCCATATTACGGTGATGCGATGCTGAAATGCGGGAGTATTGTTGAAGTACTAAAATAGGCTACAATGCGTCAAAACCTTATCGCCAAATAAAAGCCAGTACCCTCAAGATCTAATTTGGGGGCGATGACCATATTTTCTGCCTTCTTAAAAGGATTCCAGGTAAAGAGATGATCAAAGTGGTATACAAGTTTTGTAACTGCTAGTCCAACCGCAGAACCCAGGATTACATCTGAGAACCAGTGTTTGTTCTTGGCCATTCGAAGATAGGCCGTAGCCAACGCGAAGGTATACCCTGAATACGCCAATAAGGGTTCGGTATTTTTGAATTCTTCATAAAGTACCGTTGCACTTGCAAAGGCCAATGAGGTATGCCCGGAGGGAAGCGCTTCATTATTTGCTCCGTTAGGTCGTTCTTTATCAATATTAATCTTTAATCCTGTGGTGATCACTTGGGTAAGCAGTAGTGAGAATACTGCATTTTTAGTCTGGTCAAACCAATGGTTTTCGGCTTGTGCACCCAAGCCATCGGCCAAGTACATTCCAGCAATTGGAGCAAACCTAGTGTAGTCATCAATATTGGTGGAAAGATTCCGGTTTACATTGGTTTGCAGCTCCCTTTCAAAAGAACTATTGTTAATGATTAACGCGGTTCCGGTTAGTAGTCCGGGAATCAGTAGTTTTTTAAAAAGGGTAGGTTGTACAGGAATATTTGGATCCACAGACAAGGAATCAAGATCCGCTTCGTTTTGCCCGGAACAAATGGTAGTGGACCAAGTGAAAACCAAAAAAAAGGCCACACGCTTGGCACCAACCTTGAAAGGCCACTTACATAAGAAATACGCGTTTCTGATATCGGTTATTTGGTTTATGAAGTTACTAATCATTAAACAAAACCTTCCATAATGATTCACGTTAAAGTTATACAATTGCGCACAACCTGAACATGGCTAATTTGAATCCTATTTTGCAGCTGGCAATATTGGATCAAGCACGCCGGTTTATTCTTAGGACCACTTCGATTACATTTTCAAATATCCACAGATACCTTTGGTAAAGCATTTCGAGCTACTCCGAATGCCAAAAAATTGTACATTGTATGAGGAGAACCAAAATCATGCCTCGTACTAACATCAACCTTTTTTACACCTTGTTTCTGGGTGCTTTGATGACTGCCATAGCCCAAGACGGAGATTTTGGGCAAGAATTACATCAACTAAGTGGTGAAAAGTACTTCAGTACGGCCAATGCGCTAATAGAGCGTAATTTGGATGATTCCTTAAAAGATGTTAGCGTCCTAGTGGACGAAATTCTCGCGGATCCTGCCATTTCCAATTATCCAGCTGAACATGCCACGGCGTATTACCTAAGGGGTAAAATCTCATCCAATCAAGGGAACTACGATGAAGCTTATGAGACCTTGGAAAAGGCCATTTCTCTTTATGGGGAAAATGGTGATGAAGCCGGACTGGCAAAATCCTATTTGGCCAAAGGAGTGGCTTATACTTATCAAGGGGAAAAGGACAAGGCGGTGGAAGTGTTGGACAAAAGCATAGCCATATTTACCCATCTGGACGATGATGCTGGAATTGCGCAAAGCTCCCATGAAATGGGCCACTTTCATTACATCTTTGGGGATGACAAAAAAGCTTTGGAGCACTATAGAAAAGCCCTTGATGTCCAAGAAGACCTGAATGATAAAAAAGGAATTTCGAACAGCTTTTTTAGAATGGGTTTAGCTCACCTGTCCACGGATAGGGGCGAGGCCTTACGATTATTGGACCAAAGCAGGCAACTTAAAGAACAGATTGGCGATCAACGAGGGTTGGCCAAAGTGAATATTTCTTTGGGTGTCCTGAATGAGGAAAATGGCAATTTCGACACGGCCCTGGACTATTACAGACAAAGTTTGGCCGCCAACAAAAAATACGGTGACAAGCGGGTGGCCTCCATTATCTATAACAATCTGGGCATTGTTTTTCTGGATCTAAAAAAAATGGACAGCTCCGTGGTCTATCACAACGAAGCCCTTAAGCTTCGAAAAGAATTGGGAAATGATAGAGGGGTTGTGCAATCTTTGGTAAATATAGGGGAGGTCTATCAAGTTCAGGAAGATTTTGCAAACGGACTCGAGTACTTTCATAGGGCGAGGACTTTAAGCGGCTCCAATGACCGGCAACCTTTAATGCCCTACATCAGTGAAAAGATCGGAGAAATCCATCTAAGCCAAAACTCTTTGGATAGCGCGAATGTGTATTTGAACAGGGCATTGATCCAAAAACAGGAGGAGGGGAATTACAATGGCTTGGGGAGTACTTATAAGAACTTGTCCCAATTAGCTGAAAGACGCGGGGATTATAGGAAATCGCTGGAGTATTTTAAACAGTACAAAACAGTCCAGGACAGCGTTACTATAAATCGTAAAAACCGTGAGCTGGCCGAAATGCAGATCAAATACGATACTGCAAAGCAAGAGCAGGAAATTGATGCCTTGCAGCAAGAGAACAAATCCCGAAAGTTATGGCAGAACATTTATGCGCTAGGGGCGCTTTTAGCTTTGATCATCGCGGGTTTTGTATTCCAATTTTTTAGGTTTCGAAGTAAAAAAAATCAAGAATTGTTGTTGGTGAAAGAAAAACAAAGACAACAGCTTGAGGAAGTCAACCAACTTAAAACAAGGTTTTTCAATAACATTTCACACGAATTCCGGACACCATTGACGCTCATTTTAGGTCCTTTGGGACAATTGAAGCAAACTGTTGATGTGGAAACTCGGCCCACGGTAAAAATGATTGAAAGAAATGGGAAACGTTTATTAAAACTGATCAATCAACTATTAGATCTTTCAAAGATTGAAAGCGGCAAGATTACGTTGAAGGCGTCTTACATCAATATAGTCCCCCTGCTGCAAGGTTGGGTAAATTCCTTTCAATCCATGGCCGCCCTTAAGGATGTGGAATTGGCCCTGAACGTACAACAACAATCCAGCTTTCTTTATGTAGATCATGAAAAACTGGAAGAAGTCATTGTGAATCTACTGTCCAATGCATTGAAGTTTACACCTGAAGGTGGAAAGGTCGCTGTGGATGTTGAGGAAACGGAAAACAATTTAGCCATATCGGTTACGGATTCGGGCCATGGCATTCCACAAGAAGAGCTGCAACATATCTTCAATCGGTTTTATCAAGCCTCCAATACCACCTCGGATAGTGCTGTAGGCACGGGAATTGGTCTATCGCTCGTTAAAGAGCTGGTTGAATTGCACAAGGGCGCTATTCGTGTAGAAAGTGAGTTGGAAAAAGGAAGTGTCTTTACCGTCACCTTGCCAAAAGGTAAAAACCATTTATCGGAAAACGAAATTGTGGCCATTACACCAACGGTTAAGGAATTCACGGAACAGAAGTTGTCCGAATCCCATGTCGAAGATGAAATTCCCAATGTCGACACTGACGAATTACCCATTTTACTAATCATAGAGGATAATGCCGATCTTCGAACCTATATGAAAAGTATTTTGGCCAATCGATATCAAATCAAGGAAGCTGTTGATGGTGAGCAGGGAATTGCCCTTGCTTTAGAAGATATTCCCGACATTATCATAAGTGACTTGATGATGCCTAAAAAAGATGGGCTGGAAGTGAGTAAAACCCTAAAAGAAGACGTGCGTACAAGTCACATCCCCATTATATTACTGACCGCAAGATCATCCAAAGAAGATAAGATTGAGGGATTAAAAAGTATGGCGGATGATTATTTGACCAAACCCTTCAACAATGAAGAACTCCTGGTTCGGATAGAAAATTTACTGGCAGTCAGAAAAAAAATGCAGCAACATTTTGGAACCGGGGATATACTAAAGCCCAAAAAGCTTACGCTAAACTCAATTGACCAAGATTTTATGAAAAAGGTCACCGAAGTCTTGGAAATTGAGATGGCCAATGAGCATTTCGGCGTTGTTGAACTTGCGGATGCCGTTGCCTTGAGCCGTTCACAGCTGTTCCGAAAGATAAAGGCGATCACCAGTCAGACCCCAATAGAGTTTATCAGAACCTTCAAACTTCATCGCGCCATGGATATGCTTCAACAACAGAGCGGAACCGTAGCGGAAATTGCCTATAGTGTAGGCTTTCAAAATCCATCCTATTTTTCCAAGTGTTTTCAAGAGGAATTTGGTGCGTTGCCCAGTAGCATTTCCCAAAAAAAATAGCTTCTCCGAATTACCTCTAATTAGTCCGTTTGCAACTTCTGTTGCATCATTTGCAACATTTCCATTACATCTGATAAGTCGTTAAAAAACAAGTGATTACCATGCAACAAATCAATGTTTTAATGGCACAATAATGGTTGGGTCCAGATGCCATTCGATAATACGTTTGCGGTGTTAATCTTTAAATCTATAATTATGATAACGCCTTGGGAAATTTTAACGGACCCAGTATCCATAGCCGTATTGGCCATGTATGCTTTACTAATGATTTGGGAAGCGGTTTTTCCGGCCCAAAAATTACCACAGGTAAAATACTGGAAGTTTAGGGGAATGGCTGCTTTTGCCTTTTTCTTCTTTCTTTCATCGTATTTGCCTTTGTTCATTGATCCTTATTTAGAACCCTACCGTTTGTTCGACCTAACCAATTTGACAACCCTGATTGGAGGTCTGGTGGGAGTGTGTTTGTACGAGTTTGGGGTATATGTATGGCATCGTGCCTTGCACAATTCCGACTTTTTATGGAGAACCTTTCATCAGATGCACCACAGTGCAGAACGATTGGACACCTATGGTGCGTTCTACTTCAGTCCTATGGATATGATTGGTTGGACGGTCTTGGGAAGTATTTGTTTTGCCCTTTTGGTAGGCTTATCCCCACAGGCCATAACGGTGACCTTATTGGTGACCAACTTTATGGGAATGTTCCAACATGCCAACATTAAAACGGCACCTTGGTTGGGATATATTATCCAAAGGCCGGAAAGCCATACGGTTCACCATGCACAAGGAATACACAAATACAACTATTCCGATCTGCCCATTTTTGATATTCTTTTCGGCACTTTTAAAAACCCTACAAACTATGAACATAGAACCGGTTTATTTTATGGTGCATCGGCCAAGGTATTGGATATGCTTTGCTTCAAGGATTTAATCAAGGAAAGAAAGAAGAAAAAGGTTAAACGGGAAGCTGTACAACATGTAAAAAAGGTGGTGGGACTCCTTTTATTTATATCCATTTCGATTGGATGCAGTAAAGATGAAATTGAAGGGCCACAAGGGCCTGTGGGCGAACAGGGACTGCAAGGAGAGCAGGGCACTCAAGGAGAACCAGGCCAAGATGGCGCCGATGGTAAAGATGGTAATGCAGAAGTAATGTACAGCAATTGGATTTCAGCCAATTTTACTGGTACATCGGCATCAACCAAGTATATGAACATTGATTTCCCATCCAATGTGCCACGAGCTTTCAGTATAAAAAGCACCCATGTCATACTGGTGTATTTCAGCGGTTTTGGGGACAGTAGTACCTATCTTTTGCCCATACTGGATTTTAGGGGCGCCCAATTCACTTATGGTTTTGGAAGTGGGTCGGCATCAGTCGGTGATATCCTAATCAAGGCAAAGGCGCATTCAGGTGACCTAAATGAATATCAAATATCTCCAGCACGGGGCAATAAGTTTAGATATGTAATTATACCTCCTACCATCAATATTTCGGGTAAATCTTCACTGGATTATGGCAATTACGAGGAGGTAAAGGCATTTTACAATATTCCTGATTGACAATTAAGAGATGAAAGTGGAGAAGTTTTTGTCACTGATTCCCAAAACCATAGAATCCGTAAAATCATTCAACAATAGATTGTTGGGCTCTTAAATGGAAAGAACAGTTGTTTGTATGTTCACTTTAGCTATTGATTTGGTTTTCTGTGTGTTATTGGTTTTATTGATTAAAGCTGATGGGTCAACCATAGTTCCCCTTGATACTATTTTACCCTATGTGATGCACACATGGAATGCTGTAAATTTAGTGCTGGTTGGTTATTTGGCGTATCTCACCCTAAGGAATAAGGGAACTAATGAATGTAAATCAAAATACTATGATATTTCTATTGATAGGGCAGAAGGGAAGCGGTAAATCTTTTATCGGCGAACTCATGGAAGCGCATTTTGGTTTGAAATTTATCCGAGTTGAGGATTGGGCCAAAAGCATCAAAAAGGGGAGGACCTCATTGGACGACACCTACGTCAAGGAAGTCTTTGATACGATTGAAAAGGGTATTCGGTTGGCGATACAGGAACATGGAACCCTAGTTTTTGAATCCACCGGCTTAACCATGTATTTTGACCATATGTTGGACAGTCTTCAGGCTGACTTTCATGTAGTTACAATTGGGGTAGCTGCTAACCCGGATGATTGTTTGGAACGCTTAAAATCCAGAGATCAGTCCATTCATATTAAGATGAGTGAAGAACAACTCCTAGCGATCAATGAAGCGGTAAGAACCAAAAATCTAGCTACGGATTTTACGATTGATAATCGCGGAAAAACACCAGAGGAGCTAAAAAAACAACTTTCCAGCATTCTGGAGAACATCTAAAAACATATATCATGAGAAGAATAACGATAATTGCATTGCTGTTTTTGACGGCAACGGCTTGCAAGGATAAAAATCAGCAAACGATAGGGCCTAATCCTGAAGTTTCTGTGCTTGATTCCTGGTTTGGAGCGTGGGAATTGGTTAGTCAAGACATCTATAAGTTACCCACGTATCAGCCAGTGGACTTCATTTTCTTTGACGATAAGATGGTCTATTCAACCTCTAGAGTGACCATTGCTGAAGGACATGATTTTGATGGACCCACTTTATTTTCCCAAGATTTGGCATGGAAATACAAAGCGCATAATGGTATGATCACATTACCGGATGGGGCAGAAATACCCGTTGGTATTATGAGCTTTGCCGGGCCGCTTGATAATCAAAAGAGTGATACTTTTTTCATTATGCCGTTACCCACTTTTTGGAAAAATGCTGGGGTAGACAGTAGAAATCTGTCCTATGCATCCTTTTTGACAGGAATTTTTGTCCATGAATTCTCCCATACACAGCAAATGGGCACATTTGGCAAAGCGGTTTCCAAGATTGAGGCTAATCATCAGTTTGCCCACGTCCTTACGGACAATATTGTGGAAGATTACATGGCTGAAAATTCAATCTACGTGGAACAGTTTAAAAAGGAAGTCTCAATGATTTACAAGGCATTGGAAGCTGATTCCGGTGAAATTACAATTGAGGCTTCAAAGATTCTCTCAATGATAAACAAGCGGCATGACCAGCATTTTACCGATTCGCTCTCAATCCTAAAAAGGTTGGATAATTTATTTCTTACCATGGAAGGAGTAGGAGAGTACAATATGTATGCCTGGTTGAGCCATCCGGAAGGTGGAAAACTTAGTCCACAGCAAGCTCTGGAAGGAACCCGAAGGGGAAAATGGTCGCAAGACGAAGGTTTGGGGCTGGCCATTCTATTATCCAAAATTTCACCACCTGAAGAATGGGGTGGTCAACTATTTGGGCAAGGCTCGGCTACACTGGTTGAACTGCTCGAATCGGAATTGGAACCCAAATCAAAGGAAGAATAAATAACAAAAGAAGAAATCAATTATGAAAACAAATATTATACTAACAGATGGCGGTTTGGAAACCGATATCATCTTCAACCACAATATCGATTTGGAACATTTTGCCGCCTTTCCATTGGTGGAAACTGATTCAGGCAGGGTGATTTTGGAAAAATATTATAGGGATTATTTGGAACTATCCAAAAACAACGGCACAGGATTTATTTTGGAGAGTCCCACTTGGAGGGCCAATTTAGATTGGGGCAGGCAATTGGGATATACTGAAGAACAACTTATCGTATCCAATAAAAAGGCCATAGCATTTATGGAAGAATTAAGGGGAACTTATAAAACTTCAGTTCCGGAAATAAAGATCAGTGGTCAACTGGGGCCGAGGGGCGATGGTTATAAGGTTCATGATGTGATGACCTATTCCGAAGCAGCGAAATACCACGAACTGCAAGTAAAAGCCTTTAAAGAGGCCCAAGTAGATATGGTTACAGCGATAACCATGACATATTCGGAAGAAGCTTTGGGGATTGTAAAAGCGGCACAATTATATGAGGCACCCGTGGTAGTATCTTTTACAGTTGAGGTAGATGGAAGGTTGCCAAGCGGAGAAAATTTGGAAGAAGTAATTACGAAACTGGACTGGATTACCGATAGCTACCCGTTGTATTATATGATCAATTGCGCGCATCCAACCCATTTTATTCACCTATTTGAAACCGATGCGATCTGGAAAAACAGAATTCATGGACTTCGGGCCAATGCATCTTGTAAAAGTCATGCAGAATTGGACGAAGCCACAGAACTTGACAGGGGAAATGAAACAGAGTTGGGCCAATTGCACACGAGACTTCAAGAATTGCTACCGAATCTAAGGGTTTTTGGGGGCTGTTGTGGAACGGACATATCCCATATTAGGGAAATTTATAGTGCATTAAGGACAAACAATAAATCTCTTTTTACTGAAGAGGGTGTCCTTGTTCCTATGTGTGAAACTTTGATCGTAGCAGCCGAGAAAGCACCCAAATGTAGTTGCTAGGGTTTGAACCAAAGAAAATGCGCCAGCTTTTGCTGGCGCATTTAACATCCGCCAAATATGGCGTATCCACAAAACTAGAGCAAATTCAACCTTCGAAGCACCCCGGTTTTTTTCGGTTTTTCCTGGGTAGCTTCATGTCGCTTTTCTTTAGTTTGTTGGGAAAGTTTTTTTTCAATCCTTTGGATTTGCCTCCCCAAAAACTCGTCAAAACCTTCGTTGAACGTTTGCTCACGTGCTACTTTCATCGCTTTGATAGCATCTTGGTATTTCTTTTGGGCCTCTTTCATAAGACCTGAGTAATAATGCATTAAGGCTTTGTCTGTAGCTGGGACTTTCAGCGCATAATCAAGCAACTTTTCAGCTTCTTCATAATCCTCGTTCAAGAACAACGTATATGCGTAATATGGATATATGTTCGGATTATTCATGTCCGAAGCCAAAGCCTCTTCATAATATTCCTTTGCAGTCCCATAATCACCTAATTGCTCACTGTGGACCCTTGCCATCAACAAAAGAGCTACAGCATTCTGCGGCTCATAAGACAATGCATAGTTCAAAGCTTCAATTGTCTTTTCCAATTCGTAAGGATATGCCTCCAATGCTTTGAACAAGTATATGTTATAGTTTGTCCTTTCCATGACGTTTTAGTTTATGCATTTTGGATACAGCCATGCTGCCCAACTATGCGGGTTTCGGGTTAAGTCTCGGAATGTCTATACCAGAAAAATGGGTATAAAAAATCCGAAACACTCTTGTTGAATGCTTCGGATCTTTTTAGAGTTTAAAACTCCTATGGAAAGAACCGAAGCATAGGTATTGATTGTTCCCCAATCAATCGGCTTTTAAAACAACTTTGATATAAAAGCATAGCTTCGTTTTTATAATTCGTATTCTATGTTGTCGTTGTTATTCGACGGTGCAAAGATGAAATCTATTTTTGGATTACACAAGAAAAATTTGAATTTAATTTATTGATAATCAATTAGTTATAGTAATTTTAGATAATAGATTCCCTGTCCGCTTTTCAGCAGATTTTGAATATTTTACAATCGCCTGTCCCTTCCCGATGGCTATCGGGACTTTACCTTTCAATTATTCTTTATTATGTAGTTTTACTTTTCTCGCATTCGTTTAAAATTTTCCATAAAAAAAGCGCCCAATGTTGTTGGACGCTTCTGTTTTGTATCAAGACTTGTTTTAAATCAACATAAAAATCCATCTAAACTAAACACATCACGTCCCTTACGCGAGGATAATTTCATTATCCAGCGATAGTCACCCTGACTGAACAGCGCTCCTGGTTTGATATGTACGTTTGTGTTTCTCATTTGCAGTGCAAATATGCAATTAATTGGCTAAAGTTGCTAAATTCAACAAAACCAACCCCTAAGCTACCGCCAGTTTATTTCGGCAGGCTCAGTACAGGTGCAACTGGTAGGACTAAAATACGTCCAAAACCCTTTGGTATCATTCTCCGGACATTTCAAATTTAAAAAGCCACAACTTTTGCTGTGGCTCTTTCCTTTGAATCGTGTTGTCTACTCGGTACGCCACTAGTCGAAGACTAGCGGTAGCGTAGGTAGCTCGCCCACTGAATTTTAAATTTTTAAAGGGACATGCTAGCAAATCAACAGGATTGTTTCATTACCGCAATTTTATATCCAATTTTCTAGCCGCCATCCGTTTTTTAAATTTTCAAAGATTTCTGGAATATTCCACATTCCATATGGAGAGAGTTTTTTCTGCTCATGGTTAAGCTCTTCAAAAACTTCAGATTTACCACCTTCATTTATGATTCTCCATCCAGAACCAAACACGTTTTCCGTTCTAAATTGTTTTGGAATCATGAAGTCATTGGGTAAAGGTATGTTTCCAATAAGGTTAACACCTTTTTCTTTGATACCATAACGGTATGGAAAATCTAAAAAGAAAAAGTCATCTTTTATTATTGATTCAATATCAATAGGGCGATTATCATAAACTTCATAGAAAACCCTCATTTTTTCTAATAAAGTTTCATTTTTAGCTTCCCTTACGTATTGTAAATAAACTTTTTTTCCTTCTTCTTCTAATTCAATAATATCGCCAATTATCATTCTTTATTATTTTCTTGTTAAAATGTAAACCCTGCAGCTTCTAATAATTGTTTCCCCTTTTTCAGAGCTGCCCCATACCTTTTATTATTTTCAGAGATACTATTAATACGATTTAATAATTGCCCTGTTTGTCCTCTTTTTCCACCTAGTCCAAAATACTCTATCAAAACCTGCTCTACTGCTCTAGCATCATTTCTTGAAAGACTTTGTAAAGAATCATGAATTGGGTCGATTTTTAGTTTATTGGGACCTCTCAAATGTTGTGCTGCTCTTCTTGCAAAGTTATTAGTTATTCCTACGTAAATTACCTTACCTCCCTGTTTTGACAGATAAACCATAGTTTGTTTAACCGAAGCTTTTGCTCCCATAAGCATTGTTCCTCCCTTTGCTGCCATTTTTTGAGGAAGCATGATTTGAATCGCTTGATTACTCGCAGGGAGTTCATCCACCCTTTCATAACTATTTCTCCTAATACGGTAAAATTCATTATCACCTTGTATGTGGTAAGTGAAATTATCTTCACCGTACCATAATTCACCAGTTACATCGGTGTCAAATAAAATCTTTCCGTAAGTCTGATCAGCAAAATCTGAAAGGGCCTTTTTTAATTTGCCACAGCAATCCGTTTCACTTCCATCTTCAGGATTTTCATCCCTTTCTGTTCGACTGAAAGTGCCATTTCCATTGTTTGTAAAAGTTGTTGCCCCCGCACCACTATTTGTAAACATAGCATATGCTAAATCCTGAACTGAGTTTGCACCACTTGGATCCGCCCAGTATGCCGGATTATTATCGAAAGCATTATAAGGTGACATCGAATGGTGAACCACAGGATCAATACTTGTCCATCTTGCAATGGCCGGATTATATTGTCTCACATCCATTTCGTACCAGTCCAAACCATGGCCTTCCTCAAGTTCTTTTCCATTATACTTCCACCGTTTTGCCACACTATTCCCCAACGAAGAGGTAGCATTGTTATATCCTTGGTGTTTCAAACCAAAAGGGTAGTAGTTGTTTTCCTCTACAATTTCGCTTTGGTTCACAGCACCGTTACCGTTACCGTCTTCATAACTTAACCTAATATTGCCCAAATGATCCTTATATTGGTATACATACTTGTAGGTGCTACCATCTTTGTACACATAACCTTCGGCATGATTAAAGAACTGTAGGCTGCCCGCTTGGTACACATAGTTACCGGCATAGTCTGTCACAGAACCTCCTGTGGTCTTTTTTAATTTGATGCCCGTAGCATCATACATATACGAAATTGTACCGCCAGATAAAGTTACGGAGATAGGTAGGTTCAAATGGTTATACACCGTGGCCGTAATACCCTTGTTGGCATCGGTAAGCATATTACCATTGGCATCATAGGTGTACTCGGTACTGGCCGTGGAACCATTTTTAAACCCATAGGTGCTATGACCTCCCGATAGCTCTTGGACGCTCTGTAGCCTGTTGGAGTTGGTTTCGTAATTATAATCCAGATTGTCCATCACCCCATAATGGCTACTGTTACTTATGGTCGGACTGGCCACGCGATGTCCTTTACGGTACAATCGTTCAATATTCCCGTTTTTATCGTAGGTAATGGGTATGGAGGTACTGCCCAAATCAAACTTTCCATCACTGCTGATTCCGGTTGTGATGCGATTAAGGGCATCGTAGGTATAGCGGTACCAGCGCAATACGTTATCATTGGCCGTTTTCCACTCCGTTTCGGCAATGTTACCATTGTAGAGTGGGGAACCACTATGGTCAGCCGTGTTATAGTTGATCTTAAACCCAAACAGGTCCATACTACCCAAAGCGTTGGGGTTATTTATTTGTTTGAGCCAACCCCTAATGTTGTATTCATAGTCCACCACCTGCAGCTCGTTGGAACTACTTGCAGCTCCGCCTACCTTTTTTCTGACCAATTGCCCTATATCATCATATTCGTTCACGGCGATACGCTGCTCCGCTTGGCTATTCACCTTGTGGGTATGAGAGGTCAGCTTCCCGGAATGGTCATAGCCAAACTTTTCAATAGTGGTCAGGGTACTACTCGATTTAATGTGTCGGGTCTTGGTTTCCAATATCCATCCAGTAATGTCGTCCAGTTTGCTTTCCACATAATCTGTGGTGCTTAAATAATCGTTCTGCATTCCCGTCCAGATCACACGTCGGTGCTCGTCATAACCGTTTACCGTGGTGGTCCAATCGGTATCCCCCAAGGTGCGCACCTTGCTTCCGGTGGGCAATCCCTTGGTATCCTTTTTATTGGTATTGTTGTAATTGAGTACCGCATGGGCGTAGGCATTACTGCTGGGCAGGTTGAGTCCATCCGTATCAAAGCTATAATCGTCATAATAGTTTACCGTCAGCACGTCCGTGGTAGTGATGGCGGTCGGATAATCGGAATTGGTATAATAGGTGCCGCCAAAACCGGTACCTGAACTCACCTTTTCCTCATAATTGTCCGTGGCACTCGATTTTGCATTGAACTGCCCTTGCAATTGATTCCGGCTGTCGTTCGACTTAAAAATACCGGTATAGGCCACACGACCCAAGGCATCGTACTTGGTAAAGAGCCATTCATCAGGCGATTTTGCGCGTTGGTTGGCATCTTGGGTGAGGGCTGGCCTGTCCAGTTTGTCATAAACAATATATTCCCATCCCTTGCCTGGAATCTTTTTTTCTATCAACCTATTTCTGTGGTCATAAACATATTGATAGGAGAGTCCGTCGAGTTTATCCTGTAAAACAGTAGGAGCCGTATTGATCCTAGCCGTAAAGGTACTTCCTGATTGTGCATGGAAACCATCTTTCAGGGTGACCAGCTTGGTGGCCTCCACAGTAAGCGTAGCTTGATTGGCCACCGTGGCCGTTGATTCTTCTTCTTCCACAGTCGCAAAGAATGATGCATCCAAGCCATCCACAGCCTTTGGTGGAATCACATAAGTGAGATTGCCAAAATGGTCATAGACGTAATAGGTATCATGCGCTCCAGCGTTATACGTACGCTTTAGGATTACCCTCCCACGTTTATCCGTAAACTCTTCGGTGGTATGGTCGGTTCCAGAGCTATGGTTCTCGTCCAAGGTAATGGTCTTGTAAAGCTCACCGGCGGCATAATCTCCCTCCAAGGACAAAGAGGGCACATAAACCCCGTTTACCAGTGCTATAGTAGCCTGGTACTTTTTTACTTCTGAGGCGCTATTGGTTTGGTAATCGAACTCAATCTCGTGATTTCCCCCCAATCTCCATGCTTCCCCAGGGGCAGCCTGTTTCAATACCCGATTTAAGGGAGAGGCTTCGAGTTCCCTTGTCGAGAAGGGATTACTGGACGAAACATTTAAGGTTGGAAAATCATCATTAAAAGCTCCGTGATAGTACGTTTGGACATCGGTAGTGGCCGAATTGATATAGCGACCATTATTGTCGCCCACGGGTAGCGGAAGATATTCCCGTACCTGACGTCCGTATACATCATAAACAAACGGGGTGACCAGATCTGCATCACCCCCGGAACTGGTTTTACCTCCCTGTCTCACACCAATGGACTGAAGAGGCCTTCCCAATCCATCAAAATACTGTACGGTCTCTATTTTATCATCGTTGGTAGCCGAGCCCAATTGGGATTCCAGATAGGCCTTCTTATAGGTTATACTGTGGATGTAGTTCTCGGTAGCTGTTGGCTGCACCTGTGCCCAAGTACTTGCCACACTTGTCAATATCAATATATAAATTACTATTGTTTTCATGTCTTTTTGGGTTTACAGGTTATTGTTGTGGGCAGCCACTGGTTACGAGAATAAATGTTCCTTTGGTAATGGTCTCATTGGTCACCGTGTCGGTTACCTTGCAGCTTACGGCAAAACTTGGACAATCCCCGTTCACCACCGTTTTGGTGGTCGAGTCTGAATTACCCCCGTAACTCGATGTTGTTTGATTGGAGGTCTTGGTCCATTCGAAGTCATAATTGCCCGACCCACCGGAGACATCCACGCTATAGGTAACACTGTCACCCACTGATTTGGTGACCCCACCCGGTGAGATATACATTCCATTGACCGTAAGTGCTTGTGGAACGGTAACATCGATGTTGGTCTGGGTGGTAGAAGACTCATTGGTTTGGGTGTCCAGCACTTGGCAGTCCACCGTAAAAGAAGGCGCATGATCGTCCGTTGTGATTACGTCTAATATCCCTGTGGTATTGGTAAAGGTGTCATTGATGGTACCATTGCTTACGGTCCAATTGTATTGAAAGTTACCCGTACCGCCTGTGGCCGTTGTGGTCAGCGTAACGGTTTGCCCACTGGTGACACTAGTTAATGAAGCAGAGGTTTGAGCATCTATCGGTTCAACACGATAATTATATCGGTTTTCTCCCAATACCTCTCCATCTTTGTTCTTGATGTATTTCAATCGACCAAAATGATCATATACGTAGTAACTGGTGTAACCGCTGGGGTCCGTTGTACTTGTAACCCCTATCAAGGGATCGTAGGTGTATGTGGTCACTAAAGCGTCGGGTACCGAGTTTCGCAAGCTTGTAAGTGCTAAACGAAGGGCTCCCTCATTTCCTGTGGTACCTATTGTGGTGTCATCATCGGCATTGGAAAGGGTCTGTAAATTGGACACCTGCGAAGATATCTGACTGTATGAGGCATTTTCAATTTTGGCAATAGGGAACTGTTCGTTGTATCCCCAGATATAGGTGATTGGACTGCCATCTTCTTTATTGGCTTCCTTAATGTTACCACTGCCGTTGTCATAGTCGAACTGTATTCGATTTTCCAGGGTTTCTGTTCCCTTGGCCGCTTGAATGTACTCAGGTAAAACCAATCCGTTGCCCCAATCCTTGTAAAGTGTGTATTGGGTGCTGAGTTGTTCGTTGGTTTCCAAAGTACCATCATCATCCAAATCTTCAAAAGTCTCCACTTCAATGGGTTCCGTTTTACGATGTTGGGTGATGAGTGCCTGTTCAGCTGTGGATGGACTGGTCAAATCGCCAGGATATTGGGTATTGGTGACCAAGTCGTTGCTATTACTTGCCACAGTTTTTACACTGATGGGCATGTTATGGGCACTTCCATAGGTATATGTGGTCTGCTGGGTTATCGAAGAAGTGGGAAAAGGATTGGTACCTGTATACAAATAACTCAGCTCATTTTTTTCCTTTAGTTGTGTTTTAAAGGAATGAAAACGGACATTATCATCGGAATTTGGGATAACATTTTGCCAACTATTGATTACCGTGAATCCATTCTGGGTGGCACAGGCCCTGCTCGGACTATTGGTTGAAGTGACATAGATTAGTTTTTCCTTGCTGGTGTCGATTTCTCCCACTATTCCAACGGTGCAGATATCAAGTTTTGAAGACTCCCCATAAAAATGGGTTCCGGTCGTTACCACGGAAGCCTCAAAGTCATATATGTTCTCCTCATCGGTAATAATGCGCCCATCCTTATCATATTGGGTCATTTTCTTCAATTGGCCGTTGAGCGGATAATTTTTTAAGTAGGGTTGTCCAGGTTTGGGCACGTATACGCCAGCAATGGGATATGGACTTACCTGATTTAGGGTATAAAATCCTTGGTTGTAGAATTCATATTGGGTGCTGCCAATGGTATTGCCTTGGGCGTCTTCCCTAGTCTCCTTTACCTTGGTGTAAGTAACATCATAGGGTGTCTTTTGGTAGAGGTTGGTGGAATAGCGCTCCAAGGTTTCATATTCGGTACAGCTAGCTCCACTACTGTTGTCATCGGTGTGTTTGATTGCGGTGAATTGTATTTTTTGTTGTAAGACCTGTTCTTCATAGTCCAAGCGGCGAATTACAGTTTCACCCGTGTTGGTCTTATCCACAATTTTTGATAAAATGGCATTCGAAGATACAGGGTGGCTTACTTCGACATCTTTTTTGCCTGAGCGTTGAAAACTGTAGCTCTTACCCAATAAACTGTTGGCCAGGTAGACCTTGTAATCTCCAGGGGGTAAATAGCTGGACTGCGTGCTGGTCATAATGATGTCACTTCCATTTAAGGGAGCAGCAAACGAGTGGTGCTTTAAATTGGGATCCTGGTTTTGTATCATGGTCTGTATATCGCAAAAATCTTTTGTCGAGGTAGATTGATAAATAGCCATAAAAAAGACCCTCCCTGTTTGGCTATAATTTCCGCTGGAGCTTACCTGAAACCAGTACTTGCTTTGGGATGCATAGGTGGCTTCGCTACTATCCACAGTAAAGGAAACCGTAGAAGTATGGGGCCAATGCCAAAAACCGTCATCACAATCAAATTCGTTGGGGTCTGCATTTGGGTCCGTGCCACTGCTCACTGACCCCAGACCTTCACCAAATGAAGTAGGTTCTAAAGTGGTGATATATTCGTTCACTTTATCAAATGTAAACTCAGTAGATCCTCCTGTGGGATAATGTATCTCTTTGAGCATGCCCAGGTGCAGGAAATTGAAATTGGAACTTCGGTCAGCTCCGGAAAAAGTATTCCCAAATTCATCGGTGTATTGGGGGACAAGGGTTGTGTTTGCTGTTACCCCATTATAATACCCCAAATAGTCGATGGCTTTGGAATTACGCCCCGGCAAGGTTCCGGTACCATAATAATCAAAAGCATAGCTTTGCGGGCTTTGTTGGGCAGGTCCTGGGAGGTTATAGTTGCCATAGATATCAATGCTGTCCAAACGCAATCGATACTCGTCTTCCTGGGTGGGATTGGAAGATGCCGTAAAATAGGAATGGTTTAAACTGAATTGGCGTAAAATATCCGCACCATATTTAACGTAGATGTTTGATAGCTTATTCCTACCTCCCAAATCCGATCGCTCTCCTGAATGTGAAAATTGAATGATCTCAATGGTATTGTGTTTAATGGTGCTTGGAATCGGCTGCTTGATTTTATAATCATTATTTACCCCGTTGACCGTAAAAGTATTTGCAGGCAAGGAGGGATCATAATTTGTTTGCCCACATGCCGATAGTCTATTTTGTCTGGTTTCTCGATTATGATATGGTTGAAATTGATCCCAATAGGGCTGATCTATAAAGGTAAAATCGAACACGTCCTTTTTATTGGGCGATTCTATCTTGGTCAAATGCCAAGCTGAGTTATACACCCATGTTTGGTCGTTCTGATTGGTAGTGGTTGTTTCTTCCGGTTTGTTGAAATAATATACCGTACCGTTGGCTGCAGTGATGGTCCAAGCCGTGATAGCGCCATTTCCAGCTTTGGTGTAGTTAGCTGAAACATCAGGGTCATCAATGCTGATGGCATTACCTGTTCCGTAATCTATTACTATGGAACCAGAAAGTCCTGGGGCATAGAAACTGAAGGTGTCGGGCATTAAATCGGCATCACCCGAGGCCTGGTCAGCTTTTCGGGCAAGAAAATTTACAATATCCTGGTGGGAATGCTCATAATTCTCAAAGCTGATATAGTAGCCAAGCGTTGGATCTCTGAGGCTGTTCAAATAACTGTTCATGGATACGATATTTGAATCCCCAATTTCATGGGTGGGCTTACCTGATATCATATCATCCGGCATATCGTTCATTTGACGGGTTACCATTCCGCCGGCGTTTAGGTTCCATCCCGTTCCCGCACTTGTGGCAATAGATTGTACCTTAATGCCTGAAGATTCGTAGGTCAGTGATACTGGGACGGACATTTCCTTTCCTTGTATCATGTATATGGGTACCGAGACATTGGGCCTACCCACATAATAGGATATTGGGATGTTACCATAACTTTCAAAGGCCTCAGCCTCTGGGGAATTAGGGACGCTGACCAAATCACTGACGTCCGGTAGCTGTTGCGAAAAGCATAGTGTCGTGCAAATAAAAAATAAGAAGGTATATCTCATGTTGACTTAGTTTTTGTGCAGGAGTTGTTGTAATTGTTTTTCCAAATGTTGTATGCGCTCTTCCTGTTTTGTGAGCCTGTTTATTTCGCTTTGTTGGGCTTTTAGCTGTTTCTCTTGGGAAAGGGTATAGAGGGTCAGTTCCTCTATCTTCTCAAGGAGTTTCATGTTCATTTCACCGAGTTGTATCCCATTGACTTCCATTTCTTGAGCTGAAGGAATGTTGGGTAAGTGACCATGTTCTTTAATGTAATCCTGAACTTCTTTTAAGGATTTTAGGTCGTAATCTTCCTTGAAGACATAATCAGGACCAGGAACTGAAAGGTCTACCTTTACTTCCTCGGTATGTATGTTACCTTTTACCGTGAGTTTGGAATCGGGTGCATAGGTGCCAATTCCCACATACCCTAAATGATTAACTATGAGCGGGGCTCCGATATCTTCTCCATCGCCACTTACCAATGCATTGGTAATGTTATTTCCAACAAATGCATCCTCAATTAGCCATGTTGCAATAATCGCACTTTCAGCATTCGAATCCCTTGATTGCATTACCTCATAAGCGATATGATTTGGCACTGTGTTGGCGGTAGAGGTTCCCGACCCTCTGAAGATGGCAGCATAAGGTCTTCGAGAGCCTGAACTTAGTCCACCTCCAAGTTTATAAAGCCCCAGTCTACGTGCAGCATTTTGCAAGGCTGTGGTCACATTGTTTTCCCAAGCATCGTAAGAGGTTAAAATTCCTATTTGCGAACGTTTAAGATTGTTGAGGGCAGAGGCCAGATTATCTGAAGCAGTAGCATTGCCATACGTGTCGTACACCACCGAAGAAACATGCTGATGGGTTGAAGCATTAATTACCGTTAGGCAAAGCCCCCTTCCAGCACTATTAACCACAAAATTGCTTCCAAGTTTTACAACTCTGGAAGTAGAATAGTTGTATCCGGTACCTTTTACATAGACGCTTGTCTGCGCATTTAGTTGAAACAGGTTCAACATAAACAATAGAGCAATCAGTTTTTTCATTTTATTTTTCATGATTATTCGATAAAATTGTCTGTACATCAGTGCTATCCCTTAATGAAGTACCTAAGCATTTGATTGGTAAGGGATGAAATCGTTAGGCGAAGGTTTCCCTTAAACCGTCAGGAGGGTGAAGCGTCAAGGTTTATGGACTTTTCGGAAATTTTGAAAGGAACGAATAGTCAAATGGGTGTTGTGATAAGATTGTGGTTGTCATTGGTAGTCGTGTTATAGATTATATTCTTTTGTAGGAAAATTAGGTAATAAATTGATTGGTTTTTTTTCAATTTTGTTACGGAAAAGTATTTCCCGATAGGGGAGAACCAATTGTAAATACAAACCATTGGAAACTAAAAGTTTATGGAAATGATGATTTGTTGATAACTTGTTTGTTTTAAGCTAAAAAGAAGTATCTTCTATGAGTTGTTAATTTTATCCTGAGCTTGGTAAATAGCTGTTCTGTTCTTCAAGCCAATTCCATTTTTTCTTGATAGCGGTTATGGTTATGGTGCAATCATACATGAACCTTGGTTACAAATCTTCTAGATAAAATGATTTTACGTATTTTAAATGTGTTGGAATTTTATTTTTGATTCCAATTATGTCTTTATAAAAATCTTTAACTGGATTTTAGTGCAGAGAACTCTACGGATTTTACTTTTAGTTTTGATTGCTTCGAGCAGCTATATTAGTTCACAGGAGCTTCCACCTATTCAAACCTTTTCACCTGCAGATTATTATGGAGAAAACCAGAATTGGGCGATTACTCAATCTTCTGATGGATTTATATACATAGCCAACAATCATAGTCTTATTGAGTTTGATGGTATTCATTGGAATAAATATGCCACCCCGAACGGTTCTGTGATACGAAATGTTACCGCTGTGGGCGACAAAATCTATATGGGATGTTATATGGAATTTGGCTATTGGACCAAGAATTCCAAAGGAAAGTTAATCTATACTTCACTCAAAGATCAGTTATCGGAACCCCTTGTTGAGGATGAGGAGTTTTGGAACATCGTTGCCATAGAGGACTGGATATTGTTTCAGTCACTGAATCGTATATATGTTTACAGTTTGAGGAACAAGACTTTCAAAATAATTGAAGCTGAAACGGAGAAAGCACAGATTTTCAATCTACAGAGCGGAGTCTATTTTCAGACAAAAAACCAAGGATTGTATAAAATTACGGATGGCGCTCCGACTCTTGTAATTGACGACCGCCACGTAAGAAGCAAAACATTGGTGGGGCTTTTTGAAATTGAAAATAGATTGGTTTATTTGACAGATGACGCGACATTTTACCAATCTAATGTAAGTGGTGAATTGCTACCTTATGATATCCAAGCTCAGTCCGATTTAAGCGCTTTTACAATTTACAGTAGTCTACAATTAGAGGATGGAAGTATAGTTTTGGGTACAATTTCCAACGGGGTTTACCAACTGTCGAAGGATGGAAGATTGCTCCTTAGGATAGATCAGCAGCAAGGGCTGAACAATAACACCATTCTTTCAATATTTGAAGATCAAGATTCCAATCTTTGGTTGGGTCATGATAAAGGACTGAGTGTCATAAATCTTGATTCCCAATTCAACGAATACATAGATAAGGAAGGAAAGTTGGGAGTTGTTTATGCTTCCATAGTTTTTGATAACAAATTGTATTTGGGCACCAACCAAGGACTGTTTTGGACCAACTTAAATAATACGCCCAACTTCAAAATGATTGAGGGCACGGAAGGTCAAGTTTGGAAACTTACAGAAATACAGGGCGATTTGTTTTGTGGACATCATAATGGCACATATTTGATTCAGGAAGATGAAGTCGAGCTGATTGCAAATTTTCCTGGTACCTGGGATATCAAACCAATAAATGGACAAGATAATTATCTGATACAGGGGAACTACGGAGGGCTAAGTATTTTAGAGAAAGTTAATGAGAAATGGCAATATCGCAATGTTGTAAAAGGCTTTAGCAATTCGAGTAGATTTTTTGAATTCTCAGAAAAAGGAGAGTTATACGTCAACCATGAATATAAAGGAGTCTTTAAACTTAAACTTAAGGATCAGTTTCGGGGGGCCGAAATTTTATCGGTGGAAGAAGGCAAGGGAATAGCTTCGAGTCTGGTAAAGTTTGATGATGAAATTATCTATGCCACCATTCATGCAGTATTTAAGGCTGATTCAAATAAGAAACAATTCGATGTGGACAGACAGCTTACGGATTTGTTTCATATTGAAGGACGCAATGCCTTGAGCATTTTAATGGCTGATGTAACCGGCCAAAGATTATGGCGTTTTGCAGAACAGGAAGTAATGTTCGCTGCTCCTTCCAAATTTGATGATGGATATAAATTAACCTCAGTGTCAATTCCAGTTCGTCTGAGAAACAATCTGGGAGTTTCCGGTTTTGAGAACATCACAAATATTGGTGACGAAGTTTATTTAATCGGATCCTCTGATGGCTATGTGACCTTAGATTTGAAAAAACTTGGACCCAGGGAGCATGTCATTCATTTGGTTGGGGTCGACAATTATACTTTTGGGAATCAGCTTGAAAGTGCGGCACTTGATTCTGTGCCGTTATTTGGAAATAGTGAAAACAACATTCGTTTTTCATACAGTGTTCCAGAGTATGATAAATACACAGCAGTGGAGTACCAATACATGTTGGAAGGTCAATATGACCATTGGAGCGATTGGTCTACAACTCCGTCGGTTACTTTTGAAAACCTTAGGTATGGGGATTTCGACTTCAAGGTAAGGTCCAAAATCGGGAACAAATTATCCAACAATGTTGTTTCATTTCCCTTTACAGTTGCCCGTCCCTGGTATTTAACAAATTTAATGTTGGCCGTATATGTTTTACTATCAATTCTAGGGGTATTGGCGATTCATGGGGCATACAGACGCTATTACCACAAACGCCAGCAAAAATTGATAGAAAGAAATCAACGTGAAATGGAATTGGCAAAAGCACAGAACGAAAAGGAGATTGTCAAAATAAAAAATGAACAACTCCAAGAACAATTTAAGAGCAAGAGCAATGAACTTGCCGCCTCTACCATGAGTATTATCAAAAAAAACGAACTGCTGTCAAAGGTTCGGGAGCAACTATTGGAGAGTACGGAAGACAAGAATTCCGTCAAATCCATTATTCACATTATTGATAAAAATCTCAACCAAAATGATGATTGGGAACTTTTTAAAGAAGCTTTTAATAATGCAGATAGAAAGTTTTTGAAGAAACTCAAAAAGGAACATCCAAATTTATCACCTAATGATATTCGCTTGTGCGCCTATTTGCGTCTAAACTTATCTTCTAAAGAAATAGCCCCCATGTTCAATATTTCACCCCGAAGTGTTGAAATCAAAAGATACCGACTTCGTAAGAAGATGAACCTATCCCATGATGACAATCTTACCAACTATATTTTAAGTCTATAATTTTCCGGTAACAGAGGGTTTACTACAACATTAAATGTGCTTTTTGACGAAAAAAGCAGATTACAGGAGACATGTAAGCTTCAACGCAATACAACATAGCCTTAATTTACCTCAACATCACCTATACAAAACGTATTTTTCTTAATAAAATCTAAAAAAATATGCAGTTTCATTTTCTAACGAACCACCAGTAAAAACAGGGTATTAATGCCAAATTGTCAATTTTTTATCGATTTTTTTGAAAACGTAGATTTTTTGTTGAGGTTATTTTTAAGGATTCTCAATTATTGGAGATTAGATTGCAGCTTCAAAATTAACTCAAATGAAGCATGTCTTTTCTTTTCTGGTTTTAACATTATGTACCTCTTTGTTAACTGCCCAGAGTTTTACTGTTTCAGGAACAGTATACGATCAGGCCTTGAATGAACCCTTGCCTGGCGTAAATGTCATTCTTAAAAACACATCTAATGGAACCACCACCGATTTTGATGGAAATTTCACTTTGACGAATGTTTCCATAGGCGATGTTTTGGTTTTTTCATACATAAGCTTTCGCACTCAAGAGGTAACCATTAGCAGTCAAAATGCTTTGACTATTAATATGCAGGAAGATGTGAGTGCGTTGGATGAAGTTGTCGTGATTGGATATGGAACGCAGACCAAAAAGGAGATTACCGGTGCTGTCACTGTTGTGGGAGCGGAAACCATTGAGGAGCTTAATCCAACTAGGATTGAACAAGCTTTGCAAGGACAGGTTGCTGGGGTCAATATCACCGCTGAATCTGGATCACCAGGTAGTGGGTCTAGTATCCGAATTCGCGGAATTTCCACCAATGGAGACAACAGACCTTTAATACTGGTTGATGGAAACGTAATAGAGGACCTAAGTGTTCTTAACCCTGGTGATATTGAGAGTATAAACGTGCTTAAAGATGCTACCGCTGGTATTTACGGGGTTCGTGCAGCGAACGGAGTGGTTTTGATAACCACTAAAACCGGTAGAAAAAATTCTGAACTTCAATTTAACTACGATTTCTTCGGTGGATTTCAAGAGACTTCGAGAACTATACCTGTGCTCAACGCAACAGAGTATGCGGTAATTATTAATGAAGCTTTTGCAGCAAACGGCCAACCCAATCCATTTCCTAATATTTCAGAATTGGGTGTTGGAACCAATTGGCAAGATGAGGTTTTTAAAACAGCGCCAATATTCAATCATAATATAACAGTCAACGGTGGAAGTGAAAAATCCACCTATTCTTTTGGAGCTTCGTTGCTCACCCAAGATGGAATTGTTGGCGGTAACAAGGCCAACTTTAAACGATACACCACCAGGATCAATTACAATACGGACTTGTTGGAAAACTTGAAATTGACCACCAACTTGCTGTACACCGGTACAGAAAGAAAAACCCTCTCTGAAAACGCAATTGGATCGGTACTCTTTAATGCATTGAATAATGCACCGACTTTTGCGGTTACCGACGCTAATGGGGATTTTACTTTAGCCGAAGGACTTGGAAACGAGGTTATAAATCCACTGGCCCAGGTAGATAATACATTTAATTCCACGGACGTAGACCGGTTGAGCGGAAAAATCGCGTTGAACTACAACTTTTTAGAGGATTTCACGGTAGAGACAAGTCTTCAATTCAATTATTCTGAAGTTCAGGGAAGAAATTTTTTGCCAACCGTGTTCTTTGGTTCAGGTAAGGTATTCAACAACATTGGGAGAAACTCTTTGTCTGTAAACAAGGATATTTTCAGGGACTACACTTTCGATGCATTCATCAATTATAAAAAACTGTTTGGTGAGAACCACAATCTGCAGGCTACCCTGGGAACATCAGTTTTTAAAACCATGGGAATCTTCTCGGGAACCACCCAAGGGTTCTTCGAAAACGAGGTCAGCTTTCCAGAAGCCGATATCGCGAATACTGTCGATAGAAGAAATGGACTGGTTGACAGCGGCTTGAGCGGAAGGTTTGATGAGCGATTGCTATCATACTTTGCAAGAGTGCAATACGATTACAAGGGAAAATATTTACTGTCCGGAGTTATCAGACGTGATGGTTCGACAAAATTTGGGCCAAACAACCGATTTGGTTATTTCCCTTCTGGTTCCATAGGATGGATAGTTTCAGACGAAAACTTTTTGAGCGATAGCAAAACTTTCAACTTTATCAAACTGAGAGGTAGTTACGGAATTTTGGGTAATGATAGAATTCCATCCAATGGCTTTAGGGGAGTATTAAGTGGAGAAGGAGCCTATGTTTTGAACGACCAATTGGTATTTGGTCAAGCTGTTGGGGTTTTACCCAACCCTGCCATTCAATGGGAAGAGCAGAAAACCTACGATATTGGTTTAGACCTTAGGCTGTTTAATGATGCCATTGATATCACGGCGGATTACTTCAACAAAACGACCGAAGGACTTCTTCTACAACCTCAAGTATCGGGAATTTTGGGAGCTTCAGCTCCTGGGGCCCAAGCACCTATTGTAAATGGCGGTACGGTAGAAAATAGCGGATTAGAATTTGCGATTGGATATAGTTATCGTCCGTCGGAAGATTTTTCCTTGGGAATAAACTACAATGTCACGCTAATCGAAAATGAAGTTACCGAGGTTAACAATGAGGCCGGATTCCTCCAAGGGGGTGCATTCGGGGTTGGACAAGATCCTCCAGCTAGAATGGAAGCAGGAAAGCCCATAGGATACTTCTTTGGACTGGAAACCAACGGAATTTTTCAAAATCAAGCTGAGGTTGATAATCATGCGACCCAAGCCAATGCCGCTCCCGGAGATATAAGATTTGTAGATCAAAATGGAGATGGCCTAATTGATTCGAACGACAGGGTTGACATAGGAAACCCAATTCCTGATGCCACTATGGGATTGAATCTGTCCATCAATTACAAAAACATTGACTTTGGAGCATATGCATTTGCTTCAATTGGAAACGAAATTGTTAGAAATTATGAGAGAAACCAACCTCTTGTAAACAGGTCGGTCTTCACCTTAAACCGATGGACGGGAGAGGGTACTACAAATGAATACCCTAGGGCAACCACAGGAGCTACATCCAACACCCTATTTTCTGATTTTTATGTAGAGGATGGTTCATTCGTAAGAATCCAAAACGCCCAGCTTGGCTACACATTTTCGCAAGAGTTTATGGATCGCTTTGGCGCCGATAAATTAAGGGTATATGTTTCAGCCAATAACATTTACACTTTTACCGAATACAAAGGGTATGACCCAAGCGCCTCTTCCGGTGCTCCAATTGGTGCCGGAATAGACCAAGGATTCTATCCGGTTCCAAGAACATATTTGTTGGGAGTAAACCTAAAATTTTAAAAGGATGAAAATGAGCAATAATAATTTAAAACCTATGAAAAGAATTCTTTTTGTCCTGCTTTCCAGCCTCACTGTATGGGCATGCACGGATGATTTTGTGAACGTGGACTCATTTAATGAGGATACCGAGAGCTTTTTCAATTCAGAAGAGGATTACCAAAGTGCCTTAATATCGGCCTATGACATGTTGCATTCCACCTATTTGAACGTAATGTTGGGTGAGATTGCTTCCGACAATACGCTGGCCGGGGGCGAAAGTGCCACCGATGTCCCAGGTATCCAGGAAGTGGATGATATGACGCATACACCGGTTAATCAACAATTGAGGGATATATGGAATTGGATGTTTGCTGGGGTCAACCGAGCTAATTACATACTTGAATTTAGGGACAAGACTGATTTCCCCAATAAAGATGCCGTTTTGGCTGAAGCAACTTTTCTACGTGCCTACTACTACTTCGAATTGGTAAAATGGTTTGGGGATGTTCCCTTGGCTGTGGACCAACGTCTATTGTTCGGAGATCAAAATACTATTGACCGTACCCCGTCCTCAGAAGTCTATGCGCAAATCGAAGCGGATTTAATTTTCGCTGCATCCAATTTGCCGCTGACCCAATCGGAAGTGGGTAGAGCTACCAGAGGGGCCGCGCAAGCCTTGCTGGGTAAAGCCTATTTGTTTCAGGGTAAATTTCAGGAAGCCGCTACGGTTTTGGAGGAAGTTATCAATTCTGGAACCTATGAGCTTTTGGCCGATTACACCACCATGTTTGAAAACGATAATGAAAACAACATAGAATCGGTATTTGAAGTACAGTATACAGATTTGGAAGGTGCTGGTTTTGATTGTCTGCAATGTAGTGAAGGTAACGTTGCTGTTGGGTTTAATGGTATCAGAAATTATACAGGTCCGGTATTCGAATCTGGATTCAGCTTTAATGTGCCCGCACAAGAAGTTTTTGACGCTTTTGAAGCGGGAGATCTTCGTCGTGATGTTGCAATATTGGACATTGAGGCATGGGCAGCAACCAATGCGGGAGTTTCCTACTTTGAAGGTTTTGAACATACAGGATACTACAACAGAAAATATATCGCTCGTCAAGGAGATTTAAATACCGGCGATGCCAATTTGACCAACCCTAACAACTATAGAGCTATTCGCTTCGCTGATGTTCTGTTGATGGCGGCGGAGGCGCTGAATCGTGGCGGAATAGATGATACAAGGGCTTTACTTTACTTGAATAGGGTCAGAAATAGAGCGGGTCTCACAGATGCCACTGGTACCGGGAACGCGTTGACCACTACAATTTATCAAGAAAGAAGGGTAGAATTGGTAGGAGAAGGACATCACTTCTTTGATTTGGTAAGAACTGGACGGGCGGGAGCAGAAATTGATGGTTTCCAAACAGGAAAGCACGAGTTGTTTCCAATTCCATCCATAGAAATAGAGTTAGCGGGTAACCGTTGGCAGCAAAATCCTGGGTATTAATAAAAACTAAACTTTGAAAAATGAAATATTTTAAACATCTATTGGTACTCTTCGTAGTACTTGGCGTATTCAATTCTTGTGAAGAGGATGATGATCAATCGTTCGCATTTCAGGATGTATCGGCACCAACTAACTTAAGTGCTGTTTTTGACATCTCTGATGATGATACGGGGACTGTATCGATAACCCCAACTGGAGAAGGAGCCTCTGTGTTCCAAGTCTTCTTTGGAGATGTGGAAAATGAATCCGCAACGGAAGTAGCTCCTGGAGAAACTGTAACGCATGTTTATGCAGAAGGAGAATTTGTTTTGAAAATTATTGGAGTCGGAGCCACAGGCTTAACTAGTGAACTAAGTAGAATTGTGAACATATCGTTCACTCCACCTAGCGATTTGGCCGTGGATGTTACGGTTTCTACAACAAATTCGCTGGAAATAACCGTTGCGCCAACAGCAAATAATACTACAGTATTCGACGTGTTCTTTGGAGACGTCGAAAATGAGGAAGCCACAACGATTATGAATGGTGAAACCGTAAATCACACCTATGCAGAGGCAGGGGATTATGAGGTAAAAGTTATTGCACGCGGTGTAGGAGCAGCCACAATTGAATCCATTCAGACCATAAACGTTCAGGAGCCTGTTACTTTGGTAGCAGAAGATTTGGTTGGGACATGGGTTATGGCACCTGAGGCAGGTTCTTTAGGGGTTGGTCCGGCACCCGGAGACACTAGTTGGTTCGCAATTGACGAAGCAGGTGTTACGGCAAGAGCATGTTATTTTGATGACACCTATACGTTTAATGGAGATGGAACTTTCGTGAATGCATTGGGTGCAGAATCTTGGATAGAAGGATGGCAAGGTGGTGCTGATGCATGCGGTGCCCCAGTTGCTCCCCATGACGGTTCTGCTGCTGCAACCTATGCTGTGGATGGAGTTGCGGGTACGGTTACCATTAATGGTACAGGGGCCTATATCGGACTACCAAAAGCAGTTAACGAAGGAGAGCTTCCCAATGTAGCTGTTCCTGCTTCCATAACGTATACAGTTTCCTTGACGGATAACAATGAGACCATGAATGTGGTCATTGAATCAGGTTCAGGAGTATTCTGGCAATATAAATTGATTAAAAGTGTTCCGCCGGTTTCACTTGCTGGAACTTGGAGAATGGCACCTGAAGCTGGCTCGCTTGGCGTTGGTCCGGCACCAGGAGATATAAGCTGGTTTGCTATTGATGACCAAGGGGTGATCGATAGGGCTTGTTATTTTGATGATACCTATGTCTTTGGTGGTGATGGTTCTTTCATGAATGTACTTGGCGCTGATACCTGGATAGAAGGATGGCAAGGAGGTTCTGATGCTTGTGGAGCCCCCGTTGCACCGCATGATGGCTCAGGCGCAGCGACATTTGTTTATGATCAGGGTGCGGGCACATTGACCATTGACGGAACTGGATCTTATTTGGGACTTCCCAAGGCTGTTAATGCAGGTGAATTACCAAATGTAGCCGTTCCTACATCAATCACGTACAACATTACCTTGGCCGATAACAACAATACTATGAATGTGGTCATTGAATCAGGTTCAGGGGTATTCTGGCAATACAAATTAATCAAAGATGAGCCTTCTCCATTGGAAGGGACCTGGAGAATGGCACCAGAAGCCGGCTCGTTAGGGGTTGGTCCAGCTCCAGGAGATACCAGTTGGTTCGCTATTGATGACCAAGGCGTGATCGATAGGGCTTGTTATTTTGATGACACCTACGTTTTTGGAGGCGATGGATCCTTTACTAATGTACTTGGAGCTGATACTTGGATAGAAGGCTGGCAAGGAGGCTCTGATGCTTGTGGGACCCCGGTCGCTCCGCACGATGGTACAGCTTCGGCGACCTTCAGTTATGATTCAGGAGCCGGAACATTGGTTATTGATGGAGCAGGCGCCTATATTGGATTGCCAAAAGCGGTCAACGCAGGGGAACTGCCCAATGTAGCTGTACCAGATGATATAACCTATAGCATTACACTATCTGATAACGATACCACGATGAATGTGGTAATTGAGGCAGGAGCTGGAGTCTTCTGGCAGTACAAATTGGTTAAAGACTAATACCATAAAATATGAGAGCAGTTAAATTATATATTGGATCACTGTTGGCACTGATTCTTCTTGGTTGTCAAGAAGAAGAACCCATGCTGGACGTCATAGTGGTACCCTCTAACTTATCGGTTACTACACAGGTAAGTACGGATGGTTCAGGAATTGTGGTTTTTACCGCTACTGCAGATAATGCGATCACTTACACTTTTAAGTTCAGTGATGGAGATGTTCAGGTATCCTCCAACGGTACGGTCACCAAAAGATTTACATTGGTTGGTTTAAATACCTATAATTACGCTGTGGTAGCCTCAGGTACAGGCGGGGTTAGCTCTTCTGCTTCATTTCAAGTATCCGTAGAAAGTGATTTTTCGGATTTTGAAGCGATGGAGTTGCTTACTGGAGGAGACCTAAATGATGATGGGGAAGTGGTCACCGCCTCTTCCAAAACATGGTATTTAGCAGCTGTTGAACCGGGTCATTTAGGTGTGGGAGCTACTTTAGCTTTTTTACCAGATCAGTTTTGGTTTCCGGCTTTCTTTTCTGCCAGTCCTTTTGAAAAATGTGGTGAAGCCATTAGTAGTTGTTTTTGTGATGATGAATTAACGTTTACATTAAATGCTTCTGGTACACAATTGACCTATGAGCAAGATAACAAAGGAGCTACATTTTTTAATGTGGGGCATCAAGGTATTGTTGGAGGTGCAGCAGGAGAAGATGCATGCTTCGATTTTGATACTTCAGGTGTAAGCAGTGTTTCGTTGGCACCAACGTCGGTGGATTGGTCTCTTGTACCCGATCCCGCTTTTAGTTCTAGAGGAACTGTTATGAATTTTACCAATGATGCATTCATGGGATACTATATAAGCACGTCTTCTTATGAAATTTTGGATATTACCAACAATTCAATGCATGTTCGTGCCATAGATGGAAATGATTCAAACTTGGCTTGGTATCTGAAATTTTCCACTACTCCCGTTGATGAACAAGAGAATAGCGGTGGAGGCTCGGGAACGACGTTTGACAATTTAATTTGGTCCCAGGAATTTGATGTGGACGGAGCTCCAGACCCAGCTGTATGGAATTACGATTTAGGCACAGGTGATAATGGATGGGGCAACGGAGAATCCCAATATTATACGGATCGTCCAGAAAATATTATTATTGAAAATGGGGTATTGAAAATCACTGCGCTGGCCGAAAATTTTAACGGCAGCGACTACACATCTTCAAGAATTCAAACCTATCAAAATTTTGAATTCCAATACGGAAGGGTGGATGCAAGAGCAAAATTACCGACTGGTGGAGGTACGTGGCCAGCTATTTGGATGTTGGGAGCGGACTTTGAGACCAACATTTGGCCGGCAGCCGGCGAAATAGACATTATGGAGCATGTCGGTAATATGCAAGACCAGGTATTTGGAAGTACCCATGATCCCCTCAATTTTGCTGGTAATGCTAGAAGTGTGGAAACCACTGTTAGCGGGGCATCTGATGATTTTCATGTCTACAGTGTAATATGGACGGAAACGGAAATTACATTCTTGGTCGATGACGTGGAATTTGGAACCTTGTCCAATGACGCCAACCGTCCATTTGACAAAGACTTTTTCCTTATAATGAACGTGGCCATGGGAGGTAATTTCGGAGGAAATATCGACGCAGGATTTACATCTTCATCCATGGAGGTGGACTATATAAGGGTATATCAATAATAGAGTAGGTTGTAATTAATTGGTATGTTTTGGATTGTAAAAAGACCAGTTATTTAATACTGGTCTTTTTTATCTCATAAAAATTATAACTTGTTAGCTATCAATATTTAAATCAACCAAAAACAAGAAAAATGAGTACTGAACAAGCTCCGTTAAAAATGAACAGGTCGTATACAATCCTGATCAGCCTCATTGTTGCATTGGGAGGCTTTTTACTTGGTTTTGACAGTGCTGTTATTTCAGGGGCCGTAAAAGGAATCACATCGTATTTTGAAATGACCGATGCCATGCTTGGATTTGCAGTGGGTTGTGTCATTTTTGGTGCTATGGCCGGAAATCTGATGGCCGGACCCCTAGCTGATAGATTCGGCAGAAAAAGGATACTGATTGTTGTCGCAGCACTTTTTGCGATTTCCGCGACCTGGTCTGCTTTGGCAACAGGGTACTTGGAATTTATCATAGCCAGAATTATTGGTGGTGTCGGAATCGGTGGCGCTATTTTGATCGCTCCGATTTACATTGCCGAGATAGCCCCTCCCAAATTAAGGGGCAGCCTTGTTTCCTTCAATCAATTGAACATTGTAATCGGGATTTCAGTGGCCTATTTTTCCAATTATTTTTTGGTGAATTACGGAGCGGAAAGTTGGAGATGGATGCTTGGGGTTGAAGCCATTCCTGCATTAATTTATTTTGGTTCCTTGTTTTCTGTCCCCAGGAGCCCACGATGGTTAATTCTGAAATTGAACAAAGTGAAGTTGGCCCGGAAGATTTTACAAAAAATCGGGGGAGAAGAATATGCCGAAATAACCGTAGCGGAAATTCAAAGAGGACTGGAGAAAAAAGAAAGCAAGGGACAGTTATCCGATTTGTTCAAAAACAAGTATGCCACAATAATGATCATCGCTTTGGGGATAGCCTTCTTTCAACAGATAACAGGAATAAATGCTATTTTTTACTATGCTCCTACTATATTTGAGCAAGCCGGGGGCACCACCGATTCTTCCTTTTTACAGGCAATTGTTGTAGGATTGACCAATCTAGCATTCACATTGGTGGCCATCTGGTTGATAGACCGCCTTGGTCGTAAACCCTTGTTGCTTATAGGCACTGGTTTTATGACCATAGCATTGCTCATGGCAACCTTGGCTTTCAATAATGCTACCTATAACTTTAATGGAGACTCCCTAAAAAAAATAAGTGACCCGCAAATTCATCAGGCGCTGCAGTCCATGGAAGGAAAGTCCTATTCGGGTCAATCGGAACTGTTTCAAGCGGTAAAGGAAAAACTCGATGCGGAGCAGTTTTTAAATTTCAAGAGAAATGAGATTACCAATTTCATTGATATAAATGCCACATTGGTTTTGGTGGCAATTCTGCTATACGTTGCGGCATTTGCCATTTCACTGGGGCCAGTGATGTGGACCTTGATTTCAGAAATATTTCCAAGTAAGATCAAAGGAATAGCCATATCGGTGGTTGGTTTTTTCAACTCATTGGTTAGTTTTTCGGTAACCCAGATTTTTCCTTGGGAACTGTCCAATTTGGGCCCTACAATAACATTTGCAATCTATGCATTGCTATCGTTGCTGGCATTCTTCTTTGTATACAAATATGTTGTTGAAACAAAAGGTAAAACGCTGGAAGAAGTAGAACAGTCTTTGATACGGACTTAAATTTTGAAGAATAACGCTTAAGATGATTCAAGAATCGACAATGCAAGAAATAAAAGAGAACGGTACAAAGGAAATGGAACATGTTAAAATAGGGAATGAGTACTATTTTAAAATTTCCAATAGCGATGCGCTTCGCCCATTTTTTATGAGTATTGTGAGTGACTCCAACCACTGGATGTTCATTTCTAGCAATGGCGGACTAACCGCCGGAAGAAAAAATTCCGAATACGCTCTTTTTCCATATTATACAGATGATAAGATTACCGAAGCTATAGAGACAACCGGTTGTAAAACCTTGTTTAGGGTTGATCAAGGAGACAAATCCCAGCTCTGGGAGCCCTTTTCGGATAGATTGCAAGGAGTACATTGGATCAGCCGGAACCTGTACAAAAATGTGCATGGAAACAAGATCATATTTGAAGAGATCAATCATCATCTGGAATTAACTTTCAGATATGAGTGGAGTTCCAGTGACACTTATGGTTTTGTGAGACATTGTACTTTGATGAATGATGGATATAGTGATGTGGAAATCTCTGTCTTGGATGGTTTGCAAAATCTTTTGCCTTATGGAGTTGGAAGCGATCTTCAGAACAAGCAGAGCAATTTGGTCGATGCGTATAAAAGAAGTGAACTCGTTAAGGATTCAGGGTTGGGAATCTACGCCCTTAGCGCAATTATTGTGGATAAGGCGGAACCCAGTGAAGCGCTAAAGGCCAATATCGTTTGGTCGCTGGGCTTGGAAACCCCCATGCACTTGCTATCATCACTCCAACTGTCGAATTTTAGAAAAGGAATTCCCCTTCAGCAAGAATTGGATATAAAAGCAGAGAAAGGAGCATATTTTGTGCACACAGTATTGAAAGTACCTCCAAAAGAGGAAAAGAAATGGATGTTTGTGGCTAACGTCAATCAAAATCATTCAGCAATTGTTAAGATTTCCGATGCAATACAGAAGGACGCACAACTCCAGCAAAAAGTTGAGGCCGATGTCGAGCTTGGCACGCAACGATTGATTCAATTGGTGGGAGCTGCCGATGGATTGCAAATGTCCGAGGATGGGTTTCGTGATACGCGACATTTTTCCAACACGCTTTATAACATAATGCGAGGTGGAATTTTCGACAATAACTATGAAATTGAGAACTGGGATTTTTCCAATTATTTGTCCAAAGCGAATAAAAGGGTCTTCGAGACTTCAAAGGGACTAACTCAAAAACTTCCTGAGACGTTTTCGCTAGCCACATTAAAAGAATTGGCTGTAAAAAGTGGCGATAAGGACTTTAAAAGACTTTGTTTGGAATACATGCCTTTGAAATTTAGTAGAAGGCATGGAGATCCCAGTAGGCCATGGAATAGATTCTCGATTAATACAAGAAACGAGAATGACGGTTCCAAAATTTTGGACTATGAAGGGAATTGGCGGGATATATTCCAAAACTGGGAAGCTCTGGCGCATTCATATCCCGAATTTATTGAAAGTATGATAAGCAAGTTTTTGAATGCCAGTACTTTTGATGGTTATAACCCATATAGGGTTACCAAAGATGGATTTGATTGGGAAATCATAGAACCCGATGATCCTTGGTCTTACATTGGTTATTGGGGGGATCACCAGATCATATACCTACTAAAATTCCTGGAATTTATGCAGGACCATTCCCCAGGAGAAATGGAAACTTATTTTACCCAGGACCAGTTTGTTTATGCCAATGTTCCGTACAGAATAAAAAACTATGCAAGCATTCTGCAAAATCCTAAGGACACCATAGAGTTTGATTATCATTCAGATAAGCAAATTAGAGACCGAAGAGAGGAAATTGGAGCTGATGGGGCACTTCTACAGGAGCAAAGTGGTGACATTTATAGGGTTAACTTCATAGAAAAGATATTGGCCACTGTATTGGCTAAAATGTCAAACTTCATCCCGGAAGGAGGGGTTTGGATGAACACCCAACGTCCTGAATGGAACGATGCCAACAATGCGCTGGTAGGTAATGGGGTATCCATGGTTACCCTCTACTATTTAAGACGATTTTTAAATTTCTTCAATACAGTGCTCGGCAATTCCACCACTTCGGAAGTAGCCATTTCTAGCGAGCTGGCGGGACTTTTCCAAGGAATTTGGAAAACGCTGGAAGCGCATAAAGGCCATTTGGATGGTAAAATTGACGATAAGGCCCGCAGGCAGATTATGGATGGTCTTGGAAATTCCGGAAGCAATTTTAGGGAGAACATCTATGAAAGTTCATTTTCCGGAGAGAAGGAAAACATTTCACTGGAAGACCTGAAGCAGTTTATCGATTTGGGAATTCAATATTTGGAACACTCCCTAAGGGCCAATAAAAGGGTTGATAATCTATATCATGCTTATAACTTAATGACAGTTGAAAGTAATGATGAGGTTTCAATCTCATATCTAAGCGAAATGTTGGAAGGTCAAGTAGCCGTTTTGAGCTCGAGATATTTGTCGTCCAAAGAAGCTCTTGAAACTTTGGATGGTTTAAAAGCTAGTAAGCTGTTCCGAGATGATCAGTATAGTTATTTGTTGTACCCCAACAAACAATTACCATTGTTTTCGGAAAAGAACAATATCCCGGAAGAAGCGGTTCTCGCTACAAAACTACTGCCTCAACTTTTAAAGGACCGCAATACATTGATTATTGAGAAGGATGCTACAGGGGACTATCATTTTAATGGAAATTTTAAGAATGCCGGTGACCTAGAGATAGCTTTGGATAAACTTGCCCAAACACAATACGCCAAATTGGCTTCTTCTGAAAAAGAAAACATACTGCAGATTTTTGAGGATGTTTTTGATCATAAAGCCTTTACGGGAAGATCAGGTACCTTTTATGGTTATGAAGGATTGGGCTCAATCTATTGGCATATGGTTTCCAAACTTTTACTCGCCGTTGAAGAGTGCTGCGTTAAAGCCGTTGAAGAAGGGGAAAGTGCTGAGACAGTTGGTCGATTAATGGAGCATTTTTATGAAATCAATGAGGGCATTGGCGTACATAAACCACCATCCTTATATGGAGCATTTCCAACCGACCCATATTCCCATACCCCAGCAGGAAAGGGTGCACAGCAACCCGGTATGACAGGTCAGGTAAAAGAGGATATCTTAAGTAGGCTTGGCGAACTTGGAATCTTCGTGAAAGAAGGTAAACTCCACTTTAGACCATACCTGTTACGTAAAAATGAGCTTTTAAAGGAACCAAGGATTTTTAGCTATGTAGATCTTGATGGTAGTCCGAAACAATTGGAACTTAGCAAGGACTCACTTTGCTTTACCTATTGTCAAGTACCTATAGTTTATGGGCTGTCCGAGGAGGAAGGAGTTGTTGTTATTCATAAAAATCACACAACATCAAATTTTGGCTTTTTGTCAATAGATAAAGCAATAAGTGACAAAATTTTTAAAAGAACTGGGGAGATAGACCATCTAAGGGTAAATATCAATGCCAAAAACCTAAGATGAAAATGAACTGGATGAATTCATGGATACGATTTATACTGGCCTTTATGGTCTTATCCATTATTCATTCGTGTAAGGAAAACAAGAAAAACAGTAAAGAAGACAAATCCCAAATACAAAAAGAAGTGACAGCACAGGACATTCTAGGCAATCCCAATTATTTGGCTATTTCTTATGGTGGATACAGGGAGATTACCCGTGAGATACAACCTACTATTGAAGAACTTAAGGAAGACATGAAGATTCTATCTGCAATGGGAATCAAAATTGTTAGAACCTACAACCTACAGTTGCAACAGGCCTCCAATTTGTTGAAAGCCATAGGAGAACTGAAGCAAGAAGATGCCCAATTTGAAATGTACGTGATGTTGGGAGCTTGGATTGACTGTAAAAATGCATGGACCGGTTTGGAACCTGATCACAATGTTGAAAGCGAAAAAAATGCTGCAGAAATAGATAGAGCGGTTGCGTTGGCTCAGGAGTACCCGGATATCGTAAAGGTTCTCGCCGTGGGCAATGAAGCCATGGTTAAATGGGCTACCAGTTACTATGTGCAGCCCAGAGTAATCCTAAAATGGGTAACCTATCTTCAAGAACTTAAGAAAAAAGGGATATTGCCAAAAAACCTTTGGATTACAAGCTCGGATAATTTTGCATCTTGGGGTGGGGGAAGTCAAGAATATCATGTGGAAGATTTGGAGAAGTTATGGAGGGCTGTGGATTATGTTTCGATGCACACGTATCCTATGCATGATACCCATTATAATCCCGCATTTTGGGGTATAAACGAAGATGAGCAAAACTTGTCTGAAACCAAGAAGATAGAAGCTGCAATGGTGCGTGCCAAGGAATATGCGGTTTCCCAATACCAAGGAGTTTCAAATTATATGAAGTCCTTAGGCCTTGACAAGCCAATTCATATAGGAGAAACCGGATGGGCCACTGTCTCCAATGGTCATTACGGGCCCGAGGGCTCCAGAGCAACAGATGAATACAAAGAAGCGCTGTTCTACAGACATATGCGGGAGTGGACCAACTCGGCAGGGATTTCTTGCTTTTATTTTGAAGCCTTTAATGAAAAATGGAAAGATGCAAAGAATCAAAGCGGATCTGAAAATCATTTTGGATTGTTCACTTTGGATGGGCAGGCCAAATATGCATTATGGGATTTGGTTGACCAGGGAATTTTTGAAGGTTTAAAGCGAAACGGCAATTCAATAACCAAAACCTACGATGGAGACAAAGAAGCATTGATGAAAGATGTTCTGACCCCTCCAATAAAAAAAGAAGTAATTGTAAACTGATAAATACCATGTTCAACAGAATGATCTTCCTCATAATTGCCATTTCAATGCTTGCCTGCAAGGGTGTTGGAGGTGGAAATAATGCGGACACCCCTGATCGTTCCATTTATGCTGACGGAGAGCCTTATTTTATTAAAGGAATCTGCTATCACCCTGTCCCAAAGGGAAGCACAGTTAGAAACTTTTCGGACTTAGAACAGGACTTGGTCTTAATGAAGGAGGCAGGGGTCAATACAGTAAGGGTTTACGAACCCATACAGCAGGTTGAGGTATTGGATAACTTTCAAAAGGCCGGAATAAAGGTCATAATAGGGTTTGGATACAATCAAGGAGGCAATTATGATATTCAATCAGGAACCTTTGTTGATTACGTGAAAAAATATAAAAGCCATAAGGCAATTTTAATGTGGGAGCTGGGCAATGAATACAATTATCACCCAAAGTGGTTCGATGGAGATATTCGTAACTGGTATCAGGTGTTGAACAACTCCGCGAATAAAATTCATAAGCTGGATGATACGCGTCAGGTGACTACCGCCCATGGGGAGCTTCCAGACTCACTTGCGGTTGCTTCTTGTCCGAATATTGACGTTTGGGGAATGAACGTATATCGCTGGGATGACCCGGGCGAGATATTTGCGCAATGGAAATCGATAAGTGATAAACCCATGTATCTGTCTGAAGCAGGTGGCGATAGTTATATGACCATTACTAAAAACGGATATGAAACCGGGGTAAATCAAAAAGCACAGGCAGATGCCAACGCAAAGATATTGGAAGCCGTTTTCAATAATCGTGAAGTTTGTTCAGGTGTCGCATTGTTCTCCTTTACCGATGGTTGGTGGAAAGCAGGAAATCCTAATGAACAAGATCCAGGCGGTTGGGCGCCCAATAGTACCGGCGTACCGTATGACGGAACTCCCAACGAGGAATATTGGGGAATCGTGGACATAGAAAGAAACAAGAAATTAACCTTTGATGTGGTGAAGCATAAGTACAATTAATATAACCGATTAAACCAAACGATTATGAGCAGTACAGATAATTTAACGACTAGAAAAGTTCCCTTTGGGGATAAGGTAGCCTTTGGAATTGGTATGCTCGCCAACCAAATGTTTCCTGCAGTGCTGGGAATTTTTATGGTGGTACTGGTTCAAGATTTGGGTTTCCCAGGTTGGATGTGGGGAGTTTTGTTTTTTCTTCCGAGGATATTTGATTCGATCACGGACCCTATTATGGGCTTCATTTCGGACAATACCAAGTCAAAATGGGGAAGACGAAGACAGTATGTGTTTATAGGAGCCATTATTATGGGTGTTTCATTCGTGATAATGTGGCAGCTGTATCGAGAAAATGGGATTGACTATAACTTCACTTATTTTCTGCTTTGGTCTTTCGTGTTTTATTTGGGATTGACCATTTTTAGTGTCCCTTACGTTGCCATGGGGTATGAGATGAGCAACGATTTTCATGAACGTACGGATATTATGGCAGTAGCTCAATGGATAGGACAATGGGCATGGGTGATTGCACCATGGTTTTGGGTTATCATGTACGACAAAGGTTGGTTTGAGTCTGCCGATGTAGCAACCCGGGAGTTGGCCATCTGGGTTGGAATAACCTGTATGATTTTTGCCATGGTTCCAGCGATATTTCTAAAGAGCGAATCCACATTGGAAAAGAATTATGCACCGCTAACGCTTCGCAATATGGGAGGTAGTCTAAGAGAGATTTTAGATGGTTTTAAAGAGGCATTTAAGTCTGTCCCTTTCAGAAAACTCTGTATTGCCACATTCCTAATTTATAATACATTCTATACCATCGCGAGTTTTTCATTTTTTATAGTTGTGTATTATTTGTTTAATGGTGATGCCAGTGCTGCTGGTGTATGGCCAACGCTTTTTGGTAGTATTGGGGCTTTGGTGACCACCTTCTTGGTTATTCCAATAGTTGCCGGGATGTCCAAAAGAATGGGCAAAAAGAAAGCCTTTATCGTTTCCCAAGCCATTTCTATTGTCGGATACATTATGTTATGGTTCTTGTTCGTTCCCGGAAAACCTTACATGTTTATTTTCGCCCTGCCCTTCTTCTCTTTCGGAATCGGGAGTCTATTTACCCTGATGATGTCCATGACGGCCGACGTAATCGATTTGGATGAGTTGAATACAGGGCTTCGTAGAGAAGGTATTTTCGGAGCGATATATTGGTGGATGGTAAAGTTTGGATTCGCTATAGCAGGATTATTGACCGGAACAATTATGACGGTCGTAGGTTTTGACCCAGAAGCTGCTGCGCAACCGGAAGGAGCAATTACAGGTTTAAGGGCGTTCTATTCCGGATTTCCAATTTTGGGAACACTGGTGGCCATATATGTAATGAGAAACTATGATGTTACCGAAGAGCGTGCGGCAGAAATAAGGAAAGCGCTTGAAGCGCGGAATGAAGCCTCTGAGTAAGAAAAATTCATCACATCAAATTAGAAAGTAAAAAATGTCCTCACGAAGAAAAGAGAAATTGTTGGCCCTAGCAGCCCTGGACTACGAAGGTAAATCGGTTCGGAAATTAAAGAAATTATGTAGACAGGTTCTTAAAAATGGCGTTCATGGATTGTGCTTTAGTCCCTATGTTGAAGGACAGAATCCGGAAAATGAGATTACCGAGGAACAGATTAGGCGCAGAATGGAAATTATCAAACCCTACACAAAATGGATAAGGTCATTTTCGTGTACGGATGGGAATGAGATTATACCGCGTGTAGCCAGGGAGTATGGCATAAAAACAATGGTCGGGGCTTGGTTGGGGCATGATTTGGAAATCAATAAAAAGGAAATTGCAGGATTGATTGAACTTGCCAATAATGGTTATGTTGATATTGCTGCTGTTGGAAATGAGGTACTTTATCGTGGAGACCTGAGTGAAGACCAGCTGCTTGACTATATTGCCGAAACCAAAAAACAGATTTCGAATGTTCCTGTGGGCTACGTGGATGCTTACTATGAATTTGTGGACCATCCTAGAATTACTGATGCTTGTGATATCATTTTAGCCAACTGTTACCCCTTTTGGGAAGGCTGTGATTTGGATTACTCCTTGCTTTACATGAAAGATATGTTCCGACAAGCACAACGAGCGGGGAATGGAAAAAAAGTCATCATTTCTGAAACAGGTTGGCCCAGTCAAGGGACAAATTTGGAAGGTGCCTTCCCGTCCTTCGAAAATTTCATGAAGTATTTTATGAATACCCAAAAGTGGTCGGAAGAAGAGGATGTTGAAATATTCTATTTCTCCTCCTTCGACGAATCCTGGAAAGTTGGTGCTGAAGGTGATGTTGGAGCCTATTGGGGACTATGGGACAAAGACGAAAAACTAAAATTTTAGAACAAAGCCATTAACTAAATAAGCTGTTAAATCAGCAGGTATTTCCATTTATTATTTTTTGTTTATTTTTTTGGAGTTTAATGGAAAGAAGATTGGGGTGTGAAATATCACCCCGATTTTTGTTTGCTTTCTAAATCTAAACCCTGCGCTAAGTATTTAGGAATAGTTTCAATGGTCATTTAATCAAAAAACCACCTTACAGCTATATTTGGGGTAAAACCAAGCGAAAACCTTTGTACAACCTGTTTTAACTCCAAACCATTTCCTTCATCATCTGCCCGGTAAATAATTGAAATCGGAATTTTTCGGTTATAGATATTCAGCGCAGATAAACCCAATTGCATAAGATGGTTTTTGTTGGCATTTACCGTGAAATTATATGTGGCGGATGCATCAAGTCTATGATAGTCACGCAATCTGGCGCTGTTTATAGGGCCAAATTCAACCACTGAGGTGTTGTTGTTAAAACCAACAATAGGGGTAAAAGGCTCACCGCTCCTATATTGCCATCCCATAGAGAATTGAAGATTGTTCAATTTTAGGGAGTTGGATATTCTCAAACTATGGGTTATATCGTTGTTGCCACGGAACTTCATCAATTGTATTTCTGAAAAATCAAATTTGATATCATTGAATGAATATCCAATCCAAATGCGATAGTCCTGAATTCTTTTCTTCAATAAGAAATCAACCCCGATTATAGTACTTTTTCCTTCTGAAAGCTCTAATTGTGGTGTGCTAAATCCATTCGTATATGAGGTAAGTCCTATAAGGCGTTTGTAATATCCGTCCAAGTCCAAAGTCCATCCATTTTTATCAAACAAAAAACCAGCGGAAACCTGGTTGCTTTGAAGTAGCGGATAGATAGTCTCGTCAGAAAGTCGCCAAAGGTTGTTTTCCAATCGCAATTCGGTCTGATTAAATTCAACCAATTGCGATATAGGTTGATTCCTTCTTTCCAAACTCACTTTTGCGCGAACAGTTTTTGAAAAGGGGTGTTCAAAGTTAAGTCTGGGTTCAACAAATACCTTGCCTACGCTGCTATAATGCACCAATCTAATTCCTCCGGTAAATATTCCCGAATTATTTGTCTTGTAGGCATATTGACCAAATACGGCATTTTTAAGATTGCTTTCATCGGAAGGTAAATTTATATTTCCTTCGGGTTCAAATGGTTCTTCTTGGCTAAGCGCAATCTTGTTGTTGGTATGTGAAACTTGATAACCTAAGAAGTATGAATGATTTTTATTGATGGTGCGATATGTTGTAAGGTCCAGACCAAAATCCGCAATTTCATTGCTCCTGATATTGGTTTCCTCCAAAACATTGCCCGTAACCAAGAATTCCTGATTTCGGTAATAGGAATCATAATGGGAATAATAGGCATTTATTTTGCCCTTTTGTTTGTTTGATTTCTTATGTTCCCACCCAACACTAATCCCGTGATTTTGGGTAACTAATGAGTCAATTCTTTGCTCTCCTAAGCTTGTAAAGGAAAAATCCAGGGCATTTCTGGTAAATAGGCCACTTATAGTAATTTGATCTTTTTCTGTTGGATTATAGATAATCTTGGAATTAATATCGTAAAACGAAAAATCATTGGTGCTGGAATCCACCGTAAATTCATCATCGGTTTGAATGTTCAGAATGTTTCCTGAAACATCTTTAACAACCCCCCCGTTTCTGAAGATCTTTTCCGCATAACCATCGTAGGCGGGACTTTTATATAAATCAGTATAGGAATGCCTTGCGAAGAGATATACCGCTGTTTTTTTGCTTAAAGGTGCTTTTATATATCCATCAAGACTAAGACCATCTACGCCAAACCCACCTTTTGTATTATTGGGAATTTCCGTTCCTGAAGAGATATCAATGATACCTGAAATTCGATCACCATAAGAAGCGCTGGTGCCCGATTTAAATAAGGTTGCCCTTTCCGTAGCATAAGGGTTGAATCTTGAGAACATCCCATAAAAGTATCCCGTATTGAACAATTTAATGCCATCAAACAAGATGAGATTCTGGTCGGGGGATCCGCCTCGAATCTGAATGCCGGAAGCGGATTCGTCCAAAGTGGAGATTCCGGGCACCAATTGTACACTTTGAAGAATATCAGGACCTGTGAGACCAGGTAAGATACCCAAAGAACTTTGTGTGACCTCAATAGAACCATCTTTTTGCTTGTCTATACCCGAGGTAATATAACCTGTTACCACCACTTCCTTCAAAGCTTCGATCGTTGGAGTTAGGTAAATTGAGGTGCACCGTTGGCTGCTTTCCAATAATATGGTCTCAAACCCCAATACCTTCAGCGAGTGGGAGGTTTTCCGATTTCCTTCAAAAACAAAAAAACCTTTCGCATCAGTTGCAATTTCCATTATCGAATCAATAGTTACCGATGCATAGGGTAAAGGCGTTCGAGAATCAATCTCCAATAAATAGCCGCAAACTTTGTCTCTAACGGGTTGTGGACTTACCGTGATTTGATTTTTTGATATTTGTTTAAAAATCAACCCGGATTGGGCTTCCAAAATGTTCAAAAGTTCGGGTAGTTCTATTTGATCTATTTGCAAATTGATGGTTTTGCCCTTAATGAGGTCTGGAGCATAGGAGAAAGATACCTTGTGCTTTTCTTCCAAGTCATTTATTGCAAGCTGCAAAGAAACACCTCCATAGCGATAATCATGCTTGGATTGTGCGCTGCAAATTAAAAAACAAAAACAAAGAAATACTGTTAAAAGTGTGTGCTTCATTATCTTATTCGGACAGAATAATCATTTTTTGATCCTCTGAAATTTGATACTTAATACCCATCGGGGTCAATGTGGCTTCCAATGCTATTTGTAAGCTATCATGGCTAAAAGCCCCAGTATATAGGCGTTCCAATCTCACATTCTCCAATTTAAATTCAACTGGGAAATGATTTTTAAGTTCTTGAAGCACTTCTAAAATGGGTCGATCTTCAAAAGTTGAACTACCAAGTTTCCATGAAGGCATTGGTAATTGTATGTTTGAGGTGGTTATTTGATTGCTGTCCAATCGCACTTCCATTCCTTTGGTTAAAACTAGTGGGCTCACATCATTTTCCAACAAGGAGAACTGTATTTTTCCATCATAACAGCTAATACTGAAATTTTCCCTATCCTTGATGTTGAATTCCGTACCCAAGACATCTATTGAACCTTTAGAGGTTTTTACTTTAAAACCTGGTCCATGGGTTATCTTAAAATAGGCCTCACCTTCTAAATCCACTTCTTTTTGATTTAACCAACCGAAACGTTTATGGGATATGCTTGAATTTGCATTTAAATCAACCACGGAGCTATCAGATAAGATAATGGTCAATTTTTCTCCAATTCCGGTACTGTAAGTTTTGGTGGCAAGAAAAAAGATGGTAATTCCAAAAATTATGGTCAGACTAGCGGCTAGGGATATCCACTTGAGATATCTCACTTTTGGCTTTTCTTCTCCTTGGTGAAGTATAGACGTCACCTTTTTAAGCGCCTCCTCGGTATTGACATGAGGGCCTTCCAAAAATTGGGATTCCTCGTAAATCAATTTGATTTCCTTGTAAGCTTCGGTTTTTTCAAACGCCAAACGTTCTTTTTCAGTAAGCTCGTTTGCCATCCATCTTGCCAAAAACTCTTCGTCAATGTAATTGTCATCCATAGGCTTATCCATTCTTATCTATTTGACAAACAGAACATAAAATACCCTATTTAAAATTTAATTTCTTTTCCGAGCATTTCCCTAAGTTGCAACAATGCCTTGCTCATTCTTCTTTCAATCCCCTTGACCGTCAGTCCCGTAATTTCAGCAATTTCCCTGTATGTTTTCTTTTCGATTCTGCTCAGTAGAAAAACCTCACGCTCTTTTGGCGGAAGATTTCCGAGGGCAGCTTTCAATTTTTTTCGAAATTCCTCCATTTCCATCAAAAAATCAGGGCTTTCATTATCCTTGGTCTGCCTAACCGAATTTAGATGCTTCAATACCACTTTTTGATGTGCCATCTCATTCAAAAAAAGATGGTTACAGGCTTTGTAAATGTAGGATTTGGCCTTTGAAAATTGAACCGACGCACAAAGCTTCCATAGTTTAAGGAAGGCATTTTGTACTATATCCTCTGCTTGTTGCAAATCTCCACACTTATAATAAATATATCGAGTTACCGGTCCGTATAGGTTCCTGAACAACTGATTATAATTCTCAGGTTCACAGATGGAGGGTTCTTTTTCTGACATATGGGCCAATAAGAGATCAATATAGGATGTAAAAATAAATATTAAAAAAAATAGGGTGTATTCCAATTGGACTGTCCTACTGTAAAGAACCCAAACAAGAAACAGGAAATATCATGATCACCACGAAACATAAGTTGCTGGCCCAGATACTTTTTTTATGTGCTTTTTGGCAAGGTATTGCCCAAGAATGGCAAACTGATATAGAAACTGCCAAAAAGATTGCAGAGGACGGAGATAGGAGCATTATACTGGTCTTTCAGGGCTCCGATTGGTGTGCGCCCTGCATAAAACTGGATAAGGAAATTTGGAGCACAGCTGAATTTAAAAGTTTGGCCAAAACGAAATTTGTCATGCTCAAGGCCGATTTTCCGAGAAGGAAAAAAAACAAACTATCCCCAGAAACTGAGGCGCACAATAAGACATTGGCCCAAAAATACAATCCGAAAGGCCATTTCCCATATGTGGTGATTCTGGATAACCACGGTAAAATTCTGGGAGACATGGGATATGAAAAAATAAGTCCAACCGCCTATTTCAATAAACTAAATGCATTTTCCAAATAAACCTAAGAAATTGATGAAACCGATTATTTTGAGTATTACGTTTTTTTTAGGGATACTAATGCTCTATGTGCTGAAGGATAAGCATAAGGGTACAGATATTGAGGCAATCAGCGGTCAAGTTGGGGTATACCATAGAACCGTAAAGTTGATGGGGAGCCGATTCGATATTACGGTTACGGCTTCAAACCAAAAAGAAGGAAACCAACATATTGATGCAGCTATCGAAGAAATCACAAGAATAGAAAAACTGATCTCTTCTTGGGATGCCAATTCACAGACTTCAAAGATCAATACCAACTCCGGGAAGATTCCCGTAAAAGTTGATGATGAACTTTTTCAATTAATAAAAAGATCCGTAAAACTTTCAAAATTAACCCAGGGGGCATTTGACATCAGTTATGCCTCAATGGACCGTATCTGGAAATTTGATGGGACTATGGCCAAGATGCCTGATAAGCTTGCAATTAAAAAATCAATCGAAAAAGTAGGATACGAGAATATTGTTCTTGACGAGGAAAATAAAACGGTCTTTCTAAAGAAAGTAGGTACGAAGATTGGTTTCGGAGCCATTGGAAAAGGATATGCCGCGGATATGGCAAAACAGCTATTGATAAAGTTAGGTGTTCATTCGGGAATTATCAATGCCTCGGGCGACTTAAACGCCTGGGGCACCCAACCTGACGGAAAAGATTGGATGGTAGCCATTGTGAATCCTTTGGATAAAAAGAAGGTGTTTTCGTGGCTTCCGGTTAAAGATGGTGCTGTAGTAACATCGGGGAATTATGAAAAATATGTGAGATTCAATGGAGAACTGTATTCCCATATCATCAACCCAAGGACTGGATACCCTAGTACCGGATTATTAAGTGTTACGGTTTTTACCCAAACAGCGGAGCTTGCAGATGCATTGGCTACATCGGTATTTGTAATGGGGAAGGAAACAGGGTTGGATTTTATCAATCAACTGAACGAAGTAGAATGCATAATTGTGGATGCCGATAACACCATAATTACCTCAAAAAATATTGAATTAAAAAACAGTGATAAGCAAAAGGAACTATGAAAAGAATTGCAATAATACTTATTCCATTATTGGGTTTGACATCATGCGTTACCCTGCATGAATATGAAAAGGTGAACATTAATGATCCCGACATGCTTTTGGCGGATAAAAAGTTTACAAAATTTGAGATTAGTTATCAGGTATATCGTGAGGGAGCATCTGGAGCGAATGGCGGAAAGTCAGGAGGTGGTTGTGGGTGTAATTAAAAATATTAGTCCCAAAATTTGGATGTTGACCATGCTTTGGGCGTTCACCGGAATATCACAGCAGGAGAACGCAACTTCCTACGAGAAAAGAGTTCTGGAGTCCACAGAGGTTGATATTTTATCGAGTTATTACGAGCAAACTGGAAATAATGCTTCGGTTACTGGTGGAGTCGGTACCGAGGAGCTAACAGATTTGGCCCCATCCATTGTAGTGAGCATCCCGCTTAATCCAGATGATGTATTGACCATTGACACAGGTATTTCAACCTATACCTCTGCTTCTTCCAGCAATCTCGATCCTTTTGACCTTTCAGGTGCTTCGGCCAATTACGATGACGATGACGATGATGATGAAGGAGGAGGAATGGTTGCAAATCCAGAAGATGTTATAGGGAGTCCATGGGTAGCTTCATCTGGAGCATCTAGACAAGATACTTGGGGAAGTATTGCGGCAAGTTATTCCCATAGCTCAAAGGATAGAAATGAAATATTGAGTGCCAATGCTTCCTTTGCAATCGAATACGATTACGTATCCATTGGGTTCGGAGGGGGCTTTACCAAACTTTTCAATGAGAAGAATACGGAAATTGGAATAAAGGCCAACGTGTTTTTGGATAACTGGATTCCTAAATATCCAACTGAATTGGACACCTATGTTGAGGTAGGAGGTAATTTAAACAATGGCTTTTTTAGTGGGATCAACATACTCGATGAGAATGGTAACATCACGGACAAGAATACTGGCAATACTTGGGGGCCGTTGGATGGATTTGGTCTTATTACAAACAAGAAACGTAACACCTATGCGCTTTCCCTTTCATTTTCGCAGATTTTAGGAAAAAACACGCAAATATCGCTTTTTGCGGATTTGATAAACCAACAAGGATGGTTGGCAAATCCTATGCAACGTGTATATTTTGCTGATAGACCCAACTATTTCATTGGAAATGCAGCTAATATTCCGAATTATACCTCTGTAGAGAATGTTGACGTATTTATGTTGGCTGACGATCTGGAGCGACTCCCTGAAAATAGATTGAAAATACCCATAGGGATGCGATTGAACCATTTTGTAAACGAATTCTTGTCCGTAAGAACCTATTATCGCTATTATTTTGATGATTGGGGACTGCGATCGCATACTGCGAACATAGAATTACCAGTGAAAATATCACAAAAGTTCACTTTGTATCCCTCCTACAGGTATTATACTCAGAGCCAAGCGGATTATTTTGCCCCGTTCGACACCCATTTGTCAACTAGTCCATATTATACCTCGGATTTTGATCTATCACAATATGATGCCCATCAATATGGTATCGGCATATCATACACCGATATTTTTACAAAGTTTAGAACGTGGAAATTTGGATTAAAGAGCGTTGATTTAAAATATAATAACTATACGCGGAGTACCGGTCTTAAGGCTAACTATTTTGGGGTAGGATTAAAATTTGTAATGGATTAAGAGTAAAGTTATGAATGGGAAAGAGAAACAAATCTTAGGAGGTAGGTTCAAGTATTTATACCTAATAGCTTATGTCCTTTTTCTTATGACAATCATATATGTCAACAGGTAGTTTAACAACGTAGTTTAGGTGTTTTTGAATGGTGATTAGTTTGGGTAACCGGATGATTTTTATGTGTCATCCGGTTTTCTTTTGCATAGTAAATAGATTTTGTTAAGGAATTATTTTTCACCTCCCCACCAATGGGTTGAATAATCTAGAGGGTTGTTTAATATTATGGGTTCTCCAATTTTTGGCGTTATCATAGGGACCTGCAATTCTTGCGCTTTTTGGACAGCACGTTCTACCGGGTCTGTCCATGAATGCAGTGCCAGCTTAAAGGCACCCCAGTGTATCGGCATAAATACCTTCGACTTTAAATCTATACTGGCTTGAACCGTTTCCTCGGGGAACATATGGATATCGGGCCACATTTTGTTATACTGGCCACATTCCAACATTGCAAAATCAAAAGGGCCATAGGCGTGTCCTATCTCTTTAAAATGGGTTGAATAACCACTATCGCCACTAAAAAAGATGTTTTCATTTTCTGATTTGATCACCCACGAACTCCATAATGTACTTTGTCCATTAGTAAATTTTCTCCCGGAAAAATGCTGCGCTGGTGTGCACACAAACAGAAGATCTTTATAATAAACTTCTTGCCACCAGTCCAGTTCCACTATAGCTTCTTTGGACACATCCCAGGCCTCCAGATGAACGCCAACTCCAAGCGGTACGTAGAATTGTTCCACCTTGTCTTTCAAGCTTTTGATGGATTGGTAATCCAAATGATCATAATGGTCATGGGAGATTATGACAGCATCTATTTTAGGCAGTTTGTCAATCTCGATGGGCAATTGGTTGTGAAATCGATTAGCGCCTAACAAAGGATGAGGTGCTGGCACTTCGCCGAACATGGGGTCGATTAAAATGTTTTTCCCATCCATTTGTAACAAGAAAGCGGAATGACCAAACCAAATTAGTCGCGTTGCTCCCGGATAATCGGCAAGTTCGAGGGAATCAATTTTTTTAATCCCAATTTCGTTTTCGGGTTTGCCGTTCTCCACCTTTTCAAAGAAAAACTTGCGAGCAATTTTCAAAGTTTCTGAAAAGCTTGGGTCTTTGGGCACATCCTTGTTGTTTTTGAAGATACCTTCAGAAAATTGTGCGGAAGATTGATATTGGGTTTTGCGTTCTTCGGAGACATCTCCCCCCAAACTTGGATAGAAATTCACAAATAGGAGGTAGGCTACGACCACAACACCTATAAGGACCAGAATAGTCAGTAACATTCGTTTTAGATATTTTAAAAGTGTTTTCAATTAGTAAAGATTAGTTGTTCAAGGCCAAAGCATTGATCGCTGCATTTTCCAAATGCTTATCATTCGACTTTACCTGTAACGAGTTGATCATCGCTTTTCCAATACGACTTGTAGTGGTAACGTTCTTGGATTTTTTAAATAGCGGGAAAAAGGGCCTCATCAACACATAGATTAAATTGTACCAAGTTGTTCTTGATTTGATGCCCCTTTCAGGGATGATCATTCCAGGTCTAAAGCAATAAGCATCTTGGAAGCCTTTGTTTAGCAGGTAGTTTTCGGTAGCACCTTTTACCCTGGCCCACATCGATTTTCCTTTTTCAGAGCTATCTGTTCCAGTGCCTGAGACGTAGTTGAAAACCATTTCAGGATTTAATTCATACAGGATATCAACAAAAATTTTAGTGATTCCATAAGTTATCCGGGTATAACTTTTTTCGTTCAAACCCAGAACAGAAACACCCATACAGTAAAAACAGGCGTCATATCCAACAAGTTGGTCCTGCACGGTTTTCAGATCGGCAAAGTCCTTAAGAACAATCTCCTTTAGTTTGGGATTGCTCAATCCAAGGGAAGACCTATTTATGATCAGGACTTCTTCAATATATCGACTGTCCAAGCATTCGAGTAGAACGCCTTTCCCTACCATTCCGGTTGCTCCGGTGATTATTACTTTCTTCATTTTAATTCAATCCTCTATATTTTACAGGACTCATTCCTGTTTTGGACTTAAATAGTTTGCTAAAGTGCTGTGGGTATTCAAACCCCAAGGAATAGGCTATTTCACTCACGGAATCTGTAGAACCCAGCAATTTGTTTTTGGCCTTGTTTACTATGAATGCATTGATGTGTTCTTTCGCTGACATCCCGGTTTCCTTCTTTAAAAGGTCACTGAGGTAATTGGGCGACATGTTGAGTCTTTCCCCACAATATCGAACTGTTGGAAGGCCTAACTCGGAAGGCTTTTCAGAAATGAAATAATCCTTCAACAAACTTTCGAACTCACTGATATGATCTTGGTGCAAATTGGTACGGACATAAAACTGACGGTCGTAATAGCGGTTGCAGTAGTCCAAGATCAGTTCAATATTGGCAATGATAAGTTTTTGACTGTGCTTATCAATATTTTGATTGATTTCCGTTTCAATTTTGAGCACCAAATCGGTTAGAGTTGCTTTCTCTTCATCGGATAGGTGCAATGCTTCGTGCACTTCATAATCAAAAAAGGAATAGTTGTCAATCGTTCTGCCCAATTCAGACTTTCTAATAAGGTCCGGGTGAAATACCAACAGCCAACCTTTGGCATCCTCTTCCACATTTTTTTCTTCAAAAGTCATTACCTGATTGGGTTTGGAAAATACCATCATTCCCTCGGTAAAATCATACGAGTTACGTCCATAACCCATCGAACCGGTAATGCCATCCTTTAGCGAGACCGCGAATAGGTTTGTATTGATTCGCACACCTTCGAATTCATGGAAATGTGGAAGGTCTTTTGCCCAAATTACCGATACCAGGGGATGCTTGGGAGGAGGCATGCCAAACATGCTGTTGGCTTCCGTTATGGATTTTATGTGTATGATATCTTTCATGATACTGAATACTGCATATTTCTAAGCTAAACAATAATATTGACTTTAGTCAACCTCCTGCATTTTACGAACCTGCTTAAGTATCGTCTTCTTCGGTGTAAACGGAAGGGTCTTCATCATCAAACTTTGTGCAAAGGTCAATCCGGAAATAACATCCAGTTTTCCCTCCAACATGCCGTTGTAACCATCCTCAGCAACAGAACGAGCACTCACTGTTTTTTCGAACAAGCCTGTTTTGTCCATACCAGAGGTCGATGCAAACTCAGTTTCAGTTGCTCCGGGCATCAATGTTGTTACAGTAATATTGGTATCGTGCAGTTCCTCGGCGATAGCATTTCCTAAATAGGTTACATACGCCTTGGAGGCATAATAAATAGCCTGAAGAGGTCCGGGTAAAAATGAAGCCGTGGAGGAAGTGTTCAAGATTTTGCCACTATTTCTTGCAATCATTTCTGGAAGGAAAAGATACATAAGCTCTGTAAGTGCCACCATGTTCAGATGTATCATCTGCTGTTGGCGTTCCCAAGTAAGCTCATGGAATTTTCCACGGAGTCCAAAACCTGCATTGTTGATCAGATAATGGATTTGGATACCCTTTTGTTGAATTTTTTCAAAAATCTCCTTCGGAGCTCCAGGATTGCTTAAATCCTTGACAATAGTCAATACCTTAACAGCGAACTTCTGCTCGAGTTCCAATTTGAGCTCGTTCAGCTTTTCTTGCCTTCGAGCTACAATAATTATATCCCAACCTCTTTCTGCGTGAATTCGTGCCAACTCTTTTCCGATGCCACTACTTGCTCCTGTTATTAAAGCTGTCTTTTCCATTTTGTCAAACTTTAAATTAATTATGAAACAAAATTAGTTTGGGCATGGAAGGAAGAAGTATACATTTCACCTAAGGACGTATACATTTTACAGAATTGATCACAATGTTAACTATTTGATCTTGATGGTCTTATGTAACATCCAACTTACGGGAGGATTTTCTAATATTCAATTCCCCGTTCATAACAACGGTTTCCTCAAGTTCGGGTTCCCCATTGATTTGTTTAAGAAGAAGTTTGGCAGCCTCACGGCCCATATCGTAGGTCGGTTGTCGCACACTGCTGAGCTGAGGAGTGATAAATTCAGCCATATGTGTTTCAGTAAAGCCCATCACCGCTATGTCGTTGGGAATGCTATATCCATTGTTCTTCAGGCTTTTGATTACCCCAATGGCAATTAAATCGTTGAAACAGAAAAAGGCATCGGGGAGATCGTGGTTATATATTAGGTCCTCCACGATTTCAATCCCCTCTTTGGCGTTAATGCCCGCCTCTATGATTTTATAGTTTTCTTTTGGAACCTTATGTTTGTTCATAGCTCTGGTAAACCCGTTGATTCTGTCTTTGGTAACACAGAGATTTTTCTTTCCAGATAGATAATAGATTTTCTTGTGGCCTTCCCTTATTAGATGTTCAGTGGCAAAGAAACTCCACTTTTGATTGTTGAAAACCACTTTGGGAGCTCGCAAGGATTTTTCCACTCTGCTCATAAAAACAATAGGACATCCCAACTGTATCTGGTTTAGATAGTAGTCCATATTGTTGCTTTCGGCCGTAGGGGCAATGATCAATCCGTCTACCATATTATGGATAAGTGTTTTGGCATTTTTTAGCTCCAAAACAGGATTCTCGTCGGATTGCATCACGAGCACCTGGTAATTGTTGGAAATCAGAACTTCTTGGATGGCGATGATTACCTCGGAATAAAATTCATTGACAAATTCAGGAACCACCACCCCTATATTAAAGGTTTTGTTTTGACTCAGCTTCTTGGCAATTGGATTTGGAAAATAACCCATCTCTTCCGCGGTACGTAGTATCAGCTTCTTGGTTTCCTCCTTGATATCATATTTATCATTGAACGCCCTGGAAACAGAAGAAACAGAGACATTGAGCTTCCTGGCTACATCTTTTATGGTAACATGTTTCATGCTAGTGATTTTGTTGAATCATGAAAATTTCAATTTCCGAAAACTATAGAATAGACTTCGAAACATGTCAGAAAGTACTAATTATTATTCAATGTCCCCATAAGTTTTCGATATGACTGTTAAAGATTGATTAGCAGCGAAATTTAATTTGATTAAAGAGTTATTTAATATAATTATGTGTTAATAATCTGATTATCAATAAACTATGATAAACTCTGTTTGCAGTAAAATATATTCAGGATAAGAATCCCATTTTTTCGGAAACGGTTCCGGAAAATTAAAACGTTTTCGGCAACGTTTCCGGTAATTTTCTTCTGCTTATTCGCTTTCCGACCTATTACATAGAATACTTTGCGGGCTCAATAAACTAACTAATGAATTTATGAAAAGAACGTATTTAATGTTATTCTTCTTGGCATTCAGTGCAATGCTGTTTGCCCAAGAAAAGACGGTAAGCGGGAATGTCACTGACGGACAGGGCGCACCATTGCCCGGAGCTTCTGTCGTGATTCAAGGAACCACAACCGGTACCCAAACAGATTTTGATGGAAACTATTCAATTCTGGTGGCCGATGGCCAGGTACTGGTCTTTTCTTATGTTGGGTTTAGTGCCCAAAACATTACCGTAGGCACTGCTTCTACTATTAATGTAGTGTTACAGGAAGACACTTCAGTATTGGATGAGGTTGTTGTGGTTGGTTATGGAACCCAAAACAAGGAAAGTCTTTCGGGCTCTGTAGCTACTATCGAAAGTGAAGAACTTATTAAGCAGCCGGTTTTTCAAACATCCCAAGCACTTCAGGGACTTTCCCCTGGCTTAACTGCTATTCAATCAAGTGGACAACCCGGTTCTGATGGGGCTACCTTACGTATTCGTGGAATCAATTCCATTAATGCATCTTCAAGTCCATTGGTCATCATAGATGGTATCGAAGGAAGTTTAAATGGGATAGATTCCGGTGATATTGAGAGTATTTCGGTACTTAAGGATGCGGGTGCCGCTGCAATTTACGGTAATCGAGGTGCAAATGGGGTAATCGTGATTACCACAAAAAGAGCCAAAGCAGGAAAGACAAGGGTTACCTATAACTCTTACGTAGGTTTTCAAGATCCAACCAACCAGCCTGACCCCGTGGATGCTGTTACCTATTTGGAAGCTACCGGCGACGATGCCCTACTACAACAATATTTGGATAATCCAGGGGATACCGACAACTTTCCTGATACAGATTGGATTGACTTATTGTTTTCGGAATCAGGTTTCATACAATACCACAGTATAGGAATTAGTGGCGGATCGGAATCGGTCAAGACAAACGCTACGTTCTCCTATCAAGACCAAGATGGAAATATCCCCGGTTTTGGATTTGAAAGATATCAAGGTAGGGTCAATACTGATTTTAAGGTAAGTGATAAGATTCAAATAAGTGCAGATATCAATTTTAGAAGATCGGATATTGAAAGCTCGCCCGCAGGAAGTGGGGTGCAGGCAGCTTATCGTCAACCAGCAATATTTCAAGCCATTTACAGCGATGGGAGGTTTGCACTACCTTCTACTGGTGGTAATCCAGTTGCCGGAACAAGGGCTTCGGGTTCAAACACTACCCAGGCCAACTATTTTAGGGGGTTGTTAAAGGCGGTGTACAAACCGATTCCAGAATTGGAACTTAGCGCAGTTTACTCACCTGAACATGCCGAAAGCTACAACAGCAACTTCCGTGTGCAATATCCGGTTTATGAATCGTTTGATGGACCTGAAATATTGATCAGTTCTGGCACAAACAACCAGACCCAGTTAAATCAATCGAACAATAGGGCTTTTACGGACAACTTTTACGCCACGGCAAGATATGATAAGCAATTTGGAAAACACCATATTACCGCATTAGGGGGATATGAATTTATCAAAAGTGTGTCGACCAGTTTTGGAGCTTCCAGATTCGAGTTTGTAATTCAGGATTTTGAAGTGCTGAACAATGGTAATGCAGAGAATGATGCCAACTCAGGAGGTGCCACACAAAATGGTTTGGAATCTGTCTTTGGGCGGTTCAATTATGCCTTTGACAATAAGTATCTGTTTGAATTCAATATCCGAAGGGACGGTTCTTCAAGGTTCAATGAAGCCAATAGATGGGGTACATTCCCCAGTTTTTCGGCTGCTTGGCGTATTACCGAAGAGTCATTTATGCAGAACCAAAAATTGTTCAGCAACCTGAAACTCAGGGGATCTTGGGGACAGTTGGGTAACCAAATCTTGCTTGATAATAATGGGAACATTATAGATTTCCCATACTCTTCACTGATAGCCATTGGGTCAAGTCATTTTGCCAATGGAGGAATCGCACAAGGTGCGGCCCAACAGGTTCTTGGGAACTCTAATATTACATGGGAAACTGCTGAAAAGACCAACATTGGGTTGGAGTTTGGACTACTCAACGGGCAATTGACCGGATCAGTGGAGTATTATAACAATAAGACGAATGATCTTTTGGGAACACAACAGATTCCATCCACAGTGGGATTAGGCAATCCTATTGCCAATGTATTCAGTATGAAAAATACCGGTGTTGACGTTGAACTTAATTGGAATGGAAAAATTGGCGAGAATTTTAGGTTTAACCTGGGCGGAAACTTTGCAACTGTTAAGAATGAGGTAACCGATCTCAATGGGGAGGAATTTCTTATTAGTGGAAATTCAATCTTAGAAGTGGGTGAATCTGCAGGGTCCATTTTTGGTTTTGAGTCTGAGGGTATTTTCCAGACACAGGAGGAAATTGACAATTCTGCTACCCAATTTGCGCCTTATGAGCCTGGTGATATCAAGTTTAAGGACCAGAACAACGATGGTGTTATAGACAATGATGACCGTGTAATCATAGGGAATTCGTTCCCTGGAGTTACCTATTCCATCAATGGAGGGTTTGATTTCAAAGGATTCGATTTTTCCGTCAATGCCATAGGCGTTTCGGACAGGGAAGTATATCTCCAAAGAAATTTGGTTCAGCCCTTGTTCAATGCAGGAAACATTTTCGAATATCATTTGACAGAATCTTGGACGCCGGAAAATCCGAATGCAAGATTTCCAATCCTTAAGCCATACAGTGGAGCGAGCAACAACAGTCGTACAAATTCCACCTATGTGTTCGATGCATCCTATCTCAGGATACGAAATATCACTTTGGGTTATTCCTTACCGAGCAAAGTGCTTGAGAACAACTTTATCGGCAGTTTACGATTTTATGTGTCCGGTCAAAATTTGATCACCTTGAATAAAGACCTGCCAGATGGTATAGATCCATTGATTCCAAACAACTCCCAAGGAGGAATTTATCCAATTGTGAAGGTATACACCTTTGGTATCAATGCTACTTTTTAATAGTGAACTAATGACAAATAGTATAAAGATGAAAAAGAGTTTTAAATATATAGTATTCACAGTATTACTTGGTTCACTGCTATCATCCTGTAGTGATCAGGTATTGGATTTGGAACCACTCGACAACCCAACAGATGCCACTTTCTTTTCAAATGAAAATGAATTGCAACTAGCGTTGAACGGTATTTATGGAAGGCTAAATGAACCTCAACAAGAAGGTATACCTGTGGTGATGTACATGGATGCCATTCTGACCGATAACGCGCTGTACCGAATTACCGATGACAATGATGGACTACGCGCATTGAGCAATAGCTCTCATGATCCGGCAAGTGGTTTTGGGTTTTACAGAACCTATTACAGGGCTATTGGTAGAGCAAACGGCATGTTGGACAATATGGATCGAGCCGCTGAGGTTGTTGAACCCGCAAAATTGGATGATTTTAGAGCGCAGGCTCTTACCTTACGCGCATTTTATTACCATTTTTTGATTGAATTTTGGGGAGATGTTCCGTTCATAGACTTTTTGCCTTCCGCAGATCCAACTGCAGCGTTTTTACCCAGAACACCAAAAGCTGAAATAGTGCAACGCTTGTTGTCAGATTTGAGCGAGGCTGCAACTTTAATAGATGGCTCTGCAACCGGAGAGCGTGTTACCTTGGCCACTGTCCACGGACTTCGGGCTAGGATTGCTTTGTATGCAGGGGATTTCAGTACTGCCTCACAAGCAGCAGATGCGGCTATTTCAGCGGCAAATTCCCTAGGTATTACATTGCACCCAAATTACGAGGAGCTTTTTTCACCAGCTGGCGAAAACTCTTCCGAGATTATGTTGAAAGTACCCTATGACGAATCCTTCAGAACCCATAACATTCCTTTAAGACAGGGTTATCGCTTCGGAAGCATTTTCAGTCAGCATTTACCTACTCAAAATCTAGTTGATGCTTACCCAACAGCGAATGGACTTCCTATAGATGAGGATCCGGCTTATGACCCACAAGACCCTTGGTCCAATAGAGATCCAAGACTGCGGGCCAGTATTGTTATTCCTCAAGATCTTTGGGGAGGATACATCCACGAATCTCACCGAGATAGTCTGGAGACCACTAGATTTATAGATGGTGACCCTGTTAGGGTTGTAAATGAAAACTGTAGGTCGGCACAATGGCCAGCAGGACTTACCGGGTACCTTTGGAGGAAGTTCACCGATATAGAAGCCGTCGCGGCCAATCAGGGATCAAGCGACAATGATTTTATCTTGATGCGATTGGGAGAAATGCTACTCATAAAGGCGGAAGCAGAGATAGAGCTAAATGGTGATTTGGCAGCTGCCCGTGACGCATTGAATCAACTGCGTCAGAGAGCCTATGGTGGAGGTGCGTTTCCGGCCGTAACAGAGACTAGTCAGACGGGGTTGAGAAAAATACTTCGAATGGAAAGACGGATAGAGCTAGCCAATGAAGGCTTCAGATATATTGACATCCTTAGATGGCGAATTGCTGAAAAAGTACGCGGGGAAGCATTGATTGGTCGAGTTTTGGACTTGCCAACTACAACCGCATCGTCCATCCCAAGTATCGATGATGATGGGGTGGTAACATACCCCGATAGATCGGAATATGACGATTGGAGATCTTTACTGATTGATGGCGTTGTCGATCCTACAGCCTATGACACTAGGTTGTTTGGAAACTGGCAAAATGCCACAGAGCGCAATTTTACAGCTCCTAGGGATTATTTGCTTCCGATTCCACAATCTGAAATAGATCTTTATATCGCAAATGGATTTACCATAGAACAAAGTCCTGGATATTAGATTTCTAAGAATTAACTGAATTAGATAATTAATAGTTTGAGTTAGGTTAAGTTTAGTTTAAATTGGGTGAAGGGGTGCTGTTACCCCTTCATTCATTTAAATGTTTTAATTGGAAACCAAGATGTTTTACAAAGCTCTTATGGTAACTTTTTTTAGGGTTGGGCTCATTTTGATTGCGGCAATTGGGATGCATTCATGTGGACTTGGTCAAGATAAAACCAAGGAAAATAAAGGGAAGTATGTCCTACATGGGGTTTCCTATGATATGCATATAAATACTGAGAATTTCTCTTTTTCTTTTTGGAAGGAGGGAAGAAATATCGTTCCAGGGCATGACCGATCCGGAATTATTTTTTCTGGAAGCCATGTAATGTCATCCGAAGAAATTGAAGCAAACAACACTGGAGTTCGCAATTTTGTAGTGACCAATGAAAATGGGGTGAAAGCGCACGTAAGCGTTTCCTTTGAAAAAGATATTGCTTCGATTTGGGTCAAACCACTTCATCAAAAAACAACAAACATTTCTTTAGCCGTTGGTGGAATGCCTACTGCTCATGGCCTTGGAGATGCCGCTGCATTCAAGGAATCATTCAATATAGTTGACAATAAGCAGGATGTATACACGATAGAAAACGATGGAGGAGGTAGGCGTTGGGTGAGTACGTTCACCATTTTTCCACAGAATGATTTAGCCAGCGTCTTTTTTGAAAAGGGCAAAAAAACGGTCACCATCAACAAAAAAGAATATGTAATGAACGTTGCTACAGAAGGAGAAGCTACTTTTTATTTCTTTCTGGGCAACCCGAAAACCATTTATGCCAATTATAAAAAAGTACGGGAACAGGAAGGCTATAAAAGTGTGAAACCAAAATCAAGACTATTTGAGCTGGGATGGGAATCCTGGGATGCTTTGGGTTGGAATACCAATCAATTCACTGTTCAGGAAATATTACAGAAGTTTCATGATAACGAATACCCAATCCGATGGGCGGTTACCGGCTCTGGATTTTGGGATGAAGGTGGCACTACGACAAGTTTTGGGAGATGGGGCAAGAAGTTTCCAGATGTGTCCACTTTTAAAGCATGGATGCATTCCAAAGATATTTACTGGATGATAGGCTTGAGGACCAATTTTATTCCAGAGGGAGGTCCATACTATCCCAAAACCAAAAAACGCGACAAAAACCTCAAGGTCAATGCATTCTATGGCAATGAATTGACAGCTGAAGCTAAAGAAAAAGGATTTTTGGTGTCTGCTGACAACAATGAAATCCTGGATATTACCTCGGGAGTTTTTCCTATAGTTCCCAGTAATTTATTAAATGGCGATGCACCCGGTGCAGCACAATGGTATCAGAAACAATATGCCAAATGGGATGTGGATGGTATCAAGGAAGATACCATGATGGATATCGACTCCTTGACAAACATCTATAACCGACCTATTACCGAAATAGCTAATCAGGGCGGACATGTCATGGCCAGAAATGGAGAGTTTGTAGCCCCTGGAACCCTGTTACGCATCAACGATACTGGTGTGGGAGAATTATCGAGACGAATCCCAATAAATTATTTTCAATATGCCGCCTCAGGTTTTCCCAATGTCTATTCCGATGTGGCTGGAGTGCACAACATGCACAATTTGAAGGATGTTGATAAGAATATAAGACATACCTGGTTGCTCTCGTTGACTTCTGGACTTTCAGTTGGTGCATTTCCCTCAAAATGGCCCAAAGAAAAACAGCAGTTGTTCAAAATGGCCATCGATTTTCATTTTAAAATAGCACCCTATATGTACAGCGAAGCGCTAAAGGGGTATAAATCGGGATATCCGACCACCTTGACGCCTTTAAGCATTGCTTTTCCAAAAGATGAAAGTGCGATAAACCATTCCAACTTTCAATGGATGATAGGGGAATCATTACTGGCAACACCACTTCTAAAAAGCTTTGAAACAGGCAAAATGGAGGTATACCTTCCGGAGGGGATTTGGTTCGATTATGAAAGCGGGGAAAGATATGAAGGTCCGACTATGTTGAAGGATTTTGAAATCCCCTTGGGAAAAACTCCCTGTTTTGTGGGTGGGAAGGGAATTCTGGTTGAAAGAATGCCCGCTGGCATCTTATATAAGGCCAAAATATATTTTACGGGTACAACAGATGGTACCTTCAATTTTACATATCCGAACGACTCGGATACAAATGAAATTCATCTCAACACTTCGAAGTTTTCCAGAAATCTTGTGGTTTTTGATAAGACCGCCAACTCGTCTGTGGAATATGCCGTCGAAAGTGAGACCGGTATTATTTCTTTTGATTTGAATAGGAACCATGTTTATGAAGTACGAAGCAAATGATGGATAAATGAAGAAAACCATACTTCTTTTTTTAATTTCTGTTGGTTTTACGGTGCAGGCCCAAACAAAACAAAGGTCAAGGCCCAACATTGTATTCATTATTGCGGATGACTTAAGCTCTGATGACTTAAGCTGCTATGGTAACCAGGGCATCAAAACACCGAACCTTCAAGAACTGGCGGAAAACGGCATAATATTCCACAATGCCTACTTGACCGCCGCCAATTGCAGTCCGAGCAGAGCGAGCATGGTTACCGGGAGATATCCGGTGTCCAATGGACAAACTGATTTGGCGACAGGCGCCTTACCAGATTATAAGGTGGATTTCCCAGAATTCTTTGATGGGATTGATTATTTTCCGGAAATCTTGCAAAAATCCGGCTACTACACAGCACAAAGCGGAAAATGGCATCTTGGATATCACTGGCTTCAAGCCTCCGGACCCGCTAAAAGGGGATTTGATCTAACAGATCATAGAGGAGGAGAATCTGGCGCTGAAAATTGGACAAAGATCTTGGATGATCGCCCCAAAAACAAACCGTTTTTTATGTGGTTTGCAGCCCATGACCCCCATGACCCTTGGACGGCACCCAAAGTTCATGATATAACAGACGTTCATGTTCCGCCATACCTTCCCGATACAGAGTACATGAGGGAACAGTTGGCGGCATATTATGACGAGATCCATCGCATGGATTATTTTATCGGAGAGGTGATGGACAAACTCAAAGAGCAGCAGGTATATGAGAATACGATGATTGTTTTTGTAGCGGACAACGGAAGAGGATTTTGGAGGTCAAAAGCCCATATCTATGATGCAGGCATGAAAACCCCGCTTCTGGTGAGTTGGCCTTCCAAGATTAAAGCTGACCAACAAAGCGACCACTTGATAAGTATGGTGGATTTGGCTCCCACTTTTGTGGAAATAACCGGACATGCACCCGAGGACTATACCTTTCAGGGTCGTTCCATACTCCCTATTTTAAAGGATGTTAAATCGACAAATATCAATCAATATGCTATCTCAGAACAAAACTGGCACGGCTATTCGAGCTATTATCGTTCGGTAAGGGATGCTTCAGGTTATCTCTACATTCAAAATGGCCACCCCGATAGAAGCGGTATAGGAGGAAAGGCTTTTGTAGATTATATGATAAGGCTGAACAATAAGGGGGAGTTGAGCAAGCTTCAACAGGACCCTTTTAGGTTTCCCAGGGAATCGGAGGAATTATATCACTATAAAAATGATGTGCATCAAGAAAAAAACTTAGCCGCCGATCCAGCGTATGTTAAAAAGCTGAATGAGCTTAGGGATGTTCTCGGAAGCTGGCAAAAATTAACCGGTGACCGTGTATCATCAAACGAAATTCCAGATTGGTATCAAAGGCCGTATAGTGATGAAAAACCAAAAAAAGGCATCTGGGGAGATTCACCGGGCATTAGAAATTTTGGGGTTGGAAAAAATGAAGGGAAAATACTTGAGCTTACAAGATTTGAATTGAAGTGATAAAAGAGAAGTTATGACCATGAGAGCTTTTATAAAAATAAGTGGTTTGTGGATTGTCTGCTTGATACTGGTGCAATGCAAATCCACTCAACAACCCAATGCTGCAAAGGTGGTGCATCAGGGTGCAGAAAGGTCTATTACAATAGGTGAACCATTTGTAATTTACAAACTGCCCTATGCTTATGATCATTCCATAATCTATAATCCTAGTGATAAAAAATGGCATTTGTACGGCATCATTGCCGACAATAGAGAGTTTATCCACCTTACAGCCGATTCATTGACCCAGAGAGGTTGGGAAAAACATCAATCATACACTTATAAAGACCAAGAAATTTGGGCCCCTCATATTATTCATCACGATGGATTGTATTATATGTTCTATACCAGCATCGGAGTGCCGCGCCAAATAAGATATGCTGTTTCAAGAGACTTGTTTAGTTGGGAGCATCCTTCCGATGAACCCTTGTTTGCCTATGCCAACGCGTTTACGGGGAATCAAAAGAATAAGGACCCCATGGTGTTTAAACATGGGGATACATGGATAATGTACTTCAGCATGCTCAAAGATGACAAGCACTGGGTAGTTGGATACAGTACCAGCAAGGATTTGGTACATTGGGAAGGCCCCGAAATATGCTTTGATGAACATACTGAAAGTCCGGGAGTGGAATCACCATTTGTGGTAAAGCGAGGAGAATATTACTATTTGACATTGTCCGCACGACCATGGCCTCATGGCGCCCAAGAGTTTTTTAGGAGTAAATCCCCATTCAGTTGGAAGGTGACAGACCGAGTGAAAAGAATAGACCCATGGCATGCTGCAGAAATAGTTAGGGATTTGGATGGGAAATGGTATTTATCAAGATCATCTGGAGATCAACAGGATTTTAAGCTAGCACCAATGTTATGGAATGATGGATTGGAAAATGAAGAAACATCAATGAAACCACCGAATCAAAAATAATATGAAACAAGATTACAATTCAAACCGAATGAATTATCCGATGACATTAGCTAAAATTAAAAATGGAATTTTACCAATGCTGTTTTTTCTGGCAATTAATCAACTATGGGGGCAACAAGTTTTGGTGGAGGCAGAAAGTTTTGTTGATAAAGGCGGTTGGGTTGTAGATCCTCAATTTGTTGAACAAATGGGCTCTCCGTATTTAATGGCGCATGGTTATGGAGAACCTGTCAAGAATGCTTCCACTACGACGGAATTTAAAAGGACAGGGAAATACCATGTTTGGGTAAGAACCAAAAATTGGGTGCCCGGAAATTGGACACCCCCTGGGAGATTTAAACTCAAAATCAATGGAGAAGAGTTTGAAAGTGATTTAGGAACCAATCCAGGTTGGTCATGGCAGTATGCAGGCTTAAAAACCATAGCCAGTGGTAAGGTTGAAATACAGCTGGTCGATCTTACTGGATTTAATGGGCGATGCGATGCAATCTATTTTTCCACCTCAGATGAAAAACCTCCAAATACATTAAATAAATTAAAGGAATGGCGTAAAAATATCACGGCCAAACCCGATACTCCCGAAAATGAACAGGAATATGACCTGGTTGTTGTGGGCGGTGGGATTGCGGGGTGTGCAGCATCTATAGCCGCCGCGGAGCAGGGCCTGAAAGTAGCCCTTATCCATGATCGACCAGTGCTTGGAGGAAATGCAAGTAGTGAGATTCGAGTGCACACCTTGGGGATTTATGGCCATTTTGAGCGCATTCTTAGGAAAATTGATACAGAACACTATCCAAATGGTTCCCCCGAGGCACACAAGGACCAAGAAAGGAGGGATAAAAATATTAGGAACTATGAAAATATTGAGCTCTTTCTGAATTGGAGAGCCTATGATGCAACGGCCTCGAACAACACTATCCAATATGTTGATGCCAGACATACATCCACAGGCGAACGAACCCGTTTCAAGGCACCGCTTTTTGTCGACTCCACGGGGGATGGATGGATTGGGTATTGGTCGGGGGCTGAGTTTTCCTATGGTAGGGAAAGTGCCGACAAATATGGTGAATCGTGGGAGAAATGGGGAGAACTTTGGAGTCCAAAACAACCGGACAATGCGGTAATGGGATCTTCCGTACTATGGCGTTCTTATGAAACGGATATTAACGAAATTTTTCCTGATGTGCCCTGGGCTTTGGATGTTACGAAAGGATATGAAGCCATTAAAGGTGGATGGCGCTGGGAATTCAGTAGAAACGATCTTCACCAGATTCATGATGCCGAAGAAATAAGGGATCACATGCTTAGGGCTATTTATGGCTCATTTTCGAATGCGAAGAAAAATCCGGAAAATGCCAAGAGAAAGCTCGAATGGGTTTCCTATTTAGTAGGAAAACGGGAGTCAAGAAGGTTGGTGGGAGACCATGTTTTTACTTTCAAGGATGTTCTGGACAATCGTAAGTTTCCTGATGCTGTGGTGATTGAAAAAAGGGAAATAGATGTGCACTATCAGACCGTGCTGGAAGATGAGAACAACCCCGATTTCAAGTCCGAGGCCTTATTCTATCATACGGATACCTATTATATTCCGTACCGCAGTCTCTATTCAAAAAATATTGACAACCTTTTTATGGCGGGTAGAAATTTCAGTTGTTCCCATGTGGGACTTGGAGGACCAAGAGTAATGCGGACTACTGGGCAAATGGGAGTTGCGGTCGGGTTGGCAGCATCACTCTGCAAAAAATACGACGTGAATCCAAGGACAATATACAGAGGCTATTTGGATGAATACCTGGCCCTTATCGAGTCCCAGAAATATGAATCGGTTCCAAAACCCAAAGAATGAAGAAAGTATCTGGCATTTTTCTGTTTTGTTGGCTTCTTATGGGTTGGGTTTTTCCAACACAGATTGATTTGGAAGTTGATGATTTCAATATCAAGCCAAAAAATGGAAAACCTGAGTTCTATACCATGCAATGGACAGATGGAACTGTGCTTGATCATAAAGAAACCCCTTTGACAATTTATGTTGAAGGAATGGGGCAACAAAATATACAGTTATTGGTGGATAAAAAACAGACTGGAGTGCTATATGCCGCAGACATCTGTACACCCGTTTGTGCCGATGGTGACTGCAGGTTAATGTACATCAGGTTTTATTGGAATCTGTTGGGGAAATATGCAGGTTTCGATAGAGTTTTGGATGAACCATTGACCAAACATGACCATGACGAGTTTTTAGAGGAAGATTATCAGAGATTGCACCTATTGCTACAGGATGCACATTCAGTTTTAAGGGGTAGGGAAGTGAAAGATTTGGTGAAAACACCTGAGTCCAATGGAGTTGATGCTGTTGCCGGAGCTACAATCGCTGAGGTAAAAGAGTCGGTGGTCGAAGGAGCATTATATTCATGTTATACCGCCTGGCAATTGGTTCACGGAGATACTAAGGAAAGGATGAAACAACACACGATGTCTACGTATGATGATAATTTGAAGAGACATATGTTGCATAGCGACGAATACGATTATCAGCTCTTTGCTTTGGAAAGACTTGACCAGAATCAATTTCTGGACAATCAAAAAAGAATTCTTGAAATACTCCAATCAAGTATTCCACTGGTAAGGAGGTTCATAATCAACAACCTTCCTAAAATATTCTGGGAAGATGAGCACTTGCAATTACAGCTATGGGAATGTTTCAAATCCATCGATGTAAACAGCAAAAGTCTTTTGCTCAATCATGTCGATACAGCTTCGGAAAAAGCACTGGAAATAGTGTCGGAAAACTTGAAAACCATGACCAAAAACCAACTTAAAATTTACTTGGAAAACCTAAACAAGAAACAGTATTTGGGGCAAAACACCTTGGATAATCTGCAAGCCTTTGCTGCTTCCAACCATGCAATATATGGATACCTTGTAAAGGCATTTTTAGAAAATTATCAGAAGTAAACCAACCAGACATGAACCAAGTCGATTACATAACCATAATAATATTCTCTCTGCTCGTTGTGGGAGCAGGTCTTGCTTTCCGTAAAAGGGGAGGGGATATGAAATCCTACTTTGCTGCCGGAGGTGCTGTTCCCTGGACTTTTAGTGGCCTATCCCTTTTTATGAGCTTCTTTTCGGCCGGTACTTTTGTAGTATGGGGATCTATTGCCTACGAAATGGGCATGGTGGCCATTGTTATCCAATTGGGCATGTGTGTTGCGGGATTTTTAGTTGGATATTTCATTGCTCCGGCATGGAGAAAGACCAATGCCCTGACTGCCGCCGAATTTGTACGTAAAAGACTTGGCGATAGAACCCAAAAGTTTTACACCTATGTTATTCTGATGCTTTCGCTGGCCTATGCCGGTTCCTTTTTGTACCCCGTCGCCAAGATTATCAATGTTTCAACCGGATTTTCCATAGAAGCCTGCGTGATTGTCTTGGGATTGCTCATTTTAATCTACACAGTAGTTGGTGGACTTTGGGCGGTAATCATTACCGACGTGCTACAGTTTGTAATCTTGACCGCAGCGGTAATCATTGTTGTCTATCTTTCACTCCAGGAGGTGGGAGGTTTCACCAATTTTGTGGAAAGGGCTCCTGAAAACTTTTTTGATTGGACCAATCAGGAATATTCGTGGCTATTTATAGTTGCCTATGCCTTTTACAATATGATTTTTTTGGGAGGCAATTGGGCCTACGTACAGCGCTATACAAGCGTTAAAAGCCCTACAGATGCTAAAAAAGTGGGGTTAGCGTTTGGATGGTTGTATTTGTTGAGCCCTTTGATCTGGATGTTGCCCCCCATGATTTATAAGGTGCTGAATCCGTCCTTGGACGGCCTCGAAAATGAAGGCGCGTATTTATTGGCATGTAAAGAAGTACTTCCTATGGGAATGCTGGGATTGATGCTTGGGGGAATGGTATTTGCAACGGCCAGTTCTGTGAATACCACTTTAAATTTGGCGGCTTCTGTTATCACTAATGACATTTTTAAGGTAATAAAGCCAAAGGCTTCGAACAATACAACCATGTTTGTGGCGAAAGTCTCTACCATATTGTTCGGTATAGCGACCATTTTGGTGGCATTGTTGGTCCCAGCTGCGGGCGGGATTGTCAATGTGGTGATTACTATTGGTGCTGTAACGGGTTGCTCCCTTTATGGACCTCCTATATGGGCATTATTTTCTAAAAGACAAACGGGTGCATCAATACTATGGATAACTGTAATAAGTCTTACAATCAATCTTTTGTTTTTGTTTTTCGCGGAACCTGTTTTAGGCCAAGGCCTATCAAGGGAATACGAAATGCTGTTGGGAGCGATTGTACCTCTGGCCTTGCTCATGGGTTATGAGTTGTATGCGAAGATGACAAATAGGGAAGATTCCCAGTATCTTGAGACTTTAAGCGGCGGAAAAGCTCCGCTGGCCATTGTGGAGGATAATGTGGAACAAAATTCATTTGGGGCCAAAGTCTTGGCAATTACACTGGCAATTGTCGGGGCTTTGATCGTGACATTGGGCATCTTGACAAAAGAATCCAACGCAGTCGTCATGTTCGTTGGTGCAATTGTGATGACAGTGGCCCTAGGGGTCCATCCATCGATAAGATTGGCCCATGAAAAAAAATAAGATAAAGCCGATTTAGGCAAAATACTAAGTAACCAAGAATGATTAAAAAAGGATTTGAATCAGCCAGAAATAACAAAACAGTCCAGCTTCAAGCAGATTTGGTGGTCGTGGGAGGGGGATTGGCAGGAGTCTGTGCGGCTATTGTGGCAGCAAGGGATGGCCTAAAAGTTATTTTGGTGCAAGATAGACCCGTTCTGGGAGGAAATGCCTCGAGTGAGGTGCGACTCTGGGCTTTGGGAGCAACTTCTCATATGGGCAATAACAATAGATGGTCAAGGGAAGGTGGCCTTATCAATGAAATTCTATTGGATAACCTAAAGCGTAACAAAGATGGGAACCCTCTGATTTTTGATACAATACTTCTGGAAAAGGTATATCAAGAAGACAACATTACGTTACTGTTGAACACTGGTGTGTACGAAACCATTAAGGTTAGTAAAAATAGGGTAGAGGCTGTTAGGGCCTTCAATAGTCAAAATTCTACATCCTATCGAATAAGTGCACCTTTTTTCTGTGATGCTTCTGGTGATGGCATTGTAGGGTTTCAAGCTGGGGCATCTTTTAGGATGGGTGCCGAAACTATGGAAGAATTTGATGAGTTGTTTGCCCCAAATATTGAAGACTATGGAAACTTGCTTGGGCACTCACTCTATTTTTATACAAAAGATGCGGGCAAGCCCATTAAATATATCCCCCCGGCATTTGCAATTGATAATGCTGCAGAGTTACCTCGAATCAAGAACTATCAACTCAATGAACATGGATGCAAACTTTGGTGGGTTGAATACGGCGGAAGGTTGGACACCGTCCATCAATCTGAAGATATCAAATTCGAGCTTTGGAAGGTAATCTATGGAATTTGGGATTACGTAAAGAATAGCGGTAAATACCCAGAGGCCGAAAACTTGACTCTTGAATGGGTGGGTACCATTCCGGGGAAGCGTGAGAGCCGTCGTTTTGAAGGAGATTTTATGCTTACCCAGAAAGACATTGTGGAGCAACGGGATTATTATGACCGTGTGGCTTTCGGGGGATGGGCCATGGACCTGCATCCCGCTGATGGTGTCTATAGCAAGCACAATTCCTGCACACAATGGCACAGCAAAGGTGTATATTCAATTCCCTACAGATGCTATTATAGCAAGGATATCGACAACCTATTCTTGGCAGGCAGGATAATTAGTGCATCGCATGTTGCATTTGGGTCTTCACGGGTAATGCTCACATGCGCACATGGGGCACAAGTGGTTGGCAAGGCAGCTAAAATATGCAGGGACAATGGATTTCTACCAAAAGACCTGGCCCAAAAAGATAAGATCTCCCAATTACAGCTTGCTTTAAACAGGGATGGGCAATCCATACCTCGTTTAGAGATTCCGGATACGTTGGATTTGGTGCAGTCTGCTACAATTTCTTCATCCTCCCAATTGGAACTGGGTAAAATTAAAAGTTCGGATGAATGGTTACCATTAATGGCAAATACAGCCAAATTGCTGCCACTAAACGGAAACAAAAAGTACAACTTTGGGGTAAGTTTGAAAGCCTCAGAAAGTACTTCAATAACCCTAAAATTGAAGAAAAGCTTGGAGAGTACGCATTTTACCCCGAATGTTGAGATTGCCTCACAAGAATTCACTCTTTCTAAAGGTGTTCAGAATATAAATTTTCAAATCCCGGAGACCTTGGACGATGACTGTTACGCATACGTCTGTTTTATGAAAAACAACAAGGTTGAAGTTCAGATGTCAACCGAGTTGTATTCTGGTACTACCACGGTCTTTCAGAAGAAGAACGAAGCTGTTTCCAACAACGGAAATCAATCCCCTCCTGAAGGCATTGGTGTCGATAGTTTTGAATTTTGGACTCCTGAAAGAAATCACAGAGGCATTGCGATGGAAATTACCCCGGCAATTCCTAAATATTCCAGCGAAAATATCAAGTCCGGGAATGTGAGGCCCACGCCAGATGGACGGGTCAATTGCTGGTCAGCAGCGATGGATGATAACCATTCAAAACTTGTATTGAACTGGGATAAAAAAATTAAAGTTCAGCTGCTTAAATTGTTTTTTGATTCAGATTATGACAATGCACTCGAATCCATATTAATGACACATCCTAAGGAAACAATCGATTTTATCGTAAAGGACTATAGGGTTTTTGACGATTCGGGTGTACTTATTTTTGAGAAAAAAGACAATCATCAGGCCATCAATGAGATTGAGCTAAACGACGCTATTTTTACCAGAGAGCTTTCTTTCGAGTTCGAAAAGCCTCAAAAAGAAGTTCCGGTAACGGTATTCAAGATATCAGCTTTTGCCGGATGATGCCGAACTTAGATGTACCGAGCAAAAAAAGTATTGCTTGGAGTGGTTTATTTGGTAGCTAAAATGCATTTCAAAAGATAGTTTTGAAATCCATGTCCCAATTATAAATATTTACACTTAGAATGACCAAAAAAATAAAGAGTACGTGCAACAAAACACGTGATTTTAGAAATGTTTTGATGCTTTTGATAGCTTGTATTTTTGCTGTTAGCGTCAACAGTCAAAAAAAATCCTTTGGTGCTTACAAACAAAAGATCCCAGGAACGGATCTTACAATATCGATGAAGCCGATACCCGCAGGAAGCTTTTCAATGGGTAGCCCCAATGGCGAAAAGGGAAGATCGGCAGATGAGGGACCCGTGCATAAAGTTGATATTGCCCCTTTTTGGATGGCAGAATTGGAAATCACATGGGATTTGTATGAATTGTTTATGGCCAGGGAAATAGATAATGTCAAAGGTGGCGCTTCAAAAGGAAAGGAAGTTTCCATCGATGTTGATGCGGTATCCGGCGCTACTACTCCTTATGTGGAAATGAGCTTTGGAATGGGAACAGAAGGTTACCCCGCCATATGTATGACCCAAAATGCTGCATCAAAATTTTGTGAATGGCTGTCGGCTATGACCGGTAATTTTTATAGACTTCCCACCGAGGCGGAATGGGAATATGCGTGTAGAGCGGGCACTGAGACGACCTATTCTTTTGGAAACAATGCAGATCAATTGGGAGACTACGCTTGGTACTCAAAAAACAGTCAAAAAAAATATCAAAAAGTTGGGCAGAAGAAGGCTAATCCCTGGGGCCTAAAAGATATGCATGGTAATGTGGCAGAATGGACGTTGGATGCATATGATTCCGACATCTATGACAACCGTAGTGGTTATAAAACGTCAGATCCTTTTGTCAAACCCACGAAAACATATCCTAGGGTGGTACGTGGTGGTTCGTGGATGGATGGTTCGGAAAAACTTAGAAGTGCCGCAAGGGTATATTCTGAGAAAAGATGGAAAATTCAAGATCCACAGATTCCCAAGAGCAAATGGTGGCATACAGATGCCACATTTGTCGGATTCAGAATCGTAAGACCTTATGACACTCCAAGTGAAAAGGAGCAAAAGATCTATTGGAAAGCAAAACATACAAAATAAATATCATGAATAATCAAGCAAACAAAAAGGATAGTTCCGTTAGCAGGAGATCGTTTGTAAAAACAACCGGACTTGCAACTGGAGGAATATTGGCGAGCAGCATCCCATTTGAGGCAATGGCACAAACGGGAAAAGTTGAAAAACTAAAACTTGCAGTAGTTGGTTGTGGTGGAAGAGGAACAGGAGCAACAGTTCAAGCACTTACGGCTGACAAGGATGTTGAGTTGGTCGCTATGGCCGATGCATTTCAAGATCGTTTGGAGGGAAGCCTTAGTGCCATTCAAGAGCACTTTGATGGAGAACGAAAAATCAATGTCAAGGAGAAAAATCGGTTTACCGGGTTCGATGCCTACAAAAAGGCGATTGATCTGGCCGATGTAGTTGTGCTTGCAACGCCTCCAGGATTCCGTCCGCAGCACTTTGAGTATGCTATTTCCCAAGATAAGCATGTGTTCATGGAAAAACCTGTCGCCACAGATCCAGCTGGTGTCAGAAGAGTGCTTAAAGCGGCCAAGTTGGCCAAGGAGAAAAAATTGAATGTGGTTGTCGGTCTACAACGCCACTACCAGAAAAAATATACCACGCTATATGATCAGGTCAAACAAGGTGCTATAGGTAAGATTACATCCGGGCAGGTCTACTGGAATGGAGGAGGAGTTTGGGTTAGAGAACGCCAAGAGGGGCAGAGTGAACTGGAATATCAAATGCGAAACTGGTATTACTTCAATTGGTTATGCGGGGATCACATTTTGGAGCAGCATATCCATAACATTGATGTGGCCAACTGGTTTATCGGGGAATACCCAACAATGGCACAAGGTATGGGAGGAAGACAAGTGCGTAACGGAAAAGATCATGGAGAGATATTCGACCATCACTTTGTAGAGTTTACTTATCCTTCAGGCGCTATGGTTTCAAGTCAATGTAGACACCAAAGAGGATGTCACAATAGGGTAGATGAGGCATTTCAGGGGAGTAACGGAAGCGTGGTCATAAGCAAGGGAATTATTTCGGATTTGTCTGGTGCTGAGAAGTTCAATTATTCAGATGTCAATCAAAGTCAGCAAGACCCTAACCCATATCAGGTGGAACACGACCGACTTTTTGCTGCCATACGAACCAAGTCAGAACTGTTGGCCGACGGTGAAAATGGTGCTAAATCAACTTTGGCTGCGATTATGGGACGAATGGCAACCTATTCAGGTGATATTATTACATGGGACCAGGCCTTGAATTCGGATATACAGCTTGTTCCGGACAACCTGAATTGGGATTCTGAGGCACCCACATTACCAGATGCAGATGGTAATTATAAGATTCCTGTTCCCGGAGTAACCAAGTTTGCATGAGACTAAAACACCAAGAAAATGAAACGAAGAAATTTTGTTAGTTCGATAGCGGCAACAACGGCCTTGGGCGTTATTCCGGGAGTGATGATGGGACAAAAAGAAAGTAGACCGGTCTATAAAGATTTCAATTTGAAATATGCCCCACATTTGGGGATGTTTCAAAACCATGCCGGAAAAGACCCTATAGACCAGCTCAATTTTATGGCTGATCAGGGATTTACAGCTTTTGAAGACAACGGTATGAAGGGTAGAACCATTGAACTTCAAGAAAAAATGGCTTCAACCATGGCCAAAAGAGGTATTGCAATGGGAGTATTTGTGGCCCATAAAATATATTGGCAAAAACCAAACCTCGCTAGTGGTGACTTGAATTTACGGAATGAGTTTCTTTCCCAGATCAAGGAATCGGTTGAAGTGGCCAAGCGCGTAAATGCAAAATGGATGACCGTGGTTCCTGGTCATGTGGACTTGAGACAGAATATGGGGTATCAAACTGCACATGTGGTGGAATCCTTAAAAAGAGCATCGGATATTTTAGAGCCCCATGGACTTGTAATGGTTTTGGAACCCTTAAACTTTAGGAACCACCCTGGTCTTTTCCTTTCAGAAAGCCCACAGGCGTATGAGGTTTGTAAGGCTGTGGATTCTCCTTCCTGTAAAATTCTTTTTGATATATATCATCAGCAGATTCAAGAAGGAAACCTCATTCCGAATATTGAGGCCTGTTGGGAAGAGATAGCTTATTTTCAAATTGGTGATAACCCAGGTCGAAATGAACCTACTTCTGGTGAAATCAACTATAAGAATGTCTTTAAGTTTATCCATAGCAAAGATTACAAAGGCATCCTTGGAATGGAACACGGTAATTCGATTAAGGGCAAGGAAGGCGAGAAAAGAGTTATCGATGCCTATGTTGAATCAGATAACTTTTTATAACTACTGGTCAACCTTAAATTGATAAATGGTGGTACTTTCGTAAGTATCACCAGGTTCCAGCACCGTTGATGGATACTGGGGCTTATTGGGAGAATCAGGAAAGTGTTGCGTTTCCAAGCATAGCGCATTTCTATATGCATAGCTTATATTTCGCTTTCCTGTTATTGTTCCATCAAGAAAATTTCCAGAATAAAACTGAACTCCTGGTTCCGTGGTAAGAATCTCCATCACCCTCCCGGTTTCAGGTTCTGTTACTTTAGCAACCAACTCCAACCCTTCATGCGCTTTGTCAAATACAAAATTGTGATCGTATCCCAGACCGACAACCAATTGCTCATTGTCCTCAGCTATGCGCTTTCCAATGGCTACGGGATTCCTGAAATCGAATGGAGTTCCTTCAACCTCGGCATGTTCACCCAATGGAATCAACCCTTCATCCACTGGAGTATAGCGAGATGCCATTAGTTGTAATTTATGATCAAGAATGGATGAAGCTCCTCCATCCTTAAGATTAAAATAGGAATGATGGGTCAGGTTTACTATGGTCTTTTTATCCGTTGTTGCCTGATAATCTATCCGTAATGCATTTTCAGATGTTAAGGTGTAGGTGACCTGACATTTTAAAGTTCCTGGATAACCTTCTTCCCCATCTGGACTGGTATAACGCAATTCAACCCCTAATTCATTATCACTCTGAAAAGGTTTAGCTTCCCAAACACGTTTGTCGAACCCCTCGTCACCACCATGCAACGAATGCCCATTATTGTTGGCGTTTAATGTATACGGAATACTGTCAAGACTGAACGTGGCATTGCCAATTCTGTTTCCATAACGTCCCACGATACAACCAAAATAAGGACTCTGCTCTTCAAAATCCTTCAGATTATCATGACCGAGCACAACATCGCCAAAAGCTCCATCTTTGTCTGGAACTTCTATGCTGGTGACAATTCCGCCATAATTTATTATGCCTACGGACATTCCCGCTTTATTCGTCAGTTTATAATGGGTTATTTTTTTTCCGTCTGCGGTTGTTCCAAAATCTGTTTCTTCAATTCCAGCATTTCTTGAAGTTTCTGTACATCCCATATGGACAAGCGTGAGTAAAAAGACAAAGAAAATTGCCTTTAGTTGACTATAATTTGTATAAAATCTATTTCTCCTGAGAACCATTTAACCAATTTTTTGGTTATGTGTTGAAGCAACTAGCTACATCTATTGCGGTATTTTCAAATCTAATCAAATTGATGGATTTACGCAGATTGAATGCCATATTTTATCAAAGCTTGGAGCAAATGTGACATTTTCCCTTGACTACCAGATTATAGTTTTCAAGGGTATAATCTTCAGGCAAATCCAATTTTGGAAGCACTCTTTGAGGCATGCACATGGTTTCTCCACATCCAGTGCAATGAAAATGCATATGTAAGCCTTTGTTTGGTGTACAATCACAATCTTCATCGCAAAGTGCGTAGTTGGCCGCTCCAGTTCCGTTGTCTATTTGATGGACAATGCCTTTTTTCTCAAAAAGTTTTATTGTACGATACAATGTTGTACGGTCCGCCTTTTCTAAAGCATCTTGGATAGAATTCAGTGTTTTGGCTGTTTTGCTGTGGGCAAGAAACTTTAAGACCAATAGGCGCATTGCGGTCGGACGCACTCCACGGTCTTCCAATAAATTTTCCAAGCTTTTGTCCATAGTTTATTTGTGCTGTTGTTCGTTTCCAAGAGGTTTTAAGATGAGCCCAATACTAAATATGAATCCATCTGTGGGAGCGTAGATTTCGGGAAAAGTAGGGTTTTCATGTGGGGGAAGTACCAGCGGTGAAAATCTACTTTGTCTACGATCCGTAAAATTCTCAAAATTCACAAAAACACTTCCCCAACCAAAGTTACGCATTCCCAGTAGCCCCATAGTGACAAAATCGGTTGTTTGAATGTTATTTGAAAGTAACTGTTTCCCTATATAATAGGTTTCATAGCCAATACGCCATTTTGGTGATTCGTACATAAGTACACTACCCATATTATGTCTGGTTGTTAATGGTTTTTGAGGATTTCTAGGTAGGTAGTTCAATCTAGCATCAATTAAGGCATAATTCAAAAACCACTTAAAATTCTTATGCGCGAACTTTATGTTGGTTTCAGCTCCTTTACTTATAATGCTTCCTGTGGCATTCTCAAATTGGTACAATCCTTCATCCGTGGATCTCAGAAGCAAACCATTTTTTATTGCCGTGACATAAAACAATTGGTTGATGGAAAAACTAACTTGTTCAAACAATCGGGCTTGATAGTTGAAATCCAAATTAGCCCCATAAGATTTCTCCGCCCGTAACACATTTTTGTCAATAGGAAGAATATTGCGGAAATTGACGAATGCCGCTTCTTCAGTAAATATATCGGGAATTTTATATCCCAATCCTCCACCAATTCTGGTTGAGAAATTTGCTCTCGTTTTGTAAAGCAATGAAACCCTGGGTAAGGTAAAGAACCCCCAATCTTCGGAATAGTCTGTACGTAATCCCATTTCAAAAATCCAATGGTCAGAAATGTCATGAATCATGTTGGCAAAAGTACCATAGGTGATATCAGTTTGGTCTCTTTCCAGGGATTGGGAATCCTCATCAAATGAACTCGTATAAAGATTTGCTCCAAACACCCATTCCGATTTGCTGCGCTCGATTGCTAAGGTGGCTTCTGAAAATGAATTCCATTGTTTTCCCTTAAATACAAAATCAGGTATTTCCAGTTCACGGTTGAAAAAGGAGATACTGTTTTTTACCCTAATTGTTTTTATGGAATCCAATCGTGTTTCCAAGACTGCCTGACTATTGATTCGTTTAGAGCTGTTGGTTTCGGAATATTGATGGATCCCATTTTGACCATCTTCGATAAGCGACATGTCTCCACCTTTGCGCTCATCCAAAGTACCGTTCAAACCAAACCAAAGTGTGGTACTTTTAGAAGGATAAAGGAATAATTTTGGGTTTAATGAAATAGATATTGTTTTAGGAAGGTTGCTAAATCCATCATTTTCAGGGTCATATGCGTTTTGATGATGAGCTGAACCATAGATTATCCACCCAAGCTTTTTATTTTTTTCACTATAAAAAATATTACCGGTACTTCCTTGAGCTTGGGTTTGGGTAAGCATAATATCCATCTGTGGCTCCTCTTCCGGAACCTTGGAAATTAAATTAACAAGTCCAGCTATTGCTCCACCACCATAAAGAGTGGAGGAACTACCCTTTACAATTTCAAACTGTTGCAGGTCCAGCGGTGGAATCTGCAAAATACTTAGCCCGCTCGAAAAACCTCCGTACAAGGGGAAACCATCCCGTAGCAGTTGGGTGTATCGACCATCCAGCCCTTGAATTCTTATGTTGGTGTTTCCGCTACTAAGCGACGTTTGTTGCATTTGAATACCAGTACTCTCACGCAACACCATGGAGATATTTGCTGGATTCATGATGGCTTTCTCACCAAGTTCCTCGATACCAATATACTCTATTCGAGTAGGTATTTTTTCTATGGTTCTTGTGCTTCGTGAAGATTGCAATACTACCTCTTCAAGTACATTGGTGCTTTCTTTTAAGTGAACAATCAATTGCTCCTGCATGGGAACATGAATGGTCGAATGATATGTTTCAAAGCCGATATAAGAAATGGTCAGTTGATATGCTCCTTTCTCAAGGTTTTCTAAAATGGCCTGCCCGGCAAAATCCGTGATAGCGCCAAGTTTTAGGTTGGATAAATATACGGAAGCTCCAAGAAGAGGTTCTTTTTCAGTGTTGGTAAGAACCTTTATTTGAACGTTATGCTCTTGACCTGTGATCAAACCACAAACCATAAGCATAAGCCAAAGGCTTATTAAATGTTGTTTCATTGAAATGTTATTATTTGACTGTTAAAGTTTGAAAGGCAGATGCCTCGCTAAAGAACTAGCCAAAAAATCTGGGAGGTTGGAAAAGGGAATACAGTATTTCTTGAATCACTCCCTGCTTATCAGTATGCAGCTCGGATGAAAAATCAGGTTTGGTGGGAAGAAGAATAGCCAAATCGGCAGAAATAACATGGACATGGCAGCACTGACATTGACAGAATGGGGAGCACAGATGGCCTTCGTCATGTTCATGGGCACTGTCCGCGCAAGAAACTTCAGTCTTTATTGACTGAGAATCCAAAGCTTCGTCTCCGCATGGAAGTAGGTTCAAAGACAAAAAGTATGCAGAAAATACAATCAGTATCCATTTCATAATGCAAAGATAATTTAAAGTGAATGCAACAACATTGCAAAATCGCTGTCCAAGTGCAAAACTTTTGGTTTTAAAATCATTTGGCAAAATGCTACACATTATGTAGCTTTGCTATTAAATTTGTAGCAAATGGCATTACCTATACCTGGAAAACCTGTAAGAGGTTCCAAAACAGGACAACCCATTATGGCTTTATTAGATCTTTTGGGACGTAGTTGGGCGATGGGAATTGTTTGGCATCTTTCCAACGGCCCTAGCACCTTTAGAAAGCTTCAGGAGTATTGTGAATCCATATCCCCAACCACTTTAAACTTGAGGTTAAAGGAACTTAGGGATTCTTACCTGATCGAACGAACCGTGGAGGGTTATGCTTTGACCGAACATGGTGAAGAGCTGTTCGGATTGATAGAACCTCTTGGTGGTTGGGCAAGAAATAGATGGGCGAAAAAATTCAAATAAGGAAGAATGAGAAAGATTACCAAACCCACTGTAGATGAATACCCAGAATATTCAAGTATTTATATGGATTTATTGGATGATGACGGGCTGATTTTAAAGCATTTATGGGATAATTTTATCGCACTTCGGGATTTTGTCCAGCAGCTTCCAGATGAGAAGTTATACTATCGGTACAAAGAGGATAAATGGACGATCAAGGAAATTCTTGTGCATCTTATTGACGATGAGCGCGTCTTTACCTACAGGGCCTTGCGGTACGCACGAAATGATGAAACCCCGCTTCATGGTTTTGACCAGGATTGGTATGTGAAATATTCGCAAGCGAATAAACGCAGTTTGGATAGTATATTTGAGGAGTACGAGTTGGTCCGAAAAGCAACCATTGCTCTTTTTCAGTATCTACCCAATGATTGTTTTTTAAGAAGCGGAGAAGGTATTGATTTTGACGGCAGTATTATTAATAGAAGAACGGTTCGCGCTTTGGCATATCATATAGCGGGCCACGAACTCCGACATTTCAATATTATTAAAGAACGATATCTAGGAATTCCATTACCTAAAGGAATCTCCACATTGCACTAAAGTTCCCCTGAGTGTTCCAGAGCCCTAATGGCATCTGGATTCAATTAAATTATTTTATAACAATAACCGAAATCATGAAAAAACTTGTTTTCAAAGAATTCATTATCGCACTCGGTTTTCAATGTTTTATGTGTTTAAGTCTTATTGGCCAGAACGACAGCAAACCTGTAATTGAGCTTAAAAATCTCTATTCCAACAACGCAGAGTTTAGATCCGTTGTTGATCGTATGTTCCAAAATGTACATGAACTACCAAATGGCATGGCAAACCCATGGAAAAATAAAAATGTTGAGGATTTGCACACCTTTATGAACGAATGGTTTTATTTTTTGCCGAATACCAAAAACGGACTTGATCGAATTCTGGAATTTTCTTTCCTATATCATAAAAACCCTGATGGAATGGAATTTATCCTTGAAGAACCTGGCAAAAGCTGGTCATTGAACTTTATAGCGGAACGCGGAAAATATATGGACAGCCCAGAATCGACCAAGAATATATCGGAATGGCTTTCCGACCCTGTTCTAAACAACAAGGATTTTGTAGAGCCAATCGGAGGGTTTAAGTCGTTCAACGATTTTTTTACCCGCGACCTCAAACCAGGAACTAGGCCAATTACGGCAATTAATGACAATTCTGTTCTAGTGGCTCCTGCGGATGGTGTTGTCAATATGATCAACAACAATGTTCAAATGGACTCCCAAATTCCGACCAAAGGAGGTATGACATTAAGTTTAAAGGAATTGTTGGGTGGCTCCAAATTCTGTGAAAAGTTTGTTGGTGGAACTGCCATGGCATTTTTCTTATTGCCTACTTATTATCACCATTTCCATGCACCCATTTCAGGGATTATGGTGGAGTCCAGAGACGATGTGGGCGATAGACTTTTTGGTATGCCCGATATTCTTGATATTATCAATGATGGAAACGTAGCTTATAACAAAGATTATAGCGTTTTTCAGAATTTTAGGCATGGGTATTATATTATTGATACCAAGGATTACGGACATATTGCAATGATTCCTATTGGATTGCAAACCATAGGTTCTGTGGTGTTTGAGGAAAAATTCAAGGATATCGTTGATTCAAACCCTATTAAAGTGTACAAAGGAGATAAACTGGGACATTTTGCCTATGGGGGTTCTACAGTTTTGCTTTTGTTTGAAAAAGGTAGGCTGAACGCCATCAACGTTCAACTGGGACAAAAAGTTGGTGTATTGTCAAAATAGGCAAAACAAAAAAATGAATATTGACGGTTATAAAGTAGAAACACGCCCCATAACGGTATCAGAATATCAAAAGCTTCGAAATACCACAAATTGGCAGTTGTTAGAGGATCAGAAAGTGGCAAAAGCACTTAACCAAGATTTGTTCTCGGTAGTGGTGGTTTTCGAACAGGATATTGTTGCGATGGGGCGTGTAATTGGTGACGGTGCCATCTATTTTTATATCCAGGATATTATTGTACATCCTTCACACAGGGGACAAGGTGTGGGGAAACTCATTATGGAAGCCATAGAATCCTTTCTTTCCGCAACTATACAGGATTATGGCTTCATTGGTCTCATGGCCGCAGAGGGCGTGGAAACATTCTATACCTCTTTTGGGTATACTAAAAGGCGTGACGGTAGCCCTGGAATGTATAAGATTATGGGAAGTTAGCTATTGATAGAAATTGTCCAAGGCCGATCATCCCAGAAGAATTTTGATTACGTCCATTGTCAGTATAGTATTGCTTTCATCTTCTACTTTGCCCGCTTACTCCAAGCAACATGAAGTATTACCGTAAATCCAAACGGGCCATTCATCGATGGGGACACCGCATTGATTAATCGGCTTATCTCCAAACTCTATTTCGATAGTAAGTTTACCAAATAATTCTAGATAGATCTTTTAGAGCATGAAATAACCTCCAAAAAAATAAGATAGGATCTTTACTTTTTAGTGTTCAATCCGTGTAAATCTTATTCAATGAGGTTTCCGTTGCGCCAAGGGGTTTTGAGGTTGAGCCTCTTGGTTGTAGCGGTTTTTAAGACGCACCATCATTAACCTATTATAAATTATCAAAAGAGCCATTTGCCCTGTGGCTCTTTTCTAATTTGAAGTGTTGGTAAGTCATAATAACCCAAGTGTAAGTTTCTGTGCAAAAAACCTACTTTTGTAAAACTAAAACACACTCGTAGATTTTTATTATGTCAGAAGAGATAGAAAGAATAAAAACATTGATTATAGGGTCTGGCCCAGCAGGTTATACAGCGGCAATTTATGCTTCTAGGGCCGATTTGAAACCCGTTATGTATACAGGCATGGAACCAGGAGGACAGTTGACCACTACCACAGAAGTGGACAACTTTCCGGGATACCCTGAAGGTATTGATGGTCCAACCATGATGGTGCAGTTGCAACAGCAAGCGGAACGATTTGGAACAGAAGTGCGCATCGGTATGGTAACAGCTGTCGATTTTAGCGATGAGGTCGGTGGTATTCATAAGATTACAGTCGATGACAGCAAGCAAATTGAAGCTGAGACCGTTATCATATCTACAGGAGCTACAGCAAAGTACTTGAACATCCCAAGCGAGCAGCGTTTAAGAGGGGGTGGAGTTTCAGCATGTGCCGTCTGTGATGGTTTCTTCTATAAAGGTCAAGATGTGGCTATAGTTGGGGCAGGGGACACTGCGGCAGAGGAAGCTTCGTATTTGGCAAATATTTGCACAAAAGTGACCATGTTGGTGCGAAAAGACTATATGAGGGCCTCAAAAGCCATGCAACATCGGGTAAATAGCTTGGATAATATTGAAATACGCTATAATACCGAAGTGGATGAAGTTCTTGGCGACCAGGTTGTGGAAGGTTTGCGTATGGTAAACAATCAAACGGGAGAAAAGGAAGAGATTGCCATTACAGGACTTTTTATCGCAATCGGGCATAAACCCAATACCGATATTTTCAAGGGTCAATTGGATATGGATGACACTGGGTATATCATTACCGAGGGAAAATCCACTAAGACCAATAAACCTGGGGTTTTTGCGAGCGGTGATGTTCAGGATAAGGAGTATCGCCAAGCCGTTACCGCAGCAGGAACAGGCTGTATGGCCGCATTGGATGCAGAACGCTATTTGGCATCGGTAGAGAGCGCAGAAACTGTGGTTTCCTAGCGATTTTCCAAAATATAAAATAAAAAAAGGCACCTATATAAGGTGCCTTTTTTGTTATGGTATGCTGTTTCAATCGATGCGTTTGTAATTTTCGGAAAAGGTGCGATTGCCTTCTTCATCAAAGCTAATTTGACTGTATGTTTCATCGGTCATTTCCAACTCAAATTTGAACACTCTCAAGGTGTCCAAAGCGGACATCATGGTCGCAGAGCCGTATTCCAAAGTTTCAATAAGCGAATCGGCCGTGATTCTGTACGTTCCATAGCCGAACCAATCCAAAGAATCTTTAGGAGCGTGTCTACTCCACATAATCTTTCCGTTATAGTACATTTTTACCTGTCGATAACCATCCGCGGTCGGGACTGTATCCGAAATGTTAACACCATCATCATAGTTATAGAAACTTTGAAGTTCCCAAGTTCCCTCGATAGAGTGCATCGATTCAGGCATTGGAGAAGCTAATTTTGTAGCAGAAATCAAAATCAGCATCAACAAGGCCAATCCAAATATTTTTTTCATGGCAGTATGTGTTTAGAGTTATAGTTTCCTTTCCACTAATAAGATACAATTTTTTTTGTTAAGTGGTTAGCAAACAACGACTTTGATCGAGCTTCAAGTAAGAGCTATGGGCACAAACAAAAAAGACCTGGAGATAACCAGGTCTTTTGTTTTTCCCAAAGGGATATAGTGATTATTTAGTCTAGTATTTATGAACGCTTCCAGAAACAGACTTTTTCGTTTTAACACTGGCCTCTCCTGAATACCGAATATCGGCTCCGCTACTTGCATCAGCTACCAACGATTCGGATACGTTTACGGATATATCAGCACCACTACTGGCGTCGGCATTACACGTTTTGGTAAATAGCTCACGAGCTCTGATATCGGCCCCGCTGCTTGCATCCGCATAAAGTGCATCCGCTTTTCCAGAAATCTTGATTCCGGCCCCGCTGCTTGCATCAGCAGATACTTCAGAGGCTACCAATTCTATCCGTAGATCTGAACCACTGCTCGCGTCGAGTTCGATTTTTTCGGTTTCAATTACATTCTGTGCGATTAGGTCGGCCCCACTGGAGCTTCTAAGTGCGGTAACCTCAGGAAGTGTTACATATACTTTTTTGGTAGCTCTTCCAATGTTCTCTATGGCATGGATACGTAATTTTCCATCTTTGATATCTGTCCCGATGAGGTCGATGATGTTTTCGTCCGCCTCTACGGAAATTTTGAAATCTGAATCTTGGGTTACAAAAACATCAAGTCCTTCAGAGGCAGATACTACAGTGAAATCTTCGGTAACCTTTCGGCTTTCCTCTACTACCTCGCCATTTCCTTTTTTACCGTTGCCAAAATTGACATCCATGATACAGGACGAGGCGAATACGGCCAAAATAAATGCGATTGCTATTCTTGCTAGTGTTGTCATGATTGTTGTTTTAATGATTGATTAAAATTCGTGTTTAAATTGTTTTTTATCTATTAAAGGTTTCCGAACTGTAGAAATCGGGTTCTCAGTTGTCTTTTTCCTCCGCTTTTATTTCAAGTCCGTTCTCATCAAGCTTCATTTTAAAACTATCCGCCCCATCTTCTACGTCGATATTGATACCATTTTTATCAATGATCACTCTTTCGCGTTCTTCGTCCTCATCTTCGATTTCTTCTGGGCAGTCTTGGCATTTAAGTTCACCATCTTCGCCCATGATCCAGGTGTATGCAACGATACCACTTCTGTACAGGTCGCGGTCGTTTCGTATTCCTCTACCAATATGCCCCCTTGTCGATTCCTCAAAAGAAACCACTTTGCCTTCAGGAATGTAGATGGTTGTTGTCACTTCTTGATTTCGTGCCTTATTGGAAGGAGAGGTGGTCAGGTATTCATCAAGAACCACCTCATTCTCCGCAAGTTCATAGTTGTAATTTATTTGCTTTGCTCTTTCCCTTGCCGCCAATGTACTGCTGCCGTGGGAATCTTTCCGGATGTTGAGCTTAACATAGGCGTCATCCGATTTTCTTACCTTGATATCGACGTCGTCAGAAATCAATAGTCGATTGTCGTTATCGTCATAGGTAAATGTCATTCTTCCAAAGTGGATGTCTTCCATACCATAATCAAAATCTGAATCCTTCATTTTAATGGTCAGGGTATCCGACCCTTCGACCATCAACATTTGATCTTTGATATTTACACTGCCTACATTGGCAAACTCAGCTGCTTGTCTTACACCCAAAGTGAACAAGGTTCCTATAGAAATGAGCCATAGACCAAGGAGTGAGAACTTTGCAATGTTGCCGATGGATTTCAAGTTGTTCACCAAAATCTTGAGACCGAGGTACAATAAGAAGAAGAACGGAATGCCAAAGGCAAAGAACAAGAGTATCGACACCAACCATACAGGAGCTCCTGTTGTGTTTACGATTTCATAGAAATCCACACCGGGAAAATGTACGGCATCGAACATACCGACTGTGAACATGGCCACAAATAACCCTATAAGGGTAGAGGCACCAATAATGATCAATAGTATTCCGATAAACTTCCCGAATATTTTAAACAGGAACATGATGATTTCACCAATGGTGTCAAAAAAGGTCTTGGAGCTGCTTTTTACCTTGTTGCCCACTTTTTCGTAGTCAACATTTTTTATACTGTCTGCAACATCATCAAACCCCTCTTTTACTTTGCGTTCTATATTGCTGATGTTGATGGGCTCTCCCGACATATCCAGTTTTTGGGAGGTGGTCGCTGCTTCAGGGACCAAAATCCATAATAGGATATAGGCGATAAGTCCAAAACCGGTAAATACGGCCAATAGGATAAAGATCAATCGAATCCAAAGGGCATCCAGTCCTAGATAGTGCTCCAGACCTGAACATACCCCACCGATATACTTTTGATCCATATCGCGGTACAGCTTTTTGGATTTACGTTCTGTGCGTTTTTGAGTCTTTCTGGGCTCGTCTTCAAAAATATCCTCGTCAACCATGTAATCTTCTGGTTGTCCCATCACATTAATAACCGAATCCACTTCCTTTTCGGTAATGACTTGTCGCTCGTTCTCCATTTTTTCCAAGAAGAGTTCCGCGATTCTTGCCTCGATGTCAGCAATGATTTCATCACTGCCCGGAGTACCGGCAAAGGATCTTTTTAAGGATTCCAAATAACGTTTGAGCTTGTTAAAAGCAGTATCGTCTATATGGAAGAGCGTGTTTGCTAAATTTATATTTACTGTCTTGTTCATTTCTTGATTTATTTTGTGTTGGTTACCAGATTGACTGCATTTCTAAGTTCATCCCAGGTACCGTTGAGTTCGTTTAAGAACAGGCGTCCTGTTTCGGTAAGTGCGTAATATTTTCGAGGCGGCCCTGATGTGGATTCTTCCCAACGATAATTGAGCAGTCCAGCATTCTTTAGCCTTGTGAGCAGAGGATATATGGTACCTTCCACCACCAGCATCTTAGCGTCTTTTAGGGCTCCAAGAATCTCTGATGCGTATTTATCCTTATCATTTAAAATGGAAAGAATACAATACTCCAGAACCCCTTTGCGCATTTGTGCTTTTGTGTTTTCTATGTTCATAACTGCATGGTTCTATTTAATTAACTGTTCGTTTTTTGTTTCCCTTAGCTCCCCTGTGATGAGCAGGGGAGTGGAAACGGTTTTTTGATTGATTGATTGTTGATTGATGATACTTCGTCTACACTCAGTACATGTTTTCGTTTTTTGATTGATGATTAAACTCCTATCGTTTTTTATTTGATGAATTTTATTGTGATCGGATATTTAAAAGTTTCTCCTTCATTGGTTTTTATAGTGGCCAAAATGGTATATACAATGTTGATGACCACCAAGGCAAACTGAAGCAATCCCGAAATTCCGACTGGCCAGAAAAAACGTCCAAACCTAAAATCGTCACTGCTAATGTGAATGTTCAAGTTGTTCAGGTCACTTAATCTATGGAAGTCAAAAACACCCCAGTCGAATAAATCTGGCAGGAAACCAACAAAGAACGGCACACTGATAATTCCAACTAGAATAGAGTATAACAACAGGCTAATTTGAAAATTAAGCGCCTGTTTGCCATTATAATCCACAAATTGATACTCTTTTTTATTTGCGGTCCACAAAATCAACGGAAGTATAAAATTCCCAAAAGGAATAAAGTACTTTGAAAAGGTCGATGCGTGTATGATCGCGGACAAATTTCTTTCGTGTTTGGTTATTGTTGTTGCCATTTTTAATTGATGATTTTTAACTACAAACAGGGTTTACCTATTAGCTTACGATGCAAATATATATCTAAAAGATGGTACTATGCAAAACAAAGTACTAAATATTAACATATATTTAACATATTGAAAATGTCATTATTTTGGTTACTTTTAGCAATGATAAATAATTACAATGGCTCTAAATCCCAGTAAATTCAATAAGTTCACGTTTTTTAAATTACCATCTGCTTGGTGGTGCGGCGTACGGCTGAAGTACATCGATGACCAAAAAGCGATAACTTCTGTAAAACATAAATGGTTTAATCAAAACCCTTTTAATTCTATGTTTTGGGCAGTGCAAGGCATGGCGGCGGAGCTGAGTACTGGAGCAATGGTCATTACGCAAATCAAAAAAAGTGGTAAGCGAATATCCATGTTGGTTGCAAATAACAATGCCACTTTTACCAAAAAAGCTACGGGCAGAATAACCTTTACCTGTGAGGATGGCCATTTGATCAGCGACGCTATTCAAAAAACTATTGAAACAGGGGAGGGACAAACTTTTTGGATGAAATCCACAGGGGTCAACCAAGATGGTGTGGTCGTTTCGACCTTTAACTTCGAGTGGACCATCAGAATTAAGTAGAAATAATGTTTCTATAGGTCAATTTAGTATTGGTTTCTTTCCAACCAATCTCCTTTATTGCATTTTGTTAAATCAACCTACACCAAAAAATGATTAGTAACAAAACGAAAACACTCCCACTAATACTTTCACTAGTTTTTTATTTGACCATTAGTGCACAAAAGAACAATAATTGGCCCCAACCAGCCGGACCTAATGGGGATTGGACTTTGACCACGGAGGATAAAGTTCCAACCGAGTGGAGCGTAACCACAGGTAAAAATGTGTTGTGGAAAGCGGAGTTGCCAGAAGGCGGACAAAGTGGTATCACGATATGGGACGATACTATTTTCCTAACCGTAATGAAACCTATACACCGAATAGAAGAAGGAAAAGGTATTAAAGGAGCTGACGTTCATGGGTTATGCATTGATGCCAAGGATGGCAAAATTATTTGGAAAAAGGAGCTTAAGGGAAGTGTGGATAGCGAATATATGTACGGTTTCAGTGATTCTTCAACCCCAGGACCTGTTACCGATGGCAAGCATGTTTGGTTTTACAATGCAAGCGGGAATTTGAGTTGCTTTGATTTTCAGGGAAACTTGATCTGGGAAAGAACCTGGAATCCTGTTGAAGAGTTGGATGGCGTCCATTTTCCCTTCAACAAACAGTTCGAACCTTTTATTGTAGGCGACCTAATTATTAATATGGAGACCTATTGGAAAAAAGATGGTGATCGAACCTATGGGTGGAACTATTTATATGGCATTGACAAAGGCACTGGCAAGGAAATATGGATTTCTGAAGATGGACTTACACATTACAACACGCCTTTTCTTTCCGAAACTGAAGATGGAAAGCCTGCCATCATGATCGGAAGAGGGGGGCATCATGATGTTCCTGAAAAACCAAAGGGATATTCCTTGATTGATGCGGAAACTGGAAAAAGGTTGTGGCAATATGAAACTGAAGAAGGATTGGCCTTATATAATGCCACTTGGGACAAGGACTATGCCGTGTGGTATACCGAAAAGGAATGTGTTGTCCATATTCTGGATTCAAAGACAGGTCAGCTGCAAAAGAAGGTTTCGTTGACCGACAACGTTGATATCCGTACGTATGATGAAAAGGCTGGAAAATATATTGTGAAAAAAAGTGTGGACATTCAAAAGGATTTGGGGTTGAATGTATTTCCCTCGTGGTACACAAATATTATAGTCGATGATAACCTCTTTTTCCTTTGTTTTAAAGAAGGACATTATAGAAAAGATATCGGTCCAGACTATTCTGTGGGCAAGGTAAATCTACAAACAGGAAAAGCTGAATATCTGGAAGTACCTGTTCATGTTAATTATTCTGATGAAACAAGGACTTATATATGGAATAAAGAGTTGACCACTGAAACCATCAATATTAGAGGACTGGATGTGTCCAATGATAAAAGATCCCGAAGGGATGGTTGGCATTGGAATTTTAACGGAAATCCTATCGTTGTGAACGGGAAACTTTTTTTTACCACTATGCTTGGTGTTGTGTATTGTATAGATGCAAAAACCGAATCATTTGATGAAAGTGCATTTATAAGTCTAAATGATCTTGGTCCAAAAGGAAAAACATGGTCGGTGAACACACCCTCCTTTGCGAACGGCAAATTGTATCATAGAACCTTAAAACATCTCATTTGCATTGGTGAATAGCGACCAGCGCAATTGCTATTGAAAACCCAGTTATCTTTAAAAAGAAAGTTTTCTAATTTCAATTTACACCGAACTATATGACATAACGTTTAAACTTCATATCTTAGGGGAATTACTATTTTTTAGTAATTTCACCATTAACAGTAATTAATAGAAAACTAAACACACATGGGAAAATTTGAAGTTAAAACCACCAGTTCGGGCAAAACAATGTTTAATCTTAAAGCCGGAAATGGTCAGGTGATACTAACTAGCGAACAGTACAATAGCAAATCTGCTTGCGAGAATGGCATCGAATCAGTGAGAACCAATTCACAGAACGATGATCGTTTTGATCGCAAAACTGCTAAAGATGGTAGTCCATACTTTAACCTAAAAGCTTCCAACGGCCAGGTTATTGGAAAAAGTGAGATGTATACTTCTACTTCCGCAATGGAAAATGGGATAGCATCTGTAAAGAAAAACGCACCTGACGCTGCTGTGGAGGATAACTCCTAATAGCAATTGCTATAGGGCGCTATCAGCATGATTTAAAAAAGCAACCAATTTTGGTTGCTTTTTTTTTATGGTTTATACTCAGAATTAGACCCAATTATTCTTTTTGACCAAGAAGGCTCTCAACCTGTTCCAATCTCTCGGATAAGGATTGTAGCTTCGAATTTTCCTGTTTGAGTTGCTGAATTTCTTTTTGCTGCTGAATCGTATATAGGGTGAGTTCCTCAATTTTTTGGAGGAGTTTGGAGTCCATTTCTCCAAGGAAAACCCCATTCTCTTCGACCTCTTTAGCAGTTGGAATGTCTTTTAGATGCCCATTTATATTGATATGTTTTTCCACCTCCTCCAATGTTGGAAGTCGGTAGTCTTTTTCGAATACGTAATCGGGCCAACCTACTAAATCTACTTTGACCTCCTTGGTATGGATATTTCCATTTACGGCCAATCTGGCATCCGGGCTGGTGGTCCCTATGCCAACATACCCATTTTCCTCTATCACCATTCTAGTTTGTTGGGTGCCGCCAAATCCATTGCGGGTCCCAAAAGCTAGCCCATAGTTTGAATTTTCATTTTCAATTCCAAAATCTATGAAAGCTTGGGGAGTTGAATCCACTGTTCTTTGTAATCTTAAAGAGGTGTTATTCCAATTTGTACCATTGCTGTTACGCTTGTTTAGGATTTGAAATTTTGAATTGTTTCCATCCACGCTTCCTTCAATAGTGGTAATCATAGACTGATCCCCTGCTACTGCTCCTAAAGTATTGCCTTTAACATGAAGTCTGTTCACAGGATCTGAAGTGCCAATGCCAACATTCCCTGTGCCATCGAATACCATTTCATCAACTCCATCAGTACGGTTTTTAACAAACAGACCCTTAGTGCCCGCTACAAGTAATTCATATTCATCGTGGCTATCTCTAACAAATCTGAGACCTGAAGGGCCATCTTGTTTTATTTGTAGTTTGGACTGTGGACTTATGGTTCCAATTCCAATATTTCCTCCAAAAGGATTAAGGAGCAAGTCAAATTTAGCAGCTGTTGTTGTTTGCTGTGTTTGAATAAGAGCCTTTAAATTGGTATTGTCTACTCCAAACCTAAGACTAGCGTCGTTACCATCGTTATCAGCTCGCAAGACCAAACCACTATTGGGTAATGTTATTGAACTTGATAGGTTGGCATCTTTTAAAATTTCCAATTTTCCGGATGGAGTAGTCGTTCCTACTCCAACATTATCGGTGGTAGTTAAATTGGTTCCATTATCTGTCCATTGAGCCTGTACGGTTGATAATGTCAAAAGAATTGAGAGAAATAGAATTGTTGTTTTCATATATGTATAATTTTTAAAGACAAGTTTGGGATTGAGATTATTTGGTTTCTAATTTTTCAAGCCGAGATCTTAACTCTTTGATCTCTTTCTGCTGTTCAATCGTATACAACATTAACTCTTCAATTTTTTGAAGTAATTTCGCATTCATTTCTCCCAGTAAAACTCCATTTTCTTCGACCTCTTTAGCACTTGGAATGTCTTTCAGATGTCCATTTGTTTTAATATGATTTTCCACTTCCTCCAATGTCGGAAGGTCATAGTCTTTTTCGAAAACAAAATCTGACCAACCACTTGCTTCTACTTTGACTTCTCTTGCCCCGATGGAGCCCTCAACTGCAAGTTTATGTGAGCCGGTGGAGGTTGTTCCAATACCAAGGTTACCATTATTGTTTAGTTGAAGGTGTACAGTGCCTGAATGATGCAATCGGAAATGGCCAACGCGATTATCAATGCGCCAATCGTTGTACCCCGACGGTCCGTCCAGGCCAATTTCTCCACCTTCAGTAGTAGAAGCGGCATTTACTCGTATTAAGTGATCCACTTGGATTTTTCCATTTACATCCAATTGTTCTTCAGGATCGCTGGTGCCAATGCCAACATTGCCTCCTGCTTGTAAAAAGAGGACATCATTGTTCCAATTGCCTCCATTGTCAGAACTTAACGTAAATCGTAATCCTCCTTGGGTTGTATGCCCACTAATACCTAAAGAAGCCTTGATATCGTTATATGCTCCACCGCTTACCTCTCTTTCAAAAACTAGGGCCCTTGCTCCATCTGAGCTTGCGCCTCCATTCAGGGTTAAAAGATGAGTTGGGTTTGTGGTGCCAATGCCTAAGTTCCCAACGGAGTTTAACCTCATCTTTTCGGTTGTGCTAGTACCAAAGACTATTTTACCGTTAGAGTTTCCAGCAATAAGGTTTAATCCATTGGTATCATTACCAAATAGTGCTGTGGAATTTGCTAAGGTATATGAGCCCCAATTGGAGACGTAATTAGGGTTAAAATGCGCAAGATATCCATAGTTTCCTCCGGATGCAGTTTCACCCATTAACAATATGGTCCTTGAGTTCGCTGTTTGGCTTTGATTCAAAATAAATGCACCTGTTGTACCATCAAAGCTTTTATTAATTTCCAGATTGAGTGCTGGATTGGTGGTGCCTATCCCCACATTATCGGTGGTGGTTAGATTTGTTCCATTATCGGTCCATTGGGCTTTTATGCTTAATACGGATAAAAAGAAAATGCTGAAAAGAATTAAGTTTTTCATAATATTTGAGGATAAAGATGGGAATAGATTTACAGGAATAAACTTAAGCATATTTGAAAGAAAAATCTTATAAATCTAATCCATTTTAAAGTTTTGTAACAAAAAACTGAAACCATCAACTAACAACTGAGTACAATTTGAAATTGTAACCAATCAACGCATAATCTATAATCAACAATTAGAAAATGAACGCACACGAAATAGACTACACAATTTACGGGGAGGAAATGCAATATGTAGAGATAGAACTCGACCCTCAGGAGGCCGTCGTAGCGGAAGCCGGCAGCTTTATGATGATGGATACCGATATTAAAATGGACACCATTTTTGGCGATGGGTCCAATCAAGATTCCGGGGTGTTGGGTAAATTGTTCTCTGCGGGTAAACGCCTTTTGACAGGTGAGAGTTTGTTTATGACCGCATTTCTGAATGTCGGGCAAGGAAAAAAACAGGTAAGCTTTGCTTCACCATACCCAGGTAAAATTTTACCCATTGACCTCTCTGAAAAAGGAGGAAAGTTTATTTGTCAAAAAGATGCTTTTTTATGCGCAGCTAAGGGTGTTTCTGTCGGAATTGAATTCTCTAAACGTCTTGGACGTGGATTGTTCGGTGGCGAGGGCTTTATCATGCAAAAACTTGAAGGGGACGGAATGGCCTTTGTGCATGCCGGAGGAACCATGGCCAAAAAGGAATTGGCACCGGGCGAAGTTTTAAAAGTGGATACCGGTTGTATAGTTGGTTTTTCCCAGACCGTGGATTACGATATTGAATTCGTAGGAGGAATTAAGAACACCGTCTTTGGAGGTGAAGGACTCTTTTTTGCCACGCTTCGAGGACCCGGTACTGTTTATGTACAATCATTGCCATTCAGTCGATTGGCAGGAAGGGTACTGGCCGCTGTTCCAAGAGGTGGTAAAGATAAAGGAGAAGGTAGCATTCTTGGGGGTCTGGGCGACATTGTCATGGGTGACAACAAATTTTAAAGTTCCAAATACCTCATAGAAAGTCGAAAGTAAAAAAACGAAGATGCTTTTAAGTAAGGAATAAAGGATTAATACATTGTATTTCTTACTTTCGACCCATGAATTTCCAAGAACTTTTTGAATTTCTTACCCAACTTCAACAAAACAATAACAAGGAATGGATGGATGCCAACCGAAAGTGGCATAGGTCGCTTCGCAACGATTTTATCCTTTGGTTGGATGATTTGGATTTGACCATGTCGGAGCTGCATGAGGATTACTATCCCACTCCGGGGAAGAACGGCATCAACAGAATCAATAATAACCTAATGTTCCATCCACATAAACCGATTTACAAGGACCATTTTGGCGCGGGTTTGGATAAAGCACCTAAATCGGCCGATTTTTACATTGAAATAGGCCTGAAACAGTGTCTGTTGGCGGGTGGATTTTGGCGGCCCGAACCCAAAATTTTGCGAAGTATTCGAGAAGGAATTGATTATAATGGGGAAGAACTTCACGAGATTTTGAACAAGCCATCCTTCAAAAAACGCTTTGGAGGACTTTATGAAGATGAAAAATTGACCAATGCTCCCAAAGGATTTACCAACAATCATCCACATATAGATCTATTGCGAAACAAGACTTTTGGAGTGGAATGCCAATTTGACAGAAAGGAAGTCTTTCAATCTGATTTTAAGGAAAAAATTAAACTAGTTTATTTGGAAATGCTTCCTTTTCGACAATATTTGAACAATGCGTCATCGGTGTAGGTATGTTATCAGGGGTCAGTGGTCAGTGGTCAGTAATCAGTAATCAGTGGTCAGTAATCAGTGGTCAGTAATCAGTAATCAGCAATCAGTAAGCAGTAAGCAGTGGTCAGTAGTATGCGCTTTTTCCGAAATCCTAAACGCTCTAATCAATGAAATACGGCAACGTCAGAAACATTAAAAAAGAACTTTTATCGGACAATTGGTACTCCCTGAACAAGGTAATCTTTGAGTATCAACGTGAAGATGGGGAATGGGAGGAACAAGTGCGTGAAGCCTATGACCGTGGGAATGGAGCCGTGATTTTGCTGTATAACAAGTCCAAAGGAAATGTGGTGCTTACAAGACAATTTCGAATGCCCACCTATCTGAACGGAAATGAAGATGGGATGATGATTGAAGCCTGTGCAGGAATCTTGGAAAAGGGAAATGCCGAACAGACCATAAAAATGGAAGTGGAAGAGGAGACAGGATATAAAATTGATAAGGTTGAAAAGGTGTTTGAATCGTATATGTCGCCCGGCTCGGTTACCGAGATTCTTCACTTTTTTATTGGTCATTATGAGGAAGACATGCGAGTGAGTGACGGAGGTGGTTCTGCAGAAGAGACCGAAAACATAGAGGTTATGGAGATGCCGTTTTCCAAAGCTTTGAAAATGATGTCCACGGGGGAGATACGGGACGCTAAAACCATCATGTTATTGCAGTGGGCACAAATCAATGCGTTATTCGATTAAGGTTTTAACGACCAATCACCTATGAATATCTCGAAAGTTGCCTTGGGAGGCGGATGTCATTGGTGTACCGAAGCTGTTTTTTTATCGCTCAAGGGAGTAGTAAAGGTCGAACAGGGGTTTGTTTCTCCCAAAGAGGATGAAAATGCTTTTTCCGAGGCTGTTGTGGTAAGCTATGACAGTGCGCTGATCTCAATGAAGGATTTGATAACGGTTCACCTACATACCCATAAAAGCACTTCTGCGCATTCATTTCGAAACAAATATCGATCTGCTGTCTATGTTTTCTCAGAGGAGGATTTTGATAGAGCATCCAATATTTTGAAGTTATTGAATTCCGATTTTGATCAGGAACTGATTACCAGTGTACATTACTTCAATCAATTTAAACCATCCGAAGAGCAGTTTCACAATTACTACTACGCAAATCCCGAAAAGCCCTTCTGTGAAACCTATATTTCACCAAAACTGCAAACCATTCTGAACAAGTTTGGCGATTTGGCGGATGAGGAAAAGATCAATGCTTCTCGTGAAGCGATTTAAGAAGCACGTACATCTGTGACCGGACTTCACTACTGGGAATTCTAAAATGATTGTTCATAAAACTGAAAATCAATAGTTTTCCAGATTTCGTTTTTAAATACCCGCTGAGATTGTAATTATTTCCGAAGGAACCTGATTTGGCAAAAATGAAGGGTTCCATAGTGGGGTCCTCCCATTTTGAAATGGTTCCCGTGGCATCCCAATTGGGAAATAGTGTGAATAAACGTTCGTGATCTACTTCTTGATATAGTTTATCCAAGATTTGGACAAAAGATTTAGGCGTGAATAGGTTATATCTGGACAAACCGGAACCATCGACCCAACGAGGTGGATGTTCCAAATTGGCAAGTTCGTTCTCCAACATATGCTCCATAGCCCTTCGAATGCCAAGCGTATCAGAAAGCGTAGACGAAGCCGTCATCATAATTTGTTCTGCCAAAAAGTTATCGCTTACGTGCATCATTCTTTTATAAATGGAATCGGATTTGATACCATAAAGAACTTCTTTGGGCTCATTGGGTAAACTGTCCAGTATGGTAACCTCTTTCTTCAAAACGGATTCCAAAAGATTTTTTATCACATCATCTTTGACAATAAAAGGTGTGTGAATTGTGTCTTGTCGTTCAGGATTCAAATAAAATTGATTATTGAATTCATCCCTGCCGGTACCTGAATGCCTTAGCTGAAGGCTATCCATAAAGAAAAGGGGAGACGCTTCCAAACCATCAATATTGGATATGGATACTACATTCCCATAAATCGGGAGGGAGCTCCTCTCGGCCGAAAAATAATACGGATAGTCCTCCCATGCCCATCCAGGCCCAAATCTCTCGTCTTCTGTATTGGCAAGGTATAGGGCAATGTTCTTTTTCCCATTTAAAAACTGAATACCGGTACTATCCTGCAGATATGGATGTAACCACGAGGGATCTCCGGTGGGAACAACAAAAATGGAATCATTTTTTTCGAGATATTTCAACGTTGGAAAATGCTCGGGAAGCATTTTTAGACCTGTGTAGAGAGTGACAATTTTGGTGTTGCTGGCTGGAGTGAAATATTTGTCGCCATGGGTATCGTACAAAACCTTTTTTGTCTGGGCATCCATGACTACCAATCCATGAAAAGAATTCTGAAGCCTATTTTCAGTAAGCCGATTGTCAAATTTTGCCAAGCGGGATGAAGAACAGCCAAAAAGAAGGAAAAATCCTGCTAATACTATGGGGGCCAGACTCTTAACTTCTTGATTGTAGGCTAGGTACATTTTGTGGTTTATCGAATTTAACACGAAATTATTTAATTTTTAACCTCATTTAAGTGTAATAAAGGTCGGTTTTTCGTAATTTAGGCGTACAACCTTTAATTCAAAATAATCAAATTTCTATGCCCAGAGCAATGTTAGATTACACCAAAACTGTACTTCAAAAAGTTAGTTTTGATGCAAAACTCTTCGCTAAAGAATTGAAGAAAGCCGTTTCAAGGTTATTACCAAATGAAATCGAAGAACTCAAGATCTGGTTACAACAATTTATATTGGACAAACCAGAATTACAACCCACCATGTTACTAATTAAAAATTAACAAGAGCCGCTTTTAGCGGCTTTTTTCTTTTAAGTTCAGTTAGTTTTTTCCAAGGGGACTTATAATTTCCACATCCTGAAAGGCGATGGCACCCCTTACAATGCTGGAGATTACTTCCTTCAACGCTTCTGTAATCTGTATTTTAAGTTCGCTCTTATGATAAATAAGACTTATCTCCCGCGCAGGAGAGGGCTTTTTAAATTGTTTTAAGTGCTGCCTTTTCTTTTGATCCAGTTCAAGGGTATTCAGATAGGGTAGCAGGGTCATGCCCATACCTTCATCTGATAAGCTTACTAAAGTCTCAAAACTTCCACTTTCAATCTTAAAATGCTCTTGCCCCAAATTTCTTGGTGACTGGCATAGATTGATGACACCATCCCTAAAACAATGCCCATCTTGCAGTAAAAGAATATCACTGACCTCAAGGTCCTCGGTAATCAACTGATCTTTTGGAGATAACCTATGGTTTTCGGGGACATAACCAACAAAGGGCTCGTAATACAATGGACGCTCCTTGATGAATTCAATCTCCAAGGGAGTGGCCGCAATTCCGGCATCCAGGTGCCCATCTAAAATGTTTCGTATCAACGCATCCGTTGGCTGTTCCTTGATAATCAGGTTTACCTTCGGATATTTTTTAATAAAAGTTCCCAAAAACATGGGCAACAAAGTTGGCATCACCGTTGGAATTATTCCGATGGTATAATCACCCCCGATGAACCCCTTGTCTTGGTCAACAATATCCTTAATGCGCTCTGCTTCCGCTACAATATTTTTTGCTTGGGCCACAATTTTTTTCCCCACTTCAGTAATGGAAATGGGTTTTTTACTGCGGTCAAATATCAAAACATCCAGCTCGTCCTCAAGTTTTTGTACCTGCATACTCAAAGTAGGTTGGGTAACAAAGCTTTTTTCCGCGGCCAGGGTAAAGTTTTTGTATTCGGCCACTGCAAGTACATACTGCAACTGCGTAATTGTCATTTAGTATAGGTTTGAGAAATAAAAATATAAAAAACCATCAATAATATTTATAATAAAAATTGAAAAGCGATGGGAAATTCTTAAGCTAAGCTCTTTCGAAACTTTACGTGATTAATTTCCAAATCTTTATATTTATTTTCTGCTGAACCACCAAAAGGGAGCAATGACCACAACCGAACTAAATCATCTCGTGGATTTTCTGAAAAGGGTCCCATTTTTTTCTGAAGTCGACAAAGCGTCTTTGCTGCAATTATGCAAGGATGCGGAAACAGAAAGTTTTGAAAAAAATGACTGCATTATCGAAAAAGGTGCCGTGGGAGATGGGATGTATGTTATTTTGGAAGGGAAGGTTAAAGTTCATGATCAGAGCCATTTATACAGTACGTTGCTGCCAACAGATTGTTTCGGGGAATATGCACTTATTGATGAAGAGCCCCGATCAGCTTCCGTCACAGCATTGGAGGACACCTCATTGCTCAAAATTCAACCAAAAAACTTCGTAGATCTCGTCTCCACCGACATGGGTTTTACAAAAGGTGTGCTGTCGGTTTTAATCAAAAGACATCGAGAACTGGACATTATTCAAGAAAGTTTGGCCGCTTCAAAGAAGGAAATCGAACTGTCAAATTCAAAAATGTTGGGTTTGATTGATGGCGCTATGGACGCCATCATAATGTTTGATAGCAGCTTTAAAATTGTTTTGGCAAATGCATCTGCCAATGTCATTTTGGAGAATGAGGACGTCATCAAGCGCAATGTGCTTTTCTTTTTGGATGAGGACAGTGCCGACATGCTGGAGTCTCTGGTCGAAGCCCATTTAAGTGGGGAAAAGAAGGGTATGAACACCTATCTGCCATCAGAAGTGAAAGTAATCGGTTCCAATGAAACTGAAACTTTGAACGAAGGAACCATAAGCACCTATGGGGTTGAAGGAGATACCTTTTACACCTTGATTCTTAGAAATATTGATGATAGGGTATTAGCGGAACGGAAAATTAGTTCGCTAACAAATCAAGCTAAATATCTACAGGAAGAAATAAAACAACTGACCAACGATTATGGGATTATAGCCCAAGACCGTACCATGGCCGATGTACTCGATTTGGTGGAGCAGGTAGCGGCCACGGAAGCAACAGTTCTGATTCAGGGAGAAACCGGAACAGGAAAAGAACTTGTGGCCAGGGCGATTCATAATGCAAGTGATAGGGCGGAAAAACCATTGATACGGATCAATTGTGGAGCTATACCCGCAAATTTGATTGAAAGTGAATTGTTCGGCCATGAAAAAGGAGCCTTTACAGGTGCCACCACAAGCAGAAAAGGACGGTTTTTATTGGCGGATAAAGGAACCATCTTTTTGGATGAAATTGGAGAACTGCCCATAGACTTGCAACCCAAACTGCTACGTGTAATCCAAGAAGGGGAATTTGACCCTGTCGGAAGTTCGGAAACCATCAAAGTGGATGTACGGATAATAGCTGCAACCCACAGGGATCTGTTAGAATTTTCGAAAACAGGAAAGTTCAGGGAAGATTTGTATTATAGGTTGAATGTGTTTCCGATTGTTGTTCCGGCCCTGAAGGATAGGGGAGATGATGTTTGTTTGATAGCCGACCGAATGGTTAAACAGTTTTCCAAAAAGATGAACAAATATGTCGAACCCTTGACAGAGGACCAGAAGAAGTTGTTCCTCGAATATGATTGGCCGGGCAATGTCAGGGAGCTACAAAATTTAATTGAACGAGCCATTATTGTTTCAAACAATGGTCAAGTCAATTGGCAAAACATAATTCCCCATGGCAGTTTCGCGAAAACAGAAACCGAAAGCGCCCAATCAAATCGCACTTTAACCGCAAAGGAAATGGTGCAATTGGAAAAAGAAAACATTCTCAAGGCATTGCGGCAGACCAATTGGAAAATTTCTGGTGAAAATGGAGCAGCCGCACTATTGCAACTACGACCAACCACCTTGACTTCCAAAATAAAGGCACTGGGCATCGTACGCCCGGTATAATTCACGAGATTTCATAAATATACTAACGATATTTCGTTAATTAACGAAATATCGTTAGTATGAAATATTATAAATACCATTGTAATCATTTGATTTTGAGATAGTTATATTTTTTGGCACGCCAACTGCATTAACTATGGCAAATGCAAAAAATTAATCTTTAAAAACTAAAAAAATGATTACAACAGCAAACATTAAAAACGGAGTAAACGTAGATCAATTGGTAGAAACCATCAATCACGTTCAAGAAGAACCATCTTTGGCAAAATTCGAGTTTAGAGCCAAAACCAACTGGATCGATGGAGGTCATTGTGTAACTAGTATCAAGGACTATTACGGTGTTGGTGCTGAGCATACCGAGCGAAGCAAGGATGCTTTCACTATGGAAGCCGACCACGTTGAAGTACTTTTAGGAAAAGACTTGGCACCTAACCCTGCTGAAACTGTATTGCACGCTTTAGGTTCTTGTCTTACAGGCGCAATGGTGTACCATGCCGCAGCCAATGGAATCGATATCGAGGGAATGGAAGCTTCTTTGGAAGGTGGTGTGGATTTACACGGTTTCCTTGGATTGGATCCTGAGGTAAGAAAAGGATTTAACGGAATCAAGGTTAAATTCAAAGTAAAATCTGATGCTTCTGAAGAGCAATTGAGAGCTTTATCACAATTCTCTCCAGTATTTGACATGCTTACCAATCCAACTCCGGTTTCTATCGAGTTTGAAAAGTAAAACTGAAATAAGCCGCCCAAACGGGCGGCTTATTCATCCTCCCACAATTTCCACACCTCCTAAAAATGAAAAATCAGCGTCAACATATATTCAATGGGAATCAGGCAACGGCCCATGTGGCTTATAGAACCAATGAGGTTTGTGCCATTTATCCGATTACCCCTGCTTCTGAAATGTCCGAGCTGGTCGAGGAGTGGAGCGCCAACCACCTAGAAAATGTTTTTGGCAATATTCCTTCAGTATTTGAAATGCAGAGTGAGGTCGGAGTAGCCGGAGCCATGCATGGCGCTTTACAAACGGGTTCATTAGCAACCACTTTTACGGCCTCTCAGGGCCTTTTGTTGATGATTCCCAATATGTACAAAATTGCCGGAGAATTGACTCCAAATGTAATCCATGTGGCCACCCGGTCGGTAGCGACCCATGCATTGTCCGTATTTGGGGACCACAGCGATATTATGGCCGCCCGGAACACGGGATATGCATTTTTGGGATCCTGTTCGGTGCAAGAAGCCATGGATATGGCCTTGATTTCACAGACTGCATCGCTTTCCTCTAGAATTCCCTTTGTACATTTTTTTGACGGATTCAGAACTTCACACGAATCAGCAAAAATTGAAATCATCCCCGATCAGGTGATAAGAACCATGGTCGATAAAAAATTGATAAGTGCTCATAGAGATAGAGCTCTTAACCCAAACAATCCTGTTGTTCGAGGTACTTCCCAAGGTCCTGACGTATTTTTCCAAAGTAGGGAAACAACCAATCCGTATTACAACACTTGTCCATCAATCGTTCAGAATGAGATGGACAAATTTTTCGAATTGACAGGACGACAATACAAACTTTTTGATTACGTGGGCCATTCAGATGCAGAGCAAGTGATTGTCGCCATGGCATCAGCTACAGAAACTATTGAGGAGACCATAAAAACGTTGAATGCAAAGGGTGAACGCATCGGATTGATCAAAGTACGGCTGTTTCGCCCCTTTAGTACTGAGCATTTGATTAAGAGCATTCCATCAACTTGCCGAAGCGTTGCAGTCTTGGACCGTACCAAAGAACCTGGGTCGGCCGGAGAGCCACTTTATTTGGATGTAGTTCAGTCACTGTTTCAAGCTAGGGATACCTTCGACAAGCTTCCAAAAATAATTGGAGGTCGGTATGGATTGAGTTCTAAAGAATTTACTCCATCTATGGTAAAGGCCATTGTGGAGAACTTGAAATTGGCAACACCTAAACATGGTTTCACTGTTGGGATTCAGGATGATGTGACCTTTACTAGCCTTGTTAGTGATGAAAACTTTCAAATGCATTCGGAGTATCACCAAGCACTATTTTATGAAACCAAGACGACAGAAACCGCTAAAAACTTCAATCAATATTTGAAACTGTTGGGCGCAAATACAAATACGTATGTTCAAGGGTATACTGAATGTGATTACAAGAAATCAAATTCAAGAAGCGTTTCCCATTTACGTACCGCTTCGACCCATATTAAGGCTCCCTACCTGATTACTGACGCAGATTTTGTAGTATGCGAATCCGTTTCATTTTTAAAAGAGGATTCCGTATTGGAGCTCACAAAACAGAACGGGAAAATTTTGGTGGAGTCTAAGCTTAATTCCAAAGAATTATGGGAAATGCTGTCCCATGCACAGCAAAGCATCGTACAGTCAAAACAAATAAAACTATATCTGGTCAATACCAATCAGTTGCCCAATCTCATAAATATTGATGAATACTTTATATCAAGATTGCAGGCTTGTCATTTGTCGCTAACGGATACATTTTCACATCATCCGAACATGGATTGCATACACAGGTGCATTCAAAAGGTTGATACTACTATGCTGTCATCCAAAGAAACAACAGTTATGGACGATACTTTTTCCAAAACTTTATTGGGACAACTGATGGCGCAAAAAGGGAATAAGATTCCAGTTAGTTTATTGCCCGAGGATGGAACCTTTGAAAGCAATACTTCCATTTTCAATAAGAGAGAAGAAGTTGCAGAACTTCCCATTTGGAATACGGATTTATGTACACAATGCGGCGCATGCAGCATGGCTTGCCCGCAGGGAGCGTTACGTATAAAGGCATATGGTCAAGAGCATTTGAATCAAGCTCCGACCCAATTCAAATCACTTGAATTTGCTGAGGATATGGATGGTTTCGATTTGTTAAACTATACGGTACAGGTAAATCCAGACCAGTGCACATCCTGCAACAACTGCGTGGATGCTTGTGCCGCAAAGGCATTATTTACTACAATTGATAGCGCTGAAATCCAAGAGGAAAAAGAAAACTGGGAATTTTTTGAGACCATTCCGGAATTTGATAGAACAAAAATTGATGTCACCAAAATAAGCCAACAACAATTACAGGAGCCACTTTTTAAATATGCCATGGGAGTTGATGGTTGCGGGGAAGCGCCCTACCTAAAGTTGATATCACAATTGTTTGGTGACCGTATGTTGGTCGCCAACGCAACGGGAGCGAGCTCTATTTTTGGAGGGGCATTACCAACTACACCATGGTCAAAAAACCAAGAGGGGAGAGGTCCGGCATGGTCCAACTCTTTGTTCGAGGATAATGCCGAATTCGGATTGGGGTTTAGGTTGACTTTAGACCAACAGGAAGCCCAGGTAAGAAAAACACTGAAAAAATTAGAGAACCAATTGAACAAGGAATTGGTTCAGGAAATACTCAATGCTTCGCAGGATACAGCATCCGAAATTGCTTTGCAAAGAGCTCGTATCGAAAGACTAAAAGCGCTTTTGGAGATGTTGGATGATACTGAAGCAGCATTCCTTATGAAAAACGTGGACAACCTGGTCAAAAAAAGTGTATGGATTGTTGGAGGGGACGGTTGGGCATACGATATCGGATATGGTGGCCTGGACCATGTTTTGGCCTCAGGTAAAAATGTGAACATTCTGGTCTTGGACAACGAAGTATATTCCAACACCGGTGGACAGATGTCCAAAGCCACACCTTTCGGGGCCTCTGCAAAATTTGCGGCAAAGGGAAAACAGAAACAAAAGAAAGATTTAGGTCTTTTGGCCATGAACTATGACGATGTTTACGTGGCATCCGTTGCCATTGGTGCAGACCAAGAACAAACCTTAAAAGCATTTATTGAAGCCGAAAAACATGATGGACCTTCATTGATCATAGCATATTGCCATAGCCCGGCACACGGTATCGATATGAAAAATCCATCGCAGTACCACAAAGCGGCAGTGGAATCCGGACAGTGGTTACTTTATAGAAATGACCCTTTGAGAAAATTAAAAGGATTGAACGCATTGAAACTGGACTCGTATACGCCAGTCCTGCCGATTGCTGAATATTTTAGAATGGAAAAACGATTTGAAGTGCTGTTCGAACAGGATTTGGAAACCTTTGAGGCCATGATAGCCCAAGCACAGGAATGTATCAACCGAAGATTTGCAAACTATAAGCTTCGAGCATTGATGGATGTATCAGCCCTTTATGAAAATGCTACTTCCGTACTTTCCTAGCGTAACTATTTTTCATGCATTACCGTCATCGACTGCCAATTTTCAGGAGCACCCTCGGCAAGATAGGTTTTGGCTTTGGAAACAAAATACTGCGTAACAGTATCTTTTGGATTTTTCTCAAGAATCTTTTCGAATAGGAGTAGTGCATTAGCAAAGTTTTGCTCAAAAAATAGTTTTACACCCTCATCATAATCCTGTTTTGTTTCCAATTTTAGGCTAATGCTTTCCACACTATCACCATCTATGCATTCGTAAATGCCAATGGCTTTTTGTTTCCCTTTTACCCGGACCTTCCCCAGATATCTAAAATTGAAGCCAGTGGTATCCGCCATAGATTGCAAAGTGTCCTCACTGATAATGATGTTGGCGCCAAAATGTTTGGTCACTCCCTCTACACGGGATGCGCTGTTTACCGTATCGGCAATCACCGCAGGATCATTCCGCTGTGTATCCCCAATAATACCCATGATCAGTTGCCCGGTATGCAATCCCATCCCCACCGATATCGGAACATAACCCTTTTCCTTAACCCTTCTTTTATTATACAGGGCCAAGGTCCGTTGCATTTCAATGGCAGCATCCAAAGCGTTTTCGGATTTGTGGGGGAACAAAGCCATGATTCCATCACCTAAATACTGATTTACAAAACCATTATTCTCCTTAATGATAGGCCCCATGCGCCCCACATAAGCGTTGACAAATTTGAAGTTCTGTTCAGGTGTCATGCTTTCGGCAAGGGTTGTATAATCTCGTATATCCGAAAATAAAACTGAAACATTCTTTTCGATATGGTCCCCAAGCTTCACATCGGTTATGGACTGTTTTCCCACAGACTGCACAAATTCAGAGGGAACAAACCTTGAAGTCGCCCTATGAATGGTATTCAGGTTGATATGTGTTTTTATTCTGCTGAGTAGTTCATTTTTTGAAATGGGCTTGGTCAAATAATCATTGGCCCCGGCGTTAAATCCGGTGACGAGTTCATTGACCGTATTTTTTGCTGTCAACAAGATTACCGGAAGGTCACTGGCAATATAGCGTTCCCTGATTTTTTCACAGACCTCGTATCCTGAAATTCCAGGCATCATCACATCAAGAAGGACAAGGTTGTACAATACATCTCCGTCCAGTTCTTCCAATGCTTCTTTTCCTGAGCTTACCTCGGCAACCTCATAGCCAGCTATGGTCAAATGGTTCTCAAGTACCCTTCTGTTGACCGGTTCATCATCAACAATCAAAATCTTGGGAACTTCAAGACCTTGCAGTTTTTTTGCTCCTGGAAGGGGTAGTTTTCCGTGGGATGTGGAAAGTGGCAGAACAAAATCGGTTGAAGCGAGTCCGTTTGCTTTAAAGTCCTTCCGGTCCATTGAGCTCAACGGAAGTGTAAAGGTGAAAATAGAGCCCTTGTTCGGTTCAGATGTCGCCTGAATGGTGCCGCCATGTAACTCTACCAATTGTTTTGTAACGGACAAGCCCAAACCAGTTCCTCCATATTCCCGTTGGGTTGACCCATCAGCCTGCTCAAAGGAATTAAAGATGGTTTCCAATTTATCCTGCGGAATGCCAATTCCTGTATCTGTAATGGAAATGTGTAGCATATCCTCCTTCACCTCAGAGAGAAGGGTCACATAACCTTTTTGGGTAAACTTAATGGCGTTGCCGATTAAATTATGCATGATTTGCTGCAACCTGTTCTCATCGGCATCCACTAAGGGCACTTCTTTTGGGATTGAATTGATCAGCTTCAACTTTTTATCTTGAATAAGCGGATATGATAGCCGTAACACAATGGTGGAAAGCGCATGAATATCAACTGGGCGTATCGAGAGGGCGATGTCTTTATTCTTCAGTTTTGAAAAATCCAGAATGTCATTGACCAAATGTGAGAGTCGTTTTCCGCTGTTGGCAATCATTTCCAAATTTTCGAGTGCGGCTTTGGGAAGTTTTCCAGCTATCCCATCTTTTAAAGATTCCGTTAGTCCGATGATACCGACCAAGGGAGTTCTTAGCTCATGGGAAGTATTGGCCAGGAATTCGTCTTTGAGCTTATCAATTTTTTCAAGCTCAACCACACGTTGCTTTTCAATCTCTGTGCGTTTACGTTCTTCAACGATCATCCTTTTCTTTTCTTCATCAGCATGTTTTATACGCTGATTGTGCTTGTATCTATTGAAGGCGAAGTATCCAAACAACAAGAGGATCAGCGCTGCTCCGATGATTATATTCCGCAAGGTTGTTTGGCGTTCAAGCTTGAGGCCGGTAATTTCCGCGTCCTTTTCCAAGGCGGCTATGGCACTTTGCTTTTTTTCAGTATCGAATCTTACCTGAAGCTCTTCAATTTGTTTGGACCTCGATTCGTTGAACAAACTGTCCTTGATATTGATGAATTTGTTTTTGAAAGCCAAGGATTTTTGATAATCACCGGTTTCCTCATACAATTGGGAAAGAATATCATAGTTATCCTTAAGTTCCGATTTATCTCCTATTTCTCCAGCGATTTGAAGGGCGGTGTTCAGGCTTTTCTCGGCTGTAGTATATCTCTTTAGCTTAAGATTGATGGACCCGATTTCGGAATGGCTCATGGCCAGCTCACGTCGTAACCCCAATTTTTCCCGTAGCACAAGTGCTTTATTGTGGTATTCCAGTGCGGTTTGATACTTTTTTTGGAACCCATACACTTTGCCCAAGGCTTCGTAGTCATAGGCCATGCCCCAATCACTTTGCGTTTCTTGGTCCAGGGCAAGCGCTTTATTGAAATATTCCAAAGCCCTGTCATACTGCTCCAGTTGCATATGGGTATCCCCAATATTAAAAAGGCAATTGGCAATTTCAGTTTTATCCCCAATTTCGGTAAAGAGGTTTAGCGCTCGATTGTAAAAGTCCATGGCATCCAATTTTTTGCCCGTTTTTTTTACAATCTCCCCCATGGCGTTCAGGGTGGTGGCAATGCTGAAGGAATCATCGGCCTCTTCGTAGATTTTTAGGATGGTGTAGTAGATTTCCAAACTCTTGTCAAAATTGCCAAGATCATCAAGGATAATGGCTTTTTGATACAAACCGTTCGCCATTGCAAAGGGTTCCTTTTTGGTTTGATAAAAATCCAGATACTTATCAATATAATCCAGTGCATCGCTGTAGTTGCCCTTTTGCCGCTCCAGTACCGCATATTGATAATGGCCTAGGGAAACACCCCAAGGTATATTTGCTTTTTTACTGATGGTATAGAAGCTATCGATATGTTTTTTGGCCAAATCCACGTTGCTTCTGTTGTTGAGGTATATCCAAGAAATGTCCTTCAATACGCGTACTCGGGCAGAATCGGATTGGGCAGTTTGGTACTTTCCTCGAAGACTATCGATGGTTGTTTGGGCTTTTAGGGAAACAACCAAAAAGCACATAAAAAAGATTATGTGGATTGAGGTTTTTATGGTATTGGTTTAAAGTGGTTGACAAACAGTTACTTAAATGTAAGGCTTAAAGCGTAAAGCGCAAAATAAAAGGCGTGCCAACGACACGCCTTTATTCGATTGATGACTAAACTTGGATTTAAAATCTGATATCGAATTTTAAATCTTCCCCTGCTACATTGAATTTGGCCATCTCAAAGTTTGGTGGACCAAATGACATATCGTTGCCAGACATTCCGAAGCTTTCCTTTGGCATGCCGTTACTTTCAAAATCCATGCGTTGATTTTCATTGATATCATGTAAGGCCATGATGGCATAAGTACCTTTCGGTACGTTTTGGAAAGTGAAGGAAACTTTTCCGTTTTCAATGGTGCTTTCCAGATTTTGTATTCCGGGACCTTTCATGAAGGTATCCTGGGTATGAAGGCTAACCATTACTTTGCCTTCATCACTCAATACGTTTTCAATGGATACTACAATGCTGTTGACAGTTTTTTCTTGGGAAAAGCCTAGGAAGCATACCAAAAGTAATCCCAATGTTAGTGTCGCAGTTTTCATAATGATTGTTTTTGATGTTTTTGATGCCTCAAAACTCCTTCAAGAGACACACTTTTAAAATTTAAGCCTACCGAAATGTTGTTTTTGGCGACTGAATCGTCATCAAAAAATTGTCGTTCAATTCATCACTAAAATTCTACAGTTGGGTCTTCTTGATTGGTGTGGCCGAAACGTGTGGAGCAATTTTGTAGTATCAAACAACGAACAGTCATGAAAAACCAGATGCTATTACTCATTACATTATTTAACGCAGGATTATTGTTTTGCCAAACCACAATATCGGGTACGGTAACCGATGCTAAGGACAATCCGATAATCGGGGCCAATGTATATTTGGAAGGAACCTATGATGGCGCCTCCACAACCGAAAATGGAAAATTCAGCTTTGAAACTACCGAAATGGGAACACAGACCTTGGTGATTTCCATGTTATCGTTTGATCCGCACTACGAAGTGGGGGATGTAAAATATTTTGAGAACCTTCAAATAAAATTGGTGGAATCCATCAATGCGTTGACTGGGGTTACCTTAACTGCAGGAACTTTTGAGGCAGGGGACAACTCCAAAGTTTCAGTGCTTAAACCTTTGGATATAGTCACCACAGCCGGAGCTGCAGGAGATTTTGTCGCTGCGCTTCAAACCTTGCCAGGAACAACCACGGTAAATGAGGATGGTAGACTTTTTGTGCGGGGAGGGTCTGCCGGAGAGACACAAGTGTTTATTGATGGACTCAGGGTCTTTCAACCTTTTAACGCTACCGCCAACAATATGCCAACACGGGGTCGATTTTCTCCCTTCTTGTTCAAAGGAATTACGTTTAGCACTGGAGGTTATTCCGCAGAATATGGACAAGCCTTGTCGAGTGTTCTGCTTTTGAACACCACGGATGTTCCTGATCAGGAGAAAACCGATATTTCCATAATGTCCGTGGGAGGAGGATTGGGCCACACCAAAATTTGGGGTGACGAATCGTTGAGTATCAACACATCCTATATCAACCTTTCTCCATATGAGGCATTGATTCCTTCCGATCAAGGAGTAAGCTGGAATAGCCCTTACGAGTCCATTTCCGGAGAGGCCGTATTCCGAAGTAAGGGAGAAAAGAGCATGTTCAAACTTTACACAGGATTCAATCATGCTAACCTTGATATTGAACAAGAGGATATCAATTTTGATGATTTTATCCAGTTTCGATTGAAGAACAACAACCTTTATTTTAACTCATCCTATAAATATTATTTCGAAAACGATTGGAGCCTTACTTCCGGAGCTGCCATTTCTTGGGACACTAATGACATCGGTTTGATGGAAGATGCTATTGACACCAAAGAAACAGCTTCCCATATAAAGGTAAAGGCACGTAAGAATTTCAGCAACAGGTTCAACCTTACTTTTGGAACCGAGTTATTCAATACGGACTATAAAGAAACTTTTGCTGCAAATGATGGTTTTATGTTCGACCGTAACTATGATGACCGTCTCTGGGCAAGTTTTATGGAAACGGATATTTTCTTGAGCAATCAATTTGCCATGAAATTAGGGGTTAGGGGAGAGCATAGTTCGCTCCTGGAGGACTTTACCATTTCACCCAGGGTATCGGTGGCCTATAAGCCAGGAGAAAAAGGACAATTTTCGTTGGCTTATGGAGATTTCTATCAGAATCCAATGAGCAATGTGGCCAAGTTTGGACAGCCACTTTTATCCGAAAAAACGTCACACTACATTTTAAACTATCAGTATGTGGGCGATGGCAAGACTTTTAGGGCTGAAGGTTATTACAAGGATTATGACAATTTGGTAAAGTATGACACAGAATTACCTCAGTTCAATTCCAATTTCACCAATCTCGGTAGCGGATATGCTGCTGGTGTGGATATTTTTTGGAGAGATAACAAGAGCATTGACAACTTGGACTATTGGGTTTCCTATTCATATTTGGACACGGAGCGGGATTTTCTAAACTATAGGGAAAGAGCCACTCCCAATTTTGCTCCAAAACACAATTTCTCCGTTGTGACCAAATACTGGATGGACAAATTGCGGTCACAGGTTGGACTTTCATATTCTTATGGATCTGGAAGACCTTATGATAACCCCAACACACCCGAGTTTTTGGCCGAGAAAACACGTTCATTCAATAATTTGAGTGTCAACTGGGCCTACCTTATAGATCAACAAAAAATTCTGTACTTCTCAGTCAATAATGTATTGAGCTTTAATAATGTCAGTGATTATCAATATGCCGACGCCTCCAACCTAAATGGAGTTTATGATAGAAGGGCCATAACCCCTCCGGCCGATAGCTTCTTTTTTGTTGGTTTCTTTTGGACGATAAGCAATGACGGCAAAAGCAATCAGTTGGACAATCTGTAGTGCAATCGCCTAGCAAATCACTGTTGCATCTTTAAATAGTAATCCGCGGAATGTTTTCCGGAGCCGTACACAAAGAAAAAGATACAGGCCAATAAAGTGACTGTTGCCAAAATAAGATTGGTTGTATTCATTTCCCCTAAGAAATTAGTCAATACCGCTCCAATCAATATGGGTAGCTGTGCCGCGGCTGCCCATCGCGTTAACAGACCAACAACAATCAAAAAACCACCGACAAAATGAGCAGGAGCAATATAATGCAGGAGAATCATTCCTCCGGGCATTTCTTGAAAAGGCCTAACCATGGCGGCCATCTGCTCATGGTTGGTCATAAATTCCACTCCCTTGTAAAAAAGAAATATTCCAAGGGCTACTCGAACCAAATCCAAAGGATAATAGGTATGGGCATTGGCCCATTTGTTCAAATTTTTAACTGTTCCCATGACATTGGAGTTTTAGAATGAATATTATAATATACTCATTTTTAACGGGGTACGGAAATATCAAAACAGGCCTTTATCCAAATAATTTGGCATTGTAGGCATTATGATCGCCGTGTAAGCGATAAAAAGCCTAGGAATTGCTTAGATCCATTTCCATTTGGATATCGCTTCGCTCATAAGGAGAAGTAGCGCCTATTATTTCTTTAAAACCCAGCTTCTTATACAAGCTTAGCGCTGGACCAAGAACTCTATTGCTTTCCAAAAATAACTTGGTTGCACCTAGCGATTTGGCTTTTTCAATGATATGCTGACCCAAGAGTTTGCCGATACCCTTACCTTGGGCTTTGGGTGATACGCCCATTTTTGCCAACTCATAATCAAACCCTTGATGATCACTATTTATCAAGGCACATACGCCAACAGGTTCATTATTCAGCAATGCTACGGCAATATATCCTCCTTTGTCCAAGATATACTCCTTCGGGTTGTGAAGTGAGAGACGGTCCATTTCCTCCATTTTGAAGTATTTGATGATCCATTCCTCGTTCAAAACTCTAAAAGCTTCAAAATAGGTCTCTGTACAGGGAACGATTTGAATTTGGTCCGTCATAACATGAAAAAGGGGTAAGAAAACACAAAAATAATGGTAAATAACTAGATATTCATGCAGATAATCATACTAGTAACATATTGATTTATAAGAAAAAGGAAGAAACTTCGTTATACAATGGCACTTGTCGTCAAATAACCGTGTCGTTCATCGATTAAATTGGTTTTTTGCCGATAAAATACCTATTATTACAATTAAGTTAATAGTAAAACTCTTACAAGAATCCCAAATCTTGCTAATGAGACCAGACAAAAACCACATACCTATCCCCAACGGGATGTTTAACCTACTAAGAATTTTTGGCTATGGCTATAAAACTACCCATTCAATGCAAAAATATCTGCATAGGACATAACGTTCGACTTCTTCTGTTGCTTTTACCTTGCCTGCTTTTTGTTGAATCAAGAGCTCAAGATGGCAACCCCTATGTAAGTTACGATGTTCCATTTCAGAACCTGTTGAAATTCAACCGATTCTTGATCAACCCTACTTTTTCAGCGGTTCGCGAGGACAAATCATACGTAAACCTGTTCCATAGAAGTCAGAGTGCAGACTTTGACAACAACAATCAAAATTACTTTCTGAGCTACAGCGGCCGAATCAATGATCGTGTTGGATTAGGTGTCAGTTTGTATAATCAGCAAGAAGGCGTCATTTCCAATTTGGGTGTGATGGCGAATTATTCACATGGGATCCAGTTGGGCCAAAAAAGTAGTTTGAGTTTTGGCGTGAACATTCCCTACTATGTGAGTAGCTTTGACCCGGATAGGGCGGTAACCTTGGAAGATGATCCTTTATTAAGTGATGCCTCCCAGAACTCCATCATTTCATTTCAGCCTGGATTGAATCTCTCTTTAGGAAAATTCGACTTTGGAGTGTTCGCTCAAAATTTGGTGGACTACAATATCAAATCCGGAAGATCCTTGACTGAATTCAACGACAAAACCTTTTCTGGCCATATACAATTTGCACATGAATTCAAAAATGGCGCTGGTATCTTCGAAGATGGTCGACTTTTGCCTTTGGCCAGAGCGCGATTTGAAGGAAGGACAGACCCTATTTTTGGAGGTGGACTCATTCTTGATCTACCAAAGTTGGGATGGATACAAGGTGGATATGACCAATTCTACGGCGCATCGGCCGGTACCGGATTCAATTTAAACCGAAGACTGTCCTTTGGATATAACTTTGAAAAGAACATCAACAACAGCTTCACCAACTTGGGAGTGACCCATGAGGTTTCGATTGCATTTTCTTTTGTACCCAATATGTCCAAAAATGTTTTGGCATCCAATGATGAAGGTTCCACGCGAAAGCCTATTGAGGGAACTTTTGTAGCTGATATCAAAAAGGAAAAGAAAAAATCGAAGAAGAGCAAGTTAGAAGCAGAGACCACATTGAGACCAACCAATAAAGAAGATTTAGCATTCTGGGAAGAACAGGTAAGGCAGTTAAAAGAACAGCAAGAAGATAGCTATGCGGTAATTGATGAATTGCTCTTTAAAATGGATTCGCTTGAAAGAACCAGACAGCAAGACATGGAAAAACGATTTGAAATGGTCATGCGGATGGTTAAAAGACAGACAGACAACAAACGTCCAGATGTTGAAGCCAAGGCCCAAAAACTTTATCTGGCAAAAAGCACAGCTGATTTAGATTCCATTTTCGATAGCTTGGAACAAACACAGCTAGCAGCGGCAAGTCCAGCAAAACCTAAAAAGGTAATTGCAAAACCTAAGGCAATGGCTCCAAAAGAAAAAGGAGCATTCACTGGAGGCGCGTATAAGCCTGTCGAAAAGTTCATTAGTCTCGACGGAGTTGGAAAAGGTCATTACATTGTAGCCAATGTATTTAAAAATGAGCATTATCTAAAAAGTTTTATGGCGAAACTGAAAGCTAAAGGACTGAATGCTAAGTATTTCAAAAACCCGGATAACGGTTTAAACTATGTGTATTTGGCCAAATACCAAGAAAATGAGGATGCCTACACCGCGTATAGATCCCAAATGAAAGGAGCCTATAAAGATGAAATCTGGATAATGCACGTGAACAATCCGCGATATTCCGGATGGGCCGATACCAAGTTTCAGGACAATGAATAGTCAGTGGAACTGTCGTTTGCTAAGCGCTCGGTAATCGTTTGACAATAAATTTCATTTGACCTCTATGATTGGATTCATGTTCGCACACATGAAACCACTTGCAATAGTTGTTGGTGGGTTTATTTTGAAAAAAAGGCTCCGCCTTTTCTAACCAACTATCATCTCTTTTTGCAAATTCCTGATGAGTTATTTCCCTAACTTCCTCCAATTTGGATAGATAATACTCAACAGGATGTCCTTTTATTATCTCCCTACCGGCTTTGCCCATGGACATCGGAATATCCCACTCGTTTTTGATTTCGTCGCTCCAGGAACCCCATTCCATTTCATCAAACGTGTTCAGCTGATAGTATCTTTCTGTTGCGGCCAAATGTAACAACATTGCCCCAATGGAGTTTGATTCATCATCAATTTGATAATCCAACTGCTCCGGGGTCAGATTTTTGACTGTGCCAATAACCCAATGGCGCATCATGGTCATTGTGGAAAGTAAAGTTCCTATTTCTGGTGAGAATCCTTCTTTGGGTCCTATAAGATACAAATCATCTTTTGAGCTTTTTTTCGCTTTTGTATTAGCGAAACTTGAAGTAGGAGTAAGGGTAAGTCCGGCTGTGACCAGGGCAGATCCAGCTAAAAATTTTCTTCTTGATGCTTTCATGAAATCGGTGTTTTAGAGGTAAATAGTTGTTTTTTAATCTCTTACAAGATACAAAACACCTACTTCCGAAAGCTAAAAAGGATCATCTTCAGCCTTAAATCAATTTTGAGATGGCTTTGCTTCCGGGATCCTCCCTTTCTGAAAGTTCTGAAACAATTTTAGGATGATCCTGTGGTCGGGTCTGCGAAAGTTTATAGGCCGCTTGAATATCCATAATCTGAATTTGGAAACCAACCACACCTTTTACTTGTCTCAGTGTTTTGGGAGACATATCATTGAGCGAAATGGGGTTTTTAGAACCCTTCTCGTACTTCTCTACCAATTTATGCAGGGATTCCATGGTTTCCTCATCATTCAAAACCTTCAACCTCCCATATACATGAACAGCAATGTAGTCCCAAGTCGGCACCTCTTCTTCTTCGTACCAAGAGGAGGACACATAGGCGTGAGGCCCATTAAAAATGCATAAAACCTCGTTGGATGCCTCAAAGGCCTTCCATTGTGGATTGGCCTTGGAGATATGCCCCTCCAAGACATCGTTTCCTTTATCATCTTGATCCAATTCCAACGGAATATGGGTGGCCCAAGGTTTACCATCGACCTGATTGACCAAGATACCGAAGCTGTTTTCTTTTAAAAATGTTTTGACCTCGTCAACATTTTCATTTTTGTAGTAATGTGGAATGTACAAGCCTAAAAAAATTCAGTTAGCATATTTTTTAACGATATCCGAGACATCATCATATCGTTTCCATGTTTTTGGGCGTTCGTAGTCTAAGCCCGATTTCATGACCTGGGCGTTTGGATAATTTTCCCGTATGTTCCCCCATGTGGTATCTTCCCAAAAAGTATCTTCCAGTTTTTGAAGCTTTACATTTTTTAGTGAGCCTGATACCGCTTTGTCGATTAGGGGCCACCACAGACTTTCAGTTTCTCTGTCCCAAAGTACAAAACCATCAAGGCCATCCCATACTTTGGGATCAAAATAGGTATACCCGCTAAGTGCGAAGGTGAACACTTTGTCCGCATAGGTTCGTTTATAGATTGCCCCCAAATCGGCCAAAATGCAATAGGCTGCAAAAATTGGTTCTCCGTCCAACATATCATTGACCACTTCGTGTCGAGTCAGGTCCGCTACGGAATAAGCTTTGATTTCATTTCCCTTTTTGGCGAGCAAAAATCGACTTTCCGGTGTCCAGGAGGCATCTGCTTCTTGAATGGTCTGAAATTCTGGTTTCAATAGTGCCGGAAAACGTTCACGACCAATTCCATAATGAAATTGTGCAGGTTTTAGGTCGAGATTATCTATGATAAAATGTTGTGAATCACTTTCGCCACCATACAGGACCTTGCTTCCATCCTTGTCAAAAAATTTACCGTTTTCCAAAGCACTTGGTCTTTGTGACAGCCCAGTAAAAGCACAGAGGATGAATATAAAAGTAAAGGTTGTTCTCATCTTGGATTGATTTATTGTAGAAAGTTACAAAAACCAACCGTTAAACTAATGACCATCAAATCATCTATTGCTCAATGATGATTTGAATTTTGATAGTGTTCCCGAATAAGATCTCTTCCAAAATCCCCATCAAAATCCCTCCAAACGGAATGGATATGGTTGGCGTTGTTTTGAACATTATCAAATTCAATCAGGAAGCTTTTACCCTGAATACGGTAGTAATGAGGTTTACCAGCGGAAGTAGCACCTGCCCATCCAAAATAGATGTTTGCGGGTTGTTCATCCTTCACATTATCCATTCGTTTTTTGGCCAACTCATCGGGCATGGCCGAAATGTATTCGTATATGAGTTTCCAGAGCAGCTCCTGTTGGGCTTGATTCAAGGCTTTCATGGTTATTCCTACTGTTTCCAAAGGTTTGACTTCGGAATCCACAAAAGAAACAATCTCCCTTAAGGCCGTTTTGCGGAAAATAGCCTTGTTTTTTTGATTGGTATCCAAAGCATTTATCAATTCCAATCCCAAATCTTCTTCTTTGGTCAGGACCCGTTGACCTTTTCGTTTTCCGGAGAGTATGGTGGCAGGGGATGCACCCATAAACCTCGGTGCAAGGGAAACATGATTGCCTACAGTGGTGAAATTCAGCGAAAGATGGTGCCCTTCAAACGACCAGCCCCAAACAGGATCACTCAATGGATTGCCATAGAAGGCGATATGGTATTTGTCGGAATCCCTCATATTCGCATTTCCCTCCAGTTCCAAGAGCACATCTTCCAATGCAATAATTTTTAAAGTCTTTTGATAACCGGATTGACTCAGGTGGCTTTTTAGCATGGTTTGGAAAAAGTCTTTTTGGGAGACATTGAGTTCCGCCAAGGAAATACCGCTTTTATCCAACATGGAGGCAGGAAAAAAATGCCAAGATTCCCTAGAGCCATCACTAAACTCCATCACAGCTTTGTCTCGTTGTGTTTGGTTAAGAGAATTAAAGAAATTGGCCACCGAACTTTGACCGAAGCCAATGGCGCCAACAAAACTGAAAATTAAAATGGCCCTAATAGTTTTATGCATCACATCGCTTTTAGTAAAGGTACTGGAAATGTGGTGGACAATTTGGGCGTAATTTGTTATGTATGGTCATTACAAAAAAATAGGAGCTTTGAAAGCTCCTATTTTAATGATGAGATCTACTGCCTCACTTGCACTTCTCCGCTGGCGCCACTCAAATCTCCTCGGAATATCCAGAGTTCTTGTTGGCTTCCGTTGGTAGAGCTTTCAAAATCGGTAAGGAAATTCATGAAGCTACCGGGTCCATGAACTTCTTCAAACCATTGTGGAAACTTATCTTCTCTTCCCATCCACGCCGATTTATCAAAGAAATCGACCCAAACCATATCTTGACCGTCCATATTGTTGAGTTCATTAAAATAAACACCCCATTGATGGTCTCCGTCTTTAGTTTTAAATACTTCATAGACCTTGTCCAAAACATCCATGAATTGTTGCTCCTTAAAGCGTTTCATATCCAGCATAAAAATGGCCAGATTTTTTAGCTGGAAGTTCTTGTTGAAATTGGAATGTTTGAGGTCATTTTTCCAAAAGGTGGTTTCCATGGACGCTTTTGAATATGGCGCAACATTTGCGTTCCAATCGGCGGCATGGGCCGCGTCGGGATTGTTGGCCTCATCCATTGCTGCCCATGAGGTAGGGCCCAAACTCCAGATGTATTTACCGGAATTTTTTCCGCTTGAAATCCAAAATACGCTTACTGCGCTAGCACCTTCCGTATGGAATTTTTTGTTGTGCGCGGCCAAACCGGCTTCAAATTCTGAAATCTTTGCAGGATGGGCGGTCAACATAACGTTCATGAACATTGGGCCTTCTTGATTTTCTTGTGCCATTAATACACAAGGAATCAGCAATAGGGTAAAAAATAGCTTTTTCATTTTTATTGATTTAAGAGTTAGTAAAAGGAAGCCTGTATTAAAGTTTCCTAATTTGAATGGAGAACATAGAACAGGCGGGAATTAAGTAATCACTGTTTTGAACAGCCTACTTGCAGTTTTTTTTCATAAAGTTTAGAATTAAAGGTTGATATAAATATTGAATTAGTCTGCACATTTGGTAATCGACACCTTGCTCAATTCCAAACAGCATATATCAACCTACACGGATGCAAGTAAAGGTTCTTTACTGTGGGGGATAAACCAGGAAAGTGGGACAGGGGGAAGAAGATATCCTAGTATTCTAAATATAATAAAAAACTGGTAATGAGGGGGTTAAATAGACGTGGAAATACTGTTTATTCATGAAAAATGACTGATTCATATATGGTTTCCTACAAGATGTATCCTATTTTATATTCAATTCCGATAACCTCTAGTCCAAATTGGAAACAAAAAAATCCCAAAGCCGAAAACTCGAACTTTGGGATTGTCAACCTAAAACAAAAACTACTCGAACGTAAAACTGCTTTCTACTTTTTCTGAAACCCTAAAATATCCATATGGGGTGTTATCCGGATTGTCCACGTTGATACAATTACCGACCAAGGCCACAGGGGTTGCGCTAAACGGATTCCCCCCGCTTTCAAACTGCTCGACAAGAAGCCGCAGATAATTATGGTAATCTTCTGAAATGCCCAATAAAACAATATCCACCGTGTCACCCGGTTCAAATTCTTTGATGTTTTCCGCATCGTCCTCTATTTTCTCGTAGTAAAAGGTCACCTCGTTACCATCCACAAACTCATCTTTGATATAAAAGAGTTCTGGCAATTGGTCAACCCTACTTTGAAATCGTAGGAAGTAATAGTTTTCGATATCGGCAGGGTCAAGAAAAGAGACATTGACCTCCAAGGCTTCATCATCCTCGCCATCTTCGCTAGATTGGGTTATGGATGAAATGTCACTTACAGGGAACATGGTCTCTGTAGCGGTGTAGCGCTCACCCTCATATACCACCTCAAGCGTGTAAGAGTTACCAATTACCGGAACAAATGAGGCTGTAGTATACCGGCCATCATTTTCATCCTGAAAAGTAAAAACAGCCCCGCTATCGTTATTGCTGACATGCACTGTTGCGCCAGTCACTGCGGAATTGTTTTGACTTTCAAAATAAGGTGTAGAGGTACTTAAAAGAATGGTCTGCTCGTTTCCAGATGTGCCCTTTTCCCAATCCAAAGAAGCTTCAATGGTGAGTCTTATCGGACCTTCGGGAACATCGACTTCGATAACATCGGTACAAGAAGAAATGCCGATCAATAAAGTGATAAATAAGATTTTATATATGCGTTTCATCGTTTTAGAATTTAAAGTTGTAGGTGACTGATGGCACTATGCCAAAGATTGCGGTCCGGGTTGCTTCATTGGCCCCAGTTTCAAAGTTTTGTCCGAAGGAGATGGAAGCGGCATTTTTGCGATTGTACACGTTGTAAATCCCAAATACCCATTCTCCTTTCCATTTTTTGTCCGGTCTTTTGTTCGGCCTATATGTTGCTGAAATGTCCAATCTATGGTAGGCTGGCAATCTATCGGCATTGCGGTCGGAATATGATGCGATGGATATGCCTTCGTACTGATATTGCCCATTCGGATAGGTCACAGGCCTTCCCGTCTGGAAAATGGCATTCGCACCAAAACTCCATTTATCATTTAATTGATATGCTCCGGTGATGGAAATATCATGGGTCCGGTCATGAGGCGTGTTGTACCAATCTCCATTGTTTATGCCCGGACCACCTGCATTTCCGCCGAAGGTTCGCTGTTCCGATTTTGATAGGGTATAAGATATCCATCCTGTTAAAGGACCTTCGTTTTTTCGGAACAATAGTTCAAGACCATAGGCTCTGGACTCACCATTAAGAATTTCTCTTTCGATGGTATTGTTCCCGATCAAATCAGAACCATCGATGTAATCAATACGATTGTCCACGGTTTTGTAATAGGTTTCGACCTCCAATGAATACATCTTATCCCTAAAGTTTCTAAAATACCCTATGGCATACTGATCGGATAATTGTGGTTTGATGTACTTTCCACTTGGTGTCCAAACATCAAGAGGGGTAACGGATGAAGTGTTGGACAACAAATGAATGTATTGTGCGGCCCTGGAATATCCGAATTTGACGGATGAATAATCGTTGATTTGATAAGCCAAAGCTAGCCTAGGTTCAAAATTACTGAAGGTTTCAATACTCTCACTCTTGCTATATACAGTTTCACCTATGGGGTCTGCTCTTTGGTAAAATCGCAAGGTCTCATTGTAAACCAAGGGCTGGTCATTGGCATATTCAGATAATGGTTGTCCCCCCATTCTGTTAAAATGACTGAATCGCAAACCATACTGGGCAGTTAATCTATCGGTCAATTTATGCTCTGCATTGATGTAGGCAGCACTTTCCAACGCTCTTTTCTTATCCAGTTGCAGTTCATTAATTGAAGAATTAGGCCCAGTTGGCTTGATTTGCCCAGGATCAAATTCATACTTGATCGTGCTTATTCCAAAATCGAGCTTAAAAGCATCACTGAAGTAATATTTCAAATCGTATTTGGCGTTGTAATTTTTGATGGACGAGATCCAATCGAATTCAAAATCCTCAATACCCAGTTCATAATCATACTTACTGTAGATCAGGGAAAGGTTTGAGAACAATCGATCATTGAAAATATGGTTCCATCTCAAATTTCCCGAAGCATTGCCGTAGCTACTGCTGAAAGAACCATCGAAATCAAAAACATCCCTCCCAAAATATCCTGAAAGAAATAGCTTGTTGTTATCGTTTAAGCGGTAATTGGTTTTTAGGTTGAGGTCGTAGAAACTGACACTGTTCTTTTCACCTGCCAATTTTAAAAATAGGTGGGCATAGGATCCTCGTCCTGCAACAAGGAAGGAGCCCCGGTCACCGAACATAGGTCCTTCAGCCGCCAATCGACTGGAAATGGCTCCAATACCACCGGTCAAGGCAAAATTCTTGCTGTTACCATCTTTTTGGCGTACATCCAATACAGATGATACACGTCCACCGAATTTAGCAGGTATACCTCCTTTATAAAGCTTAAGGTCCTTAACTGCGTCTGCATTGAAAACGGAGAAAAAACCGAGCATATGCGAAGTGTTGTAGATGATGGCCTCATCCAATAACACCAGGTTTTGGTCCACAGCTCCACCGCGAACATGAAAACCACTTGATCCCTCACCGTTATTGGTGACTCCGGGTAAAATTTGAAGTGATTTAATGACATCCACTTCGCCAAGTACTACTGGCATTTGCTTTACCGTTTTTATGTTGAGTTTGGAAACGCTCATTTCAGGCTTTCTTAAAATGGCCCTTTCCGGTTCTTCGGCAGTCACCTCAACTTCATCGAGCTGTGTGGAGACCTCAGCGACTTCAATATCAATTTTTTGGTTTTGGTCCAATACTACCTGCATTGAAATCTCTTTATATCCTAAATGGGAGAAAACAAGTGTGTAAGATCCTTCAGGTGCCGTAAGGGAGTAGAACCCGTATTCGTTGGTAATCGCTCCAATGGTTGTACCCTTTAAAAATATTGAAGTGCCAAAAAGGGTCTCTCCATTATTCTTGTCCTTTACGTTTCCGCTGATGGTATAATTGTTTTGGGCATTTACGGTAATCATTCCCATTAAAAGACATAATCCCATAAGTAACCTAAAAGACCTATGCCTTTCCTTTTTTATCCTCATTTGTTTTTTGATTTAAGATTAGATTGAATCGTTTTTTGATCTATTCCACCTAAGGACATTTGAGAAAAAAAAGGGTTGCATCAAATCGAAAAGAAATTCATTCCGGACGTATTTTTAACGAAACATTGGGAATTGCTCCCTCAGCTATCAACTTAAAATTTGCAAAAGTTTTGGTGTTCGTATTGGCAGAAGTGTCATTTAGCTAAGAATATGAGTAAGGTTATAAAGTTTGATTAAATTCATATCCCGCTAAACAAAATAACGCTCGAAAATGAACAAATTTCTCCTAATGGCAACGGCAACTTTGCTGTTGATTTCCTGTAAATCCAAAAATTCTGAAGCCACTGCTTCCGCAGACAAAAAGAACAAGATTCCTGTGTACGCATGGATTGGTGGACCTGGTGAAGCTACCGATGCTGAATTGACAACCCAGTTTAAAGATCTTAAAGAAAAAGGAGTGGACGGACTTATGTACAACGGTGGGCAGAATCCGGAAACTTATAAAAGAGTTGGAGCGTTGGTGAAGAAGGCTGGAATGGAATTCCACACTTGGATTCCAACCATGGTGCAAGGAGAAAATCCTAAGATTGATAGAGAGTGGTACGCAGTCAATAGAAACGGGGAATCCGCCTTCGATAAGCCGGCCTATGTGGACTATTATAAATTTTTATGTCCTAGCAAAGAGGGGACCTACAACTTTTTGGCTGAATTATATGGCGGTGTCGCCGACGTGCCCGAGGTAGATGGTATTCACCTGGATTATATCCGTTTTCCCGATGTTATTTTGGCTCGTGGACTATGGGATAAATATGGTTTGGTAATGGATAAAGAATACGCTCCGTATGACTATTGCTATTGTGATGACTGTACTTCCGATTTTAAAGAAAAGACCGGTATAGACATAAAAGAGGCAGAGGATGCCACACAAGTTGGCGAATGGAAACAGTTCAGATATGATCTTATTACCAATATGGTGGGCCGTTTGGCTGATGTGGTTCATTCCAAAGGAAAAAAAATAAATGCGGCTGTTTTTCCTGGTCCGTCAATTTCCAAAAAATTGGTGCGCCAAGAGTGGAATAAATGGAATCTGGATGCGGTATATCCTATGAACTATAACGACTTCTATTTGGAAGGACCGGAATGGGTAGGAGAGATTGTTAAGGAAGAAGTAGGAGCTGCAAAAGCTGGCGTTCCAATCTATAGTGGATTGTTTATTTGCCCTAAACCCGAAAAGAAAGGAAATGAGAAGGATCCAGAGAATCATGGGTTATTGCCTGAAGAAATTGGCACGGCCATAGCAGGTTCCATGAAGAATGGAGCAACCGGAATATGTCTCTTTACCCCTGGTAGAATGACCGATGCGCATTGGGAGGCTTTTGAAGAGGCAATCTATATGGATTACAGCAACCAATAACCAATACTTATATTTTTAAAGTCCGGCTTTTCAAGTGAATTGCCGGACTTTTTATTTTCAGACAACAGTTCAGGCATCAAAATCTACGATTGGGTAACAGTTTTTGGTCACAAACAAAGTTCGTGGGCACTTTTGCGCCATAAATAATTAAAAAACGAACAGTGATGAAAAAACTAATCCTTCTTATTTTAATTGGTTGTGTCGGGGTAGTCTCGGCACAGGATAGGTATACCCAAGGTATGGAAAAAGCGTTTCAACTTTGGCAAGATCAAAAACCTATGGAAGCCGCAAACCTTTTTGAGCGTATTGCCATGGCAGAACCCGATAATTGGATGCCCTATTATTACGTGGCTCAGATAAACACGATCTACTCCTTTGGTGTAACGGACTTGGAAAAACTATCCAAACAGCTGGAAAAAGCTAAAGAGTTTTTGGATTTGGCCAAGGCCATTTCACCAGAAAATCCGGAATTATTGGTGCAAGAGGCCATGATAAACACTGCATGGATTGCGTTCGATGGGGCCACATATGGAATGACCTTATCCGGTAAGAATGCACAACTCTATCAAAAAGCGCTTGAACTAGCGCCGGAAAACCCAAGAGTGGTGTTTTCGAAAGCGGAATGGGACATGGGGGCCGCCAGATATTTTGGTAAGGATACGACTCCTTATTGCAAAGATGTTGAAAGAGCCTTGGAACTTTTTGCTAATTTTAGCAATGATACTCCGTTCTACCCTTCATGGGGAAAAGATAGGGCGGTGCAGGTACTAGAGCAATGTAAGTCATAAGTATGCAGAACTTTATCAAGGTTTTAAAAGTCTCCTTGTTAATCACGGTATTCGTCGCTGTCCTAAGCATTTTTGTTTTTGGGGATGGCGACTATTCTTTTGAAAGTATAAGGCGTAATATTGTGATCAGTTTTATTTTTTCATTTGGGTTGACAGCAGTCAACTCATATTACTACGATGGAATGAATATCCGCTATTCCTGGGAGAAAGACCCTAAAAAGCGGTTGTGGATAGGTGCCATCGGGGCCCTTATCTTGACTATTATCACCTTTGGCGTATTACGCTACCTGGTCCATTTCTATTATCAGGGTTTGTCCATTGCTGAATTCCTTGAAAAAGAAACCATGGACTCCTACATCATAGCGATTGTGATTACCATCATAGCCTCGCTTTTTACCCATGCTTTTTATTTTTATCGGGCCCTTCAAAAGAAAGAGGTAAAGAAACAAAAAATCATCGCCGGAACGGCTTCAGCTAGATTCGATGCGCTAAAAAATCAGTTGGACCCCCATTTTTTGTTCAATAGCTTGAATGTGCTTACAAGTTTGATCGAAGAGGACCAAGACCAGGCCCAAAAGTTCACCACTTCGCTATCAAAGGTATATCGATATGTACTGGAGCAGAAAAATAAAGATTTGGTAACGGTTGATGAGGAACTCAATTTTGCCCGTACTTATGTACGACTTTTAAAAATGCGGTTTGAGGACAGTATTGTGTTTGAAATCCCAGAAAAAAGCAGCATGCCGGATGCAAAAATTGTCCCTTTGTCGCTGCAACTGCTGTTGGAGAATGCGGTAAAGCACAACGTGGTTACATCTTCCAAACCCTTACATTTAAAGGTAGTAGAAGAAGATGGAATGTTGGTGGTGCGGAATAACCTCCAAGAAAAGCAAGTGGTTAAAAAGAGCAGTGGGGTTGGACTTCAAAATATTAAGCAGCGTTACGGAATCCTAACAGATCGGGAGGTGGGTATAAGCAAGACCAATACTGAGTTCAGTGTTGGCCTACCCATGCTTACCGAGCAGATTTCTGTCATAGAAACCCAACAGAGCTATATTGAAGAGAAACGTTATTTAAAGGCTAAGGAAAGGGTCAAGAGTATAAAGGAGTTTTATTCCAACCTAACGGCCTATTGCATTGTGATACCCTTTTTATGGTGGCTCAATTTTAGGACTACAGAGTTTCTGTGGGCGTTTTTCCCCACTTTGGGCTGGGGCTTTGGGGTTATTGCCCATGGTATGGAAGCCTACGGTTACAACCCACTTTGGGGTAAGCGATGGGAAGAACGCAAAATCCAGGAACTGATGGATAAGGATGATTTTTAATGTCATCCAAAGGTTCAGAAACAATTCATCCACCTAAAACAACAGTTCGCGAATCCATTTTTTTACCAACCCTTATTTATATGGAATTTTGAGGTGTAATTAAAAAACACCTAAAAACATAACATATGGAAATTCTTGACGAACATAGATATCGAAGGGCAAAAGAAAAGGTAAGAGAACTTAAATGCTTTTATGGGAATTTGTTGACCTATTTTCTGGTCATTCCCTTTTTAGCCTATATAAACTACAGAACCACGAGTTTCTTGTGGGTCGCATTCCCAGCAGTAGGATGGGGTATTGGATTGTTCTTTCACTGGATGAAAGCAACAGGATATCACCCGCTACTTGGGAAAAACTGGGAGGAGCGCAAAATACAGAAGTTTATGAACGATGATAAATTCTAACGAATAGCTATATTTAATAATTATCCCACACCGACCAAAAATGGAGCGTTCAAATAAGGAAACTAAATACATCCGAGCCAAGGAAAGGGTAGATGAACTGAAGAAGTTTTATGCCAATCTATGGTCCTATATCATGGTGATTTCAGCTTTGGCATTGATCAATTATTTAGTCAACGAATTCCGCTATATGTGGTTTTTGTGGGCTGCATTTGGTTGGGGGATTGGGATTCTTTTTCACGCAGTTGGTACGTTCAACCTCAATCCCTTTTTCGGTAAAAATTGGGAAGAGCGCAAGATCAAGGAATTGATGGAAGAGGATGAAAAAACAAAAAAATGGAGGTAATCATGGAAAATTTTGATAGAGATAAGTACAAAAGAGCCAAGAAACAGGTTGAAGAAATCAAAGGATTTTATATCCATTTAGCGGTATATGTTGTAATCAACACCTTTATTCTGATCAACATTTACAATCATTCCGAGAATTTTTGGGAGTGGCCCCACTTTATAACCTTGGGCGCCTGGGGAATTGGGTTACTGTTCCACGCCTCGAAAACCTTTGGGTTTAATTTGCTGTTCGGGAAAAACTGGGAGGAGCGACAAATCCAAAAGTATATTGAAAAGGATAAAAGAGAGATGGATAAATTTAAGTGATGAGAGATTTAAACAAATACGAACGTGCGGCAAAGCGGGTAAAGGAGCTAAAGGGCTTTTACAACCACCTGAAAATCTTTGTTATTATCAATGGACTCTTCTATCTCATTAAAAGTGGATGGTTGACTCCAATAATGCCTGATGGGTTTCCTACGGAAGCATATTATTTTGATTGGATAAACGCCAATGTAGCTATCTGGGGTATTATTGTGGTCATACACGGCCTTACGCTCTATAGACACAAATTACCCTTCCTTAAAAAGTGGGAGGAAAGACAGATCAAGAAAATCATGGAACAAGACCAAGAAGAGGTCAAAAAATATAAATAAACAGTACCAAACTGAAAACAACACCAATTTAATCATAGTAATCATTAGTAGATGGAGGTTATAATCATAGAAGATGAAAAGCCAGCGGCAAGAAGATTAAGCAGATTGTTATCCGAACTCGATGTTTCGGTTTCAACGATGCTTCATTCGGTAGAAGAATCGATCGAATGGTTCCATAACAATCAACATCCCGATTTAATTTTTCTGGACATCCAATTGTCGGATGGACTTTCCTTCGAAATTTTCGATATCATCGAGGTAAAAAGTGCTATAATTTTCACCACTGCTTATGATGAATATGCCCTTCAAGCATTCAAGTTGAACAGCATCGATTATTTGTTAAAACCCATCGATGATGAAGAGCTGGAAAATGCCGTAAAAAAGTATCAAAATTTTAAGCCTGAAAACCAAAATATTTCGGTCGATTTTAACGACATAAAAAAGTTACTGGTAAACCCTTTGGAACGGGAATATAAAAAACGGTTTACGGTCAAGGTCGGACAGCATTTGAAAATTATAAATGCCGACGAGGTTGAATGTTTTTTCAGTGAGAACAAAGGTACCTATGCGGCAACTGCGGACGGCAGAAATTATTTGCTTGACACAACACTTGAACAGTTGGAGGAGGAGTTGTCCCCAAAAATTTTCTTTAGGGTCAGCCGAAAATTTTATGTGAACATCAATCATATAAACGACATCATTTCATACACCAATTCTAGGCTTCAAATCAAGTTAAACCGCTTTAACGAGCAAGAAATCATTGTAAGTAGGGAGCGAGTTAAGGACTTTAAGTTATGGTTGGAATAATGAAATTTAAAAAACTGAATTTCAACTTATTAAATTTGGTAAAAAACAACTATAAATTTTCTTTATAGTGACTTTTTTGTCCAAAATTGGCGAAATTTAGTCCACTCGGTTGTCATCAAAAGCTGAAGGCAACAATTTTGGGATCAACTTGATAAAAATAGGTAATAAAACAGCTCCGCCGGGTAACATAAAAATTGCCAAGGAAGGAATGGTTTTAAAAATATCGAGTAATTGATTTTGTACTTTTTTCCTTTCTGTAGCATCCAATTCTTTGGTCGCGGATTTGGATAAAAGGGAAACCAATTCTTTACTTTCAGCAAGTTCTTTTTTCAATCTTTTGCTGTTTCGTAAAATTAATTTACCCACATTTTTTGACATTCCTTCGTAGAATTGAACCGCCACATTTTTGTCATTTAAATACCCAATTTTTGATTTGTTTTTTTTGAAGAAAAATTGGACAAAATCCAGAGTGGATTTTACCTCATTTTCGGACTTGTCTAAATCGGTTCCCAACCTCAAAATATAATCCCATTCTTGACTGTCCAAAGACTTATCTTCCCACAAGGTCAAACAGGCCATATCCATGAAGTAATCTTTTTCACATTCCGTGAAGTTTTCTTTCAATAATTCACGATAGCTTCCGTCGAAATTTGTTCGTTCCAAATCCAAAAAAGTAAGCGATGATCCCAAAAGTTGAACCAGTTTATCATCTTCTTTTTGGGTTTCTTTGGAATTTAAGGCTTGGTATGCGATGTTGATAGTTACATATTCCAAGAGTTGGGCATGCGCTATGACCGGGGCATGTGCTTGGAGATATATTCTAAAAATCAATACATCAACATACAATAATGAATTGGTAAGGCTATTGCCAAATGCACGATTAAAGGCATTTCCACCTAAATAAATTCGGGAATCTATGAGCTTTTCGAGCTGGGATTCGGTTTGACTTCCCGTCAAGATTTTGTTCAAGAATGAAATCTTGCCCACCTCAAGGGAGTTATAATAACCGAAAACCGTATTTACAAAATGTTCGAAATTAGTATCATCCTTTTCAAATTTGTAGGTAAAATATAAGGAGGTAAGCAGATTGATCTTGGCAACTTCATCCTCGGTCAGTTCATGCTCGACACTGATAAACTGGGGAATGTCGATGTGAATTCCATAAACAAAACCGTTTCTCTTCAGTTCTTGGTAAAGGCTGTCAAAATTTGTGAACGCTTCCGGTTCATTGTTTACGAGGTGCCCAAATTTGTTGATCCAACCGGAAGCAGAAGGGTTCATTAGGTTAATGTTTACTAATCAAAAATAAAGCAAATTATAGGATTTTTCTGCGGACAGCTTTTATTAATTACGACTCGATCTGTTCGATTGGAGCGTTGTCCCCGTCTTGTTGGAGTATCTCAATGCCCTTTTGAATAACCAGATTGGTCGGAATTGTAATTCTTCTCCCGTCATCGGTCCGCATAAACAGGTAGAAGCCGCTAATGTCCTCAACCTTCCCGGTCCAATCAAAATCACTGTCCAACACTCGTATACGGTCTCCCAATCTTAACGGATGACTAAAAAATAGGATTACGCTGGCCGTTAGATTGGACAATATGGACCATTGGGCCACAAATCCGATACCTACGATAGCAAGGACCGAGGAAATGAAAACCGAGAATTCTTGCAGGTTTACACCCCATATCAAGGTTATCAGGATAATACCGATGCCATAGAAGACCAGATTACTCAAATAGAAAATAATCTTTCGGCTATTGATGTCAATGGAACTTGTTTTGCCGAAACGTCTAATGGCCCTTTTGCTTAAGGAATTGAGACCAAAAATGACAATTACCAGAATTAGCGTAATCAAGATTTCCTGTTTATAAGACATAAAATCGACCATAGTTTTTCATTTAGCGTATTGCAAATTACCTATTTCCCATGGTCGGGTGAAAAAAATGAATGGATTTAGCCATTTGATGATCCGAATGTGTCTCGAAATAGAAAAAAATGAACAAAAAAGGCACAATGATAAAGGTCATATTCTCCGAACAAGTACCGAGGTAGTTTTGATAAATTTTTAAAACATAGGCAATGAAAAAACTGGCGATTTGTTTAATGGCAGTATTGGTAGGAGCCGCAAACTGGGCTACTGCACAAGATACTACGGATAATGATGGAAGCCCTTGGCAGTTTAGGCTGCGGGGAATTGTGGTGACTCCTGATGAGAGCGCGGATATTGAAGCAATTGGAGGAGATGCTTCGATTTCCACCACCGTGGTTCCGGAATTGGATATTTCTTATTTCTTTGATGAGAACTGGTCCTTGGAACTGATTTTGGCCACCGCCAAACACGATGTGGAGGCTGTAGAAACTTCGGCAGGTGATATAGATTTGGGACATGTATGGTTACTTCCACCAACCTTGACCGGGCAATATCATTTTACCGGTGGGGACCTTGTTCCCTATTTGGGAGCCGGATTGAATTTGACATTGTTCTATGGGGTTGATGAGGGCCCCGTTGCAGACGATGTGGACTACGATACAGCAATTGGATACGCCTTGCAGGGTGGATTCGATTTTATGCTCAACGATAAATGGTTCTTGAATGTTGATGTGAAAAAACTATTTCTGAATACCGATGCCACCGTAAATGCCACCACGGCACTTGGCGCAACTGTGGTAGCTGATGTGGATATAAATCCATGGATCATTGGTTTCGGAGTAGGGGTTAAGCTTTAATTTTTGAGTATTGATTTTTAGTTGATGAAAGGAACGGCCTGTGCAATCAGGCCGTTCTTTTTGTGATACCATTGATTAAAAGAACTATTTCACTTTTAATCGAAATCCATAAACTTTGAGCTCCACTTGAATAAAATCTAGGTCTTCAGCTCTTTTAAAACCTAACTTTTCATACATTTTCCAAGCCACCTTCATAAATTCCGTGGTATGGATGACCACATTTTTATGATTTTTCTCCTTGGCTTTTTCTATGCAGGTAATACTTAGGGCCCGCCCAACTCCCAAACCTCTTCCATCGGGATGAACGGCTAAAAGTCTAAAGCCCGAAGCATTTTTTTCTTGGGGGGCTGTCCCTCCAGAACCATAATATTTCATATTTTCAAAATACAATACCCCACCAATAATTTTATTTTCAGGAGTTACGGCAACCATAAGTTCCACTCCGGGCTTTTTGGTAAAATCACCAATATTCGCTAAGGTTTTGTAATATTCTGGTTGCTCGGCCTGTTTCGGAAATCCTTCAAGCCCTGCGTAAACCTGCACCATAAGTTGACCGATGATTTTATGCTCGGGGGGTTTCGCATTTCGGACAATAAAGGGCTGTCCTGAATTGGTTTTACCATAACGGTTTTGATACCGCTCGGCAAAGCTCTGGTCATGTAGCTTTTGTTCTAGTGCAGTAAGTTTTTCTAAAAAGTCATCATCCACAAATTCTTGCAACACCTCTTGTATTCTAAGCCATTCTTTTTCAAAAATGGGCAATGCTTTTCTTCCTTTATTGGATAGCTGTATCAGTGTTTTTCTACCATCGAGGGTGTCTTTGTGGGTTTCCAAGTAACCTTCATGCTTCATTTTTCGGGTTATCTTGATCATAGCTGGGTGGGAGAACCCCAGGGCATTGGAAATTTCAGTTACGGTTAGTTCGCCTTTTTCCTTCAACAAAAGAAAAATGACGTGCCAATTGGGTTCTAAATTTAGCCCTTGATTGAAGTAGTGTGAAAAAGTACTTGAGACTATTTTTTCATTTAGTCTTTTGATACGTGCCGTAAAGCCCAAATGTCTTAATTCGGGAAGAAAATCGTTTAACATCATAAAATACGTAACTAGTTACGTAAATATAATGAAATATTCAATTGCAACTATAACAATAAAGAAAATGGGAGAGGTCTAAATGTGCTGATCAATTAGAATTGCATTACCATCCGGGTCAATTACGGTAAAACTTCCGGGGCCTGTGGAATTCTCATCGGTCTCAGATGTCAGGGTTACTCCTTCTGATTTTAGATGTTTTTGAATGGAACGCACATCATCAAAATCGGGTAAAGTCTCTGCATTTTCATTCCATCCAGGGTTGAAGGTGAGAATATTACCCTCAAACATCCCTTGGAAGATTCCAATCAACGCATTTCCATTTTTGAGTATAAAATAATTGTGTTCTTTGCTTCCCGCAAATACGGTAAACCCGAACTTTTCATAAAACGCCCTTGAGGTTTCGAGGTCTTTAACAGCTAAGCTGATTGAGAATGCTCCTAGTTTCATATCTATAGTTTTACTTTATTTTTCCATCATGGAAACCTGCACGTTTCCAACTTTCATCTTGAAATACCCATACGTTGGTTATTCGATATTCATTTTCCAAAGACTTTCCTTACCCGGTATACACGATAGAAACCTTACCAGTAACAATCGCTGAATTGGCATGGTATTCAACCTTCAAATCGCTCATTTCATAAGTCTTGATGACCAAGGTGCCAGTTTGTATTTCCTTATCCCGTTTGTCTAAATATTGAAACCAAGACTCCCTGGTTATAGCCTTGGAAGTGCTATTGGTATGTATGTAATCGTCCGTGACCAATCCGTCAAGTGTTGCCAAATCACTTTGGGCAAAGGCATTGTTGAAGCGTTCAATGGTCGGAATCAATGCGTCTTTTTGCGCTTGGGTCAGCTCTTGACTATCCGGCGCACACCCTAGGGCCAATAGAATTAGCAACACAAATGATACCATCCATGGTCTGTTTACCATACAGCTAACCTTAGTTCTTAAATGGGCTTAAAGAAAAAAGGATCCCATATGGAATCCTTTTTATGTGTTTTATTGAATAATCCCAGTACAGGCTATCCGTGCCCCAGCTGCTCCACTGGGTTGAGAAGTAAAATCATCTACGCCCTGGTGAACAATAACAGCTTTGCCTACAATGTTCTTGGTTTCATCATCACACCCTATGCACCATTCACTGGTTGCGAAATCAACAGTTGCGTTACCTTCGGCATCGGCTACAAAATTTCCGATATCACCTTTGTGATACCCGCCCTCGGCTCCCCATTTGGCATGAGGTTGAAAGGTTGGGTTCCAATGCCCTCCTGTTGACTTTCCATCGGCAGATGAGCAATCCGCCTTTTCGTGGATATGGATGGCGTGTTCTCCTTCGGTAAGTCCGCTCAAGGAGGCTTTCATGATCACATTTCCGTTTTCTTCAGTAAAGGTTACTTCACCGCTAACATTGCTGTCGCTTTTGGATTCCATGGAAAACTTGATGGACTTTACCTCAACAATTTCCTCTTGAATTTCTTCGACAATCTCCTCCGATGTGGTCTCCGCTTCTTTTTTGGCTTGTTTACAACTAAAGGCCCCAAGAAGGATAAGTCCCATGGCCATGGCATGTATTTTTTTCATTGTAAGTGTTTTTAGGATGAGGGTGAAGTTACTCATTATTTGTTCAGATGGCAATAGTTTTATTTTATTAAAAACCATGGTTTCACATCGATGAACGGTAAAAAAACTTCGACGAAATACTATTTTTGGCTTTCTCCCGTTATTTTGTATGAAGACTATTTTCTATAAATTAAACAAACCAAATAGGTGAGTACCTTAGTTCAACAACCTTCAGATTACATCAATTTTCTTATTTACTGTAAGAAGAGGAAATCTTTTTGTAAAGGGTACCACCAATCAAAGAAAGCTTGGCTCAAAGGGCAAATTGGGTATAATGAATATATCAACGCCCTGCGAAGAATACACCAAGCCGCCATAGAGCTGGAGCTGCGTTACTTCGATATTTTATACATGCGAAGGTAGTCGCAATACACCTATACCTATTCCACTAACTTTGAAATCACCTGTGTTTCGCTGTGCAGAGTTTTGTGTACAGGACATTTATCCGCAATCTGCATAATCCTTGCTTTTTGCTTGTCATCCAAATCCCCTGTTAATCGTATTTCTCGATGAAAAGTGTCGATTTTGGCACTATCACTCTCACAGTTTTGGCAATCCTCAGCGTGGGATTTGCTGTATGAGGTATGGACCTCAACATTGTCCACCACCCAGCCTTTTCGCTTTGTATACATTTGAATAGTCATGACCGTACATGCCGATAAACCAGCTGAGACCAACTCATAGGGTGAGGGACCAAAGTCGTTTCCCCCAAAGCTTTCAGGCTCATCAGCAACCATATAATGTTTACCCACCTTCATTTGGGTAGTAAAACCGTCAGCATGATTTAAACTGGCCACTACCTGATGTTTGGTTTTCAAGGGAGCCTCATTTTTTTCACCATCGGCGAGGTACCTTTTGGCCCAACCGGCAATAACTTCGCCCACATAAACTGAATCTTCCTTTTTGGAGAGCAAATGATCTGCTCCATCCAAAGAGACAAAACTTTTGGGATGATGTGCCGATACATAGATTTCCTCGGCATTTTTGATACCCACTGTGTCATCCTGTGGCGAATGCATGATGAGCAACGGTTTTCTCAAGGATTTTGCCGTTTCGGGAAGCGATTTGGTCTCTAAATCATCCAAAAATTGCTTTTTGATTGTGAAATCCCTTCCACTAAGATTAATCACGGCCTTACCCTCAGCTTGGATTTCTTCAATACCACTTTTGAGAAGATGTTTAACGTGCACCGGATTGGAAGGGGCGCCCACAGTGGCCACTGCCTTTATGGATGGTATTTCGGTGGCCGCAAAAATTGAAGCCGCTCCACCCAAAGAATGCCCTACAATAAGGGTAGGGGCTGTATAATTCTTTTCGAGATATTGCGCGGCAGCAACCAGATCTTCCACATTGCCTGAAAAATTGGTGTCTGCAAAATCACCTTCACTTTCCCCCAGTCCGGTGAAATCAAAACGCAATACACCAAACCCATTGGATGTTAACCCTTTACTTATGTTTTTGACTGCCAATAGATTTTTATTGCAGGTAAAACAGTGGGCGAATACCGCAAAATTGTGGGGATGGCTATCAGCAGGAAGTTCCAATCTTCCTACCAAAATTTGACCTAGATCGTTCTTAAAGGTTACTTTTTGTAAACTCATGTTGAGATGTTTTACAGACGACCAAGTAACAGCCGATTAGTTGTCCTTAGCCTTCTTTTTGAATACACCTCTTAAGTCGGGATTAAAGAAGAAACCTATCTGTATGCGGTCGAACACAGCATTACTAAACTGATTTCTCAGATATCCGAATTGAACACTGCTATTATCGGTAATATGAATCCCCAATGCTCCATACAAACGGTTTTGACCGAATAGGTTGTCTTGAAGGTTAATGAACAATTCATCATAGAAATTCAAGAAAAAGGTGTCAGTGAGCGGCAATGTGACTTGAATACGATAACGGGCTCTGTGTTCGGTGAAGGTATTGTCCAAATCTTTGTTATTGATAAACCTTTGTTCCAATCGATACCTATGCTCAAAGAGAAATTCCCAAACCTTGTTTTTAAGTATAAATTGCTCGAAAATACGATGCTCCAAAATCTGATTCACCAAATTTTCATCACCTTGAAACGTGGGATCTGTATCTATGTATCCATATCCGAAGGTAGCGATAGCATTCGCATCAATATGATAATTTAACCCAGTTCTCAGTAACAATTGGTTAAAATTATCAGTGGTCTCATAAAATCGAAATTGTGCCTCGGTATGGATACTGAAACGTTCAGAAACCTTATTGGTGCCAAAATACATATACCAAGCACCCCATTCATCTTCACCTGCTTGTTGGGCGTTAACTGTAAGTATAGAGGTCAATAAAACCCCTAGTAACATGAATTTTCTCATTAATCTATAGTAAAAGTTGATGTTTGTTTAAATGGAGATACATCCAAAGCTTCAATGGATTCCCTATAAGGTTTCCAATCTGAATTGAAAAAGGAATTGGTCTTTTCCAAGGCCGATTGAAGCTCTTCTTTGGCAAATTGAAGCAATCTTTTTTCCGTAGCTGTCACTCCAGTTTTTCGAGTACCTACATAAAAGCTTGCGGTGTTCAATCGCTGCATGACCGAAATCTCTGGATTTCGGGTAATCCCTTGTCTTTTATCCTCTTTGCCCAAATAGAGAGCTATAACAGAATCTATTTGTTTTACAATCGCCGTAGAGGCTTCAATGTCCTTCTTATACTTGTCTTTGTCCATATCCTTAAGCTCCTTTTGGAACTTGTTGGCCAAATTTTTACTCTCTACCAACTGCTTTACGGCATCTGCGGCGGTTTGAATATATTTTTCCAACTCCTTACCAGTAGCGTATACTTCATTTATGGAAGCACTAGAGGTTTTCAACCTTGGATCCGTCTTGACGGTCACGGTGGTGGAATCAACCGCCTCTCCATGGTGTACTTTGACTTTATAAGTTCCAGGTTTAACACTAATGCCTCCTGATTCAGATTTGTTCTTGCTGATTTTTCTTGATGGTCTGTTGGGACCTTTTTCATCAAGACTCCAATAGATTCTGTGGAAGCCTGGTTTTTTGGGAGTTTTGTATTTAAGGGTGCGAATCAGCCTATCTCCATCATAAAATTTGAAGAAAATAGAATCCTTGGCTTTTTTAGCCTCATCCTTATTGGTTTCTTCACTTTTATCGTCTTTCTTTTCCTCAGATTTGGATTTGCTTTTACCCTCCTTGAGATAATAGGTGATCATCGCTCCTGACTTTCGGTTTTCGGCATTGTACAGGGCATCGCCTCCGAAACGACTTCCTGTGGCTTGTTGATAAGCCGCCAAGTAGCCATCTGGGCTATCAAAAAGACTGATATCTTTTTGTAAAATCGATGGATTGGCAGCTAATTCCCTTAAAGGTCGAATATCATCCAAAACCCAAGCGGCCCTTCCAAAAGTACCGATGATCAAATCATTTTCGCGTGGTTGGATAACCAAATCCTTGGTTGAAACCGTTGGAAAGCCTTCAGTCCATTTTTGCCACTTGCCTCCCGCGTCGAATGAGATATAAAGTCCATCATCCGTCCCTAGAAATATAAGATTCGGATTCTTTTCATCTTCCACAACAGACAAAGCATAGCTTTCTGCATCATTGCCGTCCACGATTCTTGTCCAAGTTCTACCATAATCCCTGGTTCGGTAAACATAGGGTTCGTAATTGAACCTTCTATAATCATTGGCCACAAGTAGTGCCTCTCCCTTATTCTTCTTGGAGGCCTTGATTTGCGGAATCCAACTACCTTGTGGTAATCCCTTTATGTTTTTTGTGACCTCTATCCAGCTGCCACCTCCGTTTTGGGAATAATGAACACGTCCGTCGTCTGTTCCGACCCAGAGCATATCTTTTTCCACGGGTGATGGCTCGATAACCAAAATAGTGCAGTAATTTTCAGCACCAGTAGCGTCCATGGTAAGTCCACCACTTTCGTGTTGCTTTTGTTTTTCTTTGTCATTCGTCGTCAAATCAGGTGAGATCACTTCCCATGTCAATCCTTTATTGGTTGATTTATGTACAAATTGACTACCAAAATAAACCGTGCTGTTATCAAAAGGGTCTTGACCTATCCCAGCATTCCAGTTGAAGCGAAGCTTGGTTTTTTCATCCGGAGGTGTTGGTCTGACGATGTAGTTGTTCCCGGTTTTCCAATCGTATCGCGACACAAAACCTTGCTGACTCATGGCATAACCAAATTGATTGTCATCTAGATCAGGGACTACGTCAAAACCATCACCAAAGGCGATTTCCTGCCAATAACTGTTTCGTATGCCCTGTGCACGCCAGACATATGCTGGACCCCGCCAAGAGCCATTGTCCTGCATTCCACCATAAACATTATAAGGATATTCATTATCTATATTGATATGGTAGAATTGCGCCACCGGAAGATTCCCAATAAAACGCCATGTTTTGCCTCCATCTTTGGTGATGTTGACACCCCCATCATTACCATCGATCATAAATTGTCCGTTCTCGGGATGGATCCACCAGGCATGATGGTCTGGATGCACGCCATTGTTTACTTGATAAGCGGGCATTAGTTGCTTAAAATTCTTTCCTCCATCTTCGGAAACATTCACGTAAGTAAAAATTGAATAGACGCGATTTTCATTTTGAGGATCCGTATAGATTTCGGAATAGTAAAAAGGGCGATTGCCAATATCGTTTTTGTCATTGACCTTTTTCCACTTAAAACCGCCGTCCTCTGACTTATAGAGCGCATTTTTCTGGGCTTCTACGAGGGCATAAACAATGTTGGGTTTGTTCTTTGCAATGGCAATACCTATGCGTCCGAGTTCTCCCTTTGGAAGACCGTCTTCATCGGTTAACTTTTTCCAATTGGCCCCACCATCATGGGTAATGTAAAGCCCACTTCCGGCTCCACCCGATTTAAAAAACCAAGGGTCACGTTTGTGCTCCCACATAGCTGCAATCAGTTTGTTGGGATTGGATGGGTCCATTACCAAATCGCCGATGCCCGTTTTGTTGTTCACAAAGAGGATTTTGTTCCAGGTTTTACCGCCATCCGTGGTTTTATAAACGCCACGTTCGGGGTGCACTCCCCAGGGAGACCCAATTGCCCCGACATAGACCACATCTGGATTAGTCGGATCAATAATCACCCTATGGATATGCCTGGTCTTTTCAAGTCCCATGGACTTCCAAGTTTTACCTCCATCAAGGGATTTATAAACACCATATCCGCCATTTAGGCTGTTTCTGGGATTTCCTTCACCGGTTCCCACCCATAGTACTGATGGATTGGATTGCTGAATAGCTACGGCACCAATGGAAGCGGTGACCTCTTTATCAAAAATTGGTTCCCATTTAATTCCACCAGAGGTAGATTTCCAAAGGCCTCCTGAAGCCGTTCCGACATACATGACATCCGGTTTGGAATGGACTACATCTATGGAAGTGACCCGTCCGCTCATTCCAGCGGGACCGATGTTCCTTGGTTTCATATCCTGAACCAAATCCATTGAAAATTCTTGTGAAAAAAGGGGGAAAGATGCCAATAGCATCAATAGTGTGTAGAAATATTTCATTGTTGGTAAATTGCTCGGCTAAAGATACCAAAAACGGCAAGTGGATTTCTTAAAAAGGTGTTAAGGGAAATGGACGAGGAGTCCTCCATCATCAGACAACTTCGTCCATTTTGGTAGCTTACCGAATAGGATTCAATTCATAGCTGCCCTGTCAGCAATTTCTTTTAGTCTTTTTTCAATATCAGCGCTGGATATCCATGTGCCACGGGCCATAACCCCAGAAACTTTGGTGCAGTTCTTAAGGTCATCCAGAGGATTGGAGGTAAGAAGGACCAAATCTGCTTCCAAACCTTCCTTGATCTCACCGAAAGTATCTTCCATTTCAAAAAAGATAGCTGGATTGATCGTAGCGGATTGCAAGATTTCCAAAGGTTGCATTCCCGCTCTTGCCATTCCTTTCATTTCATGTTGCACTGAAAAACCTGGAACATTGAACAACTGTGGAGCATCCGATCCAAAAAGCATTCCATGGCCATTGTCTTGTAGTTTTTTGATCAGGCTCATTCGAATTGCATCAAATTGCTCCCATTGGGACACCGCGAAACCTGAATTCTCCATGGTCTGGACTTTTACCCGTCTCCAATTGTCTAATGTGGATTTGGGCATGTATTTCATTTCGGGTTCCGCCAATAGACTGTCAACATTTGTAGGTGCAAACCATCGTTCAAATAGACTTTGGGTAGGAACAATCCATACCTTGTTATCCTTGGATAATTGCACCAATTCATCAATTTTTGTGGTATCTGCCAGAGGGGCGAAATTGTAACCAAAAAAGCCATTGGAAGTAGGATCGACGTTTTCAGATTCTGGAACCAATCCTTCCAAAAATCCATCGACATGGTCAATGGATACAAACTTGCTCTCGAGTGCGTGGCGGATACCCACATCAACGGGAACGTGTCCGGCAAAAGAGATTCCGACTTCATTCGCTGTCTTTACCAGCTGATCGAATACATTTCGCTGAATCCCGGGATGGATTTTCAGAAAATCATAGCCATCTTTTTGATAAGCCGTAACTTTTTCAATGGCCTCTTCCTCTGTTTTTACCGTATTCCCATTCAGTGAGGGACTCGATGTAAATATTCTTGGACCTAAAACCTCACGATCTTGAACTTGTTTCCTAAGGGTCAAATGATTGGGATGTCCCAACATACCCCTGATTGTTGTGACCCCTTGTGATAAGTACAAAAACAATACATCTTCGAGGCGCTCCTTGGAGGTAGGAGGCTGAGGAATGTGCGCATGCATTTCCGCCATTCCGGGAATTACAAATTGTCCTTCAGCATCAATGACCGTATGGTATTTTGATAGATCATCGATTTCCAACGCATTGATTTGCTTTATTCTCCCAGAGTCGATAAAAATGTTCTGACCTGTTTTGACCTGCCCTGTTCGGACATCAATAATATTGGCCTTGGAAATAAGCATTAGGGTAGGACTAATCTCTTCGGCCTTCTGTTTTGTCTGACATGAACTCCCGATGGTGCATACAAGCAGGAGAAGGGTGATTTTTTTAAATGTAGCTTTCATGGTTACTGTATTTCGGATGCATTCAAAAGTTTGTCAAGCTGTTCAGCAAATAACTTATCCCTTTGAGTACTGCATATGGTTTTAGGGTATTATAATGTTTCCAACAGATTGGAATCCAAAAGGACAAGTTACAAGTTCGGCAATTTTTCCATCCGAAATACGTCCAAAATCAGCATTCTTTTTGAAAAGAAGCTCAGTTTAGAGCCGATGCGTTATCTGCTTCCTGGATTTCTGGATTTGATATTGGCCGCACAACACTGGATGATTTCCTTTATCCTTTTTTGTCGCGTTTCTTCCCTTTTTGCTTGATGAAGCCAATAGAGGTAACTTTTACGCTGTCCATGCGTAAAGTTCCGAAAATTTTCGAAAGCGGTTTTATCGGAATCAAAGGCTTTTTGTAAATCTTGGGGAACAACACCATTTTCCACATCGTCCAAAGCGATCCATGAACCATTTTTTTTGGCTGTTTCTATGATGTCATGACCGCTTGTATGCATCAAACCACTTTTGATTAGATCTTTGATGTGGTCTTTATTTACTTTGCTCCAAACGCTCTTGGGCTTTCTTGGACAGAAGTATTGCCTGCGTTTACCATCTCCCAAGCTTTTGACGGTACTATCTATCCATCCATAACACAGGGCAACACGAACCGCCTCTTCCCAACGCATGCTTTCCATTTCATGGTCCACTTTGTACAGAATCAGGTAGATTCCTGAGGATGCAGCATGGTTTTTATGGAGCCAGTCCCTCCATTCAGCATCATTTTTAAAATAATGTTCAGGATAGTTGGTCAATTTATATTTTTTCGGTTTCTATATAAAAATTGATATCAAATATTGGGTCGGTTCCCTTTAGCGTTTCGGTTTTCCATTCAGCGTTTGGAAATATCCAATGCTCCTTTGCATCCACAAAAATGCGAATGGGCATATCAAAATCTTCTACGATATTCACATACCTGTATTTTAGGGTTTTCCCATCGATGGAATACTCCAGTTTTGGAATCATTGTGGTTCTCAAGTACTGGTTGAAGAAAGCAGAGAGGTCTTTTCCGGTTTTTTCACTGATATAGTTTTCAATTTGTGTCGAGGTTACCGTCTGGTGGTAAAACTCCTCGTTCAACCCTCTTAGCACCTGCCTCCACAATTCATCATCCTCTATCAACTGCCGAAGCGTATGAAGCATATTTGCACCCTTATAGTACATATCACCCGAACCTCTTTTGTTTACATTATACGGACCGATTATAGGTCGGTCGTTTTGAATATTGAAACGTGTGCCGATGACATATGCTGCTGAAGCTTCTTTTCCAAAGTGATAATCCAAATACAAGTTTTCAGAATAGGCTGTAAATGATTCATGAATCCACATATCCGCTATGTCTTTGTAGGTAATGTTATTGGCAAACCATTCATGTCCACCTTCATGGATAATAATAAAATCAAACTTTAACCCCCAACCCGATTTGGAGAGATCGCGACCCAAATAACCATTTAGATATTGGTTTCCATAGGTGACCGAACTTTGATGCTCCATGCCCAAATAGGGCACTTCGACAAGCTTGAAGCTATCCTCATAAAATGGATATGGCCCAAACCAGTGCTCAAAGGCTTCAAGCATTAAAGAGGTTTGTTTAAACTGCTCTTCAGCCTTTTTCAGATTGTGACGTAAAACGTAATAATCGAGATCCAGTTCTCCTTTTTCACCTTGGTATTTTTCACCAAAATGCACATAATCACCAATATTTACATTGACACAATAATTGTTTATAGGATTGGAGACGAACCAGGTATAGATCTTATCGTCCTTGTTTTTATCCACTCTTCGAAGCCTTCCGTTGGAGACATTCATTAATGATTTCGGAACGGCCACACTTATCCGCATGCTATCCACTTCATCATACATATGATCTTTGTTGGGCCACCAAACGCTGGCGCCCAATCCTTGGCAGGAAGTTGCCGCAAATGGGTTTCCTTTTTTGTCCCTTTCCCATGAAAAACCGCCATCCCAGGGAGCCCGTATGGCTTTTTTAGGTTCTCCGGAATATTTTACAACCACATGATTGTAGGTTCCAGGAACTTGTTTCTTCTTCAATTTCACAAAATGAGCTGCTCCCTCCATAGTGAAGTCGAGTTCTTTTCCATCTTGCGAAACAGATTCTATCTTAAGTGGCTTTTGCAGGTCTACCTGAAGTACGTCGGCCTCTTCCAGCACTTTGTATCGAATAACATTATAGCCTCCGATAGTTTCCGTTTCAGGGTCGACCTTAATATTCAAATCGTAATAATTTAAATCCCACCAGGCACGTTCTGGGGTTATGCTTCCCCGAAGCGTATCTTGTCTAGTAAAATTTTGGGCTACTGAAATATGTATTGCGCATATAATCAGAAAGGGTGTGAAAAAATGTTTCATATGTTGCTATCAAAACTTATGGCCTTACTCGAAATGACCGATACTATCTAAAAATCTTATTTGGGAAAGTCACTGGACTTTCATGCCCATCTTTTCCCACGGCTGCTACTCCAAAAAAGAAATTGTCAATAACAATGCCATTTAAGGTATATTCTGAAATATCACCGACATATCTTGAATGGTCCCATGTTGGTGAAGTAGTGTCTCGCCAATATATTTTGTAACCTATAGCTCCTTCGACCTTATTCCATCTTAGTTTGGCCGAAGGTTCAACGATACCGCCAATTTCAACTGTGGATGGGGCAGGGGGAGCCCAAGCTATAGAAGCCAAGTTGATCGCGTTGACCGCGGTTAGCTTAGTAGCATATTCAAAATTCACATGTTCCAGAACATCTCCATACGCAATGCCATTCTCCGTTCTAATATCTTGATGTTGTTGGGTGTAATTCTCATGGGCTTCCATGATTCGAATTCCAGCGAAACCAACATCGTTAAAGGGTCTGTGGTGTCCACCTCTTCCAAAACGGTCCAAGCGATAGACCATTATTGGGTTCATGTCGGGCATATAAGTTTTAGTTGTTTTGTGCACGTATCTGGCCAATTGACGGGAAATCCCATCAACCTCACCACCATAAAACCGTCTTGCCCTACGTTGGTCTTCAGTTTCCGTTGGAGGCACGGGTTCGGAGAAGATCCGGAAGTCGCGGTTACTGACCACGCCGTCCACACCGGTGATATTCCCAATCATGTCGTTATTCAGAATTCCTATTATTTCCCAGCCATTTTCCTTGGCGTGGGCGGCCAAACCTTTTCCACCAAAAAGCCCTTGCTCTTCACCAGAAAGGCCGACGTACATGATGCTGTTTTCAAATTGGTATTTGGACAATACCCTAGCGGCTTCAATGGCTCCAGCCATTCCGGTGGCATTATCATTGGCTCCGGGTGCATCTGAGGTGTAATCATTGGCATCGCTTACACGGGAATCGATATCCCCGCTCATGATGATAAAACGATTTGGGAATTTGGTCCCTCTTTGTATGGCGACAACATTTACCACCCAAACATCCTTGACAATTCTTGAGCCTTCTCCTTTTTTGACGAAGTTCTTCTGGTAGAATACCTCAAGGCATCCATTACATGCTGACGAAGTCTTCTCGAATTCTGATTTTATCCATCTTCTTGCAGCACCAATCCCCCGGGTTTGCGAAATCGTATCGCTCAAGGTATGACGTGTTCCAAAATTGGCAAGTGTTGTGACATCCCCCTTAATTCGTTCTATAGAAACGTTTTCAATGATATCGTATAAACGGGAATCAGATTGGGAGAAAATCGGTGAAAGACAAAATAGCGCAAGCAATAATGCGTAGAACTGTTTCATTCACAATCGTTTTTTTGTTTTAGAAGTCCATGAAAGTACTAAAAATCGACAAAAGGATAAGGCAAACAAAAAACAAAATAAAACTTGGACCAATACTATTGTTTAGAGGATCAGAGGAGGTCTATCTAATAAAAGTAACCCTTGCGATTTTCCCATCTTCTACTTCATAAATAGCTACTGCACTGAAATTGGACCCGTTGACTATGACAAACTCTTCATCAATCACTTTGTTCCCTATTACGATGCGATTTTTAATCTCACAATGAAGGTCAGGTGTTGATTCAAAAAAGGTTCCATAGGATGCTTTCATTTTGGCTGCACCTTTTCGGAAGAGCTTATGGGGAAAGTTAAATAGTTCGATGTCGTCAGCATAGGTGGACATAAAAGCATCAATATCTCGCGCATTGTAGGCCTCTAATTGCAATTGAACAACAGATTCCGAATCATGGGTCTCTCTATCGGGAAAGATAAATCGCATGGAGTCAATTTGCCCGTTGCTCACTTCATAGATTGCTACCTGATGTCCTTTACGGCCATCAACTAGTGTAACTTCTTCATCAATTACGGTATTTCCAATTTGAATGCGGTTAACAACTTCAACCTGTGCTTCTTGGGTATTTTGATAGAACCGGTCATAGTTTTCGGTCATTTTTTGCCTTCCCTGGTACATGGTTTCGTTGGGAAACCGTTGTACCAGTACATCTTCGGCATAACATGATACAAAACCCAACAAATCTGCACTGTTAAAAGTGCTCACTTGCCTGTCGATCAGCTTTTGTATGGATTCTTCCGCGACAAATGCCAATCTGGTGCGGTTTTCATTTACGGTGATCCGGCTGATGTTATTGATTTCCTTTTGTTGAAATTCAATAACTGGACTCCATCCATCACCCTTTTCGGTATCAAATTTCATCAATGACTTTTCAACTCCGGTTAAAATATTTGTGGCATTTAGCCAGCAGATATCCTCGCTTTCTTCAGGAACATCAGCAATAACTTTGATAGTTTTGGAGTTCGGATCAATTGATTTTATCTGCCATGGACTTTCCCTTTTACTTATATAACTGATCAGCTCAGAGTTAGGAATTTTAGAAAGGGAACGCCCCACATTTCTTTGTAGCGTGCGGTTGGTACCATCCTTAAGATTACTCATGACCAAATCCAATCGGTTATCAACCAAGACGGAAGAAATCAAAATACTGTCATTGTACCACACATGATACCCCACTTTTAATTGATCAAGAATAGGAGTAGGTTCTCCTGTATCCAAATCATATTCATAAAGCAGTTGCAATCCGTCCAAGTCCAATCGAATCGCGGAAACCGCATTCTTACCAGGAATTTTCAATGGGGAATATTCACTTCCAGTCGGGGTATTGGAAATCCATGAAGTAGTGCTTCCAGCTTCAATATTGAACCTTCTAATATCCGTCTGGTCCGCTCTTGTTGACGAAAAGAGGATAGTGTTGTTGTTTAAAAATGAAGGTTGATTGTCATATCCTTCGTTGTTCGAAATGTTCTTTGGATTGGTCAATACTGGATTTCCCTGTTCCATGGACAAATCAAACAGATACACATCCGTGTTCACCTGCCCATATAGTGAAGTCATGAGCAGGAACGCAATCAAGAATTTGGGGTTCATTATGTTGCTAATCTTTTTAAAAGTGTTCTAACGCGTTTGGTACTTTCAACATGGTACTTGGCCTGGGTTTTCTTTAACCCTACTTTGACCGTTACCGCTGAATCGGGCAACTCCTCGAACATAAATTCATCTGTCCAGTCGTCACCTATGGCAAGGACAAAATCATAATCATCCTCCCCTAATATACGAACGGAAGCCCTGCCTTTGTTCACATTGCTACTTTTTATCTCTACAACCTTGTTGCCATTGAGTACACTGATATCATCATTCCCAATGAGACTTGTGAGAACGGTATTGAGTTCTGTGGCTCTTTTTTCACCAAAATCAGGGTCAGTACTGCGGTAATGCCAGGCTAGGGAATAGTTTTTCTCCTCGATAAAAGAACCGGGTGTACGATCCACAAATGATTCCAGTACTGGCTTAATTTTTTCCATCCACTCACCCTTTACTTTTTCCAGAAGTTTAAACTCTTCGCCTTCCCTTGAAATCCACACCCCATGCTCGACGATCATGTTGTATTTTTTGTGCAGGAACCATCGGGTAAAGGTTTGCTTGTCCCTTCCACTGATCAAATACAAGGTGGTGTTCTTTTGATTTTGCAGTTTGTCCAAAAGTTGGTACAGCTCGTCATCTGGGGATGCTTTCTGGGGGTCTTTGTGAAATCCTGCAAGTGTTCCATCGTAATCCAAAAACAAAAGGCGTTTTTTAGCCTCCACATAATTTTTGCCCACCTTTTCAAGAATGGTATCGGACATTTTTTTGGATTTATGTGTTTGTTCTCCTTCACTCTTTTGGTTAAGGGCGCCCATAAATTCATTGGCCCAAACTTCCACATTGTAACGCTCTAATCTGTTTTGAAGAAACATGTTGCGTGCAACTTGCTCCTCACGCGGCATGGTAATCGCCTTTTTCAAGGTATCTGCTTGCTGTTCGAAATTATTTGGGTTGATCAATAGTGCCTCGTTCATTTCATAGGCGGATCCCGCCATTTCACTTAAAATCAAAACCCCTGTTTTGTCGATTCGTGTAGCGATGTACTCCTTGGCGACTAAATTCATGCCGTCACGAAGCGGTGTCAACCAAGCAATGTCGCTAGAAGTATATAGATCGATCAAATTTTCAAAGGGTAGGGAACGATAGAAATACCAAATTGGGGTCCAATTTACGGTTGACAGTTCACCGTTAATCCTACCCACCAATTCGTCGATCTCTTTTTTGAGCAATTGGTATTGCGGAACATTGGAACGTGATGGGACGGCCAATATGATCAACCGAACCTTTTCTTTGTATTCGGGATACTTGTTCAAGAAGTATTCGAAGGCATTGATTCGTTTGGCAATTCCTTTACTGTAATCCAATCGATCTATGGAAAGGATGAGTTTGGTGTCGGGTGCCGAAGCTTTGTGATCATCCAATTTCATCTGAAGATCACTACGTTTTTCATCAGTGTTTTTGGAATTCGCAATGGCAGCATCCTTAAATTTTTTGTAATCGATTCCCATTGGGAAAGAATCGACCTTGATGACACGATGATCTAGATAAATATCGTTGAAACTTACATCCAGTCCTAAAAGCCTTCTGACGGAGCTTAAAAAGTGACGTTCGTAATCGTAAGTGTGAAAACCGATTAAATCTGATCCCAAAAGTCCTTCCAACACTTCTTCACGCCAAGGGAGCGTCCTAAAAATCTCATAGGAGGGGAAGGGAATGTGCAGAAAGAATCCAATAGAGGTATTGGGTCTTTTTTCCCTTACCATTTGTGGAACCAGCATGAGTTGGTAGTCATGGACCCAAATGGTATCACCTTCATCTGAATGCTCAATAATGGCATCGGCGAATTTCTGGTTTACGGCTTTATAGATATTCCAAAATTCGAGTTCGAACTCCGAGTATTCCAGAAAATAATGAAACAGTGGCCAAACGGTACGGTTGCTAAAACCAAAATAAAATCCCTCCATTTCCTTGATGGTAAGATTGACCTTAGCGCATCCATGTTGTTCCAGAGCCTTGTCAATTTCCTTTTCAAGAGATGATGGTGTATCCTCTTCTGTAAGTCCAGACCATCCAATCCAAAGACTTTCTCCACCACTATGAACCGATTTCATACCGGTTGCCAATCCTCCGACACTTGGAATGGCAGTTAGGCCACCATCACTTATTTGCAACTGAACTGGCAGCCTATTGGAAATAATTATAGTTTTACTCATGAAAGGTGATTTTAGGACCAAAATGTAATAAAATTCCTATTTTTTCGATTTATAATAAGGTGAAAACCGAATAATAACCAACAGAAATACACATCCTGACTATGGATAACCTAAATTACGGAATAATTGGAAATTGTAGAAGTGCCGCATTAATTTCTGACACAGGTTCTCTGGACTGGTGTTGTTTGCCACAATTTGATTCAACTTCAGTGTTCGCCAAGCTTTTGGATGACAAGAAGGGCGGCAGCTTTGAAATCCGTACAAAATACAATTACGAAATACATCAAGAATACCATCGAAATACGGCCATATTGGTTACACGCTATTCCGATGGGGAAAATACTTTTGAGGTGCACGATTTCATGCCCAGATACCACAAGCTTACGGGCAAATACAACGCTCCTCCGGAGATTGTGCGTTATATAAAACATATTTCTGGAGCTCCCAGGTTCAGCGTTTTGTACGATCCCAAATTGGAGTATGCACAGGGTCAGACCACGCATCATATGAAGAAGAACTTTATTGTTAGTTTGACCAGCAAGCAGAAGTTTGATACCCTATTCCTCTATACCTCCTTCAACAAAAGACAGATTCTGGAAGGCGATGAGATCATTCTTAAAGAGGATGGCTATTTTTTGATTTGTTACAACGAAAAGATTTTCAGGCCGACTACCGAAAAAATATCTCTTGAACTCGAACGAACCAAAATCTATTGGTTGGATTGGGTCGATAGAACTCCTACGTACAAGCAGTTCAATGCGGAGATTATGCGGAGTGCCATAACGCTCAAATTGCTCACATACGATAAAACTGGAGCTGTTTTGGCCGCGGCTACCACTTCCTTACCCGAAACCATTGGAGAAGTCCGCAACTGGGATTATCGGTTTTGTTGGATAAGGGATGCATCCATGGTTATTAAGGTGATGTCGGAATTGGGACATAAGAATTCGGCGAGGAGATATCTTCAGTTCATTATTGATTTGATGCCCGACAAAGACGAGAAGCTTCAAATTATGTACGGCATCAACAGGGAAAAGACACTTACAGAAAAGACTCTTGAGCATCTTGATGGGTATCGAGGTTCAAAACCTGTTAGAATTGGTAATGCTGCCTATAAACAAAAGCAAAACGACATTTATGGCATTTTGATGGATGTTATTTATGAGCAGTTGGTACGCTTTGAGAACGATATTGAAAATGGAGAAGACCTTTGGAGTATCACCAAGGGAATTGTTTGGATTGTGAACAAACACTGGAGAGAACCCGACAAGGGAATTTGGGAGTTCCGAGGCGAGGATAGGCATTTTACCTTTTCCAAGGTGCTATGCTGGGTAGCGATTGATAGAGCCATAAAAGTGGCCAAAATCTTTGGAAAAGAACGCAAACTTGAGCAGTGGACCGTGCTTGAACAAGAAATAAAGAATGATATCCATGAACATGCTTGGAACCCAGAAGTCAATGCTTTTGTACAATCCTATGGATCGGACCATTTGGATGCCTCGGTACTGTTGATGGAATCCTATGGATTCATTCATGCCAAAGATCCAAAATTTGTTAGCACCGTAAGGGCTATTGAAGAAGATTTGAACAACGATGGACTGCTATACAGATATAAAAATGAAGATGATTTCGGACTTCCTTCGTCCTCATTTACCATATGTACTTTCTGGTTTATCAATAGTTTGTTCAAAATAGGGGAGGAGGATAAGGCCCTGGCTTATTTTGAACGTTTATTGGGGTACAGCAATCATCTGGGATTATTCAGCGAGGATATTGATTTCAAGAGCAAACGTTTACTTGGAAACTTCCCGCAGGCCTATTCTCATTTAGCTTTAATAGAATGCGCCATCAATTTCTCGAGAAAGAAAAGTGAGGAAAAAATTCTGGAATCAATCAGCTAACCTGACTGGCAAGGAGTTTCTCCGCAGCAATTTTGATTTTTCCCAATAGGGATTTCAGGTGCTCCACTGTGGTGAACGGATTCATTAAGGTAGTCCTGAGATAATGTATACCATTCAATTTGGTTTGTACCAAATAGAATTCCCCATCTTCCAATAGGTGTTGTCGAATGGATTGGTTCAAAACATTGGATTCCTCCAAAGACAGCCCACCAACTACATATCTGAAGCATAAAATATTGGACATAGGTTCTACGGCAAGCTCAAAATCCTTGTCGCGATTAAGAATTTCGGCAAATGCTTTGGCCAAATCGTAGAGCTCGGTCACATTCTGGTCAAAAACTTCCTCACCATACAACTTGAGCAGTATAAACCAATGAAGACTCATCATGGTTTTCGTGCATTCAAAAGTTCGTTTCCCTCCATTATACCAGTCCTCTTCATCCGTATCTGTCAATAGATAATCGGCTTTTTGACTAAATGTGGTATGCGAATGTGCACCTTCTTTAAAAATGAGTGCTGTTGTAATGGTGGGCATCATCAACATTTTATGACCATCGATTACCACCGAATCGGAGTTTTCTATACCCTTCAACAAGTGCTTATATTTTTGGGAAAAAATGGCCGCTCCACCGTGGGCACCGTCAACGTGGAACCACAGGTCATGTTGTTTCGCAAAATTCGCAACGGCTTCCAAATCATCATAGATTCCCGTAGCGGTGGATGGGGCACTGCCCACAATAGCGAAGATTTGAATCCCTTGGTTTTTTGCATCTTGATATAAAGCTTCCAACTGAGAAACATCCATGGTGAATTCTTTGGTAACAGGAATTTTTATTATTCCCTGTTCGCCAAGCCCCATGATTTTTGCAGCTCTATCCACGCAATAATGCGCCTCCTCACTTACCATGATGCCCAATGGTTTTGTATGCCCCTTATTCCACACATCATGTTCAACCTTAGCTTTTCGGGCGGCGAGCAGCGCGGTAAGATTGGCTAGCGTACCTCCAGAGGTCAATATTCCCCTTGAATCGGAATCATATCCTATTTTTTGACCCAATAAGTCCGTTGTGATACGTTCCATGGCTGTAGGGGACATGCCCATTTCATATACCGCCATGCCATTGTTCATCAAGGAAACCAACATTCCGGTAAGCGCGGTTATGGGTGCAGGTGGCGCCACTTGATGCCCAACATATTTTGGATGGTGCGTGTGGGTGGTTCGTTGCAGTACTTCAGCAAAGAAATTTTCGCTTTTGCCGTGCTCTAAAAAATCTTTCCACGCATCCAACTCATTATCAGGTGTGTTCCAAGATATGGTCTTAGGATTTTTACCGGATAGTGTATGTTTTAAATGATTTGTCAATAGCTCTATAAGCTTATGACCGGTGCTGTTGAAGTTCTCGGTTGAATATGCTGCATCAAGTAATTTTCTTGGCATCGGATAAAGTTGTGATTCGTTAGGACTGTGCAAGTTCGAAATGATTTATCAAAAAACTATTCCATTTGCAATTTGTTTAACAAAATTGTTCCGTTGATTTAGAGCCATAAAAAAACCGCCCCAAGAGGAGCGGTTCCCAAATTCAGCTTTGTTTAAGCATTATTTGAATTAGTCAAAGGTATACCCGTTATCCGTGGCTACTTTGTCGGCAATTTGAGTCCGCAGTGCCACGACATTGGGTTGATTTGTATATTTCGTAAAGCGTTTGAGTCCCATTAGCATCATTCGTTGTTCATCACCTTCCGCAAAGCTTACGATAGCTTCTTTTCCTTTTTGGTTGATGATATCCACTGCTCTGTACAAATATAATTTGGACATTGCGATTTGAGCAGCTTGGGAATCTTCGCCAAATCTTTTAGTATTTTTCTCAGTACGCAATATAGTGGATTCTGCCAAATAAACTTGTATTAAAATATCTGAGGCAGACATCAATAGCATTTGGTGCTCTTCCAAGCTTGGCCCAAACTTTTGAACAGCACTTCCGGCAATCATCAAAAAGACTTTTTTCAATCGGGCGATCAAATCTTTTTCTTCGGAAAACAGTTCTGAAAAGTCCGGAGTATCAAAAGATGGAATACCCATAAGTTCCTCACCGACCGCTGTGGCGGGGCCTAGCAAATCGACATGACCTTTCATGGCTTTTTTGACCAACATACCAACGGCCAACATCCTATTGATTTCATTGGTCCCTTCATAAATCCTGGAAATACGTGCATCTCTCCATGCTGATTCCATTGGAGTGTCTGCGCTAAAGCCCATTCCCCCAAAAATTTGAATTCCCTCGTCTGTGGTATGCTGCACATGTTCTGAAACTGCAACCTTTAAGATAGAGCATTCAATGGCGTATTCCTCAACACCTTTAAGTTCTGCCTCCTGATGGGAGTTTCCATCCGCTTCCCTAATAGCAATGCGATCTTCGATGTTTTTCGCCGCACGGTAACAAGCGGATTCGTCAGCATAGGCGTTGGTGGCCATATCGGCAATTTTGGCCTTAATCGCTCCGAAATTCATTATTGGGGTCTTAAACTGGATACGCTCATTGGCATATTTGGTAGCTTCAGTAAGCACACGTCTTTGCGCTTCCAAACAAGCTGCCGCCAGTTTAATTCTACCCACATTGAGGGCGTTCATTGCAATCTTAAATCCATTTCCTCTTTCAGAAAGCATATTCTCCACAGGAACCTTGGTTTCATTGAAAAATACCTGACGGGTAGAGGACGAGTGAATACCCAATTTTTTCTCTTCGTCACCTAAGGTGATACCATTTTCAGGGTCATTTTCGACAATAAAACCTGTTATGTTCTTGTCATCTTCTATTCGTGCAAAAACTATAAAGAGATTACAGAAACCGGCATTGGAAATCCACATTTTCTGCCCGGTAATGCTATAGTGCTTCCCATCTTTGGAAAGTACAGCTTTGGTTTTTCCGGAATTTGCATCAGAACCAGCACCTGGTTCTGTCAAACAATACGCTCCAAACCATTCACCAGTCGCTAATTTCGGGACATATTTTTGTTTTTGTTCTTCTGTCCCATAAAGCGTAATGGGCATAGTGCCGATACCTGTATGGGCCCCAAAAGCAGTACTGAAAGAACCTGTTGCCCCAGATATATAATCGCAAACCAACATGGTAGAAACAAATCCCATACCCATGCCGCCATAGGCTTCTGGAACGGCGATACTCAAAAGTCCAAGTTCACCTGCTTTTCGCATGGTTTCCTCGGTATAGGCGTAATCTTTTTTCTCAAAGCGTTCCCAATGGGCCCAAAGTTCTCTATCTACAAACTCTTTGGTGCTCTCCCGCATCATTTTTTGCTCCTCGGTAAGGTCTTCGAGGGTAAATACGTCTTCGCACTTGGTCTCTTTTACCAGGAATTGTCCGCCTCGTAGGATATCTTTATTTAGGGTTTCAGTACTCATAGCTTTAGTATTAGTTCCTTTCTTTTTCTTAGTTCAAAAATTCATAAATCCCTGCTGCTCCTTGACCGGTTCCAACGCACATGGTAACCATGCCATATTTGCCTTTCATGTCTCGTTTGCGCATCTCATCAAAAAGCTGAACGGAAAGTTTGGCTCCGGTACAACCAAGAGGATGCCCCAAAGCGATTGCTCCACCATTCACATTGATGATATCTTGGTTTAAATCCAATTCTCGGATTACGGCCAGCGACTGCGAAGCAAAGGCTTCATTCAGCTCAATCAGTTCCACATCATCTTGTTTTAGTCCGGCCTGTTTCAATGCCTTTGGAATGGCTTTTACCGGACCAATACCCATAATACGGGGCTCGACCCCCGCAGCGGCGTAATTGACCAATCGGGCAATGGGTTCGAGGTTCAGCTCTTTGACCATTTCCTCGCTCATAACCATCACAAAGGCAGCACCATCGCTCATTTGGGAAGAGTTTCCAGCGGTAACACTTCCACCAGCAGCAAAAACAGGGCGAAGCTTGTTCAAGGTAGGAATATTGGTTCCTTTTCTTGGCCCCTCATCCTTGTTTACGGTATAGGAAGTGGTTTCTTTCTTTCCGGCTTCATTCACAAAAGTGTGCTCAACATCAATGGGTACAATTTGATCTTGGAATCGATTTTCTTCCTGAGCCTTTAAGGCCTTCATGTGGGAACTATAGGCAAACACATCCTGATCTTCCCTAGAAATCTTAAATTGTTTTGCCACCGCTTCAGCCGTCAGGCCCATTCCCCAGTAGTAATCTTCATGACCCTCCTTGGCTGTTGCATAATCCGGAGTTGGTTTATAGCCACCCATAGGAATATAGCTCATGCTCTCAGATCCGCCGGCGATAATACAATCGGCCATTCCAGATTGAATCTTTGCTGTAGCAATTCCAATGGTTTCCAACCCTGAAGCGCAATAGCGATTTACAGTCACCCCGGGAACATCATCAATATTTAATCCCATCAATGAAATCAACCTAGCCATGTTCAATCCTTGTTCTGCTTCCGGCATTGCATTCCCTACGATAACGTCGTCAATTCTTTTTTTATCGAGTCCGGGCAATTCCTTCATCATGTGCTCAATGGTCTCGGCGGCAAGTTCATCGGGTCTTTTGAATCGAAATAGACCTCGAGGCGCCTTCCCAACGGCGGTTCTATATGCTTTTACGATATATGCTGTCTTCATCTTAATTTCTTAAAGGTTTTCCTGTTTTCAACATATGTTGGATACGTTCCAGTGTTTTTCTTTCGGTACATAGGGAAAGGAATGCTTCGCGTTCCAAATCCAACAGATATTGCTCACTGACATAACTGGCTTCGGACAAATCTCCACCAGCCATCACATATGCCAGTTTATCCGCTATTTTCTTGTCGTGTTCGGAAATGTAATGTCCTGCCTCCATGGAATCCGTTCCAACCAAGAACATCCCTAGAGCTTGTTTCCCCAATACTTTTACGTCAGTTCGTTTTGGAGGTTTAGTGTATCCGGCTTCGGCCATAAGTTTCGCATAAGCCTTGGCCGTAGCTATTTGTCGATCTTTATTGACAATCACTACATCCTTACCTTTTTGCAGGATTCCCAAGTCATAGGCTTCGTAAGCTGAGGTAGATACTTTTGCCATTCCGATGGTCAAGAAATACTCTTGCAGCACATTCAGTTCCACGTCATTCTTTCTAAAGGTATCGGACGCTCTCAAAGCCATTTCCTTGGAACCACCCCCCCCTGGAATTACACCAACTCCAAATTCAACCAAACCAATGTAAGTTTCAGCGGCTGCAACGATTTTATCGGCATGCATGGACAGTTCGCATCCACCTCCCAGACACATACCGTGTGGTGCTGAAATGGTAGGGATGGAGGAGTAGCGCATGCGCATCATGGTATCTTGGAAATATTTGATGGCCATGTTCAACTCATCATATTCTTGCTCAACAGCCATCATGAAAATCATTCCGATATTGGCACCTACAGAGAAGTTGGCCGCTTGATTACCCACAACCAATCCCTGAAAATCTTTTTCCGCAATGTCGACAGCCTTGTTCAGACCAGCCAACACATCTCCGCCTATGGTGTTCATTTTGGATTGGAACTCAATATTTAGAATTCCATCACCCAAATCTTCGATGACAACACCACTATTTTTAAAGACTTCGTTGGATTTCCTTATGTTGTCCAGTATGATAAACGCATCCTGACCAGGAACTTTTTTCATGGTCTTCTTGGAAATATCATAGAAATAGGTAGCTCCATCTTTCACGGAATAGAAAGATTCGATTCCTGCTTCCTTCATGTCGTTCACCCAAGAGGCTACCTCCAAGTTTTCCGCCTGGATAAATTCCAGACCTTTTTCAAGTCCAACAGCATCCCAAATTTGGAAGGGACCGTGTTCCCATCCGAAGCCCGCTTTCATGGCATCATCTATCTTATAGAGCTCATCCGAAATTTCCGGAATTCGATGCGAGACATATGCAAAAAGGGCACCAAAACTCTTTCGATAAAACTCACCAGCTTTGTCCTTGCCTGATGTTAAAACTGAAAATCGGTCAACAACTTTATCAATGGTCTTTGTCAATTCCAGCGTAGCAAACTTGGCGCTCTTTTTTGAGCGATAGTCCATAGTATCCAAATCCAACGTCAGGATTTCACTCTTGCCATTTTCGCCTTTGACCTTTTTATAGAATCCTTGTCCCGATTTACTACCTAACCATTTATTATCGACCATGGTCTTGATGAAATCCGGCAATTGGAAGAGTTCCAATCGCTCATCATCTTTACAATTTTCGTGGATACCATTGGCAACATGCACCAAAGTGTCCAATCCGACAACATCCACAGTACGGAAGGTGGCCGATTTAGGTCTACCTATAACTGGTCCTGTGAGCTTGTCCACTTCTTCCACGGTCATTCCTAGATCCTTAACCGCATGAAAGAGGCTCTGAATGCTAAAAATTCCAATGCGGTTTCCAATGAAAGCCGGGGTGTCTTTTGCCACGACGGATGTTTTTCCAAGGAACTGCTCGCCATAACCATTTAAGAAGGTCAAAACTTCTTTGGAAGTCTTCGAACCAGGAATGATCTCAAAAAGTTTCAGGTATCTGGCCGGATTGAAAAAGTGGGTTCCGCAGAAGTGCTTTTGAAAATCCTCACTTCTCCCTTCACTCATAAACTTAATAGGTATCCCCGAAGTATTTGAGGTAATCAGGGTGCCCGGTTTTCTATGTTTTTCCAAATTTTCGAAAACCTGCTTTTTGATATCCAAACGTTCTACAACAACCTCAATGATCCAATCAACATCAGCAACTTTTGAAATATCATCCTCAAGATTACCAGTAGAGATCCTAGTGGCAAACTTTTTATGATAAATAGGTGAAGGTTTGGATTTAAGGGCTGCAGCCAACGAATCGTTGACCAAACGGTTTCGAACAATTTTATCCTCCAAGGTCAATCCCTTCGCTTTTTCCTTATCGTTGAGCTCTCGGGGAACAATGTCCAATAATAAAACTTCGACCCCGATATTGGCAAAATGACAGGCTATGCCACTACCCATGATACCAGAGCCTATTACGGCAACTTTATTGATATGCCTTTTCATTTATGAGTGCGAATTAATTAGTTGTTTTTGTATAAATTTTCTTTTCAATTATCAGTTTGTTTATGATTTCGGCAGTCTTAAAAAAACTGACCAAATCTTCTTCAGCGACGTTATCCCTTACGACCTCATTAAAGCGCAAAACCACATCTTTAGAATCCTTCCTCTTTTCCAAACCAAGTGCGGTCAAGTGTATCAACACGCCCCGTCCATCTTTTGGATTTGGTTTTCTTTGGATATATCCTCTTTCCTCTATATTCTTAAGAATTCTGGATAAACTTGTCGCTTCCATGCCCATTTTGGGACCTAAAGCGGTACTGGGAGTTCCCTTTTTTGGATCAATACTCAAGAGCGTAAAACCAATAGCCATTGTAAGTCCGTAGTGCTTGGCTTCCTCGTTATACATCTTACTTACTGCCTGCCATGTAGCCCTTAGCGCATAATCAATGGTCAACTCTTTCATAAATCCGGTTTGGTGTGACCAAATATACAAAAATTTATTATGCATGCATAATAAATAGGAATTATTATAACGTATGAAAAAAGAAGGGCCCAAAAATGAATTTGGGCCCTTTGAAATTTGGTTGGAAAGCGCTGCGCAACGCTAATGACCGTAGATATTATTATAGAGATCTATATATTTTTCTTTTACGATTTTTCTACGAAGTTTCATAGTAGGGGTAAGGTGACCATCATCTACGCTCCACACATCGGGAGTCAATCTAAATTGTTTTACTTTTTCCCATTTGGCGAAATCCTCGTTTGCCAAATCGATTTCTTCCTGAATGCGTGAGATTACCTTTTCGTTTAAGATGATGTCCGAGTTTTCACCCAGGGTGATATCATGTCTATTGGCCCATTCGTATAGGAATTCAAAATTTGGTTGAATCAGGGCGGCGGGCATTTTTTCACCTTCACCCACAACCATGATCTGTTCCACAAAACGGGATTGTTTAAATCTGTTCTCCAAAAGTTGTGGAGCTACATATTTTCCTCCCGATGTTTTGAACATCTCCTTTTTACGGTCTGTAATTTTCAAAAAGCCATCAGCATCTATTTCACCGATATCCCCAGTGTGGAAATATCCTTCCTTGAGTACTTCGGAGGTCTTTTCAGGGTCTTTGTAATAACCCATCATTACGTTGGGACCCTTACAAAGGATTTCGCCATCATCAGCTATTTTTACTTCCACACCTTCGATGATTCTTCCAACGGTCCCGATTCTCCATCCGTGATTCCGCTGATCGTTTACAGAAATTACGGGCGATGTCTCGGTAAGTCCATAACCTTCCATAACAGGAATTGCTGCTGCTCCAAATACCCTGCCTAATCTTGGTTGAAGGGCCGCACTACCAGACACCATAATGTCCAAATTACCACCCAAAGCTTCTTGCCATTTACTAAAGATGAGTTTTCGGGCCAACCCCAGTTTTTTCTCATATGCCCAACCATTTTGGCCGTATGGCTTATATTTTAACCCCAATTCAACCGCCCAAAAGAATAGTTTCTTTTTCAGCCCTGTTAACTCAGTACCTTTCATAATGATTTTGTCGTAGACTTTTTCCAAAAGCCTAGGAACCACCGTCATGACATTAGGTTTGACCTCTTTGAGATTATCGCTGATTTTCTCGAGATTTTCTGCAAAATAAATCTGCACCCCGCAGTATTGGTATAGATACAAGATCATGCGTTCAAAAATGTGGCAAATAGGCAGAAAACTCAATGCTTTACCTCCGGAATCGAAGGGAACCCTTTTTTCACTGGAAACCACATTCGACACGATGTTATTATGGGATAACATTACACCTTTAGGCCTTCCGGTAGTTCCCGATGTATAAATCAAAGTGGCCAGATCCTCAGGGTTTACAGCAGCTTTTCGTTCTTCAACTGTATTCTGGTTGGAGGTGTCCTTACCTAACTCGAGTACTTCAGTCCAATTTTTGCAATTTCCCAATTCATCAAACGAAAAAACATCCTTCAATTTTTGGAGGTTTGAGCTTATCGCCAATACCTTTTCCAAAACCTCACCACAGGAAACGAAACAATATTTGGCCTCGGAGTGGTTCAGGACATATTCATAATCTTCCTCTGAAATAGTTGGATAAATCGGGACATTTTGTGCCCCAAGCTGTAAAATGCCAATATCGACTATGTTCCATTCGGTACGGTTGGTCATGGAGATTATGGCAACCTTATCGTTGGCCTCAACTCCAAGTTTCAACAAGCCACGGCTAATGGCATTTGCCTTGTCAATATATTCTTGGGAAGAGGTAGATTTCCAGTTCCCATCCACCTTGGTGACCAGGGCGTTGGATAGATTATATTTTTCGTGTGAGTAATATGGAAAATCGAATAAACGGGTAACTTTTTGCATAGTAAGTTTCTGTAAAGTAATTGCAAAATAGGGAAAGGAAGCGGGATTTTAAAATGGAAAATTCAACAAAATCCTTTCAGAATTAATAAAAATGATATTCCAGCGCAAGTTTTGGGAAGAACATGCATCTAAAATTTAAACGACCCAGATCCCGCTTATGCAGAAAACTACTTTTTGTATCATTTTAAATTCCACAGTATGAAAAGTGTTTTCAATATTCTACTCTTATTTTTTATTATTCTCCAGTTTTCTTGCCAAGATGATTTTTCAGAAGAAATCGTGAACTTACCAGATGCCATCGTAAATGATGATGATGAAACTCCTGATGGAAATGACAATAATGACAATGACGATGATGATATGCAGGATGATGAGGGAACCATTTCGGAAGAAGATATGGATGTTCTTGAATTGACCTTGAATTTGCCATCAGATTATTTCGATTATACTGTCCAACTCCCTAATTTCTTTCTAGACAATGAGCTCCAAGATGAGGACAACACACCAAACAACAATCCCGTGACCGATGCCGGTGCAACTTTAGGAAGGGTATTGTTCTATGATGTTCAGTTGTCGGCAAACAACACGGTTTCCTGCGCATCTTGCCATGTGCAGCAAAATGGTTTTTCGGACCCCAATCAATTTAGTATAGGTTTTGAAGGTGGACTTACCGGTAGGAATTCGATGGGACTTGCCAATGCGAGATTCTATGAAAATGGACGATTTTTTTGGGATGAACGTGCCGCGAGTCTGGAAGACCAAGTTCTGCAACCCATTCAAGATGCTGTTGAAATGGGACTTACTTTGGACGAATTGGAGTCCAAATTGGGTAATGAAGCATATTATGGAGTACTCTTTCGGTTGGTTTTTGGTGATGAAGAGGTGACAAGCAATCGAATTTCGTTGGCCCTGGCACAATTTGTCCGTTCCATGGTATCGTATCAATCCAGGTTTGATGCGGGCTTGGCCCAAGTGAACAATCCGAACAATAACTTTCCCAATTTTACAGCTTCTGAAAATAGAGGCAAGCAGTTGTTTATGAGTAATCAGACGAACTGCGCCCAATGCCATGATACCAACGTGCAAGTTGGGGATAGGGCCAGAAATAATGGACTGGATGTAACTCTTACGGATTTGGGCGTAGGAGGAGTGACCGGAAATAACAATCAGAATGGTGAGTTTAAAGTGCCATCCTTGCGGAATATTGCCCTTACGGCACCTTATATGCATGATGGCCGATTTGAAACCTTAGCAGAAGTCATAGAGCATTATGACAATGGTGTGCAAAATAGCCCCAATCTGGATAACAGACTTCGGGTACAAGGAGGCAATATTAGGAGATTGAATCTATCCGACGCAGACAAGCAGGCCTTGGTAGACTTTTTGAACACCTTAACGGATGAGACCTTTATTGCAAATGAAAAGTTCTCAAATCCATTTATAAATCAATTGCAGTAGGTTGGCGGAAGGTGTTCCTAGGGCTAATTCGCCTTAGGGACATCTTCCAAATTATGATAGATCTTCAGCCCATTTTCCTTAGCTATCCTAACATCGTTGTCCGCTCCTTTGGATTCTCCTTGTATTCTAAGAACAGCATCACATTTTAATAGCATTCGGTGCGCAGCTGGATATTGTATTTCTTGCCACACTTCATCTCCTGGCTGTTTGGCTCCTGCCAATTTTAGCAATGGAAGTGCCAACCATTCGCCAATAATGGGCATATGCCCCATCCTAAACAAAGGAAGTGCCATTGCTTCCAATCGTTCTAGATTTTGTCGCATAAGTTCTGGGTCGTTGTTTGTACCGCTTCTATAGGGTCCTGCTATCAATATCATCATACCAAACAGTTTTGTGTAAAGAAACTTAAAAGCAAGAGGAGAAAAAATAAACTAGTTTAAGTGCTATCGTTCATTTTTGATCATGCTTAAAAATTCAGGCGTTATTCCAAGATAAGAAGCAATCTGCTTTTGATTCACCCTTTCGGCTATCGCAGGGTACTTTTTGATAAAGATTTCGTATTTGTCCTTTGCGGTCAAAGACAGGTTTTCCAATCCTCGTAGTTGTTCCCTTATGTATGCATTCTGCAAAAGAATTCTGAAAAACCGTTCTAACTTAGGTATTTCACGAAGGAAACGTTCAAAATTCTGTTTGGATAGACAAAACACATGTGATGGTTCGAGTGCTTCGATACTTAGTTTACTTTTTACGGCTTTGGTAAAGGCAAACATATCTGTAATCCACCAATCCTTTACAGCAAACATTATTGTAGTTTCTTTACCCTCAGGACTTAAAAAATAAGCACGAAGAGTTCCTTCATTTACAAAATAAATAGCGTCACAATAACTACCTTGTTTTAGAAGGATTTGACCTTTTTCCAGTTTTTTCTCGATCAATGAGGAGGTAAGGGCATGGATTTCCTCTGATGTCAATGTTATATGATTGGAAATGTTTTGTAGAATGGCTTCAAAATCCATGGTCAAGATTTTGGATTAAGGTGAAGCTTCATGCCTTCATGCGAATCCACAAATCCCAAGGATTTATAAAATTCCAAAGCTTCTGGTCTTTTTTTATCCGTGGTCAATTGTACCACATGGGCACCCTTCTGTTTTGATCGTTGTATGGCCCATTGGAACGCCATTTTACCAATGCCCTTACCGCGATAATCTTCATGCACCCTTACTGCTTCAATCTGCGCCCGAACACCTCCTTGATAGGTCAGATACTGGATGAAGCTTAACTGAAACGTACCAATTACGTGTCCCGATTCATTTTCGATGACCATCAATTCCTGATTCGGATCACTATCAATATTTTCAAAGGCTTGGAGGTATACTTCAGGAAGGGGATTCCTAAAATCTTCCCGTAGCTTTCCTAATTTATCATTGGCCAACATTTCTACGATCAAAGGAACATCTTTTGATATGGCCTTTCTTATGATGGTCTTTGCTTCCAGTCTAGAGGTAATTTGAATTTACCCCAACAAGTTACTCCAAAACTCTGGCATAATTTATACCAAGGTCAGCCCATTCCTTTTGTTTGATTTTTAAGGCAGATTTGAAGCTTTCAAAATCCTTGTTTTCAATATTTGTCCAGCCTACTTCGGCATACGCCGCAATTCTGGGATAAGTTTGCCGTTCCACATCTTTATAGGTAGGGGTCCATTCAGTCCACATTTGACACCCCAACCCATAAATGTTGTCGTGGTATTTGGATTCCAACCCTTCTGGAATTGGATCAAACCCATATGCTTTTTCCAATGAAATGCTCTTGTAATTATAGTCAAGATAGGTATTGCTATGAAGGGAATTGACAATGCCATAGCCTTCTTGGGCGGCGCTGGTCGCCAAATCCAAATCGCCCTTCCAAAAATGTACCACGACGTTTTTGGCCAATTCAGTTTCAGCTTCTTCATCCAACTTTTTCTCCTCAAAATCCCCATGAATATTCTTTCCCATAATCTCATTCCATCCCATCATACGTCTACCATGTTGTTCTATAAACTTCGAAATTTTATTGGTGAAGGCTATTTGCAGGTCGGCCTCTGTTTTTATCCCATGCTCTTTCATATAGTCTTGAACGTGTTTTGATTCTTCCCAAACTTTGTAACCCACTTCGTCGCCACCAATATGGATTACTTCGGAAGGAAAGAGCTCAAAAAGCTCCAACAAGACATCTTTCACAAATTGCTCCACCTGAGGGTTGGTCACATCATAGTTGTCATAATGACGTCCAAATTTTACGGGTACATCAATGTCCTTACCGGCAGTACCCAGCCATGTATATGAAGCTATGGCGGCGCTGCTGTGCCCGGGAATTTCAAACTCCGGAATTACTGTAATGTTCCTTTCTGTAGCGTAAGCCACAAGCTCCTTGATCTGTTCCTGGGTATAAAATCCGCCATGGGGCTCGCCCGATAGTTTGCCACTTCCCCAGGTCTCGATTTCAGAATCGGTTCTGTGAGAACCCACTTCGGTAAGTTTGGGGTACTTTTTTATTTCGACCCGCCAACCGGCATCATCGGTCAAATGCCAGTGAAAAACATTCATTTTAAGCGATGCCATCTGATCCAATATTTGCTTTACAAAATCTGCTCCCTGAAAATAACGGGACTCGTCCAACATATAGGCTCTCCATCCAAATCGTGGTTCGTCGTTGATGGTAAGGGAGGGAATCAGCCATCGAGATTCGTCTGTGTCCTTCGTAAGCAATTGTTTCAAGGTCTCACTTCCATAGAAAAAGCCCGCAGTTGTACTTGCTGAGATTTTGATTCCCTTGGGAGATACATTTAATTGATAAGCTTCGTCCGCTAAATCTTGAACAAGGTCAAAAATGATATTTCCGTTGCCTGCAAAAAATACTTCAAGCTCTAAACCTGTTTTGGTTTGAAGATTCTTGGCTAGGTTTTGGGCAGTATTGGTGGCCATCTCATCAGAATATACGATAACCATTCCGTCCTCTAAACCAAAAGAATTTTCGGCTAGAACAATTTCGTTGGGCTGAGGTAGTAAACTGATTTCGGATGCTGAAAAACTACGATGTTTACGTACACATCCTGTTGTCAAAAGAAAGCATACAGCATAGAGAACAAACAGTCCCTTTGCTAGGTGGTTATTGATGTTCATTTTTTGGAATTAAAAATTATTGGTCTTTAAAAATAGTTATTTCGTTTGCAATATCCATTCCCTGGCGTTAATAAAAGCCTGAAGCCATGGCGAAACTGCATCGTTTCTATCCTTTGGATAATGCGCCCAGTTCCATGGGAAAGTGGAGCGTTCGATGTGCGGCATAGTTACCAAATGACGACCGGATTTATCGCAGAGCATGGCCGTATTAAAACTACTTCCATTTGGATTTGCAGGATAGGCATCATATCCGTATTTCGCGACGATGTCATAGTCTTTTTCGTCATGCGGAAGGTTGAACTTCCCTTCACCGTGTGAAATCCAGACACCTAATGTGGTTCCAGCAAGGGAGGAAAGCATGACCGAATTGTTCTCCTGAACCTTTACTGAGGTGAAATTGCTCTCGTGTTTCCCGGAATCATTGTAGGTCAATCTGCCATGGGTCTCGTGTTCTGGATTGATCAAATCCAGTTCCATGAACAACTGACAACCGTTGCATATGCCTACCGACAGGGTATCAGGACGGGCAAAGAAATCTTTTATAGCTTTGTTCGCCTTTTCGTTGTACTTGATGGCACCAGCCCAGCCTTTGGCGCTTCCCAAAACATCGGAGTTTGAAAAACCACCCACTGCACCGATAAACTGAATATCTTCCAAGGTTTCCCTGCCTGAAATCAAGTCTGTCATATGCACATCCTTTACATCAAAACCTGCCAAGTACATGGCGTTGGCCATTTCACGCTCGGAGTTACTCCCTTTTTCCCTAAGGATGGCAGCCTTTGGACGTTCGCCCGACAGCTCACGAGATGGTAATGATCCATCAAAACCCTTTGGGAAGGTATATTTAAGGGGTTGGTTCTTGTAGTTATCGTAGCGATCCTTCGCCAAATCGTTTGCGGTTTGCTTCTGATCCAATAGATAGGAGGTCTTAAACCAGGTATCTCGAAGCGAAGCGATGTTCAATCCGATTTCAATACCATTGTTTTGGATGTTCAGGCTTTCGTCGGAATTGACAGAACCTATTTTTTTGCAATCAATCCCTGCTTCGGCAAGTGTTTTTTCAACAGTATCATCTTTTGCTTGGAAAACCACTCCAGCATTCTCTGAGAACAAAAGTTTGATGATGTCCTGCTCTCCAAGATCGGACAAATCCAATGTTGCCCCTAGGTAGGTATCCGCAAAGCACATTTCCAACAATGTGGTTATCAATCCTCCTGAAGCTATATCGTGCCCAGCCAGGATCATATCATTCTTGATGAGCTCCTGAAGCGTATTGAAAACCAACGTAAAGTAGTTGGAATCCACAATTGTGGGAGTCTCATCACCAACAGCGTTCAATATCTGGGCAAATGAGGAACCGCCCAACTTAGCGTTGTCCTTTGAAATATTGATGTAATAAATGTCACCTGCATTTTTTTGAAGTACAGGTTCAACAACCTTGCTAATATTATTACAGTTCGCGGCCGCAGAGATGATCACGGTTCCTGGCGAAATAACATCACCATCCTTGTACTTTTGTTTCATGGAGAGCGAATCTTTACCCGTAGGGACATTTATCCCAAGTTCAATGGCAAAGTTTGACACTGCTTCAACGGCTTCGTACAATCTGGCATCCTCTCCTTCATTCTTGCAGGGCCACATCCAGTTTGCAGACAGGGAAACGGATTGCAAGTTATCTTTCAGGGGAGCCCATACAATATTGGTCAATGCTTCGGCAATACTGTTTCTACTTCCAGCGGATGGGTCAATTAATGCCGAAATGGGGGAGTGCCCAATACTGGTTGCGATTCCTTCTTTGCCTTTAAAATCAAGGGCCATAACACCGCAATTGTTCAATGGGAGTTGTAAAGGTCCGGCACATTGTTGCTTGGCAACATGACCCCCTACACATCGGTCAACTTTGTTGGTCAGCCAGTCTTTGCAGGCAACTGCTTCAAGCTGCAGCACTTGCTCCAGATAATCGTGGAAATACTCCAATGAATAGCTGCCTGAAGCGTAATTTCTTTGTACCGAAGTATCTTCCATTATGGTTTTTGGGGAACTTCCAAACATATCTGACAGTTCCAAATCCATTGGTTTTTCACCTGTTTTTTCTGAAGCGAAGGTAAATCGATGATCTCCTGTAACGGTTCCAACATCATACATCGGCGAACGCTCCCTGGCGGCCACACGGTCCAAAAGTTCCATGTCATTTTCTCCAATAACCAATCCCATACGCTCTTGGGATTCATTCCCGATGAGTTCTTTTGCCGAAAGTGTGGGGTCGCCAACAGGAAGTTTGTCCGTATTGATGACACCACCAGTTTCTTCAACCAATTCAGATAAACAGTTGAGGTGACCGCCGGCACCGTGATCGTGAATGGAAACTATGGGATTTGAGTGACTCTCAACCAGACCACGAATGGCGTTGGAAGCCCGTTTTTGCATCTCAGGATTGGAACGCTGCACGGCATTTAATTCGATTGCAGAGCTGAATTCCCCAGTATCCGCGCTGGAAACCGCTGCACCACCCATACCGATGCGGTAGTTGTCCCCACCTAAAATCACAATCTTGTCACCTTTATTTGGAGTGTCTTTCAATGCTTGTTGGGCCTTTCCATAGCCGATTCCACCTGCAAGCATAATAACTTTGTCAAAACCAAGGCGACGCGCTTCTTCTTCATGTTCAAAAGTCAGCACCGAACCAGAAATCAAGGGCTGACCGAATTTGTTTCCAAAATCAGAAGCTCCGTTCGAGGCCTTTATCAAAATATCCATTGGAGTTTGGTACAGCCATTCGCGCTCCTGCATTCCATTTTCCCATGGACGATTTTCTTCCAGACGTGAATACGAAGTCATGTAGACCGCTGTGCCAGCTAGAGGCAATGAACCTTTTCCGCCTGCCAATCTATCCCGAATTTCTCCTCCAGAACCTGTTGCAGCACCATTAAAGGGCTCCACAGTGGTAGGGAAATTATGTGTCTCAGCTTTTAGTGAGAGAACGGAATCAAATTCTTTTTCTTCGTAAAAATCAGGTTTGTCAGCGCTCTTTGGAGCAAACTGAACCGCTTTGGGGCCTTTGATGAAAGCTACATTGTCTTTGTAGGCCGAAACAATGTCATTCGGATTTTCCTCCGAGGTCTTTTTTATGAGTTTAAAAAGAGAAGTGGGTTTTTCCTGGCCATCGATGATAAAGGTGCCATTGAAAATTTTATGTCGACAATGTTCCGAATTGACCTGACTAAAACCAAAAACCTCAGAATCGGTTAACTTTCTCTCCAGCTTCGCTGAGAGGTTCTCCAAGTAGGCGATTTCATCAGCATTTAATGCAAGACCTTCCTGTTGATTATAGGCTGCTATGTCATCAATCTCCAGAATGGATTCTGGAACGATATCAATAGTAAAGATATCCTGGTTTAACCCATCGTACCTTTGAAAGAGCATGGGGTCGTAACCTTGGGAGCTTTCATCCACCGGATGGAACTCCTCAATCCGCAAGATTCCTTCCACACCCATATTCTGGGTTATTTCAGTCGCATTGGTACTCCAGGGCGTAATCATGGCGGCCCGTGGGCCAATAAAAAAGGCGTCAAGAGACGCCGAGTTTATCTTAGATTGGTTGCCGAACAACCATGTCAATTTTTTTATGTCTTCTGGAATAATTTCTTGAGCAGTCTGGACGGCAAATACTTTAGTTGCAACGTCCCCAAAGAAATGAATCATATCAGCTTAAATGTTGAACAGATTAAGAAAATGCAAATTTACGCTTTTAGGTTTGAATTTTATGACTCTTGGAAAACAGTTTTGAACCGATATTGTCAATAACTTCTATCGGTTGGCCAAAAGTGTTCAAACATCAAACCTTTTGATGGTTCTATCAATTAAATGCATGTTCGGGATTCAGAATATCTTATGTTGAAAAGACAATAAAAATTATGAATGAGCCAGAACCTAAAAAACAAGGAAGGTCAACAACGGGAAAAGCATTTTCAAACAGATGGTATTTTTCACTGGCGTTCCTCTTTGTGATTGCGCTATTGTATTATTTGGGATTTGATGAGGACAGGGAGTGGGTTAATTTCTTTAGACTATTATTGAAAAGATTTTTTAGCAGTTTATAGGAGGTGAATAGGGTTTTGGTAAGAATGAATCAACGATTGCCCATTGAAAATTGATGATTGTTTCATTGTCTTTTTAGAAGTGCCATATAAAAACCATCATAACCACTTTCTGAGGCGAAGACATTTTGCTCTTTGACCAATTCAAACCCTTTTCCATTTTCCGATTCGAGAAAGGATTTCACCTGCTCCGTATTTTCTTGAGGTAGAATAGAACAGGTTGCATAGACCATTTGCCCTCCCTTTTTTACCATTTTACTATAGTTTTGGAGAATATCTTGCTGGACACCCATGATACGGTCCACAAACTGAGGCTCCAACTTCCATTTGGTGTCTGGATTCCGTCTGATCACACCCAAACCGGAACAGGGAGCATCCAGTAAAAGTCGATCTACGCTGTTATGTAGTTTTTTGATGATTTTGGTGGAATCGATTACGCGGGTTTCCACATTATGGACGCCATTTCTCCGTGTTCGCTTTTTAAGTTTTTTCAATTTACTTTCATAGATATCCAAAGCGATGAGCTGACCTTTGTTTTCCATCTGCGATGCCAAATGAAGGGTTTTGCCACCAGCGCCGGCGCAGGCGTCAACCACACGCTGCCCAGGCTTTACCTCCAAAAATGGGGCTACCAACTGGGACGAAGCATCCTGAACTTCAAAATAACCATTTTTAAATGCCTCCGTCGTAAAAACGTTTTTACGCTCCTTGAGTTTCAATGCATCAGGACTGCCCTTGATCTCGATGGTTTCAATTTCGTTCTCGGCAAGCAAAGTTTGAAGTTGTCTTTTTTGAATCTTAAGGGTATTTACCCTCAGAATAACTTCGGCCTGTTTGTTCAGCGCTGCAATTTCCTTGGTCCAAAGTTTATTTCCCAAAGATTGCTCTCCCAATGCATCAAGCCAATCCGGAATGGATTCCCTGAATTTTCGAATCTTTGAAAGCTCATCAAACCTTCCTTTTATTCGACGTTCTGGAGTGCCTTCCAACTGTTTCCAATCTGGTATTCTGATGCCCCGAAGCACGCACCAAACAGCAAACAATCGAAATAAATGTGGCCTGGAGTAGGGTTCATGAACTTCCGCTATTTCCGCATAGAGACGTTTCCAACGAACGATGTCATAAGTGGTTTCAGCAATAAAACCCCTGTCGCGCGCACCCCAGCGTTTATCATAACGCAGTACTTTTTCAATGACCTTATCCGCATATTCATTTTCGTTGAAGATAAGATGAAGCGCATCAATAACAGCAAAAACCAGATTCCTATGTAAACGCATCCCAAAAATTTAAGGATTGCAAAGGTATGGTTTCTAATAAGATTCCAATTACATTTGGGCAAAGCTGTTTTTACATGAAATATGGACTGATTTTCGGAGCATTGTTGATTATTGGATGCACAACAAAGGAAAAACCTATTCAGTACTCCCAAGTTGCAATTGAAACTGTTTTCCGGGATTCGGTTAGCATTCGCGCCATTGAATACCTAGATGCCAATACGCTTGCGTTTGCAGGCAGTGATGGTATCTATGGAACGGTTGATGTGCGAACCAATAAGGTCAGGAGCAATATTCAGCGGCACGATACCATAGTGCCCGCCTTTAGGGCCGTGGCGCATACCAATTCGGATTTCTTTATGCTATCGATAGCTAATCCAGCTTTGTTGTATAAAACGGGGGATACGGGTAAAATGGAATTGGTCTACAAAGAAGAGGATGAAAATGTCTTTTATGATGCCATGAGGTTTTGGAACGATTTGGAAGGAATAGCCGTGGGAGACACCATGGATGGCTGCCTTTCAATCATTATAACCAGGGATGGTGGCAAAAATTGGGATAAGCTACCTTGTTCACAATTACCAAAGTCTTTGGAAGGTGAAGGAGCATTCGCAGCGAGTAACACCAATATTGATATCGTTGGTGACAAGGCTTGGATTGGCACCTCGGCGGGAAATATATATTTCTCTGCGGACAAAGGTAAAACCTGGGAGGTAAGCCAAACACCGATTGTAAAGGACAAACCTACAGAAGGGATTTATTCCATTGATTTTTATGATGAGAATTTGGGCTTTGCCATTGGAGGAGATTATACCGGCCCCGACTCAAACAGTAAAAACAAAATTATTACCAAGGATGGCGGTAGCACATGGGAACTGATCGCTGATGGAATGGAACCCAATTATAAAAGTTGTGTGCAGTTTGTTCCTGGAGCCCAAGGGCAAACAATGGTAGCCGTTGGTTTCACAGGCATTTCTTGCTCCAATGACCAAGGTGTCCATTGGCAAAAACTAAGTGATGAAGGGTTCTACACTATTCGGTTTTTAAACGATTCCGTGGCCTATGCAGCAGGAAGGCATAAGATTTCCAAACTAGTATTCAAATAAAAAAGAGCGGCATTTGCCGCTCTTTTTTTGACTAACAACTAACCTAACCAACTAAACATTTACTACTATGTAGTGTCTTCCAGTTTTTTTGTACCAAATACCTCGGTACTTATATAATTTTCTTCCGTTGACCACAACCACTTTTCTTGCTCTTGGCAATCTTCTGACTTTGATTCCGGTTGGAGCGGCGCAGACTACATAACGCTTACCTCTTGCTTTATACCACACGCCATCGGCAAAGTAGAAATTGGTCCTTTGGTGTACCACAATCTTGGGTTTGGTTATTTTGGTCACAACTGTGCCGTGTTTCGGATATACCTTGACTACTGTTCGTTGGGCATTTACGGATAACATTGTACCTAGAAGTGCTATTACGAACACTATTGTTTTCAAACTTTTCATAACGTAGATTTTTATGGTTTATAGTTCTTTGACCCTGGTTTTGGAAGAAGGTTTAATGAAAAAAGGAGCCTTTTGGCTCCTTTTTACTGTAATTCGTCGAAACTAGGACTATCCTCCACCTTTTCGTTTGCGCATTTGTTGAAGTAAGCGACGTTTAAAATCTTCTTCCGCCTTTAACAGCAATACCGTTTTCTTGGGTGAAAGAACTTTCCTGATTTTGGAGATAAAATCTTGTTCAGCTGCATGTTTTTCTTTTTGGATAAGAAGGAACTTGTCCAAAAGAGATGAAGACTCTTCATCGGATAAATCCTGAATCATAGATATTTGGGACCGAAGCTCAAAGCGTTCTTTTTTACGGATGGCTTCCAAAGTTTCCTCGTACTCATTGTATATTGGCCAAAACGATTGTGCCTCTTTAGAGGTGAGTCCAACCCGTTCGGTTATAAAGGCGACCTTCAATGTCTTAATTCGGTTTCTAGCAGGGCCTTGGGCGTAAAACCATGAGGTCCCCATGAAACAAACCAACAGTATAAGTAGCTTTTTATTCATAATCATCGTAATCTAAATTTAAATCTTCAATATCCTCTACATTTTCATCTAAATATTCCAAGATGTTCTCCTCTTCAAGTTGATTTTCCAAAACATCGTTCAAGGTAAGCTCGTCGATAGCCACAACTTCAGCCAACTCATAGGAACTAAAGCCCAGTTCTGTATTGTCCAAATAAGCATCGATCTCCGCAGAGGCCAAATCCTCAAACGCAACCGGTGTGGATGTTTTCCAGTTCAACCCAAAAACCAAAAGGAACACTGCTGCTATGGCGGCGGCACTGTAATAGAAGTTTTTATAAGATTTTAGTTGGATAACCCGAGGTTCTTTAAGGTCAATTTTGGATAAGACTTTTTCTTGTACTTGTTCGAAATACGCTTCGGGTACACTAAACCCATCCGATTTTGGTATGATCGATGCTTCCTGCCCACTTTCTTGCTGATTGATTTTATCCATGAGTCGATCATGGAAACTATCAAAATAGCCCTCTGGGGTTTTGAAATTATTTTCTTTATCCTTTCCCATCTTTTTTGGTTAGACAGTCAGACCACATAAAGGTTTAATCTGCCTTAAGATACGTTTCAATTTTCTTTACGGCCAAATGGTACGAAGCTTTTAATGCCCCGACCGATGTTTCCAATACTTCCGAAATTTCGTCATACTTCATTTCCTGATAGTATTTCATGGTAAACACCAATTTTTGTTTGTCGGGAAGTGTAGCCAGTGCTTTTTGTAATTTTAGCTGGATTTCACTTCCTTCAAAATACACATCGGATTGCAGGTTTTCAATCATTGCTGTTTTAAGTTCTTCATCACTGACCCCCAATTTTTTTGATTTCTGTTTCAAAAAAGTCAGTGATTCGTTGGTAGCTATGCGGTACATCCATGAGTATAGCTTACTGTCTCCTTTAAAACCTTCAATATTGCGATACACCTTTATAAATGTGTTTTGCAACACATCATCTGCATCATCATGATTTAAAACAATCCTTCGTATATGCCAATACAACCGCTCTTTGTAGGTATTGACCAATACCTCAAAGGCCCGTGCTTGGCTTTCTTTTTGTTTTAGCTCGTTGACTAAGGTTTCCTCAGCAATCAAATGTTTCTACATTTTGGTGCTATGACTACGAAGGTAACGAAAGGTTTAATGGGTTTATTTGGTTTTGGGATCAATCAGGAGCCAAAAGATTGCATCTCTACCAATTTTTTGTAGCTTTTTTTGGATTTCATCAGTTCCTCATGAGTGCCTTGTTCCACAATCTTTCCTTTACTGAGCACCACAATGGAATCTGCATTTTGAATAGTGGACAATCGATGCGCAATGACGATGGAAGTGCGATTTTGCATCATTTTTTCAAGCGCGTCTTGCACCAAGCGCTCACTCTCGGTGTCCAAAGCCGAGGTAGCTTCGTCAAGAATCATAATAGGAGGATTCTTGAGCACTGCCCTTGCAATCGAAAGTCGTTGTTTTTGACCTCCACTGAGTTTGTTTCCACCGTCACCAATGTTGGTATTGTATCCTTCAGGTAGTTCCATGATAAAATCATGTGCATTGGCCACCTTGGCTGCTGCTACGATCTCATCTTCCGAAGCATTTTCTTTTCCCAGACCAATATTATTTTTTACCGTATCGTTGAACAGAATGGAATCTTGAGTCACCAATCCCATCAAGCCTCTTAAGGATTTTTTGGTAATGTCCTTGATATTGGTGCCATCAATGGAAATTTCACCTTGATTGACATCATAAAAGCGGGTGGCCAGATTTGCGATGGTGCTTTTCCCACTTCCAGATTGCCCAACTAAGGCCACGGTATGCCCCTTTTTGACCTCCAAATTAAAATTCTCCAGAACGTAGTCATCCTCATATTTGAATGAAACGTTTTGAAAAGAGACATTTGAGGTTAATCCAGTTTTGTCGATGGCATTTTCAGCATCAGAAATTGGATTGGTGGTATCCAAAATATCAAAGATGCGTTCAGCGGACGCATTCCCTTTTTTAATATTGTAATTTACCGTTGTAATGGCTTTAACGGGATTTATTATGGTATAAAAAAGCCCTATATAGCCCATAAATTCCTGGGGTGAAAGTGTACTTTGGTTACCCAATACCAAACTTCCACCATACCAGAGCACGGTGATTACAACGGCTACACCCAGAAATTCACTAAATGGAGATGCCAGGCCTTTGCGCTGTAATACAGCAATCATTATTTTTTTGAATCTAGAAGTTGATTCGGTAAACTTTTCAGTTAATCTACTCTCGGCATTAAAGCCCTTGATAATTTTTAACCCTCCTAAAGTCTCTTCAATAAAGGATAAAAACACCCCTGTTTCTTTTTGTGCTTCTAGAGATTGAGCCTTTAGTTTTTTTCCGACTATGGAAATCAAAAATCCTGCTATGGGAAGAAAGATGAAAACAAATAAAGTGAGTTGGGCGCTAATGGCCAACATGGAAATCAACACAATTACAATGGTAATGGGCTCCCTGGCCAATGCCTCTAACGAATTGATGATAGAGTTTTCTACTTCTTTTACATCGGAAGTCATCCGAGCCAGCAAATCACCTTTTCGAGCTTCGGAAAAGTAACCTAAGGGCAAATCGAGGGTTTTTAGATATAACTTATCTTGAATGTCCTTGACCATGCCGGTTCTCAGATAGGCAAGCACATACATGGCCGCATAGCGGAAGAAGTTTTTCAAAAAGAAGATAACGATACTGGCAATACAGATGAAAACCAATGCAGCAACAGGACCTTCGTTGTCCACTTTAACAGTTAGAAAGTAATTCAGGGAACCTTCAAGGTACTCTTTAAGGTTGCCCATCCCCTCATAAACTGGGGCTTTTTCAACTTTCTCTTGAGTTCCAAATAGAATTCCAAGGGTTGGGATAAAAATAATTATCGACAATACATTGAAAATCGAATAGAGGATATTAAATAGGATATTTAGAAAACCATATTTGCGGTAAGGCACCGCAAATCGGAGAATCTTTTTAAAGTAATTCATTCAGCTACAAATTCAATTCGGAAAGGATTCCTTTAATTTTGGTATCCAACTGCGAATTTACGGATTTAAAATCTGCAGCTTTCTCCAATGCAGTATTTGTGGTGATGTAGAATTTCACCTTTGGTTCTGTCCCGCTAGGTCTGGCAGCGATTCGGGTACCATCCTCCGTTTCATAAATCAACACGTTGGATTTGGGTAAGTTGATAATCTTTTCCTCTCCTGTCTGGACATTTTTAGCAATGGAGGTATTGTAGTCCTCTATCCAAACCACTTTAGAACCTTGCACCGATTCTACCGGATTTTCTTTGAAGTCGATAAGCATTTGCTTGATTTCTTCAGCGCCACTAATCCCTTTTTTGGTCAAGGAGATCAAATGTTCCTTGTAGAAACCAAAGCTTACATAGCTATCGATAAGCTCTTTATAAAAAGAACTTCCGTTTGCTTTGGCATCAGCGGCAACTTCACAGGCCAATAGGGTAGAGGTGACAGCATCCTTATCACGGACAAAATCCCCGACCATATAACCAAAACTTTCTTCACCTCCTCCGATAAAGGTGGAATTTGGAAAATCCTTGATCATTTGACCAATCCATTTGAATCCTGTTAGGGCAGTCTTGAATTCCACACCATAGGTCTTGGCCATCTGTTCCACCATTGGGGTAGAAACTATAGTTGTGGCCACGAATTCGTTTCCTTGAAATCCTTTTTTCTTATGTTGGTCCAACAGGAATTTGGTCATTAGCACCATGGTTTGGTTACCGTTCAGCAACTCCATTTCACCCTCCAAATTCCGAACAGCTATTCCTAAGCGGTCACTGTCTGGATCGGTTCCCACGACCATGTCGGCCCCAATTTCTTCCGCCTTTTTAATGGCCATTTTTAAGGCTTCGGGCTCTTCGGGATTGGGAGATTCAACCGTGGGGAATGCACCATCGGGTTTTGCCTGTTCTTCTATGATGGTCACATTGTGGTACCCGGCTCGTTTCAGCACTTCTGGTATTGCCGTGATGGAGGTACCGTGCAACGAAGTGAATACAATTTTAAAATCATCCTTGCCTTTGGCGCCAAAACTACCTTTGGCTACAGAAGCTTCAAAGAAGGCTTCATCCACATCCTTATCAATTAATTGGATAAGACTCTCATCGGCATTGAACCTGATATCTTCAAACGAAAGCGAGTTGATTTCCGCAATGATCTCGCCATCTTCTGGGGGTACAATTTGTCCTCCATCAGTCCAGTACACCTTGTATCCGTTATATTCTGGAGGATTGTGCGAAGCGGTCAACACGATTCCGGCGTGACAGCCTAAATGACGAACAGCGAAGGATAATTCCGGTGTTGTCCGTAATTCTGAAAAGAGAAAGACTTTGATACCATTGGCAGCAAAAACTTTGGAAACCGTTTTGGCCAAGGTGTCCGAGTTGTGTCGGCAATCATAAGCGATGACCACCTTAATTTCTTCTCCGGAATATGTCTTTTTTAGGTAATTGCTGAGTCCCTGTGTGTTTTTGCCAAGGGTATATTTATTGATTCTGTTGGTCCCAACGCCCATTACACCTCGCATTCCACCAGTCCCGAACTCAAGGTCTTTGTAAAACCGCTCTTTAAGCTCCTCCGGGTCGTTGTCTATTAAGTCTTGTACTTCTTTTTTGGTTTCTGAATCGAAAAAATCTGTAAGCCAAGTTTGGGCATTTGAGGTAATGGAAACCATTTAAATGTGATTAGAGATTAGAATTAGGTTGTAAAATTACATCAGAATGTCTGAAAATATCAACATGAATATAGGGTTTTTGATTCCATTTGTAAAAAAGAACAGTGGTATATCGATGATCTTTATCCCGAATCATGTTTTTTTGGTAAATTTCTGCCTTATGAGGGTTTTGATAGCTATTATAACGCTCCTCTTTGTGTCAGATATGTATTCGCAAAGAGAAGCGGCAAATTGGTATTTTGGTACTTTTGCCGGGCTCGATTTTAATTCAGGTACCCCACAGCCTCTTTTGGATGGTCAAATACGTACTGCCGAAGGTTGTGAAACATTTTCAGATGCCAATGGCAACCTGTTGTTTTATACGGAGGGGAATACGGTTTGGAATCGTTTTCATGAGGTAATGCCCAATGGTGGTGGCTTGGGGGGGAGTTTTTCCACCACTCAATCAGCTCTCGTGGTCCCTAACCCTTCCAACTCCAACATTTATTACATTTTTACCCCGGACGATGCATTGGTTTATATGTTGGGTGGTTCCAACGGGTTTAACTACTCCACAGTGAATATGGCATTGGATGGTGGCAAGGGAGATGTTACCACCAAGAACTTCGATTTATTGCCCCAAAGCTCCGAAAAAGTGTCAGCAGTATTGGGGCCTACGGGTGATTTCTATTGGGTAATAACCCATTATAGAGATTCGTTTTATGCCTATCGTGTGGATGGTGCTGGTGTCAATACTACTCCGGTAATGTCCAGAATAGGTCCGTTGATTGATAATATGGATAATATAAGAGGAGCCATGAAAATCTCTCCAAATGGAGAAAAACTTGCAGTGGCCCACACCATTCTTAGCCCAGTCTTTGCCTCAAGTCTTTATCTTTTCGACTTCAATACGGCTACTGGGGTAGTTAGCAATGGGACTTCCATCGGAGATGACAGGGTCTACTATGGTGTTGAGTTTTCTTCCGATTCGTCCATGCTTTATGCTAGCGGCAAAAGGATAGCTGTAGATGGAGGTGAGGTTTCCCTTAAAGAACTAGAGATTGCACAGTTTGATTTGACCCAGAATGATATTCAGGGATCCGAATATATCGTACAGACCTTTCCTGGTGAGGATGGGGTAAGTATTTCTGGAAACCTCCAAATTGCCATCGATAAAAAAATCTATCATGCTGTACCAAATGAAAATTTATCGGTTATTCGGACTCCAAACCTAAGGGGTATTGATTGTGATTTTAGGGCATTTGGAGTGGATTTGGGTGCCCGTTCCGCAACATACGGCTTACCGCCTTTTGTGCAGTCTTTTTTTGAGACCATTGTTACCATCGAAAACTTTTGTGAGGGGGAAACAACTACTTTCACAACGGATTCAGGCCAAAATGTAGCATCGATACAATGGGATTTTGGGGACCCTGCTTCCGGGGCATCAAATTATTCGTCGCAACTGAACACAACCCATGTGTTTTCAGCACCTGGCACATACACGGTGACCATAGATGTTTCATTTGTCAACGGCCCATCAAAGACATTTCTGGAATTTGTTGAGATTGCGGAAGTGCCGAATGCTCAAAGTCGGGTTACCCTTGTTCAGTGTGATGTCGATGGTATTGATGATGGTCTATCGTTGTTCAATCTTAATGAAGCAATAACCCTGTATGCCAATGGTAATCCTGATATGAATGGATTATTTTTTGAGAGTTTATCGGATGCACAGAACAATGTCAATCATTTGGACCCAATTGGATATGCCAATAATACCAATGGGCAGATGATTTATGCCCGGGCCTTTGAAAATGCGGAATGTTTCACCATAGTTGAAGTGGTGTTGGAAGTTCAACCGCTCTCTGATTTGGGCTTCTATGATGATTTTGTTTTTTGTGCAAGTGAGGAAATTTTATTGGCAATTACGATTGATTCTTCCCTGGCTTGGGAGTTTTTGAGAGGGGATTTTCCGACCAGTGATGCAATTTACCTTTATGGGACAAAAGAGGATGCGTTACTTGAACAGAATCAATTGGCTTTGGAAGAAAGAGTTTTTGGGCCATTGAACGAGTTGGCCTATTATTTTAGGATTGAGGATGGTAATTCATGCGAATTTATCGGAAGATTGGGAATAGAAATTATTCAAGTACCGGATTTTGAAAGCACCGTTACAGCTTCCCTGTGCAATGGGGAAACAGTTTTGATGGCTCCGGAAGGTTATGTAAATTATGAATGGTCTCCAGGATTGACGGGAGGACAAAGTTTACAAGTAAATCAAACTGGGGAATACTCTGTTACCTTTTCCAACGCCCAGTGTGAATATTCGCAAACATTTCTTGTAGATGAGAGGGATGTGAATAACCTTCAGAATATAGAAATAAGGGATTTCCAGAAGACTAATGAGGTGGTTATCCATATGGAGAATGAACAGGAAGACATCCGGTTTTCCATGGATGGCGGAAATACGTTTCAGCAATCCAACCATTTTGTTGGATTGAACCCTGGTATATATGATTTAGAGGTGGATCTGGGCTGTACCATTTTGGAAGACACTGTCATTGTAGGGGGACTTCCTCCCTTTTTTACTCCTAATAATGATGGTTTCAACGATATTTGGACTTTGCCAAATGATGATTTTTTTCCAAACTTCAACATAAGCATCTTTGACCGTTATGGAAAGATCTTGGGGGCTTTTAACGATGCCGATAAAGGTTGGGATGGTAATTTTAATAATCAACCCATGCCTTCTGATGATTATTGGTACAAATTAGAATTGGAACAAGGGCGTTTGATAACAGGATATTTTACGCTCAAGCGTTAAAGATTGAGGGTAGAGTGGATTTTATAGCCCAAATTTGTTTTTTTACTTCTAACAATAATTTCTCCTATAAATCCAGCCAAAAACAATTGTGATCCAATGAGCATTGCGGTCAAAGCGATATAAAATTGGGGACGATCGGTTATTAGTCTACCAGTTTTGTTGATATAAAGTTTATCTACTCCCAAATAGATGGAAAAACCGAAACCAACTATAAACATGAGCACACCCAAAGCTCCGAACAAATGCATGGGTTGTCGCCCAAATTTTGATACAAACCAGATGGTGATCAAGTCCAAAAAACCGTTGATGAATCGTTCGGCACCAAACTTGGTGTTACCATATTTTCTGGCTTGATGTTGTACCACTTTCTCGGTAATCTTCGAAAAACCGGCATTTTTGGCCAATACAGGAATATACCTGTGCATATCACCAGACACTTCAATACTTTTTATCACCTCATTTTTATAGGCCTTCAACCCGCAATTAAAATCGTGAAGTTTTAGTCCCGATGTCCTCCTAGCGGCCCAATTAAAAAGCTTTGAGGGGATATTTTTGGTAATAATGGAGTCGTATCGTTTCTTCTTCCATCCAGAAACAATATGGTTTCCTTCTTCGGTGACCAGCTTATATAGTTCGGGTATTTCTTCCGGATTGTCCTGCAGATCTGCATCCATAGTGATTACCACCTCACCCTGGGCAGCTTTGAAACCGGCATGCAGTGCCTGGGATTTTCCAAAATTCTTTAAAAACCTAATCCCTTTGACATTGCTATTGGAATCGGACAATGTTTCAATGGTATGCCAAGAACCATCAGTGCTACCGTCATCAATAAAGATTATCTCATATAAAAAATGATTGGATTGCATAACCTGTGCAATCCAATCATGAAGTTCTTTGAGCGATTCTTGTTCGTTAAGTAACGGAATTACAACGGAAATCTGCATTGTCTATTTCTGGAATTCCCTTCAAAAGTAGTATTTTTTGGTTTAGTAGGCAGGTTTGGCCTTTTTCAAAATTAAACCGGATATAAGTCCTAAAACAAGACCAATAAGAACATTTATGATAAGAATAAATGGATATCCCATCCACCAATACTTAATGCTCTGTTCCTTTTGCGTATTGAACTGTTCTTGGGTAATCTCTCCGCTTTCAAGAGCGGGGCCTAATCGGGCATCCATTATTTTCGAAGGTGCATCGGGGTCTATATAATTGATTAGCACTAGATTATAAACTATTGCGATAATTGCTGATATCAGTGCTATCCCAGCTCCAATTTTTAAGGCTTCTCCCAAACTTAGGTAACCTCCATTGGCCTTCTTGAAATTTGAAATACCCAAAAAAGTTATAACGGCAGCTAGAACTATACCGATTATCATAATAGCAGGACTCTGCGAAGTATGCATGTCCTGAGTGTATAACATTATCCCAAAGACAATGCTTATACCACCAAGGATTAATCCATAATTCAGGGAAAATTTCCCGGTTTTTGGCTGATTTTCTTCCATTTTGTCTAAATTTTAGAGTTGATTGTTGCTTGTTAGTGAGACAGTTGGTTATTTTGTTACAGATAAAAATAGATTTTTTCTTTTTTAATGATTTTAAGTTGTCAATATCCAATAAATCATTAAATTTGCACCTCGAAAATTCTGAGATCAAGCATTTAAGACGATGAGAAAAGGTATACACCCAGAAAATTATAGATTGGTAGCTTTCAAAGATATGTCCAACGATGACGTATTTATCACAAAGTCTACTGCTGAAGCTAAAGAGACCATCACTGTTGACGGTGTTGAGTATCCTTTGGTAAAATTGGAAATTTCAAGAACTTCGCATCCTTACTACACTGGTAAGACCAAATTGGTTGATACCGCTGGTAGAATTGACAAGTTCAAGAATAAGTATAAAAAGTTCAGCAAAGAAGAAAAGAAAGCGGAATAAGCTTCTTTCACAACAATATTTGACGCCTCCGGTTATTAATCAGGGGCGTTTTTTATTTTTGCAGCATTAAACCAAGACCATGAACTACATCCTTGCTGACGGACCGCAAAGAAAAGCATTGCTGCCCTTTACGTTTACCAGGCCAGTCGCGGAAATTAGAATAGGAATTTTGACCATTCGCGAAAAATGGGAAAAGTACCTTAAAACATCAACAAGTTTTAAAACCGAAGATTATTTATTAGAAAAATACCCAATGATGGTTGCTGGGGAGAACGTTGTCATTATTGCATCGTTCCTTCCCACCGAGCACTTGGTGCAATCCATACTCTCGCTGAAGGAAAATGAAGCTATTTATTTTGAGGATAAATTGGTTGCTTACTGTAGTTCAAACCCAAATGAAGAAGATATATCGGGTTACAAACGTATCGACTTTGAGGAGCCCTTGCTTACCGTGGATTATACTTGGGACATATTTTCTAAAAATGGGGAGGCATTGCAAGCTGATTTTGATTTGATCACCAAAGGACGCAAAAGTGCTCCCATTTCAAATACCAACAAACTGATTCGCCCTGAGAATATCTTTTTGGAAGAAGGCGCCATAGTTGAGCATAGCATTTTAAACGCTACAGATGGACCAATTTACTTGGCAAAAGATTCAGAAATATGGGAAGGTGGACTTATAAGAGGAGCGTTGGCACTTTGCGAGAAGGCTATAGTAAAGATGGGCGCTAAAATATACGGCCCTACCACGGTTGGACCGCATGGTAAGGTCTGTGGTGAAATTAGTAATTCGGTCATCTTTGGATACTCGAGCAAGGGGCACGAAGGATATTTGGGCAACTCTGTTTTGGGAGAATGGTGCAATATCGGGGCGGACTCCAACAATTCCAATTTAAAGAACAACTACGCCAAAGTTCGAATATGGAACTACGATACCGAAAAATTTGACCATACCGGACTGCAGTTTTGTGGATTGATGATGGGCGACCATAGTAAAACGGCCATCAACACCATGTTCAATACTGGGACAGTAATTGGAGTAAACTCAAACATTTACGTCCCCGGATTCCCTAGAAACTTTATTCCGAGTTTTAGTTGGGGTGGAGCTTCCGGGTTTCGAACATACCATACGCAAAAGGCCTTTGAAACAGCCAAAGTGATGATGGCTAGGCGGGGTGCGGAATTCGATGAAAAGGAAGCCAAGATTCTGGAGCATGTGTTTGAAGAAACCAAAAAGTGGCGTAACTATTGACCTTATCCCCTTGGTTTATATCGATTCAGTCGCTTAATATTCAGAGTTTTTGACTTTAGATAAAAGTCATGCCGCTACATTTGGGTAAGTATCCATATAAATACCGACCAAGAGAAATAGTATTGACCAAAGTATCCGAACGGTATCCGTTTGGGGTGCAGTCTATAAAGCTATTTGTATGATTCTCGTTGTTCTTTTTATTGTTGCATGCTTTTTGGCCTATAGTAATGGAGCCAATGATAACTTTAAAGGGGTGGCCACGCTGTTCGGAAGTGGGACAACCAATTATAAAGGTGCAATAACTTGGGCAACAGTAACAACCTTTCTAGGGTCTGTGGCCGCAATATACCTTGCAGATACTTTGGTCAAAAATTTTTCAGGGAAAGGTTTGGTGCCTAGTGAATTGATTCAAGATCCAAATTTTGCCGTTGCAATAGCTTTGGGTGCAGGAATTACAGTTTTCTTGGCCACCAGGATAGGTATGCCAATTTCAACTACACATTCTTTAGTAGGAGCTCTGTTTGGTAGCGGCGTGGTTGCCGTGGGTAGCGCCTTCAACTTTGAGAAACTCGGCAATACGTTTTTAATTCCTTTGATAGTGAGTCCCTTAATGGCGGCTGTGGTTAGTTTAATGGTCTATATTGTTTTTAGGAGGTTACGGATAGCGTTAGGTGTTTCCAAGGAGACCTATGTTTACGTAAGTGAAGAAACCAAATTGACCCCACAGATTAAAAATAAGGATAATTCATTGGCTGTTGGAGTTGTCAGTCAAAAGTCGACCAAGTTATCGGTGGGCGAACGTAGTGAAGAAAGATATCAAGGAAACTTTTTGGGTGTCAAAGCACAGAAACTTTTGGATTATGCCCATTACATAAGTGCCGGTGTAGTAAGTTTTGCAAGAGGATTGAACGATACGCCAAAGATTGTGGGGTTATTGCTGGTCATTCAATCCCTTGGCATTGAATGGGGAATGGTTGCCGTTGCACTTGCCATGGCCATCGGTGGCCTTATGAATGCTAAAAAGGTGGGTCATACGGTTGCAAAAAAGATAACCCCTATGAATCACGGGCAAGGTTTTACGGCCAATCTCATAACCGGGCTGTTAGTAACCACTGCCAGTATTCATGGCATGCCGGTTTCGACTACGCATGTTTCTGTAGGGTCCATATTTGGCATTGGTACTGTCACTAAAAAAGCAGATGTGAAAACGGTTAGGAACATTCTTCTGTCATGGCTATTGACCCTTCCGATTGCAGCTTTTTTCAGTGCGTTGGTTTATTGGGTATTGACATAGCGCTTCATACAAAAGGATAAACAGCCACGATATGGCTGTTCGCTGAACATCTAATCTTCATGCGGAACTAAATATTGCATCCAATCATATTCAAACTTTGGATAGCTTCCTTACTTTTACAGGAATATTGCTTATCTAAAACCAGACTTTGCCATGAGATCATCCATAGTAATTTTTGCCTTGTTGCCTGTGTTCGTTAGCTGTATGTCCGAACAAAAGAAGCTTGAAAAAGTGACGTCAGATGAAGAACAGGAAAAACAGGCCATTACTGCAACTCTTGTGTCCATGTGGGATGCCATCGAAAAAGGCAATGTTGAACGTTATGCAAGTTCTGTGCACCCAGAGTTTACCCAGTTCGGGGAAATGGATTCTATTTTAAAGATTGGGAAAGAAATAGAAATTAGCGGAGTGGCCGAATGGATAAAAAGCTCGGAGGGTATACATACCGAAATGGACGATCCATTGATTACGATAAAAGGTGATGTAGCTTGGATAACCTACTATTGGCGGGATAAAGGGATAACAAATGGAGAGCCATTTACTTCTCGAGGGAAGTCTACCAGAATATTTGTAAAAGAAGAGGGCAAGTGGTTATGCATCCATGGTCATTATACACTGCTGTAAGTAAATCATTTGAAAAAAGGGTTTCTGTATTGCTCAATAAATGGAACGGATTTAATGGACTAACTTCGATTTACAAAATTTGATTAACCACAGCTCACGCCCTTACCCTTGGCATCCAACTAATTACTATCTTTGCACCCCAAAATTCAGAATAGGTCAATGAACAAAAAGGTCGCTTTTTATACTTTGGGTTGCAAGCTCAACTTTTCCGAAACTTCGACGATTGCAAGAAGTTTTGAAAAGGAGGAATTTGAGCGTGTGGACTTCTCCCAGGAGGCCGATGTTTATGTAATCAATACCTGTTCGGTTACAGAGAATGCCGACAAACGCTTTAAGACCATTGTAAAGCAGGCCCAAAAGGCGAATCCTGAAGCATTTGTTGCTGCTGTTGGCTGTTATGCCCAATTAAAACCGGAGGAATTGGCCGCTGTGGACGGAGTGGATTTGGTACTCGGGGCCACCGAAAAGTTCAAGATTACGGATTACCTCAATGATCTGACCAAAAATGATAGGGGAGAAGTGCATTCTTGTGAAATAGAGGACGCCGATTTTTATGTGGGCAGTTATGCCATTGGTGACCGAACCCGTGCATTTTTAAAAGTTCAAGACGGGTGTGATTATAAGTGCACCTATTGTACTATTCCACTGGCCAGGGGTATATCACGAAGCGATACGCTTGAAAATGTGCTACGGAATGCGGCAGAGATAGCTTCTAAGGATATCAAAGAAATTGTGCTGACAGGAGTCAATATTGGCGATTATGGAAAAGGGGAATTCGGTAACAAGAAGCATGAGCACACCTTTTTCGAATTGGTTAAGGCCTTGGATAATGTTGAGGGTATCCAAAGACTTCGTATTTCGTCCATTGAACCTAATTTGCTCAAAAACGAAACCATTGATTTTGTAGCTGAAAGCAATGCTTTTGTTCCTCACTTCCATATTCCCTTGCAAAGTGGTAGTGACGAAATCCTTAAGTTGATGCGCAGAAGATACCTTTCAAATCTCTATGTGGATAGAGTAAAGCGAATTAAGCAAGCTATGCCTCACGCCTGTATTGGAGTGGATGTCATTGTAGGTTTTCCAGGAGAGACTGATGAGCACTTTTTGGAAACTTATCATTTTCTAAACGAGTTGGATATTTCCTATTTACATGTGTTTACCTATTCAGAACGAGATAATACTTTGGCTGCTTCCATGGAAAATCCGGTTCCGAAAAATGTGCGTAGCAAGCGGAGCAAAATGTTGCGAGGCTTGTCCGTTAAGAAAAGAAGGGCCTTTTATGAAAGTCAATTGGGAAGTACAAGAACCGTTTTGTTTGAAGGAGAGAATAAATCTGGCTATATCCACGGCTTTACAGAGAACTATGTAAAGGTAAAGGCACCATGGAACCCTGAATTGGTAAATCAATTGCACCAAGTCAAACTAACTGAGATCGACGAAGATGGATTGGTGCGATTTGAGTTTGTTTCTGAAAAAGTATTCGCATAAAAAAACCTCTCAAAAGAGAGGCTTTTCAACTTACACCTTAATATAAATTAGATACGTATCCCAACGGGAAGCATCTCTTTATACTGTCTGTTTTTTCTTAGAAAACCTGCAATGTGCGGGCTAGTAGGAACAACCCTTAGGTTTTTCTCTTGGATTTCGTGCAAAACTGCTTTGATAAAAGTTTCCTTAAAATCTTCTTGTGTAATTTCTTCAGGAATGACCAATTTTGTTAAAAATACCTTGCGTTCTTGCGAGGAGTATTCAATCTTGGCTAAATGCCCATCAACCCTAGTTTCATATTGGCGTAAGAAACTATTGTCATTGATTTTGATTTCTGTCATATAGTTTTGTTTTTATTTGACATGGTGCTAATTACCAAAGCGGTAATTACGGATTTCCTTCCTTATGCATTTGGGGCAGTGGCAAAAAAGGGACACAAAATTAGTCAAAAAATTGCTAATTTCCTAGCCAAATCGATATTAGGACAGAAATGCCCGACAATAAAACCCAAGTTTACCTCATGCCAGGAATGGCTGCAAATCCATCCATTTTTGATGGCATTAAATTACCGCCCGAACGTTTTGAAACGCATCGATTGGAATGGTTTGTTCCAGACAAAGGAATGACGCTTTCTGCTTATGCAAAAAAAATGTGCTCTAAGATTGACCATGAGAACCCTGTGTTGCTTGGTGTATCTTTTGGGGGCATGCTGGTCCAAGAAATGGCAAAACATATCGACACCTCCAAGGTAATCATTGTTTCCAGTGTCAAACAAAATTCTGAACTTCCCAAACGCATGCTTTTTGCAAAATACACCAAGGCCCATAAGCTATTGCCCACTGGCTTGGTGAACAATGTTGAACTCTTGGCGAAATATGCATTCGGGGAGACCGTCACCAAAAGATTGGAGCTCTACGAAAAATACCTTTCTGTACGAGACAAGTATTATATTGATTGGTCTTTGGATCAAATTGTAAATTGGAAACCAACAACTCCGACCAAGAACCTAGTGCACATTCATGGGGAAAAGGATGCGGTCTTTCCTATAATAAATATAAAAGATTGCACGCCCGTAAAAAACGGCACGCACACCATGATCATACATCGGGCCAAATGGTTCAATGAGCGTCTTCCCGCAATTATTTTAGGGGAATAGAGTTGTATATAGTATATCTTTACGAAAGAAATAGAAAAACCAAGCATGAAGTATATAAAGAATATTTTGGCAGGAATAGGATTGGTAGCGGTGATGGGGAGTTTGATTTTTGCTGTTCAATCCGATCAAGTTGAGCAACCCAAAAAAACGGCAGAGATAAAGGATGATAAGAACGTTTCGGATGGTTACAGAATCAGTGCCATAGAGATTCCGGAGGATTTAAACTTTGCCGGAGAACCGGTACCGGTGGATGACCCTGAAGTTTTGGAAAGGGTAGACCGTGAGTTTTTGGTAAACACTTATTGGCAGTCCAATGCCTTGCTGTTGATGAAACGTGCCAACAAGTATTTCCCGATTATAGAGCCTATTTTGGCCAAGAACGGCATTCCTGATGATTTCAAATATTTAGCGGTTGCTGAAAGCGCACTAATTGACGTGGCTTCTCCAAAAGGTGCAGCCGGAATGTGGCATTTTATGAAAGCAACTGGAAGGGAATATGGGTTGGAAGTAAATTCCAATGTCGATGAGCGATACCATATTGAAAAATCTACCCAGGCGGCTTGTGAATACATTAATAAATGGAAAAAACGATTTGGAACCTGGACGCTTACGGCCGCATCTTATAATGCAGGTCCAGCCGGGGTTCAGAAATACATGAGAATACAAAAGGTTGACGACTATTATGACCTTTTATTGGGTCAAGAAACAGGTCGCTACGTATTCCGAATCTTGGCGCTTAAAGAAATTCTTTCGAATCCCGGTAAATATGGTTTTGATGTAGAGAAAGCAGATTTTTACAATACGGTGCCTACTTTTCAGGTACAAGTAGATACTGCTGTAACCAGCTGGGCAGATTTTGCCAAACTCTACGAAATCAATTATAAGGTTTTAAAAAGGCATAACCCCTGGTTACGAGAGCCACATTTGAACAATGCTTCACGGAAGAAGTATGTAATTGAGATTCCCAACAAGGGTTACTACAGAATTACAGGTACTGGGCAGTAGTCGCAGAGAGAAATTAAATTTTCTTCATCTGCTGCTGCATCATTCTGATTTGCTCGGTAAGCATATTGTTCTTGTCCAACTTCTTGGCTTCTTGCAATAAGGTTGTGGCTTCACGCTTTCTTCTCTTTTGCATGGCAATGCCCGCAAGACTCAATTTGGCCATGGCCACATCGTAATCCATGGTCAACCCTAATTTTAGCGCCTTTTTAAAGAATTTTTCAGCCTGGGTTAGATTTTTTTGTGAATAGATAATACCATGTAGGTAGTTGTAATACCCCTGTTGCTTCTTGATCAGTGCAGCTTCCGGGTTTTTAATTTTGGACAACCATTTTTGAGTACCTTCCATATCCTGCTTCCGCATTCGTAAGAAGGCCAAAAGGATAAGTTCATTTCTGAAATACAGAAAAATAAATACCAGGGAAAGGAAAATCAGGGCAATACCATTACCAATATAACCTTCTACAAATTGATACCCAGAATAGCCAACAATCAAGGCGGCAATGACTAATTTTATATTTTTATGGAACATATTTTGTTCGAATTTTGAGTCAGTTTCAAGAGGAGGCAAAAGTACTAAAAACAATTTTAAATATTTTCTTTTTGCACTTGTCAAAGTAAAAACTCTTCGTATATTTGCGCCCAGAATTTTTCGGGTAGCGATTGCTCCCCATCAACAAAATCCATTAAAATAGTTCCGAAATGAAAAGAACGTACCAGCCCTCAAAGAGGAAGAGAAGAAACAAGCATGGTTTTAGAGAGCGCATGGCAACTGCCAATGGTAGAAAAGTTCTTGCTCGCCGAAGAGCCAAGGGAAGAAAAAAAATATCTGTTTCATCAGAACCCCGTCATAAGAAATAATGACTGTAAATAACTTTTTAATAAAGGTGCTACTTTTTCAAGATTAGCACCTTTTTTTTGACCTAATTTTGAAAAATTTTGTAAACGAGTAACACAAAAAAATGCCTAAAAGAAAAGATTTAAAATCCATTTTGATTATTGGTTCTGGTCCAATCATTATTGGCCAGGCATGTGAGTTTGATTATTCTGGTTCCCAAGCGCTTCGCTCTTTGCGCGAAGATGGGATTGAAACCATCTTGATCAACAGCAATCCAGCGACGATCATGACCGATCCTACCATGGCGGACCATGTATACCTAAGACCGCTGAATACTAAATCAATCATTGAGATTTTAAAGAATCACCCCAATATAGATGCTGTATTACCCACTATGGGTGGACAAACAGCCCTGAATTTATGTATTGAGGCGGATGAAAAAGGCATTTGGGAAGATTTTGGCGTGGAAATCATAGGTGTGGATATTGATGCCATCAACATTACCGAAGATAGGGAGAAGTTCAGGGAGTTGATGCTCAAAATCGGTATTGGAATGCCACCGCAGGCAGCTGCAACATCTTTCCTCAAAGGAAAAGAAATTGCCCAAGAATTTGGTTTTCCGTTGGTGATCAGGGCTTCATTTACCTTGGGAGGTGCGGGAGCTTCCATAGTGTATGAACCTGAAAAATTTGACAATCAGTTGAGCCATGCTCTTGAAGTATCTCCGATTCACGAGGTAATGATTGACAAGGCACTGATGGGGTGGAAGGAATACGAATTGGAACTGCTTCGTGATAAGAATGACAACGTAGTTATTATCTGTACCATTGAGAATATGGATCCTATGGGAATCCATACTGGGGATTCCATTACCGTTGCTCCGGCAATGACACTTTCCGACCGCACATTCCAACGCATGCGGGATATGGCGATACACATGATGCGGAGCATAGGCGACTTTGCAGGAGGGTGTAATGTACAGTTTGCTGTTAGTCCAGATGAAAAAGAGGATATTATTGCCATTGAAATCAACCCAAGGGTATCTAGATCCTCTGCACTGGCTTCGAAGGCTACGGGATATCCAATTGCCAAAGTAGCTGCCAAGCTTGCCATCGGGTACACTCTGGACGAACTTGAGAACCAGATTACCAAGTCTACTTCAGCTCTTTTTGAACCCACAATTGATTATGTCATCGTGAAAATTCCACGTTGGAACTTTGATAAGTTTGAAGGTTCAGACAGAACCTTGGGATTACAAATGAAGGCTGTTGGAGAAGTTATGGGTATAGGTCGTTCGTTTCAAGAAGCACTCCATAAAGCCACGCAATCCCTTGAAATTAAGCGAAATGGCTTAGGTGCGGATGGAAAAGGATACAAAGACTATGACACTATCATTCACAAGCTCAAGGTGCCAAGTTGGGATAGGGTATTTGTGTTATATGATGCCATACAACTGGGAATTCCATTGTCAACCATCTATGATATTACCAAAATTGACATGTGGTTCTTAAAACAATATGAAGAATTACATTTCTTGGAGAAAGAAATTTCAAAATATACGGTGGAGAGTTTGACCAAATCCTTGCTATTGGAAGCAAAACAAAAAGGATTTGCAGACAGACAGATAGCACATATGCTGGATTGCTACGAAAGTGAAGTGCATAAAAAACGTACGGCACTTGGAATTAATCGAGTATACAAGTTGGTGGATACCTGTGCCGCCGAGTTTAAGGCGATGACGCCATATTACTATTCTACTTTTGAAGAGGAGATTGAAACAGCGGATGGAAATCGATATGTGGCCAACGATAGCGAAGTCACGGAGAGAAGGAAAATTGTTGTTCTAGGTTCCGGACCAAACCGAATAGGACAGGGGATAGAGTTTGACTACTGTTGTGTGCATGGAGTCTTGGCGGCGGCAGAATGTGATTATGAGACCATTATGATCAACTGCAATCCGGAGACGGTATCCACGGATTTTGATACCGCAGACAAATTATATTTTGAACCCGTTTTTTGGGAACATATCTATGATATTATACGTCATGAAAAGCCTGAAGGCGTAATCGTACAGCTGGGTGGACAAACTGCCCTGAAACTGGCTGAAAAACTGGATAAATATGGTATCAATATCATAGGAACCAGCTTTGAGTCCTTGGATTTGGCTGAAGACAGAGGAAGTTTTTCAACACTTTTGAAAGATAACAACATTCCTTACCCAAGATTTGGTGTAGCAGAGACGGCAGATGAAGCTTTGGCACTTTCTGATGAGCTTAGCTTCCCACTATTGGTAAGACCATCCTATGTGTTGGGAGGTCAGGGAATGAAAATTGTGATCAATAGAGATGAATTGGAAGCGCATGTAGTGGATCTGCTAAGAAGTATCCCGAACAACAAATTGTTGTTAGATCATTACCTAGATGGCGCCATTGAAGCCGAGGCCGATGCAATTTGTGATGGGGAAGAGGTATATATCATCGGAATTATGGAGCACATCGAACCTTGTGGAATCCATTCCGGAGATTCCAATGCTACCTTACCGCCATTTAATCTGGGAGAATTCGTAATGCAGCAGATCAAGGACCACACGAAAAAAATCGCCTTGGCATTGAATACCGTAGGCCTGATCAACATTCAGTTCGCAATCAAGGATGACATTGTATACATCATTGAGGCTAACCCAAGAGCATCAAGAACGGTTCCCTTTATCGCGAAAGCTTATGGTGAACCGTATGTGAATTATGCCACAAAAGTGATGCTCGGGGAAAAGAAAATCAAGGATTTTGACTTTAAGCCACACTTGGACGGATACGCTATAAAACAGCCGGTATTCTCATTCAATAAGTTTCCGAATGTCAACAAAAACCTTGGCCCGGAAATGAAGAGTACCGGGGAAAGTATTTTGTTCATCGACAGCCTTAAGGATGATGACTTTTATAACCTATATTCCCGCAGGAAAATGTACTTGAGCAAGTAGATACTTTCTCAATCAGCTATTTGCAGGGCATCGCAGGTGCCAACAAAGGGAATTCCATTGGAGCCATAGGCATAGGTAATCAAGCCAACATAAACTGTTGCTTCAAACTCGGGAGCAGTGCCAGGTAAACTACCGGTTTCATTGTACAATTGCCAATCATCGGCAGTTGTGGCAAAGTCTAAATTCGGTAATTGCCAGTACACAGTTATGGTTCGATCTTGATTTCCAACTATTCTTATGTCGGCTCTGCCATCAGGTACGGTGTTTGCCCCGATGTCATTGACAGAAGAGTCGCCATTGACCGTATTTTTGCCCTCTATGGTAAAGTAGGTATTACCACGATGTCCCACGACCACATGCGCTGAATTAAATGAATCCAAGGTTGCTACGTGCACTTGGACCCCAGCAAAAATATAAAGGGAATTTTCAGGGGTTGGAGCCGTTTGGGAATCATTCAAAGTACCGATTCCGATGTTTCTGGCGATAAACTCAAAAGGAAAGGTAACCGATTTGGCATCCAATCTACCTTGCTCATCATTAAAATGCAGGGTAATATTATTGGTGTTATCGGTGAGTTCGGCCCTGTATCTTCCGTTGTTTCTCTCTACATCAGGTAAAGAAGTCTCATTGTTGGTGACAAAGTCGACCAGAGGACCTGTGCCATCAAAATTTTCGGTAATCCAATCAGTATCCGTTCCATCATCTGTATCAGAGGTATCTTCCGAATCTTCTTGGGACTGCCCATTGGTGTCATCATCCGATAAAAATGGTTCTACCGAATCCGAAGAACAGGCAAAAAACAAAAACAAAAACACTGAAAATGTAAAATGGGATATCCTTTTCATAAGTAGGTAATTTTCTGATATATAACGAAATAAGGAATGTCAGCGTATACCGTTCATCGAAAAGAAAAAAAAACGGAGTGAAGCTTATGCCTAGTGGCACAGTATGCTTCACTCCGTTGCATTTAAGGTTGGATAACCTAGTTATAAGTTGACGGTTAGCTAATTCTTGGCAGCCACATACCCATGGTGGCGGCAAAAGTACCCAGAGCCGTAATAACCGTAAATACCAATAGGGTAATTGAGGCCAGTAATTTTGGTGCCATTTGTTTTTTACGTTGGGCCATAAAATAAAGCTCCACGATCAGCAACGGAATAATGTATTGGCCAAACCCTAGAAAAACTAGAAAAGGGCCTCGAAATGTTTCGGGGTCGAAGCCAACAGGACCGCCATTGATGAATAGCCAAAACATTAATCCCACTCTGAAAAACCAGACACCGGCCATAACCAGAAATAAGCGTAGCGCCCATTTACGGTGGGCATCAAATTTTCGTTTTACCGCATTTTGTATGGCTAAATAGGCGAAAGTCAAAATTAGGACCCCATTTAAACTTACACTGATGTCGCCAATAAGGCCCGAAATAGTTCCTTTGGTAATCACCATGTAAATTCCGCTTAAACTGATCAAGACAGCGGCACTCAGATAGAATCTTCCGTTCCATCTATGGAATTTAGGTGCATAGTTCCTCAATTGAGGTACAAATTGTATCGGACCGCCAACCATTACAATTACTGCAAAAAGCAAATGAATGGCCACTGCTAGGTTCCCGATGGTTTCACCTTCCACATAACCGTGTGGCAACACTCTGTTCCATCGCATAAAGTCACCGTCCATGGCAGCTCCGCCATAAAATGCGGCAACATAGAAGGCAAAGATCCATTGGCCCAATACGGCAGTGACAAACCAGAATTGGACTGAGAAATTCAACAGGGATTTAGGCCACTTTTTATGGGTAAGGGTAGGGGATATGGTTTTAGAATTAGAAATCATAATTGTTCATTTTTTGATTGATAACTGATAACGGATAACTGATAATTGACAACTGATAATTGATAACTGCTAACTGCCAACTGATTTAAGCTGCGGAAATTTTGCTTGACGAGAATCCTTTAGCAATAAGCCATCCCATTAACACGATCATATGGAGTCCATTTTGGCTAAAAAAGCTGAAGCTCACATGCAGGTCAAAGATGTTCAGCCAGCAAGCCACAAAAACTATGGAGATAGCTATCATGCCCCAAACGGATAAGAGCCTTGGGACCAGCTTGGTTCTAAACAAAAAGTAATAAAACATAAAAGCTGCGGAAGCATAGAACATGATTGCGAAAAAGTGCGCCCAAAAATAGTCCTCTATCTTGAGGCGACCCGCTATGGAAAAGTACTCCATGTTGGGTGTTTCAGCTGCTACAAACTCCTGACTAAGGGATAGTAGGGATAAATGACTTATGTTACTAAAGACGATGATTGCCAAATAGGCCATCCAGATTCCGAAGTAAGCTAAAGCCAATCTGCTATTGATTTTTTTGATTAGTGAGAATACTATTGTCGCTACAGCAACCCATAACGCGCAAACAATTAAATCCAATAGCACTGCGACCCGCATTTCCATGGCATTTTCAAAGATGTGATGTAAAAAATCAGGTGAATTGACCAGTGAAATGGATAACCCTCTAAACATGACGGAGGGAATTCCTGCTAACATGATCAAAAGCAATAAAAAGCCAATGATCCTTCCGGTTTTTTGATTTGTTTCCATGATTGTTCGTTTTTTGATTGATGATTAATGAATGTATATTTTTTGCACAGTTCTTTCAAACTGGTTTAAGTGGGCCATTTTTTCCAATCCTTTGTCCAGATGGATTGATAATAACTCTATAGCTTTCCTGGTTTCAATGAATACTATTTCGGCTTCTTTCTTTTGGCGTTGATTGCGATTGACTATGAGAACTGAAACGGTAAACACAGCTACAAGCGCTGCGGCTAAAAGCGGAAATATGACATTCCTGCCTTTCTTATGGATATTAGAATTCATACCTTCTCTTTTTTCGATTGGTAATCAGACAGAATGGCTGCTTTACTAAAAAAAGGTTTGACGTAATGATCGAGAACGTACTTCCACGGTATGACAATTATATCAATGATTACTGCGGTAACACAGATCCAATAAAATGATTCTGCGTCGGGGGTTATGGTACCAGCAGATTTCATGGGAAGGTATACTGTTATCGCCCAGGTGGCCTTATAGGCCAGTTGTAGAAAAATCAAGGGTAACATTTTCAACGGGTATCGGACCCCCAATCCCATTAAAGTGGCATATGTGGCCCAAAAACTAAATGTTATGCCGGTAATATAGTCAAGCGGTTCGTCTGGAAATAAAAGGTATTCCCAAGCTTCATATGCCAATCCGATAAATGTCAGTAAGTAAAGTGCCCTCATTAGCAATAATCTAAAAAGAGGCGGTCGTTCTACCTTATGGCGAGCATGATTTATATTCTCTGTTTCCATGATTGTTCGTTTTTTGATTGATGATTGATGATTGATGATTGATGATTGATTGATGATTGATTGATGATTGATTGATGATTGATTGATGATTAACTAAATGATGTTCGTTTTTTGATTATTATTCTTTATTTGAGACCAAGTCAATTTTTTTGATTTCTCCTTGCAAATTGACCTTGCCTTGGGTATTGTTGGTGTACTTTACTGCATCGTAATTCAGATTCAAGTTGGCGGAACTGTTGTCTTTAAAAACCAAGTTTAGTTGTCCACCTGAAATTTGTCCATCAGCTTCAAAATGGGAGTTGTTGTGTAACTCAAGGGCTGTTAATGTTGGATGGTCTATTTGAATATGGATACTGTCCTTTTTCTTCAGCTTCTTTGCGGTTTTAATGACCAGATTCTCATCCACTGTTTCAGTAATGACCGAATCGATAATGTAATTGGGAGCATTTACAATCACTTTGGATGTCTCACTTTGGCGAAAGACAACGCTTATCCTATCTTCAATAAGAATTCCATCAAAATGGGACAATGTCCTAGATTCTGATACGATCTCAACCGGAACTTCATTGGCCTTTTCCTTTTTTACATTGCTATGGACCGACAATTGAAAGACAAGCGAAAAAAAGATGGCCGCTCCCAAAGCTCCTAGCAAGATTAGATTACTTTTTTTCATTTTGGTGTTGGTTGTATACGTTTTTTAATTCTTCAAATGAAATATCCAATAAACTCAGTTTTTTGAACACATCCGGGAGCATTTGCTCCATAAACTCCTTTCGTTTTATGTCCAGTACTTTGGTATAGCCATCGCTCGCTACAAAGTATCCAATACCCCTTTTGTTATAAATTACACCAAGGTCCTGTAAATGGTTAAAGGCCCTAATGGCGGTATTGGGATTTACTTCAACCATCATGGCAACTTCCCGAACAGAGGGAATGCGTTCTTCATCGGTCCAGCGCTTGATGAGGATGTTTTCATAGAAAAAGTCCACAATCTGCAAATAAATAGGCTTGCTATTGTCAAAATCCATCCTACACCTCCTTTTCCGTCATTTTAAAATAAGCTGCCACCAGCATTACCGGTCCCATAAGCAGTCCGTAAAACCACCTTCCAACAACTGAAAAATCGTCGGCAGTTTTATCAAATGCTATGGAAGCCAATGAGTTACCTGAAAACACCTCATAATCATGGTTGAATATTCCAAACAACAGGAAGTTGAAAAGCATAAATCCCAAAACTAATACGCCCAGGGTCAAAAGGGTTTTTCCAATTCTGTTTTTTGAGAATGAGATGGCGCCCACCAAAAAAATCGGTTGGACCAAAAAGTAAATTCGTATCAAATCCCAGTAAGGTTCTGAAAAGAGTGAGATCAGAGTAAAGTTGGCCCCTAGAATCAATACCCCGAAAACCATGGCGAGTGTTCCGGTCAGTACGGCCAATACCGAAAATACAATGGTGTATATGACCACGGATGTAAACCACTTGGCTGCAAGTCTTTCCAAAATCGATACGGGAAGCGAGAGGTAAAGCTGATTTGCTTTGGAATTGTTGAATTCCCGAAAAATAGCGAAGGTAAATAGTACACCTAGAGGAACATAGATTACCCCAAAGATTCCAAAAAACTCCGCCAGGGCCAACTCTTTGTCCCACATCATGTTGAATATACAGAACAAGAATAGCAACACGATTCCAACGAGCAGACCTGTGATGAATGTTCCTTTGAGTATGGCAATATCACGACGGATGAACTGCCCTATACGCGATAAGCTAAATTCGTTCGTCATGATGTTTTTGGTTTAAGACTGCGTTTATTTTATCAGGTTCGTTCAACACCCCATTGAACATCAGTTCTAAATCGACCTCGGTTTCAAATTTGTCCAATCGAGGTAGGATTGCCTTACCACCAAAGGAGGATTCCGAATAAATAACATTGTCAAGTTCGTCCGAAGCTGGTTTTCCAAACCACAGCCTATCAGATACCGTATCCAGGGATTGATTAAAAACCACCTGACCATTATTCAGGATCATAATGTGGTTAATAAGGCTATGCAAATCCCGCACTTGATGGGTAGAAATAACAATGCATTTGTTTTCATTGACGGCGGATGCCATGACCTTTCTAAACTGACTTTTCGATGGAATATCCAGGCCGTTGGTCGGCTCATCCATCAATAATAATTTGGTGTTCGTAGCTATACCAAAGGCGATAAGCACCTTTTTCTTTTGTCCAAAGGACAATCTTGAAATCACATCGGTAGGGGAGAGCTGAAACTCGTCTATAAGTTCGTAAAACTGCTCCGTGGAAAAATTGGGGTAAAAACAGGACTGGGCTTTCTCGAATGTCCGAATCGGTATTCCGGGCAATTCGAAATCCTCAGGTACCAAAAAGATATGTTGAAGCGACTGTACGTCCCTTTTTCTGGTTTCATAACCATCCAACATGCAGCTTCCGGTCTTGGGAAAGAGCAATCCGGTCATGATTTTCAGCAAGGTACTTTTACCTTCTCCATTTTTACCAAAAAGACCGTAGATGTTTCCCGCCTTAAAATCCATATCGATGGATCTTAGCACGAACCGGCTTTTCGGGTAATTGAAATTCAAATGTTTAATAGCTAACATTTATAGTGTATTAGATAACTAGAACACTACAAATGTAAATAAAATTTTGAATTCTCCAAATTTCTATGGAAAACTTTAGTCACAAAACCCTAATTATTAGGAGGTTGAGATGATCGAAACTCCTATAAAAGCTACAGTTTCAGGTTGGAGGTAGTGCTCAAAAAAAAAGCGGAATAGGGTGATTCCTAGACCGCTTTTGCATTTAATTGAGTGTTGTACTATGGTATTATTTCCAGTTGATTTTACCTTTTTCTAGATTCTCTTTCAGATTAGCTTTCCATTCCTGCTTTACATCTTCTCCATCGAAAAGATACAATTTTCCATCGATTAGCTCGAAAACTTCAGGATTCGTATTCGCGGTAAAACCCTTGCTCACTGCAAAAGCGCAATAGCCACCATATTGTGGAGCGTATTTTTCGGGGTTCGCCATGAACTTGTTTTTGTTTTCCTCCGAAGCAAATAACCAGGTGGCCGCTTTCCATAAATGAGTATATTGCTCATTCCCTTCCACGGCTTGGTTGGATAAACTGTACGCTACTGGGTCATATCCATTGATCGCGATATCTGAAAATATGGGCTGGTTTACTTCCTTATGGCCCCATGAGAGCGGGGTGACTCTTTTTACCTTGGCGAACGTAAATAGCAATCCGAACAATATCACAATTGTAATTCCGATAATCTTTAGTGCTTTTCTTTTCATCATTACTAGTTTTTATTCCAAGCTGCGTCAGCTTTTTGCACGCTGTATGGGAACATCTTGAACAAAAATTTAGCCACTGGGTTCAAAAAAGTGTAGGTTTTGCCATCCTTGGTCAGGGTATATTTTCCATTGGTTCTGGGAGCTTCTTTCCCCAAGCTCATTGCAAAGGCACATTTGCCTTCGTATTCAAAATTATTGGCGCTCATGTTTCTTGTTTTAGTTGATACCTTCCATTTGTTTAATAGGGCGTACTTCAATACTTCCCTCAGCATCTTCGAACATGGGGTTTGCTTTGGCAATAGCGATTGCCTCTTCTAGATTTTCCGCTACGATGTGAAAGTACCCGACAATGACCTCCTTGGATTCATTAAATGGGCCATCCTTAAAGACTCCCTTGTTCCCATGAATAATTGCTCCGTCCATTTCCAATGGCTGCGCTCCTTTTAATTTTGCAGATTCCATCAATCCACCGATATACTTTCCTATTTTTTGTACGTGGGCCTGCTGTTGTTCGGGAGATAGACCTTCCAAGTGATCTCCTTTGGTTTTAATGAAAATCATGAATTCTTGCATAATCAATGTGTTGAATGATTTAATGTTGTTTTATATCCCATAGTCAATTGAAAGGGACAAAAAAGGACATGGAAAGCGGAAAAATATCAAATATTTTTAGAGTAACCCTCTATCTTTTTGGAAATTAGCAACTTACGATTATCTCCAATTTGAAGTTCCAACGCTTTTTCTAAGAGTTCAATGGCCTTTTTAGGTTGCTTGTCCTGAAAATAGAGCTCCGCACTTGAGGTAAAATAGGGCAGATAAGTATTTAAAGAGGAGTGGTTTTCAATACGCTTTAATTGCTCTATGGCCGCTTTTGCTCCTGAAATTTTGGAAAGGACTATAATCCTGTTTAGTTGGATGATTGGAGAATCATCAATCTCAAGAAGCATATCATATAAAGATAGAATACCTTTCCAGTCGGTGGATTCAAAGGTTGCAGCGGTACAATGCTGTGCCGAAATTGTGGCAAGAAGGTGATAGATTGAGATTTCCTTTTGTTCTGCCGCAAAAGCCAAATGTGTCAATCCTTTTTTGATCATTGCTTGGTCCCATTTGCTTCTGTCTTGATGTTCAAGGCTGATGGTATTGCTCAATTCATCTAATCTTGAGTTAAATCGAGCTGTGTTGAACAGCATTAACGCCAACAGGGCATGTGCATTCGAAGAATTTATTGAAGGATTCTGAATAATGATTTCAGTAAGACGGATAGCTTCTTCACAAAGTTCTTTTCGAATCAAACTGTCGTCCGAAGTGGAATTATACCCTTCATTGAACAAGAGGTAAATGGTTTCCAGAACACTGGACAATCTTGGCTCCAATTGGCTTCCTGCCGGCACTTCAAATGGAATATTGGCTTCTTTTATGGTTTTGCGAGCTCTTACCAGACGTTTGTTGATGTTGCTTTCCGAGGTTAAAAAAGCTTGTGCGATTTCGGGAATGTTAAATCCGCATAGGGTTTTTAGGGTAAGGGCAATCTGGGAATCCGCTGAAAGCACGGGGTGACAACAAGTAAAGATCATTCGCAACTGGTCATCCGCAATTTCCTTATCGGTAAAAATGTGGTTTAAAGCAGGTTCCAAAGTCCATTCGGATTGAAGGTGATGAGCTACCTCCGAAGCATATTCCCGCTTGTATTTTTCCCGATTAAGGATGTTTACAGCTTTATACTTGGCTACTTTGTAAATCCAACCTACCGGATTATCTGGAATCCCATTGTCGGTCCATTTGCCCAACGCCTCGACCATGGCCTCTTGCACCACATCTTCGGCCAAATCTATATTGGAGGTTCCAAAAGTTTTGGTCAACACAGCAATTAATTTTCCATGCTCTTGCCGGAATAGATGGTCAATTTGAATTGCTATGTTGGATTGACCTTGGGTCATTTCATTTTAATCTTCCCATTCCGTATGAAAAATACCTTCGCGATCCAATCGCTCGTAAGTATGTGAGCCGAAATAATCCCTTTGTGCCTGTATTAAATTCAATGGCAATCGACCACTGGTATAGGCATCAAAATAGGTAAGCGCGTTGGAAAGGCCGGGTAGGGGAATGCCATTGGTTGCTCCATAAGCGACCAGTTCCCTGGCTGAATCCACGGTTTCTTTCACTTTTTCCACGAACGAAGGGGAAAGCAGCAGGTTTTGAAGGGCGTTGTCATCATTAAAGGCTTCGGTGATATCCGCCAACAGTGCCGCACGGATGATACAGCCTGCCCTCCAGATCTTGGCAATTTCACCCAGTTGAAGCTCATACCCATATTCTTTGGATGCATCAGCAAGCTGGTGCATTCCTTGCGCATAGGTAATGATAAACGAAAAATAGAGTGCCTGTTCTGCTTTGCTCACCAAAGAATCTTTCACGACGGATTGGGGTTTCGGCCGGTTATAAAGCTCATCGGCCTGGACGCGTTCTGCTTTTAAGGCAGAGATTTCGCGCATGCTCACGGCTATGTCTATTGTAGGCACAGGAATCCCTAAATCCATGGCATTTTGCGAAGTCCATTTTCCAGTTCCTTTTTGCTTTGCCTTATCCAAAATTTTATCCACTAAATGCCCATCACCCAAATCATCTTTTTCAGCAAAAATTTCTGAGGTGATTTCCACTAAAAAGGACTGTAATCGACCTGCATTCCAAGCAGCATAAGTTTCATGCAATTCTTCATTGGTCAATCCGCCGGCCTTCTTCAAAAGGTCATAGATTTCAGAAGTTAATTGCATTAGTCCGTATTCGATGCCGTTATGAACCATTTTCACATAGTTTCCTGCTGACTTAGGACCCAAATAGGCTACACAGGGTTCCCCTTTATATTTGGCCGAAACGGCCTCGAAAATGGGTTTTACATGTTGGTATGCATCCTTGGAGCCGCCAGGCATGATGCTTGGACCCTTTCTCGCTCCTTTGGCGCCACCTGATACACCAGCTCCGAAGAAATTGATTCCTTTTTCCTTTAAATAGGCTTCACGTCGGTCCGTATCCGTAAAAAAGGAATTTCCACCATCAATAATAATATCACCTTCATCCAAATGAGGAAGCAGCCCTTCAATTACGGCATCCACAATTTTTCCTGCAGGAACCAACAACATGATCTTGCGCGGTGTACTCAGGGAATTCACAAAAGAGCCAACATCTGTGGTAGCATTCACACGATTTACATCGTCTCCTTCCTCGATAAGGGCATCCACCTTTTCTTTGTCCAAATCGTTGCCAAAGGCTGTAAAGCCATTATCGGCAACATTTAAAATAAAATTACGCCCCATTACACCTAGTCCCACAAGACCAAAATCGTATGTATCTGCCATGTTCTTTATTTTTATGTCTTAGGTCAAGACAGCTTTAAGTAAGCCAAATTAGTTGAATTCTGAACCTAAAATAGCGTTATATTCGTTATGCTCAAAAATAAAAGAAGGTCTCGGATAGTTTTTCGCAAAAACATAACCAAGCCATTCTTTTTTTGAGATTTCCAAACAAAGAAGTACAGCACCTTATGAAAAAGACCGACAACCAAATGCTCATTATTTTTGGAGCTTCTGGAGATTTAACTGCCCGTAAACTTATTCCTGCATTGTTCAACTTGTATGTTGCTAGACAATTGCCCCAGAATTTTGTGGTTTTGGGTGCCAGTAGGAGTGATCTCACCGATGAAGAATTTCGGGACAAGGTGGTCAATAATAGCCCTTATTTGAAGGCGAAACTGGAGGATCTAAAGGAAAATTACATCAAAGGTTTTACCGATAGGATCTTTTATGAAGATTTGGGAAGCGATTATACTGCTGAATATTCCGGCTTGGCCAAGCGAATCGAAACCTTGAACGATCAGAATGGGACAGAAAACAATTATATGTTTTACTTTTCCACACCGCCAAGTTTGTATGAACCCATTGCCAAAAACCTGGCTGATGTTGGACTGAGCAGTCAAGAAAAGGGGTGGAAAAGGTTGATTGTGGAAAAACCTTTCGGTTATAGTTTGGACAGTGCAAAAGCTTTGAATAGTGGCCTTCAACAATACTTTAAAGAGCCCCAGATATATCGTATAGACCATTATTTGGGTAAGGAAACGGTTCAAAATCTTTTGGTGACCCGTTTTTCCAACAGCATCTTTGAACCACTTTGGAACCGAAATTATATCCACCATGTTGAAATCACCAATGCGGAAAGTGTTGGGGTTGAAAAAAGAGGTGGATACTATGATAAATCCGGTGCTTTACGCGATATGTTCCAAAACCATTTGATGCAAATCGTCTCCTTGGTTGTTATGGAGCCTCCCATTGGGGATCAACCCGAGGAGATTCGAAACGAAAAGGTCAAGGCACTAAAGTCCCTCCGCATTATGCGTGATGATAAAACACTTTTTGATAACACCATACGTGCGCAATATGTAGCTTCAGAAATCAATGGTGAAAAAGTAAAGGGATATCGAGAAGAGGATGGGGTTGACTCCAATTCGACCACGGAAACCTATGCTGCGGTGAAGTTTTTTGTGGATAATTGGAGGTGGCAAGGGGTTCCCTTTTATGTACGGACTGCTAAACGCATGCCAACCAAGGTCACGGAGGTGATCATTCATTTTAAAACGCCACATCATCAAATTTTTAAGGATTCCGGAGTCAATAGCAAAGACAACAAGTTGATTATCCGTATTCAACCCGATGAAGGTGTGCTCATTAAGTTTGGTGTGAAAGTACCTGGGCAAGGATTTAAGGTGGAGCGGGCCAATTTGGACTTTTACTATTCCAGCTTGGCGCAAACCTACGTTATGGAGGCCTATGAAAGACTTTTATTGGATGCCATGCAAGGCGATGCTACATTATATGCTAGGGCTGATGAGGTTGAGGCAGCTTGGGAGTTTGTGGACCCTATTTTGGATTATTGGAAGAATGGAAAGGATGTGCGTATGTATGGCTATGCGGCAGGTGTGTGGGGACCAGAAAATTCGGATGAGTTGATGGATGATCTAGGCTACTGGCGAAACCCAGGGGAGAACTTGGCGGATGATCCTGGATATTGTGTGATTTGTTAGGTTTAATCAGTAATCAGTAATCAGTAATCAGTAATCAGTAATCAGTAATCAGTAATCAGTAATCAGTAGTCAGAGGGCGGAAGTCAGAGGTCAGTTCGAGCTGTCATCCTGAGCTTGTCGAAGGAGCAGTCGAGAACTATTTAGCGATTAAAATAATCTATGGAATTAAAAGTATATAAGGATAAACAGGAAGTTGCGAAGCAGTTTGCGGCGTATTTTGCAGAATTGGTAAAAGATAAAACCGAGTTTCATATTGCGCTGTCTGGCGGTAGCACACCGAAAGTAGTTTTTGATGTAATTGCTTCGGAATATGGTGATAACATTGATTGGAGCAATATTCATTTTTATTGGGGTGATGAACGCTGTGTGCCTCCTACAGACGACCAGAGTAATTACAAAATGACCGTGGAGCATCTGTTCTCAAAAATAAAGGTGCCCGAAGCGAATATCCATCGTGTTTTGGGTGAAGCCGAACCTGACAGAGAGGCCATGCGTTATGCCAATTTGTTGGAAATTAATTTGGATAGGGTCGAAGGAATCCCCCAATTCGATTTGGTTGTTCTTGGTATGGGTGATGATGGACATACCGCTTCCATTTTTCCACATGAGATTGGCTTGTGGGATGCGAAGGACCATTGCGTTGTGGCAACCCATCCTGATTCGGGTCAAAAAAGGGTCTCCATTAACGGAAAAGTTATAAATACAGCGAAGGAAGTGGCTTTTCTTGTTACCGGAGCCGGCAAGGCAGAAAAAGTGAAATCCATTTTAGAAAAAACTGAAGGTTTTGACGCCTATCCAGCTTCTTTGGTGAACCCAAGCACTGGAAAGTTACTTTGGTTTATGGATGAAGCTGCCGCTGCATCACTCGATTAATGCAAATCGACCTTTGCATTTTCACCTGCTAAAGTTTTCAAATAGTTGTCTGCGTTGAATTTTGCCGACTCAAACTTGGTATCTCTGGAACTCGCCGAAGCTTTGCGTTCCACACTTCTTGCAAAACGTCTTACTCCTTGTTTGTCTGTCAAGATTAGCCCTGGTACAGGCAGGTTTTTCCCATTTTCCCCCTTGGCAACCATGGTGAAGTAAGAAGAATTGCAATGCTTGCGCTGCCCTGTGGTCACATTTTGGGATTCAACACGAACGCCTACAACCATGGAAGTTCGCCCGGTATAGTTGATAGACGCTTTCAAGGTAACCAATTCTCCAACTTCAATGGGATGTAGAAAATCCACACGATTTACGGAAGCGGTGACACAGTAGGCTTGTGAGTGTTTTGAGGCGCAGGCGAAGGCAATTTGGTCCATCAAACTTAAAATATGTCCGCCGTGGACTTTGCCTCCAAAATTGGAATGGGAGGGAAGCATAAGCTCGGTGATGGAAACTCTGGATTCTTTCGCCGTTTTGAACTTTTTCATTTAGAGTTCCAATTTAGGTTCTTCAAAATCATCTTCTTCTGCTCTCTTTAAAATGGGCTCAGGAATGGATTTTTTGGCTTTGGCTCCCATTTTTTTGAGTTTTTCTATGCTGGTTACAATGTTGCCACGGCCTTCCACCAATTTGTTCATGGCACCACGATATTCGGTCTTGGCTTCATCCATCTTTTTCCCCACTTTCGTCAGATCGGTTACAAATCCTTCGAATTTGTCATATAAAGCTCCTGCTTGCCGTGCAATTTCAATGGCATTCTTCTGTTGCTTTTCATTGCTCCACATCGTATCAATGGTCCGAAGTGTGGCCAATAAGGTAGAAGGGGTGACGATTACAATGTTTTGCTCAAAGGCTTTGTTGTAGAGCGAATTGTCATTATTGATGGCTACCGCAAATGCGGGTTCAATGGGAACAAACAACAACACAAAATCCGGACTTTCCATTTCGTATAGATCCTCATACTTTTTGGCGGAAAGCTGCTCTACATGTTTTTTAAGGGAGTTGATATGGTCTTTGAGGTGTTTTTCCTTTTGTTCCTCATCGGCATTGGTGTAGCGTTCATAATCTGTAAGGGAGACCTTCGAATCCACCACCATTTTTTTGCCATCTGGAAGGTGAATAATAACATCGGGCATAACACGTGAACCATCTTCACGGGCAAAACTTTGCTGAACACTATATTCACGATCCTTTTCCAACCCTGATTTTTCAAGTACCCGTTCCAATACCAATTCCCCCCAATTCCCTTGCATTTTGCTGTCTCCTTTCAATGCCTTGGTGAGGTTTTCCGCTTCCTGGGTGATTTTAAGGTTTTGGTTTTGAAGATTGAGCAATTGCTCTTTTAATGCTGAATGAATACTGATGTTCTCCTTTTGGGTAGCCTCCACTTTCTTCTCAAACAATTGAATTTTCTCCTGTAGGGGAGTCAAAATTTGTTTGATATTTTTTTGATTCTGTTCTGTGAATTTGGTGCTTTTTTCATCCAAGATTTTGTTGGCAAGATTTTCGAATTCCTTGGTGAATTTTTCTTGAAGCTTTTCGACCTCTTCCTTTTGTTCTGTATTAATGCGCTGTAGGTTTTCTAAATCTGCCTGATACCGCACAATTTGATTGCTCTGTTGCTCCTTCTCGGACTGCAGTTGTTTTTTATCCTCATCATTTGTCAGCAGTTTGTCATTTAGTGATTTGACAGTACTGTTCAGCTGTTGTTCCCTTTCTTGCCAGACACTTGCATTGGATTTGGTCTTCAGTTTTTGGATGTACATGCCCAAAAACAAGCCAATAGCCACTGCAAAAAGTCCAACAATTACATAAATCAGTTCGCTGCTCATAAAATGCTATTCTGGGGATAAATATAGTGAGATTCCTGCCTTCGCAGGAATGACAATGTAAATTACTTATTCACTTTAAAAGAGCCTGTTTTGGAATCAAATTGAACCATTTCCGAAGGAAACAATTGTTCAAAGTGTCTTTGTTCAATCAATTCGCAAGGCGTTCCGCTTGGATTTTCTTGACCATCCAATATCAGGATCTTATCGCATAGCTGAATGGCCAAATCGATCTCATGTGTAGTGAAAATGATGGTTTTTTGTTTGGAATGGGCCAATTCTTGAAGCAATTTTAAAATTTGGACTTTATGATAGAGGTCCAAATGGGTGGTAGGCTCATCCAAAAGAATCAGAGGCGTGTCCTGGGCCATGGCACGTGCTATCAGCACCCTTTGCAATTGTCCATCGCTGAGTTCATGGCATTTGTTATGGCGAAGTTCTTTCAACAAAAACGAGGATAAACTTTCTTCTACTTGTCGTTTGTCTTCTACGGACAAGGTCCCAATCCAATTGGTATAAGGTTGCCTACCGAGCGCAATCAACTCCTGAACGGTCAAATTTTTAGAGGCCGGCTGCTCCGTGAGCACAAAGCTGAGGGTTTTTGCCAATTCAAAAGACGAATGCAACTCCAACACCTTTTCGTTAATGGTAATTTCACCTGATAATTTGGGTTGAAGCTTCCCGAGCGTACGTAAAAGCGTCGATTTCCCAACCCCATTCACACCTACAATGGCACATAGCTGGCCTTGGGCCATCGTAAAATTGAGATTGTCCGCAACCATTTTGGTTTTATAACCAATGGATAGCTTATTGACAGCGATGCTATGTTTTTTCAGTTCGGACATCAAAAGAGCATTTTACGTTTTCTTACCAATAGCCATATTACGACCGGTGCACCTACCAAGGAAGTAATGGCATTTATGGGCAGCACATTGGACGATGTGGGCAACTGGGCAATAGTATCGCATAACAGCATCAAGATGGCACCATAAAGAAATACGGCCGGAATCAATATACGATGTTCCATGGTATCAAAAATCTGCCGTGTAAGATGCGGTACGGCCAGGCCGATAAAGGCAATTGGACCGGCAAAAGCGGTGATGCCGCCTGCCAATATTCCAGTGGCAAGAATGATAATCAATCTTGATTTTTTTAAGGACACCCCCAAGCTTTGTGCGTAGTTTTCACCCAACAAAAAAGCATTCAATTTTTTAATGGATAAAATACTAAGCAATAATCCTAGAAACACTACCCCACACAAAAGCATCACTTGCTGGCCGGTTAGATTGCCAACACTTCCGAAAGACCAGAAGATAAAGCGTTGCAAATCATCTGCGGTTGAAAAATAGGCCAGAACACTGACAATGGCCGCGGTAATACTGCCGAACATCAAACCAATAATGAGCAGGGCCATGGTATCCTTAACTCTATTTGCAACCAACATAACCACAAGCAATACCATAAAACTCCCCAAACTGGCTGCGATAGCCATGGAAATATCATTGATAAAAGTAAAGGTTGCTATTCCTGATATCAGCGAAGCCCCCATTAAAATTAGGGCAGCACCCAAACTGGCCCCGGAACTAATTCCCAGCACAAAAGGTCCAGCCAAGGGATTGCGAAATAAGGTCTGCATCAGCAAGCCACTGATGGAAAGTCCACCTCCGACCAAAACTGCCGTAAAAGCTTTTGGAATACGGTAATTCCAAATGATATAATTCCAAGAATCTATTTCTGCTGTGGATCCCGCTAAAATGGAGAACATGGCTTCGAAAGGAATGGTGACAGACCCCAAGCTTATGTTCAACAACCATGCAAGGCACAATGCCAATGCCAGTAGCACGAAAGAGATACGATATGGCTTTATCGAATCCATCTATTGCAAGGGCATGAAAAAGTGTGGTTCATAATCGGATAACAGACCTGGATGCAGGATGGAAATCAAATCTTTTAAAACAAGATCAGGTCGTTGCGGTGCCAATTCGTAATACAGCAGTCCTCCAGTAACTCCTTTCTTGACAGCATTCGAATATACTTTGTTGTTTTGAAAAGCTTCAAATTGTTCATAATGGGCATTTGCCTGCAACAACTCTCCGTAGCTGGCGTGCAATGAGGGATTAAACCAGAAATCGGCTTGCTGGCCTTTTTCCAGAACAGCCTCAAGGCTCAAACCAATGCTTCCGGTATTATCGGTATCCGACCACAGGTAATTGGCATTTGCGTCCTTTAAAAATTGTGCCATCCAGCTGTTTCCACCTGCCACGTACCATACATCTTTGTATAGTCCGCCAGTGAGGACCGTGGGTTTTTGCGTTACTTTTTGGGTCAAAAGCTTTGCTTGTTCGTACGAGGTTTTAATGTTTTTGAAAATGCTATCCGCTTCGGCCTCTTTATTGAAGAACGGTGCAAAAAACTTGATCCACTCCGCCTTACCCAACGGAGTTTGCTCTGTCCAATCCCCGTTATATACAATGGGAATTCCCGATTGTTTTAAAGTTTCATAAGCTTTGTTGGTGTCGTTAATGCCAAAACCCATAATGACTTCTGGATTCAACTCCAAAACCACCTCAGTGTTGATGCTCTCATTGGTTCCCAACTCTTTTATTTGGCCATTATCGATACGCTCACGAGCAGCAGGTGAGGAAATTAAATCGGTGTTGGGAAAGCCGGAAACAACATCCAGTATCTCCAAAGCTTCCAATGAAGGAATATGTGTGGTAGAGGTAATGACCATGTTTTGAACTGGGGTTGCCACTATGGCATCATAAGTATCTCTGGGAAGGGTTATAGCAGCCAGCTTATTTTTTGGAACCAATGCATATGTAAAATCCGTTTTTGCACCTGGCCAAGGCGAAGAAACATTGATTATCGTGATATCTCCGGACTTTTCTATGGTAAAGCCGGTAGCGTACTGCGAGTATGATTCAGATTGGGGTTGTTTAACTGGAAGCGTTTTCTTTTTTTCACCACATGAAGAGAGGATAACTAGGAACAAAGTCCCAAAACAAAGCGCTGAAAGGAGTTTTTTTGACATGGTCCAAATGTAAGATTATTTAACTTTTTCAAAAAAAGATTAAACAGAATGATTACTTTCGTGCCGAATTTTGGTTTGTGCGAGGGTTTTTCGCATGATTAAAAGGGAATCCGGTGCAAATCCGGAACTGTTCCCGCAACTGTAAGCTAAGCTGAGTCCAAAATGATATTTCTAGAGTATCAGCAAGGAGGAGGTGCTTGCCGCAACTTCCAAACCACTGTCCGTCGGACGGGAAGGTAGTGTGCAAGACGCAAGTCAGGAGACCTGCCAAGTTCAAACAAACATTGTTAAACTTTCGGGATAAAGGTTTACGTATGGGACAGCATACTATTCTCCCGTTTATTCACTTAAACGAAATGAAAAAAAATTATTTATTGTTATGTGCCGCTTTTGTAGCGGGTCAGGGCCTTTCTGCACAGGAATCGCAGAAAGATTCTGTAGAAGTACAGCAACTGCAAGAAGTGGTTGTGAGTGATTCCCGGTTTCAATTGAAACGGGAAAACTCCGGTAAAACGGTCATTAAGATTTCTGCCGAGGAGTTGGAAAGGAACCAGGGACGAACCATCCCTGAAATCATTAATACTAAAAGCGGTATCGAAATTACGGGAAGCCGTGGACGCGATGGGTCTGTATTTGGTGTTTTTGCCCGGGGAGGTAGAGGTCGTCAAGCCTTAGTTATCATCGATGGGGTAAGGGTAACCGATCCATCTTCTTTTTCTTCTGAATACGATTTGAGATTACTATCAACAGCTGATATTGAATCCATTGAAATTATCAAGGGAGCGGCCAGTACACTGTATGGTACCAACGCCGCAACGGCAGTAATCAACATTACCACAAAGAAGAGCTCCAAAGAAAAAATTGCCGTAAATGTGCAGTCCACCATCGGGACCAATCAGACTGCTGATAACCAGAACTACAATTTGGCAAGTTTTGGAAACGCAGTAACTATAAATGGGACATTGGATAAATTCACGTATAATGCTGGTTTTTCCAACAGATATTCGAATGGACTTTCTGCAGCCGTAACGCCAGAAAATGAAGAGGACTCCTTTTCGCATTACAGCGCCAATCTTAAGCTGGGCTATCAGTTCTCGGATAATTTTGAAGTATCCATTTATGGAAACCAAACAAAGTTTGATACAGAGTTTGATGCTTCCCTAGCAGAAGCTCCCAATCGTTCCGAGGTCAGACAGGACAGGGCTGGACTTTCCTCATCATTCAAATATAACAAAGGGTCCATCCATATCAATACCGCCTATACGGACTATGAGACGGATTCACAGAGCACTTTTGGTGAGAGTATTTCGGATGGAAAGAACCTCGTTCTTGATTTCTATAATAAATATGTGTTCGATGATAAATGGCACACCATTTTAGGGGTAAATTACCTAAAGGATAAAGCTGTTTTTAGCAACGAGGCAGAATTTACCATTTTCGACCCTTATGCAAATGTGGTCTATGTATCGGATTTTGGATTTAACCTAAACACCGGTATAAGATTCAATAACCACTCAGAATACGGAAACCATATCGTGTACAACCTCAATCCATCATACGCACTTACCACGGATAATGGGTACGTAAAATTACTGGGGTCGTATGCCACATCGTATATCACGCCAAATTTGATTCAATTGTTTGGGGATTTTGGGGCCAATCCGGATTTAGAACCTGAGGAAAACCGTACCATAGAAGGGGGTGTGGAATACTATGTAAATGATAAAATACGGTTGAGCGCCCTTTATTTTAATCGTAACGAGAAGAATACCATCGGTTTTGACCAAAACTTTACAAGCATCAACGTTGCTAATGAAATAGACGCCAATGGTGTGGAAGTAGAGGCATCGTGGCGGCCTTCACAGGAGTTCACGGTCGATGCCAACTATACATTTACCGAACGAAAAGGCGATAACGCTATCCGAATTCCAAAGCATAAGGTGAATTTGACCCTAAATTATCAAGTATGTGAAACCACGGGTATTTCGCTCAGCTATGCGTATACAGGAGAACGGTTTGATACGGATTTCACCACATTTACCGATATCGCCTTGGATACCTTTTCACTCGTGAATTTGTATGTGGAGCATCAATTGAAGCCGAATAAATTGAAAGTATTTCTAAATGCCAACAATTTGTTGAATGAGGAATATGTAGAGGTAATTGGCTTTACAACTCGCGGAAGAAATATAAGTGCAGGGTTTAATTTAACCTTATAATTCAATAACTTGATGCCATGCTAAAAGTTTGTTCGTTCTTACCGGCTGTGACCCAAATGCTTTATGATATGGGATTGGAAGAGCACCTGCATGGCATCACTTTTGAATGTCCAGAACAGGCCTTGAAAGAAAAAAAACCCGTGGTACGATGCGTGCTTGAAGGAAAAAACCTGTCCAGTATTGAGATAGATGCACTTTTTTCAGCAAGCAAGCACCAAGGAAAGGACCTGTATTATGTTGATGAACCTTTGTTGGAGCAAATAGCACCAGATATCATATTTACACAGGATATGTGCGATATCTGCCAAATTGATACGGCATGCACTGCAGCAGCAGTTGCCAATTTGGAGAAGCAACCGGAATTGATTTCGATCAGTCCTGAATCTTTGGAAGATGTTTTTCAATCTGCCGTAACCATCGCCAAAGCATTGGGCAAAGAGGAGATAGCATATAATTACTTGAATGGGTTGCACCAACGGATTGACACTGTTGTGGATAAACTAAGGGAGGCCAAGACCTTACCTAAGCGTATAATGCTGATGGAATGGTTAGATCCTATTTTCAATTGTGGACATTGGATACCCCATCAGATTGCCTTTGCGGGAGGCGTGGATATGCTTTCCAATCCTTCTGGAGACAGTATTGTGACCCAGTGGGATAAGATTGTGAAATATGATCCAGAAGTTTTGATAATCGCCCCATGTGGCTTTACGGTCGACCGTACTTTGGAGGAACTACATATTTTGACTGAAAAAGATGGATGGGACAGTTTGAAAGCGGTTCAGACCAATGCGGTCTTTATTGCGGACTTTGATATGTTCACACAGTCATCAGCAAATACATTGGTCAATGGTATTGAACTGCTTGCCGGTCTATTCCACCCAGATGTTATAAAAGTTCCGAAAGGCTTGTCCAAAAAATACAGACAAGTCGATACGGCAAAGGTTAATGTGATTCAATAACCATTATAAAAAAAGAAAGCGGCCTAATGGCCGCTTTTATATACACACAATTCGTGTTATTATTTGTTCAAAATCAATTTTTTGTCCAGGAACATATTGTCTTTGAGTGAAGTTTCAATCCTAGAGCTTGTAAACATCTTGGCGGGCATTTGTACTGAAAAGCTACGCTTCGTGGTTACACCTGTAATTTCTTGGATGGCTCTCGCCAATAATGGCTCATTTACATCACCCAATACACCAAGATTTTCCAGATCCTCTTGCAAAACAATATCAGGAGCCAGGCCATCGGTATAATCGAAGAATCCGTCCGCATTTTCATTTCTTCCAACCAAAGGTTGCAGTCCCCAACTATTTTCTGAGTTGATTTGATCCTCACGATCACTGTCATATATAAAGGCATTGTCTGGATCGTCGACCAAGGTGATGGAGAATTCATTTTTACCACGCGTGGTTCCACCGATATGAACTACTTCCATATGTGGTGCCAAACCATTCATAACGAGTTCACTGGCCGAAGCAGATCCGTTTGTGGCCAATATGTAAACCGTGCTTAAGTTCAATGAATTAATTGCGCTTGTTCCGGTAGTACTTGCAAAATAATCCTCTAATTGTGCTGTACTTAACTGGCCTTGAATCTTACTGTTCCAACGCTGACGAATATAAAGTTTATCAGTGTCGGTGCTGTGAACCATACTGGCCAAGAGTCTAGAGGTATTTACCGATCCCCCAGGGTTATAGCGCATGTCAAGAACCAGCTCTGTGGCACCATCGGCAACAAATTGGCCAAAGGCCGCATTTAGTTGCTCATCAAAATTTCTTAAGAATCGGTTGTACATCAGGTATGCAATTTTAGTGCCATTGACATCCAATGTCTCAGCAACCAAAATAGGGTCCTCAACTTGGTTTTCAATCTTTGTCAAGGTCACCTCGTTACCATTATCGGTAATTGTACCTCCACCAATGTCGGCCATTCCCAAAGTATAGGTGTCGTTATCTCCAAAAAGTAAGTTGATATAATTACTTATGGTGAGTTGTTGTCCATCAACCCGGGTAAAGATATCTCCACGAGCGATGGCTTTGGTAGATGCATCGGAATCAGGTACAATATATTGGACATATCCAAAAAGGTCATTGCTTCCTGAAAATTGGACAAGTCCAAATTCCAAGCCGTTGCTTTTTGATACACCGGAAAGATTACTTACCAACTCGGTGTAATCATCATTAAGGAAACTGAAACGATCATCGTTGAACAAAAGCACATCAAAGAAAAAATCCGAAGGATTTTCCGTCTGTGCTAAAAATTCAGTGTATTCATCATCGTTTGCAAATCTGTCGTCTGCCAGATCAGGAACGTCAGCTTGCCAAAAATACCATAGATTCATGGCGCCCCACATAAAGTTTTGGACCAGAACATCTTCAAGTGTAGTGGTCGGGGGATCTGGATTAGGGTTTTCAATGCCATTGTCATCACTGGAACAAGCAACAAATAGGAGGGCAATTAGGGGGAAAAGTAATTTTTTCATAGCTAAATTTTAATAAGAACCATCAATTATCATTCCATATAAATTGGAAAACATAGTAAATATGTGGTATAATTATCTAGATTCTTACAAATTGGAGTCACAAAATAGACACATAAAAGGAGAATACAAATTTTTTGTAACAAAATTCGATATGTGTCGTCGTGATACTATAAGCGAAGAAAAAAAAGCTTATAACAACTAAGACAACCGAATGAAACAGGCTGAATTTTTAAATGTGGTAATGCCCTTTAAGGACAAGCTATACCGACTTGCTAAGCGGTTGCTGGTCTCAAGGGAAGAAGCAGAAGATGCCACGCAAGAAATTTTGCTGAAACTATGGTCGAAGAACGAGAGCATGGGAGAGTATAAAAATGTAGAGGCCTTTGCGATGACGATGACCAAGAATTTCTGTTTGGACCGATTAAAATCCAAACAGGCAGGCAACCTAAAATTGGTGCATAGCAATTATAGTGATGAAAGCACCTCTTTGCAAGGACAGCTTGAAGCAGAGGACAGTGTTCGATGGATGGAGCGCATTATGGAAGAATTGCCGGAACAGCAAAAAATGGTTTTGCAATTGAGGGATGTAGAACAATACGAGTTTGAAGAAATATGCGAGCTTTTGGACATGAAACCCACAGCGGTGCGGGTAGCACTATCAAGAGCGAGAAAAACAGTACGACAAGAATTAGTTAAAAAACATAGCTATGGAATTGGATAACATAGAAAAATTATTGGAAAAGTATTTTGAGGCAACCACAACGGTCGCCGAAGAAAAAACACTACAAGCTTATTTTTCCCAAGAAAGTGTAGCAACACATCTGGAGCAATATAAGCCCATGTTCAACTACTTTTCCAACGCCAAGGAAGAACGGTATACCAAGCAGGTACCATTAAAACCTAGAAGAAACTATTACAAGTGGATTTCCGTTGCGGCCGTAGCAGTTTTGTCCTTTGGCATCTATTTTGGTAATCAATACCAGGAGAAAAGACAGGCGGAGTTTGCCTATCAAGAAACCAAAAAGGCTTTTGAGCTCTTAGCGGAGAATTTTGGGAAAGGCACAGAAAAAGTAGCCTATTTACAAGAGTTTGAAGTCGCAAAACAGAAAATTTATAACAATAATTAAATCGTAAAAAATGAAACGGAATATTTTAATCATTTTAATAGCTGTTCTACCACTTTCAGGTTTTTCACAATCGCTGTTTGATAAATATGAGGATTTGGATGATGTAACTTCGGTAGTGGTAAACAAAAGCATGTTCAACCTGTTGGCTAAGATTGATGTAGAGGTAGATGACAAAGAAGCACAGGATTTTATGGATATTGCCAGCAGTCTTAAAAGCTTGAAGGTATTTACCACGGACAATAAGCAAATAGGCGATGATATGAAGTCGTCAGTGAACAAATACCTGAAATCCTCTACCATGGAAGAGTTGATGCGGGTAAAGGACAAGGATGCCAATGTGAAGTTCTACATCAAATCAGGAAAAGACGATGATCATGTGAGCGAGTTGTTGATGTTCGTAACGGGATTGAAGGAAGTTGAGGCTGATGGCAGAAAGTTTGAGACGGTATTGCTTTCACTTACTGGAGACATCGATTTGAACAAGATCAATTCGTTGACCAACAAGATGAACTTGCCCCAGGAACTGAACAATGCCGGTAAAAAACAATAAATAATTTTCAGTTGGCAGTAGTCTGACTTATGTGGATGGAATAAGGTATGTATCTGAACTCTGACTTCTGATAGTTGACAACTGAAATAAAAATCAATCAAAAAACATCAAGATGAAAAAAGTAATTTTAATAATGATGATTGGAATGCTTCCTATTATGGGAGTTTCACAATCCATATTCGATAAGTTCGAAGATTCTGAGAGAATCGGAACGGTGACTATAAATAATGGGATGCTCAAATTAGCTGCAGAAATGATGGCCGATGATAAGGATGAGGAAACCCAAGAGTTCATAGAGTTGGCAAAAAGCATAAAGAACATCAAGATTTTTATGTCTGAAGATGAGGGAGCTTCCGCTGACATGGCCGCGACCATGAAGCAATATGTTAGGTCTTCCAAATTAGAGGAATTGATGAAGGTTAAAGATGGGGATGCCAATGTTGGTTTCTACATTAAGCATGGAAGAAATGATAATACGGTAAAGGAACTATTAATGTTCGTTACCGGAATCGATGACAAGAACCATGGAAAAGGCCATCATCGCGATATAGAAACCGTTCTCTTGACCATGACAGGCGATATTGACCTGGCCAAGGTGGGTTCATTGACAAGAAAGATGAAGCTTCACAAAGGGTTGGAGAAATTGGATGAGAATTAACACCAATCAAAAAAGAGCAGATGAAAAATATAGTTAAAAGTTTAATGATAGCAGGGGCCATACTTTTGGCCTCCTGCTCGTCACAGCAAAGTCTACAGGAGTACTACGTGGACAATTCAGAGAACCCTAATTTCATAGTGGTCGACGTTCCTGCAAGTATCTTGAAAATGGATGGGGTAGATCTTACGGAGACGCAACAAAAGGCTGTGGAATCGCTTAGAAAATTCAATCTATTGGCCTTTAAAAAGAATGCAGACAATGCGGCGGAATACAAGGCTGAGAAAACGAAGGTCAAAGAGATTCTTAAGGATGACGAGTTTGTGGAACTCATGAAGATCAATTCTTCCTATGGAAAAGGAGTGATAAAATATTTGGGCGATGAAGATGCCATTGATGAAGTAATCATTTATGGCGATAGCAAGGACAAAGGCTTCGCTTTGGTTCGGGTTTTGGGGAAAGACATGAATCCTGCCCATATTGTACAGCTCATGCAAGCCATCCAAAAATCAGATTACAAAGGAGAGGGCCTTGGCGAAATAGGGGAGTTCCTAAAGGGATAATCGATATAAAATCAAAAAACGGGATTTGGGTAACTTTTAGTTACCCTTTTTTTTGCTCAAAACACAACCTTCATGGGTTTTATGTGACCTTCTTTTTATCTTAGTGTCTCACTCTCAGTAAGAACACTAACATAACAAGCATACAACTATGGAGAAAGCACAAGAATGGATGAACTACGGACTTGATCTTGCCAAAGAGTTTGGTCCAAAACTACTCACGGCAATCCTTATTTATATTGTCGGTTCATGGGTTATTAAAAAGATTGCAAAAGCCACACGAAATGTGATGTCCAAAAGCAAGTATGACGAATCCTTGCAGAAGTTTTTGCTCAACTTGATCACCTGGTCACTCAAGGTATTCTTGATCATTATTGTAATATCAAGACTTGGTGTCGATGTCACAACCTTTGCGGCTGTAATTGCTGCAGCAGGTTTAGCCATTGGATTGGCGCTTCAGGGATCCCTTTCCAATTTTGCCGGAGGTGTTCTGTTAATGATTTTTAAACCCTATCGCATTGGCGATTTGATTGAGGCCCAAGGGGTTTTGGGTGTCGTGAAGGAAATCGAGATTTTCACGACTAAACTGACCACCCCGGAAAACAAATTGGCGATTATCCCCAATGGCGCCATGGCGAATGGAAACATTGTGAACTATTCCGCTGAAGGGAAGATTCGTGTGGATACGGTTATCGGTGTCGGTTATGGAGAGGACATCAAGAAGACCAAAGATGTGTTGATGAATGTTTTAACCTCAAACCCGCAGGTTTTAACAGACCCCGCTCCGTCCGTAAATGTGATGGAACTAGCTGATAGTTCAGTAAACTTTGCGGTACGTCCGTTTTGTAGACCGGAAGATTATTGGGATGTCTATTTTGCAACCTATGAAAACTGCAAATTGGCATTGGATAATGCTGGAATCGAAATTCCATACCCACATCAGGTGGAGATCCATAAAGAAGGGTAAACACACATTATACTTTTCAAAGCACAAATTAGCACCCCAAAAATTTTTGGGGTGTTTTCTTTTGGTATAGGTTTTTAAGCCAAAACTTCCGAACTTCACTTATTGTTGAATATGTATCATTAAAATCGAATTATTACCGTTTCAGCCAATACTAAAAATGAGTAAAAGCGGATTAATCGCGCATATTAAATCGTACGTAACGCTTTCAGAAGAAGAATTAACTGAAGTCGTACGTTTTTTTGATTACGCTTCTTACAAGAAAAAAGAAATCCTGCTTTTAGAAGGTAAACCATGTGATAAGCTATTTTTTGTTGAAAAAGGATGCTTGCAGCTGTACTTTATAGATGATTTGGGGAACCATAAGACAACCCAATTTGCTATGGAAAATTGGTGGCTGACAGATTTTTTATCATTTCAAAACCAAAGACCATCCAATTTTTATGTCGAGACGGTCGAAAAATCGAAAGTTTTGTCCATTTCCTACGCTCAGCATGAAGCACTGTTGGAGAAATACCCCAAAATGGAAAAATACTTCCGCATGATATATGAAACGGGGTATGGAGCGGCCTTAATACGCATTAAATTCATGAACAGTCTTTCCAAGGAAGAAATGTTTTGTATGTTCCGTGATAATTTTCCTGAATTTGTGCAACGTGTGCCACAGTACCTTTTGGCCAGTTTTCTCGGATTGACCCCAGAATATCTGAGTGAAATCAAGAAAAAACAACTTTCTTAAGCCAGCTTAATTTTTTATGGATTAGTGCTTCTTACCTTTGTTTTTCAATACATAAAGGGTGATTGAAATATGAAGAAAATAGTTGTTGTTGGCGGTGGTTTCGCAGGTTTGGAATTGATAAAAAGATTGGGGAATTCAAAAGATTATCAGATTACCCTGGTCGATTGCAATAACTATAATTTCTTTCCACCTTTAATTTATCAGGTATCCACCGGTTTTATGGAACCTTCCGCAATTAGTTACCCGTTTCGGAAGATTCTTCGCAAATACAAAAATGCACGTTTTCGATTAGGTTCTCTTCTGAAGGTAGTGCCAGAAGAAAACAAAATCATATTGAGCAATGGAGCGCTGGAATACGATATTCTGGTAATGGCAACCGGCACGGAAACGAATTTTTTCGGCAATAGGAACATTGAAGAAAAAAGCCTGCCGATGAAGACCATAAGTGATTCGTTATCGCTTCGAAATGTAATTCTCACCCGCTTGGACCGTGCGACAAGAATCCAAGACGAAGAAGAAAGAAAAAAGCATCTAACGTTCGTAATAGCAGGTGCAGGACCAACAGGTGTTGAGCTTTCCGGCATTCTTGCAGAAATGAAAAGTTCAATCATTAGAAAAGATTACCCTGAACTTGAGGAAGAGGATCTAGGGGAAATAAGTTTGATTGATGGACAAGAATCGGTTTTGGCCGCTATGTCCAAAAACGCTCAAAACTATACCAGCAATAAACTATCCAAGTTGGGTGTTAACTTGATCATGAACACCTTGGTCAAGGATTTTGATGGGGAGATCGTGTTTTTGTCCGATGGACAGAAAATCCAATCAAAAAATCTGATTTGGGCCGCAGGAGTATCCGCCAAAACCTTCGAAGGCTTCTCTGACGACTGTTATGGAGCTGGACGGCGATTAAAGACCGATGAATTCAATCGGGTGCATTCCTACGATAACATTTACGCCTTGGGAGACTGCTCCTTGGTATTTGGGGATAAGAACTACCCTAATGGACACCCTCAACTGGCACAACCTGCTTTGCAACAGGCCAAAAATTTAGGGGATAATTTGAGTAGAAAAAACAATAATTGGAAGCCATTTCAATATCGAGACAAGGGTTCTCTGGCCATCATCGGCAGAAATAAAGCTGTATTGGATTTTCCAGGACAGAAATATTCCTTTCAAGGTTTTGGGGCTTGGTTGGTCTGGATTTTTGTCCACATAATGGGACTTGTCAACTTTAAAAATAAGGTAAGAACCCTATATAACTGGTTGGGGTACTACATACACAAGGACCAATATTTTAGAATGATTATTAAACCTACAGATAGAATCAACAAATAACAGAACAGTATGAAAACTTTTAGCGCTATGGCCACGATAATTTTCGCAACCATACTTATCGGTTGTGACACCAAAACTTCGAATCAAAAATCAGAAAACGGGGATATCAGCGAAGCTGAAGCACAGACTGACACTTTAACAAAGCATTTAAAACCCTTTAATCCCGAATTACCTACCATAGGACTTTTGATGTTCAATGGGGTTTTACAAGGGGAAGTGGTGGCTACATCAGATGTTTTTGGCAAGCCCAATCAAAACATGGAACAACTTTTTAATGTTATCACCATAGCGGAAACCTTGCATCCGATTACCACTGAGGAAGGCCTGCATTTTGTTCCCGACTATACCTTTGACAATTGCCCAAAGTTGACAGCCTTGTTCGTTCCCAGTGGTTATGATATGTATGCCCAGGTGCGTAACCAAAACATGGTGGACTTTATCAAAAGGAAAAATGGGGAAACCGAGTACATTGTAAGCAACTGTGCAGGTGCGCAGCTAATCGGGGCCTCGGGAATTGCAGATGGGCATAAAATTGTGACCTACATTGGTGGAGGAGACCAGTTACAGAAGGATTACCCGAACTTACAAGTTCAAAACGACAGCTTGGTGACCTTTGTTGAGGATGGAAAATTCAGTTCATCCAATGGAAATTTGACCAGCTATATTTCTGCGCTGAATTTATTGGAAAAAATGACAGATACGGAACACCGAAAATTTGTGGAAAGCTATTTGTATATCGACCGTCTTCAAAATTGGAAAGGTTAAATGTTATGGTTCATTGAAAATACATTCAATCAATCCATAGCAACCATTTATCAATTTAACTTGGGTTTTTGTCATAAAGCTCTAGAACTTCACTCATCTCGGAATATTAATCACTAAAGGTTCATATCCTGACCATGCATGCTGAGGAAAGGGAAAAATTAATAACCGCTTGGATTCAATATCACGATCCCATGACAACCACAAAGAATCTATTTTGGGCGTATCAAAAATTGCGTGACATGATTTATTTTGAAGGTCATGAATATGTATGGGGTATAGCCATGGACATTTTCAAAAGAACGGATTCCACTGCTGTGTTGGAAGCCCTTGGCGCGGGTATTGTTGAAGATATCATAACCACCCACGAAGAGATGTACTATGATCGAGTATCGAAATTGGCTAAAGACAACAATAAATTTAGAACCCTCTTAGCAGGTGTAAACATATATTCAGACATGCATGAACAGATGGCAGTATTAATTGAACGTTGTCGGTCCAATGTCTGTCCATGAAAGTTTATTTCTAAACGAGAAATGCTACCCTAAAATAAGTTAAACCTGTTTGTTAGCCGACGCTCATATCGAACAAAAACAAGTTAAACCCCGGTGTAATTGGCAGGGGTTATTTTTTTAAGTTCCCCTTTAATGGCATCGGAAACCTCTAGGGTGTCTATAAAATCCGCGATGGATTTTTGAGTAATCTTTTCATTGGTGCGGGTTAAGCCCTTTAGCGCTTCATATGGATTTGGATAACCCTCGCGCCGTAATATGGTTTGAATCGCTTCGGCAACCACGGCCCAGTTGTCCTCTAGATCCCGTTCAAATTTTTCGGCATTCAATACCAATTTGTTCAATCCCTTGAGCGTGGATAAAAAAGCTACCTGCGTATGTGCAAAGGGAACGCCAACATTTCGGAGCACAGTACTGTCAGTTAAGTCCCGTTGTAATCTGGAAATCGGCAATTTAGCGGACAAATGCTCGAAAATAGCATTCGCCAAGCCTAAATTTCCTTCAGAGTTTTCAAAATCAATAGGATTTACCTTATGCGGCATGGCCGATGAACCCACTTCTCCTTTTTTGATTTTCTGTTTAAAATAATCCATGGAAATATAGGTCCAGATATCCCTGTTCAAATCAATATAAATGGTATTGATACGCTTCAAACAATCGAACAATGCGGCCATATGATCATAATGCTCAATCTGTGTGGTAGGGAAGGAGTGATACAAGCCTAATTTCTCCTGCACAAATTGCTTTCCAAAGGCTTTCCAATCGATGGCAGGATAAGCTACTTTATGTGCATTATAGTTTCCAGTAGCACCGCCAAACTTAGCTGCACTCGGAATGTCGTTCAATAAATTGAACTGCTCTTTTAGTCGCTCCACAAAAACATCGATTTCCTTGCCCAATCGGGTGGGGGATGCCGGCTGTCCATGGGTGCGGGCCAACATCGGAATTTCAGCCCATTCAGAAGCCAAAGCTTTAAGTTTCTCAAAAACTTCAAAATAAAGCGGAACATAAACATCGTTCATGGCCTCTTTAATAGACAGTGGAATGGCCGTGTTGTTGATGTCCTGCGAAGTCAATCCAAAATGGATAAACTCCTTGTATTTTTCCAATCCAAGCGCATCAAACTTTTGTTTGATAAAATACTCGACCGCCTTTACATCGTGATTGGTGGTCTTTTCAATGTCTTTGATAGCGGTAGCGTCTTCCTCGGAAAAATCTTGATAGATTTTCTGAAGCTCAGAAAACAGGGCAGCATCAAAATCAGCTAATTGAGGTAGCGGTATCTCACAAAGGGCGATAAAATATTCAATTTCAACCTGTACACGATACTTTATCAGTGCTTCCTCTGAAAAATAACCTCCTAAAGCTTCCGTTTTGTTTCGATATCTACCATCGATGGGAGAGATGGCATTAAGTTGATTTAAAGACATTGACCGGTTTTTATGAAAGCGCAAAGATACTTATTAGTTAAGGAGTTTAAAAGCCGAGTTTCCTCAACTTTGCCAAGGTTTTTTTTGCCCTTGATTTATATCCCGCGCTATCTCGGTGATGTTGTTGTTCCAGGACCATTTTTAATTCAGGGTGTACCCAATCAAATTTCATCCCTAAATAATACAAACTACTCATTGCAAACACTTTAGGAGCTACTTTGTGTGGTCCGATCAACCAATCAAAACAAACCGTCAAAATGCGCTCCAACTGTTCAGGGGTTATGTTTTGGACAAAAACGGGATCTTTTGTTTTAAAATAAGCCTCCATGGACATTTCGCATACATGCGCCATGGGACGTATGATGGATTCTGATGTTAATTTGTCCAGACCTGCGGTAAATTTTTCAAAATGGGGTAGCAGGTATACGAGTTTTTTACGCATCAAATGGTCGAACACCCAACTTGCGTTGAAGGAATCGGTTTTATCTTGATCAAATATCTCTTTAAGCAAGGATTCGGTCAACTCGGGTAGTGTTACCAATTGGTCAACAAGTTGTTCAATTTGAGGTTTGGAAAGGCGGCCCGAATTTAATGCGATATGCAATTGCTGAGTTGTCACAATAGCTACCTTAACGATTCGATTTTAATAAGTCAACCACTAGAGGTGGCACCCCTTCAGTGGCAGTTGTTGCGATCACTTCAAGGTTTCTGTAGTCCGAATCACTTACCGTTGGTTTGGGATCCACAAAGTAGATGGGTGTCGCCTGTGGAGCATAATTGATCAAACTGGCGGCCGGATATACCTGCATGGAAGTACCAATGATAATCAAAATATCGGCCTGTTGGGTAATGTATACTGCGGTTTCCAACATGGGAACCATTTCACCAAACCATACAATATGCGGCCTTAATTGATGGCCATTTTCATCCAAATCCCCCAAAACAAGGTCTTTTTTCCAATCCAGTACATGACTCTCGTCAACAATACTTCGAACTTTGAACAATTCGCCATGCAAATGAACAACATGGGAACTTCCTGCTTGCTCATGCAGGTTGTCCACATTTTGTGTGATGACACTAACATCAAAAAGTTCCTCAAGATTCACCAGGGCTTTATGGCCTTCATTGGGTGAAACCTCCAGCAGCTGTCTTCTCCTTTGGTTGTAAAACTCCAGCACCAATTCTGGGTTCTTTGCAAAACCCTGGGGAGAAGCGACCTCCATTACATCATGACCTTCCCATAGGCCATTGGCATCCCTAAATGTTCTCAATCCACTTTCAGCGCTCATTCCCGCACCTGTGAGGACAACTACTTTTTGTTTGCTCATGGTAGCTAAAATAAGAAATTCAATTTTCGTTATTTTGGTATTTATGTTTGATCATGACCTGTTGACATACCTCGAAGGATTTCTGACCGAAGAACGCAAACAGCGTTTCTTGGAAGTGCTTCAAAACCGGACCAAATATCTTACGGTGGCGATTGAAGATGTATTTCAATTACACAATACGAGTGCGGTTATTCGAAGTTGCGATGCTTTTGGGGTGCAGGAAGTCCATGTGATAGAGGACCGGTTCGGTCAACGTTTGGATAAAAACATCGCCATGGGGGCGGAGCAGTGGGTAGATGTTACCCGTTATCAGACCACTTCGGAATGTGTGGGTAGGTTAAAAGATATGGGCTATCAGATCATAGCAACGACTCCGCACAACGATTCGAGATATTTAGCGGATTTCAAATTGGAAGCTAAAACAGCGCTCTTCTTTGGCACTGAAAAGGAAGGATTAAGCTATGAGGTGATGCAAAAAGCTGACGGCTATTTAAAAATACCCATGGTAGGTTTTTCGGAAAGCCTCAACATCTCGGTTTCCGCGGCAGTTATCATCCAATACTTGAGCCAGGAACTACGAAAATCGGATGTTGATTGGAGGTTGTCCCAAGCTGAGATTCTTGAGAAACGCTTCGACTGGACCAAAAAGTCCATAAAGGATGTGGAAGGTATTATCGAGAGATACTGTTCAAAATGAAGTTTTTTGTATTTTAGGAGGTAACCAATTTTTAAATCAGATGACTACACTACTTTACATTTTAGCTGGAATTGTTTTATTGATTTTGATTTTGGCCATGATCGCGCCAAAAAGTTATGATGTCTCTAGATCCATAGAAATTGCAAAACCTCGGAGCGAGGTTTTCGAAAACCTTCGTTTTTTGAAAAATCAAGATGGCTGGTCTCCTTGGAACAAGAAAGACCCGAACATGGAGAAGAAATTTACGGGAACCGATGGCGAGGTTGGAGCAACAAGTTATTGGAATGGCAATAAGGATGTAGGCGAGGGCGAGCAAGAACTTACCAAGATTGTGGATGGAGAACGAATCGAATCTGAACTACGTTTTCTGAAACCTTGGAAATCCACTTCAGATGCCTATTTGATCACCGAGGACGCTGGTGCAGGCAATACTAAGGTAACCTGGGGATTCTCTGGAAAGAATAAGTTTCCAATGAGCATTATGATGTTGTTCATGAATATGGATAAGGCCGTTGGTGGTGATTTTGAAGAAGGATTGGTCAGTTTAAAAGCATTATTAGAGAAATAGGCATGGAACAAAATATGGTAAGCTGGTTTGAGATTCCAGTAACGGATATGGAGCGGGCCAGCACTTTTTATAACAAAGTTTTTCAAATAGAGATTCAGGTGCAGGATTTTGGAGGTACGTTGATGGGTTGGTTTCCTTGGGCCGAAGGTAAACCAGGAGCGAATGGCTCCCTGATTCAGCACGAAAGCTATAATCCTAGTGAGACCCACGGGGTATTGGTTTATTTTGCAAGCGCAGATGTGCAAAATGAACTGGATAGGGTTGAAAGTGCCGGAGGAAAAATATTACGGCCCAAAACACAAATAAGTCCTGAGGTTGGCTATATGGGTGTATTCTCAGATTCCGAAGGCAACAGAATTGCCTTGCATTCGAGAGGATAGTTATTCCACCAATTCCAGTAATGCAATGTCATGGTCATTCTCTAGCATGACCTTGCCATTTTTAACCATTACCTCGGTTTCGGAATAGGTATCATACAATTTAGTGCCATCCCCAAAGAATCCCTTTACCCAGAGGGATTTTTTGCCTTTAGGCAAATCCAATCCAACAACAACTTTGTCCTTGTAATCCCCATCCATATAGGTCCTGGAGAAGACATAGGGTGATTTGGCCAATCTTTTGTGACGTCCAGCGCCCACGGCTGGATGATCTCTGCGAAATTGCCCAAGTTTTTGCCAGTGTTTGTGAATTTTTTGGGTCTGCGGCAAACTGTCCAGCTCCTCCCAGTTCATAAAAGAACGAAGCGTGGCATCTCCTTCTGTACCTTCAATGATTAAACTTCTGGAAGTTTCATCGCCATAGTATACTTGTGAAGCGCCAGGAGTTAGAAGCAACACATTGGCCGCGTAAAAAGGTCGTTTACGCTCCTTGTCAAACGGATTTCCATCATCATGTGATGTAAGGTAGTTCAATACACTTTTGCCCTTTAATTTGGTATTTAGCAACTTGTTGTATTTCTTGAAAATGGTTTCGTAGTCCTTTTGGGCGTCGTTCTTTAGATCGAAATTGATGAGACTTTTAAAGCCAAAATCAAAGTAATCCACTTTTTTATCCCCAAAGTCAAACTCACGTCCACCTGAAATTCCATAGTTATACACTTCACCCACCATATAAAATGGATTTTCATCCAAAATATGGTTCGGATTCTTTTTCTTCCACGTTTCAAAAGCGTAGGTTGCTTCGCTATATAAGTCGGTCCATGCATTTTCGTTTACATGTTTAACGGTGTCCACACGAAAGCCATCTACACCAAAATCATTGATGTAATCCGTGAGCCATTTAATAATGTAAAAACGAGGAGCTCGTGGATATCCGGTACGTTCAAAGAACAACTGAAGTTCATCCAATTCCTGACTCAATCTGCCTTCTTCCTTCCATTTGGCCAAAAGGGCGTCAGGTAGCTCCACAGGCTCATCAGATTCAGTTAAAATATCGGGAAGGTTTTCAACCAAAGTACAAGCTGTAGTATTTTCGTAGGTGGTAAACTCACATTTGGGTCCAGTTATAACCCAATCTTCAGGCCAAACAGGATCTTCATCTGTAACCGGTCCGGTATGGTTCAACACCACATCCAACAAAACCCTAATTCCTTTGGAATGTGCAGTCTTGACCAACTTTTCCAAATCTTTCCGGGTTCCAAAGTTAGGGTCAATAGCGGTCCAATCCTTTGCCCAATAGCCATGATAGGCATAAGTGTTTCCAGTGCCTTCATCTGTGGCCCCGTGCACCTGTTCGACAATTGGGGTAAACCAAATGGCATTGATACCCAAATTGGTGAAATAACCTTCTTCTATCTTTTCTGTGATTCCCGCCAAATCACCTCCTTCAAAACCTCGGAGAACAGCGGTTTCCTCATTTCTATCAAAATATACCTTGGATTCTTTACCCTTATTAAAGCGATCGGTTAAAAGAAAATAGACGTTGGCGCCTTCCCAAACAAAGGGAACCTCTTTGGTATCTATTTCACTTTCTGCGACCTTGGCATCCTCAAGAGGTTTTTTATCAACTTGTTTGCAACCCAAAAGAAAAGACAATAGGGACATGATAGCAAGTAGTTTTTTCATTTGTTGGGATTTTGTCTAAAACTATAAAATGAATACGGAAATATAAAATTTATTTACCGTTGTAACATTTAATGGAATATTGAAAAAAGCCCTGGTTGTTATCCTCTGTTCAGCACTTTGTATTCTTCATAGCAGCTGGATATGGCATCAAGGATCTGCAAGTCATTAGCGGTGTTTATGAAGGATTTGGAATAGTTGCAGTTGTTCAAGATATCTTCGATATCCACCTTTTCCAACTGCAGGAGTTCAGTGAGGGTTTCCCGATCAAATTTGGAAGCCAATAGATTTCTAATGTCATCGTCCTCTTTCATCTGCCTTAACTTGCGCATTTGCCTAGGTTTTTTGCCAAAGAGGTTCCGCAAAAGGTCTGCCGGGTTCAATATTGCTCCAAGTACTTTGGTAACGGCACTAGGATTTTTGTTACCTGCCTCATAACTTTTGGAAAGTCCCGAGATGCTGTATTGATAGGCGTTGTTAATAGGAAGGTTCTTCACATCAATTTCAAGATAACCCGTTAACTGATATGGCCTCACAATGACTTCCTCGAGGGCATAGGCCAGCTCTGTGAGCGCGATTTCCGTACCCTCAAATTTGAACATATCGTTGGTTACCCGTACTTTTTGGGATTTAAAACCCAAATAAGAAAGATATAAGGTATCGTTAACCGCAGCCCGAATGCTAAATTTTCCATCTTGATTTGTAATGGTACCAAGAACTCTGTTCAGATTGATGATATGAACGCTTTCCAAAGGAAAACTGGTCTGGGCATTGACCACGGTGGCATTTAGCTCACCCTCAACAGGAGTTTCATCTACATCTTGGGCAAAACCAGCGGTTGAAACTAGAGCAAATAGTATAAGTAGCTTTCTTCTCATGCAATCTTTGTAGGTATAAAAGTACTAAACAAACAAAAATAAACCTGAGAGTCTACCTATTTAATATAGAATTAACTAATAGAAACCGGGTCTTTTTTTGCCTCCTTTTTTGCGGGAACCTCCTTTTTTACCGCCCTTAAACGATTTGTTGTCGCCACCTTTTCTAAATCCACCGTCTCCTCCTTTTCGGTGTCCTCTTTTTCTATCCCGTTTTCTACCTTTTCTTGCCCCTCCAGGGTCTTTGGATACTTCAACATTGATATAACGTCCCTTTACTTTGAAATCGGTAAATGTTTGTAATATGAACTCGGTGAGCTGGGCATCTGAGTTGAAAAATGAAAAACTATCCTTGGTGTCTACGTTAAAAATATCGTCTTTTTCTAGATTAAGGGTTTCTCTAAGAAAATCCTTTAGAGACATCCAGTCGTAACCGTCACGTTCACCCACATTGATAAAATAGCGAACTGAACCATTAGAGGGAATGTCGCCTTTTGAACCTTTTTCACCTCTTTCGCGACCATCTTCGGATGTGTTCAGGTCGCGGGTTTTGCTATAGTAGTTGTAAAATCGGGTAAATTCTACGGAAACAATTTTCTTGATCAATTCTTCCCTGTCAAGGCCATCAAGTACATCATTTATGGCTGGAAGGTAGTTGTCAATTTCTGTGTTGATTTCGGTCTCTTTGATTCTGTTGGCCAGATGATATAGTTGAATTTCACAGATTTCAATTCCCGTTGGAATCTTTTTTGAGATAAAATCCTGCTTTATCTTCTTTTCAATAGCCTTAATTTTCCGAGCTTCCGATCGGGTGACTATGACCATTGAAATACCGGATTTTCCGGCCCTTCCAGTTCGTCCACTACGGTGGGTATAGGTTTCTATCTCATCAGGAAGTTGATAGTTGATAACATGGGTAACATCGTCTACATCAATCCCCCGGGCCGCGACGTCAGTGGCGACTAGCATCTGGACTTGTTTCTTCCGGAAAGCATTCATTACAAGGTCCCGTTGGTTTTGGCTCAGATCCCCATGCAACGCACCTGCGTTGTAGCCATCCTCTATAAGTTTTTCAGCGACTTTTTGCGTATCGCGTTTGGTCCTACAGAAAACAACGGAGAAAATCCCGGGATTTGCATCCGCTAAGCGCTTAAGGGCAGCGTAGCGGTCACGGCCTCCTACCATATAATATTCATGTTGTACAGTAGAAGCACCAGCGTTTCTAGTCCCCACTGTAATTTCTTGGGGCTTATGCATGAACTTCTTGGCAATCAAAGCCACTTCCTTTGGCATGGTTGCAGAGAACAGCCACGTAAATTTTTCTTCTGGAGTATTGGAAAGAATATCCTTGATATCCTCATAGAAACCCATGTTCAACATCTCATCGGCTTCATCGAGTACACAATAATCGATTTTGGAGATATCGACCATCCCTCGTCCGATCATATCTTTCATACGCCCAGGAGTGGCCACCACAATTTGGGCTCCGCGTTTGATTTGTCTAGCCTGTTCCGTAATGCTGGCTCCCCCATAAATGGCGACCGTGTTGAGTCCCTTAATGTATTTAGAATAGAGCTTCAACTCATTGGTAATCTGCAAGCAAAGCTCACGGGTAGGAGAGAGGATAAGTCCTTGGGTGGTTCTGCTTTCCGCATGGATTTTTTGAATCATCGGAAAACCAAAAGCAGCTGTTTTTCCTGTTCCAGTTTGTGCCAAAGCGACCAAATCGGTCTCTTGCTCCAATAAAATTGGGATTGATTTTTCTTGTACTTCGGACGGTGTTTCAAATCCAAGATCGGAAATAGCATCCAATAGGGGTTTGTCCAACCCCAGGGTTTCAAATTTTGTCATTTTTGGTATATACCTTAAATCGCAAATATGTTGTGTTGCATAGAGCGATTATATCATACCCATTTGAGCCCCTCGCAACACCTTGCCCATACCGGCGGCGTTAATAAAGGCGCAAAGGTACACTTATTTAAAGATCTGTAACTAGCTTGTTTGGTTTTTAAGGAATTTGACCAGTTTTCGCACGGCCCTAGCTCTATGGCTGATGGAGTTTTTGATGTCCATGGAAAGCTCACCAAAAGTTTGACCAAACCCTTCAGGTCTAAATATGGGATCATAACCGAAACCACCGGTTCCATGTTGTTCTTTGGTCATTTCACCGTTTACAACCCCTTCAAATACAAGGCTCTCACCATTGAGGTTTAAATGGATGACGGTTTTAAAATGGGCATCCCTGTTGCTTTTTCCCTGCAATTCATCAAGCACTTTGGCCATATTGTTCTGAGCATTTTTTTGTTGTCCTGCATATCTGGCTGAGTATACGCCTGGTGCGCCCTGTAGTGCATCAATAAGAAGACCTGTATCGTCAGAAAAGCAATTGAAACCATAATTTTTGGTAACATGATCAGCCTTTATTTTGGCATTTTCTTCTAAGGTGGTTCCGGTTTCAGGAATTTCTTCCAAACAATCAATATCCCCAAGAGATAGGAGTTCTATGTTTGGAGGTAGAAGTTTTCGGACTTCGCGCAGTTTATTTTCGTTATGGGTGGCAAAAACGATTTTCAAGACAGGGTTTTTAAATACAAGGGGTAAAAGTAGTAATTTCGAACCTCAAGATATTAGCTTTCGTATGAAGATTTTACCACCCTTGGTGATGCTTATTTTTGGATTTTTCATGTACTTCCTCGCTAAATTTTTACCTGTTGGCGATTTTGACTTTTTTGGCCGAAGGGAATTGGCCATTTTTCTATTTGGATTGGCCATTTTGGTCATGTTTTTAGGACTTTTTCAATTTAGAAAGGCAAAAACTACCACTAATCCCATTGATTTGTCAAAAACGAGCAAGTTGGTTACCGGCGGAATCTTTAAATATTCCAGAAACCCCATGTATTTGGCCATGTTGCTCATTTTGCTCGCCTTCGGATTGAAACTGGGCAATGCCTTCAATACCCTTTTGGCTGCGGGATTTGTGTATTATATGAACCATTTTCAGATAAAAAAGGAGGAAACGGCACTAAATGAGCTTTTTGGAAAAGAATATAGCACCTATTGCAAAGCAACCCGTCGCTGGTTTTGAGATGAAAAAAGGCCTGAAAACAGAATATTTGAAACTTTTTGCCCCAGATTTTTGATATATCCGCATTTATGGGCCCATTTTGAGGGCTTCCGATTCCGTGGATAGAATTAATTTATAATTTTACGCCTTAATTTTTGAAGCAATTCATGATAGAGGTGGCACGCAAGTACGTTTTTGATTTTGATAGTACCCTTACGCGGGTGGAAGCGTTGGATGTTTTGGCAGAAATGACACTACAGGGCAAATCCAACAAAGAAGAAATCATTCAAGAAATCCAGGATATTACCAATTTGGGTATTGACGGCGATATTTCGTTTACGGAATCCTTGGAAAGGAGAATTCGCCTTTTGAATGCACATAGGGATGATTTGGATGGTTTGGTCAGCGAATTGCGTCAAAAGATTTCCAAGTCGATTGCTAGCAATAAAGAGTTCTTTGAGAAATTTTCTGATGATATTTATGTAATTTCATGTGGCTTCAAGGAATTTATTGATCCTATTGTTGAAGAATATAACATCCCATCGGATCGTGTATATGCCAATACCTTCAAGTTTGATGATAGCGGAAATATCGTTGGATTTGATGAAGCAAATGTGCTAGCGTCACACAATGGTAAAATAGAATGCCTTAAAAACCTGGACCTTGATGGCGAGGTACAGGTGATTGGCGATGGCTATAGCGATTATGTAATGCGTGAAGCTGGAATAGCTGATAAGTTTTTCGCCTATACCGAGAATGTACATCGAGAAAAAGCGGCCAATAATGCGGATCACGTAACACCCAATTTGGATGAATTTTTATTTGTAAACGATTTGCCTAGAAACCTTTCATATCCAAAGAACAGAATCAAGATTTTGTTGCTCGAGAATGTGCATCCAGCAGCATTTGACAACCTTTCGGAAGATGGTTTCTCCGTAGAGCTCGTTTCACATAGCTTGCCCGAGGAGGAGCTTATTGAAAAAATAAAAGGTGTCCACGTCCTTGGAATCCGTTCAAAGACGCAGGTGACGCAAAAAGTATTGGAAGCTGCCAATAAACTATTGGTCGTCGGAGCATTTTGTATCGGAACCAAACAAATTGATTTGGAAGCTGCCAAAAAGAAGGGGGTCGTGGTGTTCAACGCGCCTTACAGCAATACCCGTTCTGTGGTAGAGTTGGCGTTGGGTCAAATCATTATGTTGATGCGTAATGTATTTACCCGAAGTACGGAGATCCATAAAGGGGAGTGGAACAAAACCGCTATAAACTCCAGAGAGGTCCGAGGCAAGAACCTGGGCATTGTGGGTTATGGTAACATAGGAAAACAAATGTCCGTTTTGGCCGAAGCTGTCGGTATGAGAGTCTACTATTATGATGTAGAGGATCGATTGGCATTGGGTAATGCCATAAAATGCAGCAGCCTAGAGGATTTGCTTTCAGTTTCCGACGTGGTTACGCTTCATGTGGATGACAATAAGGCCAACAGGAATTTTATTGGAGAACGTGAAATCAACCAAATGAGGGATGGAGCGATGTTGATCAACCTTTCAAGAGGCTTTGTTGTGGACATCGAAGCTCTTACCGAAGCGCTCAAAAGTGGAAAACTAGGCGGAGCGGCAGTAGATGTTTATCCTGCGGAGCCACGAAGCAATGGAACCTTCGAAACATCTTTGCAGGGAATTCCAAACGTTATCCTTACACCCCATGTTGGTGGAAGTACTGAAGAGGCGCAACGGGATATCGCCGATTTTGTGCCTAACAAGATCATGGATTATATCAATTCAGGAAATACTGTGGATGCCGTAAATTTCCCAAATATTCGTTTGCCTAAGCAGAACAAGGCGCACAGGTTCCTTCATATCCACAAAAATGTACCTGGTATTATGGCAGAGATCAATAAGGTATTGGCAGAATATGAAATGAATATCACAGGCCAGTACCTATCGACCGATAGGGAGGTCGGATATGTAATTACCGATTTGGATAAGGAATACAATAAGGAAGTTGTAAAGGCACTTAAAAACGTCGAGAACACAATTAAGTTTAGGGTATTGTATTAAGCCTTTTGGCTACCTAAGTTCAAGTGGGGTTTCACCTTTGCAAATACCCGTTTCACAACATTTATTCAGTATCTAGTATTTTTTTGAATTAAATTGTAGGCTAATTCTTACCTGTTTATAGCTTATAATGAAGATTAGCAAATTCAGACCATTTCAAAAAGGATTCAGAGCCTATTATTTATTGGTTATTTCCATTGTGGTGCTGACCATCACAATTCAGTCCATGACGCAGTATTCCTTAAGAAAACAGCGTAGTACGGCCATGATCGTGAACTTGGCCGGTAAGCAGCGTATGTTGAGTCAAAGGATTCTAAATGAGTTATACTCCTGTAGGTACCATAATTGCGACTATGCAGAGTTAAAACTGGTATTGACCAAGCTTTATCAAATGAACGGGTTTTTGCAGCGTGGGAATGAGAGCCTTAAAATAGAACCCTTGGAAGATGAGGAGATTTTAGCAGAATTTGCACGTTTGGAGCCCCATCTTGAATGGTTGTACAGTGAGCTAAATAGCTATAAGAAATATCAAACCGTATCCTTTAACGATGTTCGGTTCAGGGTAGATCGCTTTTTAGTTCTTATGGACGGCATTGTTACCCAGTTTCAGAAGAAAGCTGAAAAGGATATCAAGACGATGATGATTATTGAATTGGAACTGGCCATCTTTTCCATTGTAATCATTCTCTTCGAAATCTTCTTTATAGTTAACCCAATTATTAGAAGGATTTTGGACCAAAAGAAGAAGCTCACCGAGATTGCTTGGCATCAATCCCACGTGTTTCGCTCACATATGAAGAACATCTCCGATTTACAGTATGTTTTGAAAGTTGAAAAAAATCCTGAGCGACAACGGGAAATTTATGGATTTGTAATGGAAGAGCTGGACCACCTTAAGAAGGTCTCAAGGGACATGGAAAATTCGCTGGAAAAGACTGTTGAAAATCCCAAACCTCATCATTTGGTAATTAAAAAAGTGGAGGATTTTCTTGAAAAACATAAGCTGCTGACCCCTTATACCGAAACTATTGATGGTGGTAAGGTTCATTCCTCAAAATAGTGAACCCTCTATATAATTGTTCAATCAGGAATAAACGTACCATTTGATGCGAAAAGGTCATTTTTGACAAGCTGATTTGTCCGTTACATCTTTGATAAACCTTATCGTTAAATCCGTAAGGACCACCAATGGCCAAAACAAGATGCTTAAGGCCACTGTTTATTTTCTTTTGAAGAAATTGGGCAAACTCCACAGATGAAAATTGTTTTCCGTTCTCATCCAAAAGCAATAGGGTATCCGAAGAATGAACTTGGTTAAGAATCAATTCGCCTTCTTTCTCTTTTTGAAGCTTTTCAGAAAGGTTTTTACTGTTCTTAAGATCGGGAATTACAACAAACTTGAATTTAATATAATGCCCCAACCTTTTTTCGTAAACGGCAATAAGTTTCGCCAATTCGGAACTATCCGTCTTGCCAATAGCTAGTACAGTAATTTGCATGTTCAAAAGTAATTTTTTCAAACTAAACAATGGTAAATGTCGATAGATTGGGAACAATGTTTTTATTATTTTCGTCAAAACCCCAATTTGATGATTACCGAGGATCAATTCCAAAAAGAGATAGCTTTAATAATTGCCAATGCCATTCGCGAAGACGTGGGTGATGGTGACCATAGTTCCCTGGCATGTATTCCCACTTCAGCAACCGGAAAGGCAAAACTTTTGGTAAAAGATGAGGGGATTATCGCTGGAATTGATTTTGCAAAACAGGTGTTTGCATATGTAGACCAAAGTATGAAGATTGATGTTCGTATTTCTGATGGGTCGCAAGTAAAATATGGAGATGTGGCATTTTATGTGGAAGGGAGTTCGCAAAATATCCTAAAAGCAGAACGTCTGGTTTTGAATGCCATGCAACGTATGAGCGCCATAGCTACAAAAACAAAGAGTTTTGTGGATTTACTTGAAGGCACGAATACCAAGATTTTGGATACGCGAAAGACGACCCCGGGAATTCGGGCACTGGAAAAGTGGGCGGTAAAGATTGGGGGAGGAGAGAACCATAGGTTTGCGCTCTACGATATGATCATGCTTAAGGATAACCATATCGATTTTGCTGGCGGAATTACCAAAGCCATTCAAAAAACGCAGCAATATCTCTCCGACACCGGACGGGACTTAAAAATTATCGTTGAAGCCCGTGATTTGGGCGAAGTGGAAGAAATATTAAAATCAGATGGGGTATACCGAATTCTTTTGGATAACTTTAATTACGAGGACACCCGAAAGGCGGTAAAAATGATAGGAGATAAATCACTTACCGAATCTTCCGGCGGGATCAATGAACAAACCATTCGAAAATATGCCGAGTGTGGGGTTGATTACATTTCCTCGGGTGCATTGACTCATTCCGTCCACAATATGGATTTAAGCTTAAAAGCAGTATAATGTCAGTAGCCATAGAGGAACAATTGGAAAAGATTCCGGTAATCAATTGGCTGGTTCGATTGCTAAAGAATATCAAATTACGAGCTTTCGAAGGTCTTTCTTTTTATGACCTGTTGGAAATGTACGTACTTGGCATTGTAAAGGGAGCGGTATCCACCAGGGCAAGTGCCATTGCTTTTAGCTTGTTCATGGCCTTGTTTCCCTTAATGATATTTCTTGTAACCCTACTTCCATGGATCATACCATATGCTAGTGTGGGAAATGAAAATTTTGATGCTCAATTTTTGTTGTTTTTAGAATCATTTCTTCCAAGCGCAACCGGCGATTATTTTGGGGATATTTACCAACAAATTAAAGACCAAAAGAGTGGAGGGATTTTGTCTTCGGCATTTTTTGTGTCTATTTTTCTTGTTGCAAATGGCGTGAATGCCATTTTTGGAGGGTTTGAGCATTCTTATCATGTAGAACTGACCCGCAACTTTTTCCGGCAATATGCCTATGCCCTTATGGTGGGACTCATTCTATCCGTTTTATTGATTATGGGAGCCGTGGCCTTCGTGTATTTTGAATTCTATGTCGTGGAATATACAAGTGAATATTTTGGAAAGACCTTGGGGTATGATGTTGCAAAAGGAGATGCCATAGGAATACAGATCGCAAAAGTATTCTTCTTTACCCTGCTCTCATATTTTACTACGGCAATCCTATATTATTTTGGAACAGCCGAGGGGAGAAAGGCACGGTTTTTCTCGGCAGGGGCATTGATGACAACGCTTTTGTTTTTACTGACCTCTTATCTTTTTGGGGTTTATGTGGAAAAATTTGCTAGATACAATGAGTTTTATGGTGCCTTGGGAGGGCTATTGATTTTGATGGTATTTATCTGGTTGAATTCAAACATCCTGCTGCTTGGATTTGAATTGAATGCTACCTTAAATTCTTTAAAAAAGAAGCATGAAAAACAGAAGAATGCATAATCGAATCTTCATTGGGATAATTTTCTTGTTTTGCACCCAGCTATGTGTGGGCCAAACGATTTTTGGAAAGTGGCGAACCATAGATGACGAAACAGGAAAAGAAAAAGGAATTGTTGAGGTCTATGAGGAAAATGGTCTGGTACAAGCAAAAATTTTACAGGTCCTTGAAAAAGGAAGGGAAGATGCAGTTTGTATCAAATGTAAGGGAGAACTTAAGGATCAGCCTGTTAAGGGAATGCAGATCATACGCAACTTCAAATCTGCCAAGAATGGGGAATACAAAGGAAGTTATTTGTTAGATCCAGAAAGTGGCTCTGTTTATCGGGGGAAGGTTTGGTTGGATTCCGATGATAAGGATAAACTAAAGGTAAGAGGTTATCTTGCCTTTTTCTTTAGAACACAGACTTGGCACAGGGAAATAGGCGAATAGGAATATGGGGTATTTTTTAGATGTTGTGCTTCCGATTCCGCTGGAAAGACTTTTTACCTATTCGATCAGTCAACAGGAAGCGGAATTCATCCAAAAAGGAATGCGAGTAGCCGTTCCCTTTGGAAAGTCCAAAATTTACACTGCACTTGCTTACGATATTCATCAAAATGCTCCTGAGGCCTATGAACCCAAGGAAATCTATCAGATTTTGGATGAAAAACCCTTGGTGAATCAATTTCAGTTTCAGCATTGGGAGTGGATTGCAAAATATTACATGTGCACCCTTGGTGAAGTGGTGCGCAGTGCTTTGCCCAGTGCTTTTTTATTGGAAAGTGAAACTTTGATTTTATTGAATAAGGACCAACAGGTCAATGACCTTGAATTAAAGGATGACGAGTTTTTGGTTTTTGAGGCCTTACAACATCAGTCCGCACTGAAAGTTGGCGAGATCAGCGGTATTGTGGACAAAAAGAATGTACTTCCATTGGTCAACAGACTGGTGCAAAAGGGGGTTATTCGCCAAAAGGAGGAGCTCTACGAGCAGTACAAGCCCAAAATGGTCAGATATGTCAAACTTTCAAATGAATTTGACGATGAGGCCAAATTGGAGGAATTATTGAACAATCTTACACGGGCTCCCAAACAAAGTCAGGTGGTATTGTCTTTGTTCCAGATTCAGGCTACATCAAAAAAACCTGTTCGTATAGCCAATTTAGAAAAAGAAAGTGGCAGTTCCAGGGCTGTGATCAAGGCCTTGATCGACAAGTCGGTTTTGGAAGAATATCACATTCGAACAGATCGCGTCCAACATCAGGAAACCTTTTCCGGAAAAAATATTGAGCTCAACGCATCCCAGCAAGAAGCATTGGATGCTATTGGCAACAGTTTTGCATCCGACAAAACCGCATTATTGCATGGTGTCACATCTTCTGGGAAAACCGAGGTCTACATAAAGCTGATCGAGAAATGTCTTGCACAAGGTAAACAGGCATTATATCTATTACCTGAAATTGCCCTGACTTCGCAACTGATCAATAGATTGCGGCAATATTTTGGGGATAAAGTAGCTGTTTATCACTCCAAATACAGTATACATGAACGCGTAGAGGCATGGAACAATGTCCTTAACAATGAGGAAAAGGCCCAAATTGTAATAGGCGCTAGATCTTCTTTGTTTTTGCCCTATGCAAATCTTGGTTTGATTGTAGTGGATGAAGAACATGAGAGCTCCTTCAAACAATTTGACCCTGCTCCTAGATACCATGCGCGAGATGCTGCGATTGTTTTGGCTGCCTACCACAGCGCAAATTGCGTGCTTGGGTCCGCTACCCCCAGCATTGAGAGCATGGACAATGTTAGAAAAGAAAAGTATGGCTACGCCACTATTACCAATAGATATGGCAATGTGCTATTACCCGATGTCAGTTTGGTGGATATCAAGGAAGCCACTCGAAAAAAACGTATGAAAGGGCATTTTTCAGAAACTTTGTTCAACGCTATAACTGAAACTTTGGAAGAAGGGGAACAGGTAATATTGTTTCAAAATCGAAGAGGGTTTTCGCCCATAGTGGAATGTACTACTTGTGGACATGTTGCCCAATGTCCCAATTGCGATGTCAGCCTTACCTATCATCAACATAGAAATCAATTGCGTTGCCACTACTGTGGATATCATATGGCTTTGCAGCATAGCTGTGGTGCTTGTGGCAGTTTTACCTTGGATAAAAAAGGGTTTGGTACCGAACAGATTCAGGAAGAATTAAAAGAGTTGTTCCCGGAGGCCAAAGTGGGACGTATGGATCTGGACACCACACGAGGCAAATACGCCTATGAGAAGATAATATCCGCTTTTGAGCAACAAGAGATGGATATTCTCGTGGGAACGCAAATGGTAACCAAAGGATTGGATTTTAGAAATGTGAGCCTTGTGGGCATAATGAATGCCGATTCCCTATTGAATTTCCCTGACTATCGTGCCCATGAACGGAGTTTTCAAATGTTGACCCAGGTTGCGGGAAGGGCGGGGCGCTCGAAGAAAAGAGGAAAGGTATTGATACAGACCTATAATCCATACCATCAGATATTGCAACAGGTAACCACTAACGATTACACTAAAATGTTCAAGGAACAAGTGTATGAGCGGGAGCAGTTTAAGTACCCACCGGTTGTCCGAATTATTAAATTGACACTTAAGGATAAGGATTTTAATAAACTCAATGAAGCTGCGCAGTGGTTCGCCAATTCGCTTCAAAACGTCCTAAGGAAACAAGTATTAGGTCCGGAGTACCCACCTGTAGCACGAATACGGAGAGATTATCTAAAGAACATTGTGGTGAAAATTCCAAGGACGCAGTCCATGGCCCAAACAAAAAATAGCATTAAAAGAATTGAAAAATCTTTTAATGCTATTTCCAAGTATAAAAGTGTCAGATTGGTCTACAATGTGGACCACATTTAAATGCTGCTATACATTGGCCAGCGCTTCGGCCAACTCAGTCTTTTTATTTCTACTTAATGGAATCTGTCTACCGCTTACTTCAACATTTTTACTGTTGAACTTTTCGATTTTCTCCAGATTCACAATATAGGATTTATGGATTCTAAGGAACTTCTCTGCTGGAAGTTGCTTTTCGAAAGCCTTCATCGTGGAAAGAATTACAATGTTTGCTTCGTCGGTTACTAATTTGATGTAATCTCCTAAAGCTTCAATCCACTTAATATCGTTTAATATAACCTTACGCTTTTTAAGGTTACTCTTTACAAAAATATGCTCCTCGTCTTCATCAACCCTATTCATCTGCTCATACTTTGCAACCGCCCTTTTTACAGAAGCCTCAAATCGAGCCAAAGTAATAGGTTTGTGTAGGTAATCGGTTACGTCATAATCGAATGCCTTGAGTGCATAATCAGGTTTACCGGTAATCAAAATTACTTGTGGAGGGTTGTCAAGGGCCTCCAAAAGATCAAAGCCACTAATGATTGGCATTTCAACATCCAAGAAAATCAAATCGATTTCATGGTTCTTAAGTCCGTTTTTGGCTTCAATAGCATTACTGTACTCGGCTACCAAGGCAAGATGAGGGTGATTGTTGACCAATTTTGCAACGGCCATCCGTTGCATTGAGGAGTCGTCTACAATTATACTTTTTAATTTCATAGAATGGGGTGATTTGTAGGGTTTTAAATCATCGGCAAATTACACAAAAATGACGTTTAACTGCAACAAAAGATGTAAACATGGTCTATTTTGTTGTGTATATTACCATATACGATACGTAGGTTTAAAAGGTTCACTAATGTTAATAACTCATAGCATTAAACGAAGAATTTTGCCTTTTCTTGCGGAGGTTAACATTTATTACTAATTTTGCGCTCCTTTAAAATAATAATATATGAACCATTACGAAACTGTTTTCATTTTGAATCCCGTTCTATCTGAGACCCAGATAGAGGAAACAGTCAAGAAATTCGAGGATTTCTTGATTAAGAATGGTGGCAAAATGGTCTCCAAGGAAAATTGGGGACTTAAGAAATTGGCCTATCCCATTCAGCACAAAAAAAGTGGCTTTTACCACTTATTCGAATTCACTGTTCCTGGTGAGGTTATCGAACCTTATGAGGTTGAATTCAGAAGAGATGAACGTGTTATGCGTTTTTTGACCGTTAAATTGGACAAGCATGCAATTGCTTGGGCAGAGAAAAGAAGAACCAAATTAAAAGCAAACGCATAGGGCTATGTCATCAATAGAACAACAAGCAAAATCAAAAAAAGACGGGGAAATCAGATATTTGACCCCGTTGAACATTGAGACCAACAAGCAAAAGAAATATTGTAGGTTCAAGAAGTCAGGTATTAAGTACATTGATTACAAAGATCCGGACTTTTTGATGAAGTTGGTAAACGAGCAAGGCAAATTGCTTCCTAGAAGACTTACCGGAACCTCATTGAAGTATCAAAGAAAAGTGGCGCAGGCTGTTAAGCGTGCACGTCACCTAGCCTTAATGCCGTACGTTGGCGATATGTTGAAATAAAAAATACTGAAGAATGGAACTTATTCTAAAAGAAGATATACAGGATTTGGGATTTAAGGACGATATCGTAACGGTTAAAAACGGTTATGGAAGAAACTACCTTATCCCAAAAGGATTGGCTGCGTTGGCGACCCCTTCAGCAAAAAAGGTGTTGGCAGAAAATTTAAAGCAAAGAGCCCATAAAGAAAAGAAGGTTATCGATGAGGCCAATAAATTGGCTGAAGCAATAAAACAATTGGAAGTCCGTATCCCAGCAAAAGTTGGTGCCGGAGATAAATTGTTTGGTTCTGTAAGCAATATCGATTTGGCCGCTGCTTTGGATAAAGCAGGTCACCAAATCGAAAGAAAGTTTATAAACATTAAAGGTGGAACAATCAAGAGAGTTGGGCCTTACGACGCCCAAATCAGACTTCACAGAGAAGTGATTGTTGATTTTCCTTTTGAAGTAATAGCCGAAGCCAAGTAGTAGGTAAGAAAATTCGGTTAATAACTTATAAAGAGCTATGCGTGCATAGCTCTTTTTTTTATTTATGTTTGTAGGTACTCACTTAATTAACTCACTCAATATGAAGAAACTTTTACCCTTGGGAATACTGTTCTTTATGGTGTTCTCATCGACTTTTGCACAAGTCACCACATCCAACATCCGTGGAGCGGTTGTTGATGACCAACAAGCTCCGCTTTTGGGAGCGAACGTAGTAGCAATACACACCCCAACAGGTACACGCTACGGAGCCATTACCAATGAAGAAGGAAGATATAATTTGCTTAACCTTAGAGTAGGAGGGCCTTATGAGGTTACCATATCTTATGTAGGGTTTAAAAGCAACGTAAAGAACGACATCTTTCTTTCATTGGGTAAGACATTCAACCACAATGTAGTTCTACAATCGGATAGCCAAGCTCTGGATGAGGTGATCGTTGTTTCAGATCAGACAGGCACCTTTGGAAGTGACCGGACTGGAGCTGAAACCAGTGTAGGGAGACGCGAATTGACCAGATTACCCACAATTTCAAGATCTACAAACGATTTCACCCGCTTGGAACCCACGGCCAGTGCAGGATCTTTTGGAGGTAGAAACGACCAATTCAATAACTTTTCGCTGGATGGTGCCATTTTCAACAATCCATTTGGTTTGGATGCGGCACAGCCTGGAGGACAAACAGAGGCGAATCCGATTTCAATCGATGCGATTGACCAAATTCAAGTGACCACAGCGCCTTATGATGTGACCCAATCCGGATTTACCGGAGCTTCTGTCAATGCAGTTACCAAAAGTGGTACCAATGAGTTCTATGGTACCGTATATGGTTTTTTTAGAAATGAAAGCTTAACCGGTGGTAAAGTGGCCGGAGATGATGTGTTCAAGGCAGATTTAAGCCAATCGCAGTATGGAATAAGTATTGGAGGTCCTATCATAAAGAACAAATTGTTCTTCTTTGCTAATTTTGAGAAGGATGATCGCACAGATTTGGGTTCCAATGGTTTCATACCAAATAGAAATTCAGGTTCCATTAATGAGTCAAGGGTGCTTGCATCGGATTTCGAATTGGTATCCAATATTTTGAGCCAGGTTTCCATCGGCGATGGGCAGTTTTATAATCCTGGACGATTCGAAGGTTTTAACTACGACCAAGAATCTACCAAAGGTATTTTTAAGCTGGACTGGAACATAAACGACAACAATAGATTGGCGATTATCTATAATTTCTTGAATGCTTCCAAGGAAAAGCCTGCCCACCCTACAGCTTTGGGCTTTAGAGGGCCAAATTTATCCACATTGCAGTTTGAAAACGCTGGATATGAAATTAACAACCAGATTCGTTCAGTGCAGATCGAATTGAACTCAACCCTTTCCGATGAGGCCATTAACAAATTGCAGGTAGGGTATACGCATTTTGATGATTTTAGAAATCCGCTTTCTACTCCTGCGCCAACCATCACCTTATTGGATGAAAACGGGGCGTCTAACTATATCATCGCAGGACACGAACCTTTTTCCATCAATAACCGATTGGACCAGAAAGTGTTTCAATTGACCAATAACCTAAATTTCTTTAAAGGAGATCATACCTTTACCATTGGGTTCTCTTTCGAGAAATTTGAGTTCGATAATTCGTTCAACCTTGGTGTTTATGGAGCACAAGGGGTATTTTTCCCTTCAGGTTCCATCGCCGATTTCAGAAATTTGGATGCTGCAGGAGAAGCTGCTTTGGTAAATGTTTATCAAGGTCAGTTTAATGCTGCAATCGCTGCTAATAATGCCTTGAATGCTGCAGGAGAAGGAAATGCTGGTGGATGGGCCTTGGCAGAGACCAATGTGGGACAAATGGCATTTTATGCACAAGATGAATGGAATGCTACTGAAAACTTTAAATTGACTTATGGTATTCGCGTAGATCGACCCCTATATTTTGACTCAGCAGCAAAAGCACAGGATGTTATTGATAGGGCACCTGCCGTAGTTCCTGATATTCCTTATGTAAATCCTAACAACGGCGAAACGGTATTGATAGATAATACCCAATTGCCAACTAATGCTTGGTTGATTTCACCACGTGTTGGGTTTAATTGGGACGTGGAAAATGCAAACGACCTGCAGATTCGAGGTGGTTCAGGTATTTTTACGGGTCGTTTCCCATTTGTATGGTTAGGAAATCAAATAGCCAACCCCAACGTATTTTTCCTTACTGCTGTTGATCCAGATTTTCAATGGCCTCAGGTATGGAGAACGAGCTTGGGAGCTGACAAACGACTGGAAAACGGTTGGATTTTGACCGCTGACTTTTCCTATTCCAAGGATTTTAACGGTCCACACGTCCAAAACTGGGGCTTGTTACCTCCGTCGCAGAACCTTCAAGGGGTTGACAACAGACCAGTTTATGCTGCTACTGATTTGATCAACAATGCTTATGTGTTCTCCAATTCTGATGAGGGAAGAATTTGGAACGCAGTATTTAAAGGACAGAAAACTTGGGACAATGGATTGTATGCAAGTTTGGCGTATAGCTATTTGAACTCCAAGGATGTGAACTCGATTGAAGCAGAAATCACCAGTGATGCATTCGCCGCCAATGCTATTGTCGATGATGCCAATGCAGATGTCCTTTCCTATTCAAGATATGGTGATACGCACAGATTTGTTGGTGTAATTTCCAAAGCTTTTAAAACCGGTACTACGGTATCCACTTTCTTTGAGTACGCACAAGGCGGAAGGTTCAATTATATCTATGGTGGGGACATTAATAGGGATGGTTCTAGCATCAATGACCTATTATATATTCCGACCGCTGCGGAAGTCGGTCAGATGAATTTTGCGGAGCCTGGGGATGCCGCTGCGTTTGAAGCTTTCATCCAACAAGATGATTATTTAAGTGAGAACAGAGGCTCCTATGCTGAACGTTATGGTGCTTTGGCTCCTTGGAGAGGTCGTTGGGACCTAAAGGTGCTGCAGGATATCAAGATTACCAATAAAAATACGATCCAGTTGAGCTTGGATGTATTGAATGTGGGGAACTTGATCAGTTCTGACTGGGGAATTGTTGAAATTCCGACCAACCAACAGGTATTGGGGGTTAGCATTGATGATAACAATAACCCAACCTACAGTTTCGATGAGAATTTAACAGAAACTTTTAGCTCGGATACAAGCTTGTTGTCTAGATGGCAGGCCCAATTTGGAGTGAGGTATATCTTCAACTAAAAGTCAACAATTTATATGGTAAAAGGCTGCGCAAAAGCGCGGCCTTTTTTTATTTTTGCCGGATTAAATGAATATGATTCAATGAAGTACGCGCGATTGACCCAGCAACAATTGGAAGAGCTGCATCCGGAGTTCATCAACTTTTTGGCCACCCAGTCCATTACGGCCGACGAATGGGCCACAATTAAAGAAGAAAAGCCCGATGTAGCGGAAGAGGAAATAGATGTATTCAGTGATTTGGTTTGGGAAGGAGTGCTTTCCAAGGTGGAATACCTGGAAAATATCTCCGAATTACATATGCATTTGTTCCATTTGACCGAAAAAGAGATGAAACTGTTCTCCGTTAAAGTGATGAACCCTGAAATCGATTTGCGTACAGCGGAAGGTTTCGGTTGGTTCAAACGGAATTTTCAATCCGACTTTGTAGAGTATCTGGCCGCTTCCAAAGCTTATTCTGAAGATAAGAACAAGGATAAATTTGATTTGATCCAGCAAGGCGCCGCAATCACTAAAGGCGAACTTTACCAGTGGTTTGAGCAAATTATGGAATAGCGTAAGACTTCAGTTGTCAGAGGACAGAAGTCTGATATCTGCCATCTGATATCTGATACCTGATTTCCGACAACTGATTTCTGACGACTGATATCCGCTATCTGATACCCGATGTCTTTTCAAACCACTTATATTTGCAGCAGAATTACGAATAAATGCCACAAAAACCATCCATTCCCAAGGGGACGCGCGATTTTTCACCAACCGAGGTTGCCAAGCGCAACCACATTATCCAGACCATAAAAAAACACTTTGAGGCTTATGGTTTTCAACCCATAGAAACTCCGTCTTTTGAAAATTCGGAGACTTTAATGGGTAAATATGGTGATGAAGGCGACCGTTTGATTTTTAAAATACTGAATTCAGGGGATTTTATTTCCAAGGTGGATGATGTTACTTACAGCTCAAAGAATTCCTCATCTTTGACTCCAAAAATTTCAGAGAAAGCATTGCGATATGATCTTACCGTTCCATTTGCGCGTTATGTGGTCATGCATCAAAATGAGATAGATTTTCCCTTTAAGCGCTATCAAATTCAACCTGTTTGGCGTGCAGATAGACCCCAAAAAGGACGTTTTAGGGAGTTTTATCAATGTGATGCCGATGTAGTGGGAGCCAATTCCTTATTACAGGAAGTTGAGTTTGTACAACTATATGATGCCGTTTTTACCGATTTGGGGTTAAAGGGAACAACTATCAAACTTAATAATAGAAAAGTATTATCTGGGATAGCTGAGGTGATAGGGGCAAAGCATTTATTGGTTGATTTCACTGTCGCCTTGGACAAGTTGGATAAGATAGGCGCTGATAAGGTTAAGGAAGAAATGATGGCCAAGGGAATTTCTGAGCAGGCGGTTAGAAATGCCGAACCTTTGTTTGCCATGTCTGGTTCGACTTCCGAACAGTTGGAACAGTTGAAAACCTTTTTGGTACAATCTGAAATTGGAATGGAAGGTGTTGCTGAGTTGGAAGAGATTACTCAAACAGTTGATTCCATCGGATTACGGTCCGCTTCTTTACAGTTGGATGTAACCTTAGCTCGTGGGCTCAACTATTATACAGGTGCCATTTTTGAAGTAAGTGCTCCAGAAAGGGTAAAAATGGGCTCAATAGGTGGGGGCGGACGTTATGATGACCTTACCGGTATTTTTGGATTAAAAGACGTCAGTGGAGTAGGGATTTCCTTTGGATTGGATCGCATTTATCTGGTGCTTGAGGAATTGGGCCTATTCCCTGAAACCTTGGATAAATCCATTGATGTGCTCTGTATCAATTTTGGAAAGGAAGAAAGCTTGGCGTCTCTAAAATTGGTTGGAAGGCTAAGGGCAAATGGGGTGAAGGCTGAGGTTTATCCTACCGCAGCGAAGATGCAAAAGCAAATGAAGTACGCCAACAACCGGAATGTGCCCTATGTTGTAATGATCGGTGACCAAGAGCTTTCGAAAGGAGAGTTTGTGGTAAAAAACATGGCTACAGGAGAGCAACAAGTGTACCCTTTGAATAATCTCGATGGGTTTCTATCAAGCTTTTAATCTTTTGGAAATAGCATCCATAGTTTCCATGTAATAGGATTTTGTGTGGGGAACAAATCCTTCCAAACGATTTTCTTCCAAACGATTTTTAAAATCATCCAATGGAAATAGCTGAAGGTCATCAACCTCACTTTGTTGTCTTGAAAGTTGTTCAAGAGGGACTTTCAATTCGCACAAGAAGTTGTGATGGAATTCATTGTCAACAAGGGTTTCCGAATGCTTTTGCATAGACTTGAATAGACCAATCCCTTCAAGCTGGGAGGCGACTACAGAAAGCCCTATTTCCTCCTCGATTTCTCGAACCGCAGCTTCTTTTATATCTTCTCCTGCACCAATATGTCCCGCGACCGAGACATCCCATAAAGATGGAAAGGTATCCTTGTTTTTTGCCCGTTTTTGGAACAAAACTTGTCCTTCAGGGGTATAGAACCACACGTGGATGGTAGGATGAAAGAGCCCTTTACGATGCGCTGCGGATTTCAAGCAAGTCTGCCCAGTAGGGTTTCCATGTTCATCCAAAATGTCGACCAACTCATCCACAGTGCCAAAATTACATAATTTGCCACCTCGAGCACAGTCGAGAGGTCGTATAAAACACTCTTAGGGTTAAATTAACCGGATAGGGATTCCTTTTTAGTCAAAATAACTAAAAGTCTCTCCAGCTTTGATCGTAAGTAGCGTTTCGTAGATTAATCTAATTACATTCTCTACATCATCCTTATGCACGGTTTCCACAGTGGTATGCATATAACGCAGCGGCAAAGAAATCAAGGCAGATGCGACACCTCCATTACTGTAGGCAAAGGCGTCGGTATCGGTCCCGGTATATCTTGATGAAGCCAACCTTTGGAAAGGAATCTTTTTAGCTTCTGCTGTTTCTATGATGCGCTCCCGAAGTTTATTTTGTACGGCCGGAGCGTATGAAATGACGGGTCCTGAACCAATCGAAGTCTCTCCTTCTTTCTTTTTATCGATCATCGGGGTAGTGGTGTCATGGCAAACGTCGGTAACAATAGCCACGTCAGGTTTAATGGTCTGGGTTATCATTTCAGCACCTCTTAACCCAATTTCTTCCTGAACTGAATTTGTAATGAACAATCCAAAGGGTAGTTTCTTTTGATTTTCGTGCAATAAACGGGCAACTTCAGCAATCATAAATCCTCCAGCACGATTGTCGAGGGCACGACAGACAAATTTATTTTTGTTCAACACCTGAAATTCATCTGGATAAGTGATGACGCATCCAACATGTACGCCCATTTTTTCAACCTCTTCTTTATCCTTTGCACCGATATCGATAAAAATATTGTCCAGCTTTGGCGGTTCTTCCTTGGCTCTATTCCGAGTATGAATGGCAGGCCATCCGAAAACACCTTTTACAATACCGTTCTTGGTATGGATGTTCACCCATTTTGATGGAGCGATTTGATGATCACTTCCTCCATTTCTGATTACATAGAGCAACCCATTATCGGTAATATAGTTCACATACCATGAAATCTCATCTGAATGCCCTTCGATGACAACTTTGTAGGGTGCATCGGGGTTTACAACAGCTACCGCAGTACCGTAAGTGTCCGTAATAAAATCGTCTACATAAGGTTTAAGGTAATCCATCCATATCTTTTGCCCTTCCCACTCATAACCCGTTGGAGAAGCGTTATTTAGATATTTTTCAAAGAATTTTAGAGACTTAGCGGTAATTATTTTTGAAGCTGCCATGAAGTAATTTTAGTCCACAAACATAACAATATTCACTTTTATTTAATAGCCTAATCGTGGGTTTATCCTTAATTTTGGATTGATTTTAGACCAAATCTTGGATGTATAGATATAGTTTAGTTTTAACTTTTTTGTTGATTGGCACTCTTGGTTTTTCGCAAGAAATTGGAAAGGATTCTATTGCTGACTATTATGTTCGGTTTGAAGGGGACTCCATCTTGAGAAGTTCCATAGAGCTTGACGAGGTCTATATTTTTGGTAAACTGGAATTTGCAAGCAGGGAAGAGAAGCTGCGATATTATATTCTCCGCCGAAAGACGTTAAAGGTGTATCCCTATGCCAAGTTGGCCGCAGAGCGGCTGGAAGAGATGAATGACAGCCTGGTGAAAATCACAAAGAGACGTCATCGTAAAAAATACACCAAAACGGTTCAAAAATACGTAGAGGGTGAGTTTTCGGATGAACTTAAAAAGTTGACACGCACTGAAGGACAGATATTAATTAAATTAATATACCGTCAGACGGGAAAAACTGCTTTCGACTTAGTAAAGGAGCTTAGAAATGGCTGGCGTGCGTTTTGGTACAATACTACTGCCAAAGCCTTCAAAATAAGTATAAAGGAGGAGTTTCATCCTGAAAGTATTCATGAAGATTACTTGATTGAAGATATTTTACAACGTGCTTTCGCTTCAAAAAAATTGGAACGTCAGAAATCTGTTTTGGATTATGACTATGCGCAATTGAGCAATAAGTGGAAGAATACTCCTGCCGAGAAGAACTAGTTTTTGTTCTTTTTCCCGAAAAGGGAATCCATAAAAATCTTAATGGTGTAGAACCCCATGGCAATGGCTGCAATGGCCAGGGTCAATCCAATGACCAAAACAGGGATATAAGCGGCGTGTTCTTGGTTCTTGAAAGCCTGATAGATAACAAAAGGAGCTAGAAACATTAAGGCAACGGTATACCCTATAAACTTTATTCCCTTTACCAAAAGTTGCTTATCCGTTCCCATGGGTTCAAAAGTAGCAAGAATACTTTATATTTAGGTGAAACCTATTAAACCAACATGGAACTACTTACGCTTTTTTTGGCCATACTGTTTATTATTTTGGCCACCGTCCGATTTAAAATGAATCCAGTATTGTCCCTTACCCTTGCTGCGGTTTTCTCAGGGTTGATGTTGGGGCTGGATTCGACCAAAATTGTTTCCACATTAGGTGAAGGATTTGGCAAGACACTTTCGGGGATTGGATTGGTAATTGCGTTTGGAACCATAATAGGAATCTTTTTGGAGAAAACTGGAAGCACAAAAGTATTGGCCAACGCTATTTTGTCACTTATAGGATTGAAACGTTCACCTTTGGCCTTGAACTTGGCAGGTTTTGTGATATCGATTCCGGTATTCTGTGATTCTGGCTTTGTGATTCTATCGTCCTTGAATAAAGCGCTGAGCAAAAGGTCAGGATTGCCAGTAATGGTTTTTGCGATTGCATTGGCTACTGGATTGTACTCCGCCCATGTTTTTGTTCCTCCGACACCTGGACCATTGGCTGCTGCCGCTGTCATTGAAGCAGATTTGGGAATGGTCATGATTTTAGGATTGGCAACAGCGATACCCGTCTCTTTAGCGGGCTACTTTTGGGCCAAGGTTATTGGTAAATCCTTAAAGGAACAAGAGCAAAAACCGATAACTGAAGAAGAAGAAGAAGAAGTAACCGAAGAAGCTCCAAAAATTAAACCCTTTATGGCCTTCTTGCCCTTGTTGGTCCCAGTTTTGTTGATAGCGTTAAAGTCCATAGCGGACTATCCAACACATCCTTTTGGCGAGGGGACTGTTTTTAAGATTTTCGGATTTATTGGAAGTCCAATAGTTGCATTGCTAATTGGAGTATTCTTTGCTTTTCCATTGGCCAAAGGGGTAGAATCCAAGGAAAGAAATGAATGGGTCGCCAGTGCTTTAAAACAGGCAGGGGCAATTGTCCTTATAACCGGAGCAGGAGGTGCCTTTGGCGCTATACTGAGAACCATGGATATCGCTTCAATTTTTGACATAAGCGCAGCTTCGGGCACCACAGGGTTATTGATTTGCTTCGCAATCGCAGCGGTGTTAAAGACAGCTCAGGGCTCATCAACCGTATCCATAATAACCAGTGCCGCCATTGTGGCTCCCTTGCTAGGTACTTTTGGACTGGAATCCTTAACGGATAAAGCGTTAAGTGTTTTGGCTGTTGGCGCAGGCGCTATGACGGTATCGCATATCAACGATAGCTATTTTTGGGTGGTTTCCCAGTTTTCCAATATGGATATGAAAACGGCGTTAAGAGGCCATACAGTTGCCACTTTCTTTCAAGGATTGACAGGAATATTGGTTATTCTAATCCTTCATGCCATACTTTAGTCATTCAACAACCAAAGTCTGTTTGAATTCTTCCACTACGGCAAAATAGCCCAAAGCAAATGAGTCTGGCCTTCCCACGTTATCAAAAATATTGATGTTATCCAGCCCCGTAACGTCAAAAACATTACCTCTTACTGTAGCAGCTGGTGTTTCAAAAACCCCACCATCATTTTGGGTTTGTTCAACCAATAAGTCTATGTAGTTATGAAATTGTTGGTCCGCTCCCAAAATACTTATCTGAACCTCTTGTCCGGCTTCCAAATCTTTTTGGTAGAAATAGGAAAACTCAAACTCTTGCCCATCTATGAATTGGTCGTCCAAGGATAAAAACTCCCCGAAGCCGAAGTCAAATACGTAATAATTTTTGTCGTCAGGGACATCTGTAATGGTAATCTTTACCTCGGTATCATCCTCGTCAAACAGTGTTTCGGTGCCTTGTTCTATTCCATCGATTGGAACTGATGGTGAATACATGGTCTGTGCTGCGTATCGTTTTCCCTTATGCTCCAGAATTAAGAAAAATAATGTATTTGGATTTATAAATTCCATACGAATTCGCTCATCCACGTTTATGGTGTCCGGTTCGTAAAGGCCGGTACCTGGCACAAATTCCTTTAAAATTTTCGGAGATAGGTTAAAGATGTCCGGATAGTCTGGATCTCTTTCTCCAACCAAGATTACAGCACTTTCCAATGCTGTAATGATGGGTTCGTCGAAAAAACCATTGGTCTCGGTAACCCAAATTTTAACGGGTAAGAATTCTTGGGATCTGTCGGTGCGAACAACGCCATTTACAATAAGCTTTGTTTCCGTTTCTGGTAAGTCAACGTCTATGACATCTTCGCAGGAGCAAAAAAGAATTAAAGATAAAAGCGCTGCTAATCTTCCAATCATCGTATGAAAGTTTAAGCTATAAAGCAGATTGTCAATGTGTTTATTCTATCGTCAAACTTTGTTTGAATTCCTCTACAACTGCAAAATAACCCAATGGAAAAGCTTCAGGTCTGTTTACATTGTCAAAGAGCAGGTTGTTGTCCAATCCGGTGACATCAAAAATATTGCCTCGCACGGTTGCTGCCGGGGTCTCAAATACACCTCCGTCATTTTGGGTTTGCTCTACAAGCAAGTCCATATAATTAAAAAACTGCTGATCAGCACCCAATATGCTAATCTCCACTTGCTCACCAGCTTCTAAATCCTTCTGATAGAAATATGAGAATTCAAATTGTTGTCCATCAATAAATTGATCATCAAGTGCCAGAAATTCACCAAAACCAAAATCAAAAACATAGTAATTTTCGATGTCTTCAATATCGGTAATGGTTATTTTAATTTCTGTATCATCCTCATCAAATAAAGTTTCATCTCCTTGCTCTAGATCGTCAAAGGTCACCGTTTTGGAATACGGAGTCCTAGCAGCGTATCTCCTGCCTTTATGTTCCACTATCAAAATGAATACGGTTCCAGGTAATAGTGAAGAAGTTCTTATGCGTTGATCTGCATCAAACGTAGGGTCCGGAATATAAATTCCAGAACCGGGAGCCGATTCGGCCAAAGAAGATGTAGCCAGGTTTTCCAGTATCTCGGGAGCATTTGGTCTTGGCTGCCCAAAAATTATAATGGCATTTTCAAGTTGGGTTACCGGGGTCTCCTCAAAAAAGTTATTGGTTTCGGTAACTTTTACTTCTACAGGGATAAATTCGAGACTTTCATCAACTCTCAGTAATCCGTTTACAATCAGCCGAGGTTCAGTGGTGGGTACTTCGACATCAATAACATCCTCGCATCCCACCAGGGCAACCAATAATCCTATGATCAAATACTTGTACCTCATATCAAAACTTAAAATTATAGGTTATCGCAGGAATAATTCCAAAAATGGAGGTCCTTATGGCCTCATTTCGGCCCGTATCTTGGTTCTGCCTAAAATTGATGGAAGCAGCATTCATTCGATTGTATACGTTGTAAACGCTAAATATCCATTCCGATTGAAAAGTCCGGTTTGGTTTTTTCTTGTTTTTGAGGGTTGCCGATATATCCAGTCGATGATAGTCTGGCAATCTAGTTTGATTGCGTAACCCAAAGAAAGGAACCACCAAGCCCTGAAACTCAAACTGACCTATCGGATAATTGGTGGGTTGACCGGTCTGAAAAACAAAATTGGTGTTGAAATTCCACCTGTCGTTCAAATCATAACTGCCATAGAGCGCTACATCATGGGTTTTATCAAAAGGAGTGCTATACCATTCCCCAAAATTTATTCCCGTCTCTTGGTTGGACCGACCATTGTCGAAGGTTGGGACCCTACCCGGAGTTCGTTGTTCTGAACGGGAGAGTGTATAGGCCAACCAACCTTGAAAACGCCCCTCATTTTTTCGAAACAACAGTTCTAATCCATAGGCTCTGGCCTCTCCGTTCAAGATGACCTGTTCGATGGCATTATTGGCGATTAAATCTGCACCATCAATGTAATCGATTCGATTTTCAATATCCTTGTAAAATCCTTCCAATTCCAAAGTGAACTCTCCACTTTTAATATTCTTAAAATAACCCAGGGCATACTGATTCAGCAATTGTGGCTCGACAAAGGGTCCACTGGGGGTCCAGACATCTAAGGGAGTAGGGGAGCTTGTATTGGACAATAAATGAAGATACTGTGCCAACCTTGTAAAGCTGGCTTTGACTGAGGTATTTTCATTTATGGTGTATGCCATGGAAACCCTTGGTTCCAGATTGGTAAACGTGGACAGGTTTTGCCCCCTTCCGGGATTGATGGTATCTATAGGCACCGCCTCTCGATATACCAATTGAAATGGGTCGAATACCACAGGTTGGTCATTTTCGTAGACAAATAGCTCATCTTGCCCCAATCTGTTAAAAAGACTGACTCTTAAACCATAATTTACACTTAATTTTTCCGTGATTTTCTGCTCAACATCAACATAAGCTGCGGCTTCGTTAGCATATTTTTTGGTAAGCTGTTCCTCCACAATTCCTGAATCGGGACTATTGGGCTTTATTTTACCTGGATTAAAGACATAGTAAATATTATTAAGCCCGTAGTTTACTTGAAATTTATCGTTGATGTAGTGTTTCAGGTCATATTTAAGGTTGAAATTCTGAATTCCTGAATCCCATTCAAACCCTACAAAATCCAGTTCCAATCCATAGAAATAATCGGAGTAGATTAGGGAAAGATTGGAGAAGAGTTTATCCGAAAATAAATGGTTCCATCTGAAATTTCCAACAGCGTTCCCATACGTATTTACAAAGCTTTCGTTGATACTGAACAAATCACGACCGAAGTACCCAGAGAGGTAAATATTGTTTCTATCGTTGATTTTATGATTGAATTTGGTGTTGAGGTCGAAGAAGTATGCTTTGTTGTCCACATCGAAGAGTGGGAGGAACAAATGAGCATATGATGCTCTTCCACCCACTAGGAAAGCTGTTCGGTCCTTAGTAATAGGACCTTCAACCAAAAGCCTACTGGCAACAGCTCCGATACCACCATTGACCTCTAAATCCTTGCTATTTCCTTCTTTCTGAAATATCTCGAGCACAGAAGAAACCCGTCCGCCATATCGTGCAGGGATTCCACCTTTGAAAAGCTTTACATCTTTGATGGCATCAGGATTGAATACCGAGAAAAAACCGAACAAATGTGAGGAATTAAAAATAGTGGCCTCATCCAACAAAATAAGGTTTTGGTCAGCAGCTCCTCCACGTACGTTGAACCCTGATGACGCCTCACCAGCGCTGGTTACCCCTGGCAGGAGCAAGAGGGATTTAATAACATCGGCTTCGCCAAGTACGACTGGAATTTGCTTTATGGTCTGCACAGCAAGGGTATTCACACTCATTTGAGGTTTTCTGATATCGAGCTGTTTAGCGTCATCGGTAACTACAACCTCTTCCAATTCTTCAGCTTTTTCGCTTAAGTTGAAATCTCTTTTGATATCCCTTGTTAGGTTGATGGTCTCCTGAACGTCTTGATATCCCAAATAACTTATGGTGATTTCATAAGTTCCTCTTGGGAGAGTAATGGAATAGAAGCCATATTCATTGGTTGTAACTCCAGTTTGTAAGCTTGGAAATGCAATGGTAACACCAATTAGTGTCTCGTTGCTACTTGCTTCTGAAATGGTGCCGCTCAGGGTGTATTTTTGTTGAGCTTGTAGTAGGTTGAGGCTAAGAAAAAAGAGTGGGAGGGTGAATAGTAATTTTTTGAGCATAGCAGCTATTTTCTTAAAAGTACACATTGGATGTGAGAAATAAAAATGGTAATAATGACGCTTATTCCAACGTCAACAATTTTGTATCAAACTCACCTATGGCAAAGTACCCGAATGGAAAGTTGTTCGAATCAGTAGTATTGACAATGTTTCCCCTGATATTTGCCGGAGGAACTGAAAATGGACCATCTCCCGTGTCCTCTCCAGATTGGATCAACGCAATATTGGCATAGTTGGCAAAATCTTGGTCTATGCCAAAAACAGTAATGGAAAGTAAATCACCGGGGCCGACATCTTCGTAGAAATAGGAAAATGTCAATTGGCTATCTTGGAAAAATTCATCATCAATCACCAAAAAGTTGCCGAAACCAAAAGAGAATAAATAATGGTTTGTCTCACCTGGAATATCGGAAAAGGTTACCTCAACCTCAGTCTCATCCTCATCAAATAAAAAACCATCCCCTTGCACAACATTATCAATAAGCGGGGCATGATACATTTGTTGGGTGGCAGTATACACTTCGTTGTCATAGGTAACCACCAAGGTATACTCCCTATTGAACTGTAACTCAGGAAAATTGATTCCAAATACACCTGGTTCACTTTCGACAAGGTTGAACAATTCTCCCGTTTGCTCATCAATGATGGTCACACTTGCATTTTGCGCAGGTGCAACTTCGTCAGCAAAAAAAGGAGCGGTCAGCGTAAGTTTGACTTGCCCTGCAACAAGAGGATTACCGCTATTTTCATTATATCCCAATAAGGCATCAATGACCAACCTGGAGTCCGAAGTAGGTAGATCCAAACTAATGGCTTCTTCACAACTTGAGCATACCCAAAGGAAAAGAACAAAGAATAGACCGTACCTCAAACCAAGTGTTATTGAATATAAAAGTCTAAAATAGACGTTCATCATTTCAAAACAACACAAAATTTAACAGTTTCTTGGCTGAAACAGTTTAGGCTATGGAATCCAAAATTGTGTTCAAGGTGTTGCTTGGGCGCATTGCAGTGGAAGCTTTAGAAGCATCTGGAAGGTAGTATCCTCCTATATCCATAGAAGTTCCTTGCGCATCAATAAGTTCTTGGGCAATTTGCCCCTCACTCGCATTTAATGCTTCAAAGACTTTAGCAAAAGTGGATTTTAGCGAAGCGTCAGCATCTTGATTTGCCAACTGTTCTGCCCAATACAGTGCTAAATAAAAGTGACTCCCCCTTGTGTCAAGTTCATTGACTTTACGAGAAGGAGACTTGTCGTTATCCAAGAATTTCTCGGTTGCTTTGTCCAAGGCATCTGCTAAAACAGCCGCTTTTTGGTTTTGATATTTCTCACCAAAATGCTCAAGGGAAACTCCCAATGCCAAGAATTCTCCCAACGAATCCCAACGAAGGTGACCTTCTTCCAAAAACTGCTCTACGTGTTTTGGAGCGGAACCACCAGCACCGGTCTCAAAGAGACCTCCACCATTCATCAAAGGAACTATGGACAACATTTTGGCACTTGTACCAACTTCAAGAATCGGAAATAAATCAGTCAAGTAATCCCGTAATACATTCCCTGAAACAGAGATAGTGTCTTTACCCTGCTTTATACGTTCCAGCGTGAACTTGGTTGCTTCGATAGGGGATAGGATGCGAATATCCAATCCATCCGTATCATGGTCTTTCAAATATTCATTGACCTTGGAAATCAATTCCCTGTCATGGGCGCGTTCCTCGTTCAACCAGAAAACTGCTGGGGTATCGGTAGCCTTTGCTCTTGATACCGCCAATTTCACCCAATCTTGGATCGGTGCATCCTTCACTTGGCACATTCTCCAAATATCACCTTCATCAACCTTGTGCTCGATAAAGGTTTGGTTTGAACTGTTGCTCACCACCTTTACAGTTCCTTGGGTTGGAATTTCAAAGGTTTTGTCGTGCGAGCCGTATTCTTCGGCTTTTTGGGCCATAAGACCAACATTGGGGACAGTTCCCATGGTGGTCGGGTCGAATGCACCATGTTCTTTGCAGAAATCGATGGTGGCTTGGTAAATTCCAGCATAACTGCTATCAGGAATAACGGCTTTGGTATCTTGAAGCTTTCCATCTTTGTCCCACATCTTCCCAGAATTTCTGATCATGGCAGGCATGGAAGCATCTATAATGATATCGCTGGGAACGTGAAGATTGGTAACACCTTTGTCGGAGTTTACCATGGCCAAATCCGGTCCATTTTCTATACCCTCGGCGATCGCTTTTTCTATAGCGGTTATTTCACTATCTGGAAGCTCTTGTAGTTTATCGAATAGACTTTCCAATCCATCATTGGCATTGATGCCCAAGCGCTCAAAAGTATCGCCATGGGTCTCAAATAAATCTGAAAAGTATGCCTTAAGGGCATGTCCAAAAATAATGGGGTCTGAAACCTTCATCATGGTCGCCTTAAAATGAAGCGATAGCAAAAGCCCCTTTTCCTTGGCGTCAGCTACTACATTTTGAAGGAAGTTTACCAAAGCTCTTTTGCTCATCACCGTGGCATCGATAATTTCGTCTTTTTGAAGGGCAATTTTGTCTTTCAAGACAGTGGTGTTTCCATTGGCATCGACCAGTTCGATTCGAACGTCGTCGGCATTCTGCATGGTGGTCGACAGCTCATTGCTCCTGAAATCACCTTCCGACATGGTCGCCACATGGGTTTTGGAATCAGATGCCCATGCTCCCATGGTATGTGGATTCTTCTTGGCGTAATTTTTAATAGCTTTTGGAGCTCTTCTGTCCGAATTACCTTCACGGAGTACTGGGTTAACGGCGCTTCCCTTTATTTTGTCATATTTTGTCTTGATGGCCTTTTCATCGTCAGTCTTAGGCTCGTCTGGATAATCAGGTAGCCCAAATCCTTTTTGTTGCAATTCCTCGATAGCTTCTTTAAGCTGGGGAATAGAGGCACTAATATTGGGCAACTTAATAATATTGGCCTCTGGAGTTTTGGCTAATTCACCAAGAAGGGCCAGATCATCCGACACTTGCTGTCCTTTTTCCAAAAACTCTGGAAAGACGGCCATGATTCTGGCTGCAAGGGAAATGTCCTTTGTTTCAATCTCAATATCGGCGGTGTTGGTAAATGCTTTTACAATGGGCAAAAAGGAAAGTGTTGCCAAGGCGGGAGCCTCGTCGGTCTTCGTGTAAAAAATCTTAGCCATTAAGGTATTTTTTTAGAGCGGTGCAAATATACAATTTATGGCTGTTGCGATACTAGCAGATTTTGCTAAAAAATGGGATGGTTTTTTAAGGAAATGCTAAAAAACAAAAGCCATATCTATGTTTGCACATTGATATGGCTTTCTGAAAAGGGCTAAAAGACATCATTTTGTGTTGCCACAAAACCGCAACCATTGGCTGCGTCCGTTGCCCCTTTGACGTTTACTCAACACTATGTCCTTAATTTTTCAACTAAACAACATTTTGCAAAGTGTCTAATGGATTCCTGAACTCTATCAAAACAGAAAATTGCTCTCCCGTTCGCACATAAAGCCCATTATTTCTTCCTTGGTTCTGCCGAGGCTTCCCCAGTTTCGAAATTCCTTTTGTGATTAGTAGTGTTACCAATTAAAAAGGGAGTCATTAGTTTAAAGAACGTCAACTTTAAATTCGAAACATCAATTTGATATAATCTCCTTCATATTTCTTTGACTAAATTAGGATAAAGTCTGAGATATCCAAATTTTGTAAGGAATTAAAAATCAACATTATATGAACGATGGTTATTAACAATTGTTCATAAAAAAAGCACCTTGGAAAAAGGTGCTTTCTTGTTGCGCTATAAGCGGGTGTATTACTTTCTAACTTCTTTTATACGGGCTTTTTTACCGGTAAGTCCTCTGAAGTAGAAGATTCTAGACCTACGCACTTTACCTTTCTTGTTTACCTCGATACGCTGAAGTGCTGGCATGTTTACTGGAAAAATTCTTTCCACACCAACAGTACCTGACATTTTACGGATGGTAAAGGTTTCGGTTGCCCCAGTTCCTCTTCGTTGTATCACTACACCTTTAAAGAACTGTGTTCTTGTTTTTTCACCTTCCTTAATTTCATAATAAACTGTGATAGTATCACCAGAAGAAAATTCAGGGAAGTCTTTTTTTGGAACAAATTCGTCTTCGACAAATTTTATTAAGGATTCCATTTTGCTGTTTTTTTAAAGTTTTAACAAGATCAACTTTCACGGATTTCGTCAGAGGTTAATTTTGCGATTGCAAAAGTAATGCAATATTTAGAAATGGCAAGATGTTTTTACGTTTTTTGAACGGGTTTAATCCATCCGTTGTTTTTTAACATAGCGAACCGCAAACAAAAGAAGTCCAATAGCAAATAAGGTATTGGGCAATGGACCTATAATGCTCAATAGTTTTGTTGCTTGTACGAGTGATTCGCTACCATCCCTTGCTGCCACTTGGGTCCACACAATATTGAAAATGGAAAAAAGAAGAATGGAAATGCTTCCGATCAGCATTAATATTGTTCCAATGTTTTTGTGTTTTACCACAAGTACAATGCAGGTTATGATAATCAATAGATTGGTAATGCCATATAAAAGGCTTCCTATGATGTAACTTATAGAGTCGCTATAATCCATAATTAATGTAATAAATCAGGTCGTTTTTTTGTGGTTCGCTCCAAAGCTTGCTCCTCACGCCACTTTTCAATTTTTGGAAAATCCCCACTCAATAAAATCTTGGGGACCTCCATCCCTTTATAGGTCGAGGGTCGTGTATAGACCGGGGGAGCCAATAGATTGTCTTGGAAAGTATCGGTGAGCGCAGAGGTTTCATCATTTAAGACGCCCGGTAGCAAACGTATTATGGAATCACTCAGCACTGCTGCTGCAAGTTCCCCTCCCGAGAGCACATAATCCCCGATGGAGATTTCACGGGTGACAAATAAATCCCTCACACGTTGATCCACTCCTTTGTAATGACCACAAAGGATGATCAAGTTTTTTTTGAGGGAAATCTCATTGGCCGTTGCCTGGTTCAAGGTATCGCCATCTGGCGTCATATATATAACCTCATCATATTCCCTTTCCTTTTTCAACTTAGATATGCACTTATCTATAGGTTCAATCAGCAATACCATACCGGCTCCACCACCAAATTGGTAATCATCTACCTGTTTGTAGTTGCCGGTGGTATAATCCCGGAGGTTATGGATATGGACTTCAACCAATTTCTTCTCGATGGCTCGCTTTAGAATGGAAGCTTCGAAAGGACTCCTTAAAAGTTCTGGTAAAACGGTAATGATGTCTATCCGCATGAAAGCAACAGTTTATAACAACACTTAAGTGTTGGACCAAAAATAATGAAGATAAGCTTCATCCTTGGTCCAGCCCAATCTTTCGTAAAGTTTTTGTGCAGGATTGGTAATTGCCGTCTCCAGAGCAAGACCTTTGTGTCCTAGTTCTCTGCAATGTTCTTTGGCTTTGTGCAACAATGCTTCCCCAACCCCTTTTTTTCTAGCCTCTGGAGAAACAAATAGATCATTTAAGATAAAAAATGGTTGTAAGGAAACGGATGAAAAGGTGGAGTAAAGTTGAGTGAATCCAACCGGCTTGTCTTTGTCTACAGCCAGGAATACAACGGTTTCATACTGCGTGAAACGTTCCTTTAGGAAACTACGTGCCGCATCCAAATTGGACTGTTGTTCATAAAATACCCTATAGGCATCGAATAGGGGAGTTATCAATTCCAAATCCTGCAAGGAAGCTTTTCTGATTTCCATGCTCAAAAGTAATTATTAGCGGAGCAATGCTCAACTTTAGTTGAACGGACGTAAATTAGGGATGAAACTATGGGAGCGAAAACCGCTATTTGTTTTTTTGCTTGTTCAGCTCGTCCTGTAATTGACGACTGATTTTTTGTTCCCGTTCCAAAGCACGTCTGCGGTGTTGTTCATACTCTTTTTCCAAATCTGCAAGAGCCGTTTTCGCCTGATGGGTAAGAAAATTGCTATTTCTGAATTTGTAAATGAAAAACAATAGGAACAATAACAAACCTAAGATAATGGACCAAAGAATAAGCTTATACGTTCCTTTGCTCACCAAGGCCCCGAAAAATGACATGCTGTCTTTTTCTTCGCTTACATTTCTTAGATTATTCGTTGTATCCTGCAATTTGGCATTAAGGTCCTCTATCTCTGCTTTATTACTGGTGATGGTCGAAGAGAGGTTCTTAATCGTGGTGTTGGCCGTATTAATGGAATCGAAAATGTTGTTCTTTATCCGATATAGGTCGCCTATTTTAATTACCTCATATCTAAAACCGTTGGCCCTATAATTGCCTCCCTTTCGTTCCAGTTCTTCAAATTGCGCAACCAAGGTATTGTCCTTTTCAGATTGGGCATCCTGTTGTTGTGCAGTTGTGGTATAAAAGGTGGTTAGTAGGGTTAGGGTAAATAGAATTCTCAAACATTTCATGGTTAATGCGCGTTTAATTTTGATTAAGGGTAGGGCGAAATTACGCCAATAAACTAAAAATCAAAAGAAAATCGTGAATACTCAACTCCTAAACCGAAGAAATTTTAGTCTAGTAATACGTATACCTTCTTACTTTGGCAATGTACTTGGCCAACCTTATCACTTGATGCGAATAGCCATATTCATTATCATACCATATATATAGTACTATGCTTTTCCCATCAGAAGAGACCAAAGTGGCCTTGCTATCATAAATCGATGGGGCAGAGGCGCCTACAATATCCGAAGAGACCAATTCATTGCTCAACGAATATTTTATCTGTTCAACCAAGTCTCCCTCAAGTGCGTATTTCTTTAAAATAGTATTTATGCTATCCTTGGAGGTCTTATTCTTGACTTCTAGGTGTAAGATTGCTAAAGAACCATTGGGTACAGGAACGCGAATTGCATTGGAGGTCAACTTTCCTTTTAATGAAGGAAGTGCTTTGGCAACTGCCGCTCCTGCTCCAGTTTCGGTAATCACCATGTTAAGTGCAGCTGCACGGCCACGGCGATATTTTTTGTGCATATTGTCCACCAAATTTTGATCATTGGTATAGGCGTGTATGGTTTCCAAATGGCCTTTCTTGATTCCAAGAGAATCTTCGATTACCTTAAGCACAGGCGTTATGGCGTTGGTAGTGCACGAAGCTGCTGAGTAAATTTTTGTTTTATCAGGGTCAAATTCTGAGTGGTTTACACCATGAACAATATTCGGAACTTCCTTTCCTGGCGCGGTCAATAATACTTTGCCAGCTCCTTTTGCCTCTAAATGTCTTGACAGAGCCAATTTGTCCCTAAATGCACCAGTATTATCGATGATCAAGGCATTGTAAATGCCATATTTGGTATAGTCTATCGACTCCGGTTTATCGGCAGTGATGAACTTTACCGTGGTACCATTAATGATAAGTGCCTGGTTTTCCACATCAATATCCACGGTGCCCAAAAATTGACCGTGAACGGAATCTGTCTTAAGAAGGGCTGCTCTTTTTTCAAGAATTTCTTCGTTGATTTCACCTCTTACTACAATTGCTCGCAATCGAAGCTGGCTTCCTCTTCCAGTCTTTGCCATCAGTTCGCGGGCAACCAGTCTACCAATCCGACCAAAACCATATAAGACCACATCTTTTGGCTTGATTTCTTTGGAAGACTGGGCATCCTTCAATTTTTCCAAGACAAAGGCCTTGACATTTAAATGGTTATTATCATCTGAGTGATATTCATAAGTCAACTTACCAATATCCAATTTGGCTGGAGGAAGGCTTATATCGTTAATGGCCCTTAAAATTTCAACAGAGTCAAATATGGAGATCGGTTTTTGCACAAACTCCCCGGCATACTCATGCAGGTTGATAATGTCACTGACATTTTTATCAATAATTTGATTTTTGAAAAGCACTACTTCTATGGCTTTGTCATACCACAGATCACTAATTATTTTAATGAATTCCGTTGTGGCTTTTCTTCTATCCGCTTGAAAAGCTAGTTCCTTTTCGTAAGACTTAATATCACTCATTGATTTTGGTTGAAGGTGTCTTTAAATTTTCGGCAAAATTATATATTTCAAACGTTTTCGTAAAACAATGTTGCAAAAAAAATGACACCTTGTTTAAGGTGCCATTTTTGTTATGTTTTTGGAGTTCCTATTGCAGAATTAGGCGTTCTTTTTCACCTTTTTCATTGATCATGGTAAAACTGGTTCGTCCATATTTGGAGATTTCACCAAAGTGTTCTTTCGCATCATCGATGTTGTCTATTTCGTTTCCATCAACGGCTACGATGATTTTGTTTTCAAGACCATATCTTTCATAACCTTGGGGAACATCTATAATTTTTACTCCTTTTTTGGTTCCGTAAGTTCTCTTGTCCTTATCAGATAGATTCTTAACTGTAAAACCTGTAGCAGGAAGAATAGTAGTCTGATCCTTTCTCAAGGTAACTTTTCTTGTAAGCCTTTGACCCAAACGTTCAACGGTCACATTAATAACATCACCTGGTCTCTTAGACCTTAAGTATCCGGTTAATTCGGAAAATTTACGCACATTAATATCATCCACTTTCTTGATTACATCGCCTTTTACCAATCCAGCAGCTTCAGCTCCCGAATCTTCGGTAATTTCTGAGATGTAAACCCCTTCAATTTCATCTAGTCCAAGTTCAGTTGCGCTTTGGGCATTAAGATCACCTCCTCTGATTCCCAATAGCCCTCGCTGTACGTTTCCAAATTCCATGATATCCTCGACCACTTTTTTGGCGATGTTACTAGGTACAGCAAAAGAATACCCTACGTAAGATCCGGTCTGGGATGTGATTGCCGTATTGATTCCAATAAGGTCTCCATTGGTATTGACCAGGGCACCACCACTGTTTCCAGGGTTTACTGCGGCATCGGTTTGAATAAAGGACTGTTGTCCTACCGTTAATGATCTGGCTTTGGCGCTAACTATTCCAGCCGTTACCGTCGAGGTCAAACTAAATGGATTTCCAACCGCCAAGACCCATTCTCCTACCTTGGCATTATCAGAATCACCGAAAGCCAGGTAAGGTAGTGGTTTATCCACATCAATTTTGAGAAGTGCAATATCTGAACTTGCATCCGCCCCAATAACTTCTGCTTCATATGTTTTTTTGTTGTTCAAGGTAACCTCCAACTGACTTGCATTGGCTATTACATGATTATTGGTAACGATAAATCCGTCAGGAGAGATAATTACTCCTGACCCGGTCCCGATCTGAGGAGTTTGTTTGCGTTCAAACCCATAAAAGAAATCGGCAAGATTGTTATTACCTCTGCTTGCACTCAAATTTTTAACGTGCACCACCGCGTTTACCGTTTTTTCGGCCGCAATGGTAAAATCAACCTCATTGATTCCAGCACCTTTAGCCGATGTGGCCAAAGAGCTTGTTCTAAGGAATGGTGTTTCCCCAGCTGATTCGACAATTTGATACGTATCTTTTTCAAAAAATAATTTATATGCTCCTAACGTAATTGCCCCTGCAAAAAGCGATACAAGGAACAAACTGGCTATTTTCTTCATATTTCAATAATAATTTAACATTCTGATTCAACAAAATTAAATGAATTCGTTTTTGACTTGGTCGGTTTAACTCGTTTTTAACTACAAAATATTCCTTAAAGAATACCCTATATTTGTTCCTTTGTAAGCGATTATGGTACTAGAGTTTTACAAATATCAAGGAACGGGCAACGATTTCATCATTATTGACAATCGCCAGGATGTTTTTCCCAAAAACAATACCAAATTGATTGTTGATCTGTGTGATAGAAGATTTGGCATAGGTGCAGACGGACTTATCCTGGTTGAAAATGACGAAAAGTCAGATTTCAATATGATCTATTACAATTCTGATGCAAGCCAAAGTCTATGCGGAAATGGAGGCAGATGTGCCGTTGCTTTTGCACATTTTTTAGGAATGATAGGCAAGGAAACCACGTTCAGCGCTATTGATGGACTTCACTATGCGACGATTGAAGGTGACGAAGTGAATCTAAAAATGGGGAATGTTGAAGAAATAAAGGAAAAAGCAACATATACTTTTTTAGATACCGGTTCGCCCCACCATGTGCAGCTAGTCGATAACTTGGAAGAGGTGGATGTAAAGAACGTGGGAGCCAAACTACGTTATGGAATGTACGGAAAGCCAGGGAGCAACATTAATTTTGTTTCGCAGGCCGATCACGACTCCTTTAATGCCCGCACCTATGAAAGGGGTGTTGAGGATGAGACACTTTCATGTGGAACTGGCGTTACTGCAGTGGCCATTGCCATGCATAAAATGGGAAAAACAAACTCCAATTCGGTCAGAATAAATATGCCGGGAGGGAATTTGTCGGTTAGCTTTGAACAACAAAATGGTTCGTACTCCAACATATTTTTGAAAGGACCAGCGAAGCAGGTCTATAAAGGTGAAGTGGAATGTTAGATTTAAAGGGAAAACAAGTTTATCTCAGGGCCTTGGAACCCAAGGACCTTGACTTTCTTTATCAACTGGAGAACGATACGTCCATTTGGGAAATCAGTGGTACCTTGAAACCATATTCCAAAAAGGTACTCCGGCTTTATCTAGACAATGCGCATCGTGACATTTATGATGTAAAACAGTTAAGATTATGTATCTGTGACCTCAAGGATAATTGCATCGGCCTGATTGACCTGTTCGATTTTGATCCAAAAAATAAACGGGCTGGAGTGGGAATCGTAATAACAAAACCTGGTGACAGAAACAAGGGCAGGGGAGCGGAAGCTTTAACGTTGCTATGCAATTATGCCTTTTCCATTTTAGATCTCCATCAATTATATGCCAATATTTTGGAAGAGAACGAGCGCAGTATCCATCTATTTGAAAAGCTCGGTTTTGAAAGGATAGGTTTAAAAAAGGAATGGATTCGGACCAGTAATGGTTTCAAGAACGAAATAATGTTCCAAAAAATTAATTCAAGTGTATCTTAAGAAAATACTTTGGGCCGTAGCGATTTTGGGTCTTTTGGTCTGTGGGTTTGTGGTGTATCAGATTTATAGCGCCATTTTTAGTCCCAACACCCAATTCAGCAATGACGAAGCCTATATTTATATTGCTTCCAATGCTTCCCTATCGGATGTCAAAGAGAGTCTGGAACCTTTGTTGAAGGACGTTTCAACCTTTGAATCTGTCGCTGACAGGAAGGGTTATTCCACTAATATAAAAGGAGGGAAGTACGCCATCAGGAAGGGCATGAACAACAATGAGATTATCAATACCCTTCGCAGCCAAAATATTCCGGTAAAGGTTTCATTCAACAATCAAGAACGATTGGAGACCTTGGCAGGAAGGATTTCCAACCAGATTGAAGCCGATAGTCTTTCGTTGCTGAATGCATTCAGTGATACAGAATTCTTGGAAGCCTCCGGATTTGACCAGGATACCAAATTATGCATGTATCTGCCCAATACCTACGAGTTTTTTTGGAATACCAGCGCTCAGAACTTTAGGGATAGAATGCTAAAAGAATATAAGAAGTATTGGAATGCAGAGCGATTGGGGAAGGCTGAAGTACTGAATTTGACCCCAACGCAGGTAATTTCCTTGGCAGCCGTTGTACAAAAAGAAACGGTAAAAGCAGACGAAAAACCCCGTGTGGCAGGTGTTTACCTAAACCGGGTAAAGAAAAGGATACCTTTGCAAGCGGACCCCACGGTGATTTTTGCGATAAAAAAAGAAACGGGCAATTATGACACTATTATAAAACGTGTTTTGTATCGGGATTTGGAAATGGAATCCCCGTACAACACCTATAAATACTCAGGTGTGCCTCCTGGACCAATCACTATGCCCGACATTTCTTCCATTGAGGCTGTTTTAAACCCTGAAGAGCACGATTATCTCTATTTCGTAGCCGATGTTTCCAACTTTGGATACCATATTTTCGCTAAAACGTTAGTGCAACACAACCGAAATAAGGTGCAATACGTCAAATGGCTAAATGCTAAGAAAGTATATAGATAGTGTAGTTTGTCGTTAATTTTCAGCGATTTAACGCAATTTGAGACCTATTTAAGAAAATCTTAGGAGCTTTATCCTTGTTAATCTAATGTCTCCCCCTATATTTGCCGGCCAAATTTGATTTGATTGCTTTCGAGCAATTGGAGACATTAAAAATTTGAGTTATGAAAAGATGGATAAGTTTTATTTTGCATCTTGCCATGATTGTAATTTTAACAAGCTTTGGTTCTTATACCGCAACGAAGCATGTGGATAATAATATCCCGGATTCGTTAAAAGCTGTGACCAATGTACAGGCTTTCGTTTCGCAAGATTCGATTGTAACGGTAGATGCAATGGTCAAACCTCCCTACTTAGGAAATGCCTACAATGGTTTTAAAGAAGCACTTGCATTCAAAGAATCGCAAGGAAGGTACCGTGTGGTCAACACATTAGGTTACCTAGGAAAGTACCAATTTGGATTGAGCACCTTGAATCTGATGGGCGTTTATGATGCCAATTCTTTTTTGAATGACCCCAAACTTCAAGAAAGAACGTTCGAAACCAATATTGCTAGAAACAAGTGGATATTGCGACGAGACATCAAGCGTTTTAATGGAAAGAGAATACGAGGTGTGGTGATAACCGAATCCGGTATTTTGGCAGCTGCTCATTTAGCTGGTGCTGGGAACGTTAAAAAGTATTTGCGCTCCTATGGTCAGAGTGATGTGGCCGATGCCTATGGAAGTAGTATTTCGTACTACATGAGAAAATTTGCTGGATTTGATATTTCAACAATTCAGCAGAAAAGAAACGCGAAAGTTTAAGTAAATTATTTTACGATTTGGATAGAGGCCCGGAATATGTTCCGGGCTTTTTTTATGCCTGAATGATGAAAATTGCGGGACGCTTGTTCAGGTCAAGTTCAATTTCCTTCCACTCGTGCACAATTTTGGTCTTAATGAATTCCGTAGGTAGTGTGATATCCGCAGCAATGCACAATCGGGTGCTTTTGTGCAGGGTTCTGGTGAGTTCCTTGAGCAGTTTGTCGTTTCGATAAGGGGTTTCCATAAATATCTGGGACTGTCCTTTTTCCTTGGAAAGCCTTTCCAAGCTTTTGATCATGGCTTTCCGCTCGTTGGCATCGATGGGGAGATAGCCATTGAAAGCAAAATTTTGCCCATTCATTCCACTCGACATCATGGCCATTAAAATGGAAGAAGGCCCGATTAAGGGAACCACTTGGATTCTTTTTTCATGGGCAACCTTTACCACTGCCGCTCCAGGGTCTGCAATCCCAGGACAACCGGCTTCAGATAGAATGCCGATATTATGTCCTGATATACAGGGATCCAAATAACTGGGTATGATGGCCGAATCTGTAAACTTGTTTAGAGTTTCGATATGCAGGCTTGGTTGTGCCTTGCTGGGACTTATTCTTTTTATGAACCTTCGAGCTGTTTTTTCATTTTCCACAATATAATGGTCAATGTTTTCGATGGCTCTCTTTATAGAAATAGGGAGGACTTCCAAAGGAGCATTATCACCCAAGGCGGTGGGTATCAAGTAGACCTTTCCCGAAACAAGACTTGGTTTATTTTCTTCCATTCATCTCAATCTTTTTGCAATAGCTTCGCATGCAAGGTCGACCATTTCAAAGACTTTTTCAAATCCATCTGCACCACCGTAATAAGGATCAGGCACTTCGATTATCCCTAAATCCACCTCGTCCAACAATAATCTGACTTTTCTTTCGTCCTCTCGACCGCTGGCCAACCGTACGATATTGGAAAAGTTACTCCTATCCATGGCGTAGATGTAATCAAAATCTTGAAAATCGGAAGCTGAAAATCTTCGGCATTTCTGCGAGCTTATGTCGATTCCATATTTACGGGCTACCGCAATTGAACGTTCATCAGGAGGGTTGCCTACGTGGTAACCTGCGGTTCCTGCTGAATCCACAAAAATCTTTGTTGAATCAACCTTTGATTTTAAAATGCCCTCTGCCAAAGGAGATCTGCATATGTTACCTAGGCAGATCATCAAAACTTTGGTTTTCATGAAATGATATTAGGAGAATTTTTTGTTCAGATCCTCAATATACTTTCTGAACTGCTTATCGGTTTCGGCAAGATTATCCACTGTTTTACAAGCGTGCAATACTGTAGCATGGTCCCGTTTTCCAATTTGTGAACCGATACTTGCCAAGGAAGCCTTGGTGAATTTTTTCGCAAAGAACATAGCTAGCTGTCGGGCCTGTACAATATGCCTTTTTCTGGTTTTGGATTGTAAAGTGGCCACATCCATTTCAAAATAATCGGAAACCACTTTTTGAATGTAGTCGATGGAAACCTCTCTTTTTGTATTCTTTACAAATTTCTCGACCACTTGTTGGGCCAATTCCAAAGTGACCTCTCGTTTGTTGAACGATGATTGCGCGATCAAGGAGATAATGGCACCTTCCAATTCCCGAATATTGGTTTTGATATTCTTTGCCACATGATCAATAATGTCCTCTGGCATTTCAACCCCATCTCGATATAGCTTGTTTTTTAAGATGGAAACCCTTGTTTCATAATCTGGGCTTTGCAATTCTGCGGACAATCCCCATTTAAAGCGGGAAAGTAGGCGCTGCTCTATGTCCTGCATATCTACAGGAGCCTTGTCAGAAGTTAGGATCACCTGCTTTCCGTTTTGGTGCAGGTGGTTGAATATATGGAAGAATACATCTTGAGTTCCAGATTTACCGGATAAAAACTGAACGTCATCTATGATAAGGACATCGATGAGTTGGTAAAAATGGATAAAATCGTTTCGAGTATTCTTTTTTACAGATTCAATATACTGTTGTGTGAATTTCTCCGCTGAAATATATAGGACGGTCTTTTCGGGATATTTATCCTTGATCTCGACACCAATGGCATGTGCCAAATGTGTTTTGCCCAATCCTACTCCTCCAAAAACCAATAAGGGATTGAAGGAAGTTCCTCCGGGTTTGTTCGCAACTGCCATCCCTGCCGAACGTGCCAAACGATTCGAATCACCTTCTAAAAAGTTCTCAAAATTATAGTTTGGATTTAGCTGGGATTCAATCTTTATATTTCGAATACCGGGAATTACAAATGGATTCTTAAGCTCTGGACTTTTAGAGGTAATCGGCACATCCAGCTCTTGTGGACCAACAGCGGTACGATTGGAACTTGGAATCTGCTCCGTGAACGGCTCTTTGTTCCCGTACTTGTTCTCCATCTTTATGATGTATATCAATTTGGCGTTGTTGCCCAACTCCTTGGTCAAGGCAACCTTTAAGAGTTTCACATAATGCTCTTCGAGCCACTCGTAGAAAAATTTACTGGGAACCTGAATGCTCAGCGCTTTGTCGGTTAACTTGATAGGCTTAATAGGTTCAAACCAAGTTTTGAATGCCTGCGGTTGGATATTATCCTTGATAAAAGCCAAACAGTTTTTCCATACGGAATTTGCAGTAACACTCATAAAAGTCTTTCCTTAGTTTTTGTTGGTTAGCCTTAAGCTTTTGATTCAGTCATCCGAGGGGGTATCAGATGTTTTTTGATAGCGACAAATATGTGAACAAATCTTTGAAAAAAAAAATGATTTCACCGTTGAATTTTCTGTTTTTTTTTCGCATGTTCCCTAGTGAATGACCAAGACTTTAAATATATAATTTTTCGCTTAAAATATGAGCCAAAATTTGTTTTCTTTTCGCGTGAGATACGCTGAAACCGACCAGATGGGCGTGGTACACCACGGCAACTATGCACAATATCTAGAAATGGGAAGGATTGAGTGGTTAAGGAGTATTGGAACCTCGTATCGTAGGATGGAGGAAAATGGTATCATACTCCCTGTAATTTCCTTACAAGTTAATTATAAAAAATCCGCGCTGTTCGACGACCTACTTACAGTGGAGACCACAATTAAAAAACCTCCGTTGGTCAAGATTGAATTTGACTACAAAATTTATAATGAGAGAAACGAATTATTGGCCACTGCCAATACCGTTTTGGCATTTATGGATAAGAAAACCAATAAACCCATGAAATGTCCGCAAGACATCTTGGAAAAACTGGTTTTCTGATTTCTAATTTCTGATTTCCGAATTCTAAAATCTGATTTCTGATGTCTGGTGTCTGATGTTGGAGTAAAGTATTACGATTTATTAGTTTGGTATACACCATCCTACTAGTTCACTCTTTTACCTTAATCTCCACGCCCTGCATCTCTTCAAAGATTTGGAAGATTGATTCTGCCTCGCTTTCACGTACCGAAATGACCAATTCGCATTTCAATTCCATTTTTTGTGAAACAATTGTAATTCCCTTTTGTTTAATGGTGCGCATTACTTTGTCCATTTCGGGATAGTCATAAAGAAGGGTAAAGTGGGTTTCTACAATTTTCTCTATGATGGTCGCATCCTCGAGTGCCATTTGGGCTGCAGTGCGATAGGCTTGAATTAATCCGCCGACTCCGAGCTTTATGCCACCAAAGATTCTAACGACAGCAACAAGCACATTTGTCACCTCAAAGGATTGGATCTGGCCATAAATTGGCATTCCTGCGGAATTATTAGGCTCTCCGTCGTCATTGGCTCTATACAAGGTCTTTTTTGTGCCCAATTGCCAGGCATAACAGACATGATTTGCAGTATGATATTTTTTTCGCAAGCTTTCCACGATTGGTTTTACGTCGCTTTCGCTTGAAATTGGAAATGCATAGCCAAAGAATTTACTTTTCCTATCCTTGAATAGCATCTCCGGGGAAGGCTTCAAAAGTGTTTTGTAAACATCCTCTTTCATTAAAATAAAGCTACCAATACTATACTTGCCACCGCTAGTGCTATTCCTCCCCAATTCTTCAAACTCATCCTCTCCTTAAACAAAAGAATTCCCAAAAGTGTGGTGAGCATTACAATGGCCACATTATTCAAGGTGAAAATGGCGGCACTGTCCATTCCCCCTTCTTGAAGCGCACGCAGTAAAAAGAAAATGGAAAAATAATTAGGTACACCTAAGAATATCCCTCCAACCACATTTTTGAAGTTCAATTTCAACGGTTTTTTTATCGCCTTAATACCGATAAAACAAAACCCCGAAATAGCTGCAAATCCAAAGAGCATTGCTGAAAAAATGGAAACTTCCTCAGGGTCCAAATGTTCGGTTTCAAAGTATTTGATGCTGGCATCGATGATTCCGGACCCTAAAAAGACCAATAGGGGCAAAACCAGTGTTTTTCTGGAAATTTCCATACCGCCATTTTTCATGGAAGCAAAATACACCGCTGCGAGTGCCAAAAAAATACCGACAATTTGAAGTCCAGAGAGTTTTTCCTGATAAAGAACCACTCCAAGAACCACAGGAATCACCAATGACATTTTAGTGGCCACAGAAGCTACTGAAACTCCTGCAACTTGGGATGTTTTGGCCATCAGATTGAATACCAGAATAAAGAAGATGCCCAACGCAATGGCTCCCAAAAACCATGATTTCTGGGTCATTTCCTCAAAATGAAAATCAGTTTCTGAAAGCAAAAGGCCGACTGTGCAGGCTACAACATAATTGACCACGATGGCGTACAATGTTTGAATCTTGTAAACATCAAAAAGTTTGAAGATGACAAACAGGCAACTGGTACATAAAACACTTAGAATTAAGTAGATCATTTATAGTCGGGCCTTTAATTCAGTAATATCTTCTTGGCCAACCTGTAGATTCCAAACCTGAATTCCTAGAGTTGAAGCTGCATCCGTGTTTTCCTTGGTATCGTCAATAAAGAGGGTTTCCGAAGCTGTAAGATTATCTGCATTCAGAACGAATTCGAATATTTCTGCATCCGGTTTTCGCATTCCCATCTCATAAGACAGGTGAAATGTTTCAAACGAATTTTTGAATCGATTAAATTTTTCGCTTCCCATTACCTCTTTTACATATTCAATATGTATGTCATTGGTATTACTCAACAGGAAAAGACGATAATTACCTTCTCGGGCCAATTTTTCCACAAATTCCAAACGCGAATCAGGGAAGTCCTTCAAGACGGCGTTCCAAGCATCAACAAGTTCTTTTTGACTGACATTTGGAAAAAACCGGGAAACCTCTTCTAAAAACTTTGGCGAGCTAATGAGTCCTTTTTCATAATCCTTGAAAAGAATATCAAGTTCTGGAGTCAACTGTTCAAACCCGAATTTCTCCATAGCTCTAGCGGTAGCGGGTTTGTCCAAATCAATGAAAATATCCCCGAAATCAAAAATAATGTTCTTAATCATTGGTATAAGTGGATAAAGTGTCCGTTAAAATATGAATGCTGTCTTTTGGTTCCTCAGAAATTTTTGGGGCCAATGTTCCATTGTTAAAAATAGATTCCCCTGTAAATACCCTGGCTTCGTCCCATAAATCTTCGTTTATGAAAGTTTGAAGCGTTTGGGAACCACCCTCGATCAATACACTGGTTATATTATAGGTATAAAGTACTGCGCAAATTTGGGAAGCCAAAGGCTTTGAGAAATCAATGACCTCGTAATCGACACCATCCAAGTATTTTGACTTCTCGGTTACCCCGGTCAGTACAATGGTTTTTACACTATTGTCGAATACATGAAACTCTTTTGGAATCTTCAAGCTTTGGTCCAAAACCACTCTTATTGGACTTTTTCCCTTCCAATTTCTAGTAGTTAGTTTGGGGTTGTCCTCTAAAACGGTATTGGTTCCAACCAAAATGGCCTGCTCCTCGCTTCGCCATTGATGCACTATTTGTTTGGAATATGTATTTGTAATCCAAAAAGGCTCTGGGTTTTGCGTCCTTTCTGATGCTTCAGGGGCTATAAAACCATCAGTGGTTTCGGCCCATTTTAAAATGATGTAAGGTCGTTTTTTTTCATGAAAAGCCAGAAATCGTCGGTGATGTTCTCGACATTCATTCTCCAAAACACCGATACTTACCTTTACACCAGCTGTTTTCAGTTTTTCGATGCCTTTTCCGGCCACTTTGGAGTGAGGGTCTTTAAGCCCAATGACCACTTCCGGAATTTGGTTTTCGATAATCAAATTGGCACAAGGAGGTGTCTTGCCATAGTGACTGCAGGGTTCCAATGTTACAAATAAGGTCGACTTGGAGAGAAGGGACTTATCCTTCACCGAATGAATGGCATTGACTTCGGCGTGATTACCTCCATAGGGACTTGTAAAGCCTTCACCAATAACTTTGTTCTGATACACGATAACGCTTCCAACCATGGGATTCGGTGCAGTACTTCCAAGTCCTTTTTTGCCCAATTGGATGCACCGCAACATGTATTTTTCATGTATCTTCACCTAGCAAAAATAGGATAATAAAATACAATATGGGTGATGTTGTTATTCGGGAAATAACCCCCGGGGACAATGAGCGGGTGGCCGAATTAATTCGAGAGATTTTATTGGAAATGGGTGTGCCCAAAGTAGGCTCGGCCTATGCCGATAAGGCACTTGATGATATGTATGAAACATACAATGTTCCCCGTGCAGTTTATTATGTCGTGGAAGATGAAGGACAGCTTATAGGATGCGCCGGGGTAGCACAATTGGAAAATTATAAAGGAAATATCTGTGAGCTTCAAAAAATGTATGTTTCTCCAGATGCAAGGGGAAAAGGAGTTGGCGCAAAATTGATTTCCATTTGTATGGAAAAAGCAAAGGAATTTGGATTTGAACAGTGCTATCTTGAAACTATGCCGTATATGAAAGCCGCTCAAAAATTATACAACAAGCAGGGCTTTGAGTATTTAGATGCCAGACTTGGGGATACCGGTCATTACGCCTGCCCTGTTTGGATGCTTAAAAAACTGTAGGGTGCTGTTAAGGGATATCAAAAATATTTTTCACCATGAGTTGGATGAAATCTTTCCTGCGGAAGAGGTTGATGCCTTTTTCTACCTGGCAATAGAACATTATTTAGGTTTGGAACGCTTTGTTTTGGCGCTTCAACCCGACCTGACACTGACTAAAGAAGAAGAACAGCTCCTTTTTGAAGCCTTATCGGAGCTAAAAAAAGAAAAACCTATACAATATATATTAGGTAAGACCCACTTTATGGATTTGGAGTTTCGTGTCGATGAAAATGTACTCATTCCAAGACCCGAAACCGAAGAACTTGTACAATGGATTTTGGACACTGAGCGTAGCCGAAGTGTCATTTCGACTCCGCTCAATGACCACGCTTTACAAATTCTCGATATCGGAACCGGCAGCGGATGTATAGCTATCGCCTTGGCCAAACATTTACCCAATGCAAAAGTGTATGCTGTTGATGTCTCGGAAAAAGCCTTGCAAGTTGCCAGTAAAAATGCCACACTGAATGATGCTGAAGTCACTTTTTTAGCACATGACATTCTAGACCCAAAACTAGATTTCGGATTGCAGTTTGACATTATCGTGTCCAACCCACCGTATGTGAGAGAACAGGAAAAAGAGCAAATGAAGAAAAATGTGGTGGATTACGAACCTAATTTGGCTCTCTTTGTCCCAGATGATGACGCCTTTGTTTTTTATCGGGCGATAACCCGGTTCGCTCAGCATAATTTGAAGAATAACGGGTACTTATTCTTCGAAATCAATCAATATTTGGGAAATGGTACAAAAGCACTTTTAGAAGCGCATAATTTTTTGGAAATTGAACTCCGCAAAGACCTTTTTGGAAACGATAGAATGCTCAAAGGAAAGAAACCATGACCATCCAAGAAAAAATAACATCCCTAAGGGATGAACTAAGGGGACATAACCACAATTATTATGTGTTGGATAATCCCACGATTTCAGATTATGAATTCGATATTAAACTAAAGGAGCTTCAAAAGCTGGAGGAAGAACACCCCGAGTTTTATGATGAAACCTCACCAACTTTAAGGGTTGGAGGTGCGGTCACAAAAAACTTTGAGACCATTCAACATGAACATCGAATGTATTCATTGGACAATTCCTATTCTAAAGATGACTTGGAGGATTGGGAAAGACGAATCCAGCGCATTTTGGGCGATGTTCCGGTTGAATACACCTGCGAATTGAAATATGACGGAGCTTCCATCAGCTTGACCTATGAGGAAGGAAAATTGGTAAGAGCGGTTACCCGAGGTGATGGGTATCAAGGAGATGATGTCACCACAAATATCAAGACCATAAAATCGGTCCCTTTACAATTAAAAGGTGACTACCCGCCTAAATTTGATATCCGTGGTGAAATTATTTTGACTTTGGAAGGATTTGCCAAAATGAACCAAGAGCGAATTGCCAATGGCGAAGAGGCCTATATGAATCCAAGAAATACAGCCTCCGGAAGTTTAAAGTTACAGGACAGTGCGTTGGTTGCCGAGCGTCCCCTAGAATGTTTGTTGTATAGCATTATGGGTAAAAACCTTGATGTCACCTCGCAGTACGAAGTTTTGGATAAAGCGCGCTCCTGGGGATTTAAAGTGCCTACCGTGAACAAATTGTGCAAAACAACAGATGAGGTAATGCAGTTTGTTGAGCATTGGGATGTGCATCGACATGATCTCCCCTATGAAACTGATGGTGTCGTCATAAAAGTAAATAGCCTCCGATACCAAGAGGAGTTGGGGTATACCGCCAAAGCTCCTCGATGGGCAATGGCCTATAAATTCAAAGCGGAACAAGTATCTACCGTTTTAAATGAGATAACCTATCAGGTGGGACGAACTGGAGCCATAACCCCTGTTGCAAATCTTGAACCGGTACTTTTGGCTGGCACTACGGTAAAAAGGGCCTCCTTGCACAATGCCGATCAGATTGAAAAATTGGATATCCGGGAAGGTGACACGGTTTTTGTTGAAAAAGGGGGAGAAATCATTCCGAAAATTATTGCGGTGGATTTCACAAAACGATCAGCCACTTCCAATCCCACAAAATATATTGGGCATTGTCCAGAATGCGGTACGGAATTGATTCGAAATGAAGGCGAGGCACAGCATTTCTGCCCTAACGATACAGGTTGTCCACCTCAAATCACGGGACGCATTCAGCATTTCATATCGCGGAAGGCCATGGATATTGAGGGTATGGGTAGTGAAACTGTGGAATTATTGTTCAAAGAAGGTCTGATTACCAATTATGCTGATTTGTTTGTGTTGACAAAGGAACACGTAATGCCGTTGGAACGAATGGCGGAAAAATCAGCTGAAAATTTGGTCAATGGAGTAGAAGCTTCAAAGGCCATACCGTTTGAAAGGGTACTTTTTGCGTTGGGAATCCGATATGTTGGCGAAACGGTGGCAAAAAAGTTGGCAAAGGCCTATAAAAACATTGATGCCTTGATGGTCGCATCTCAGGAAGAACTGGTTAGTGTGGACGAAATAGGTGAACGAATTGCCGAAAGTGTGGTACAGTTTTTTGCCAATCCGACCAACGTTGGGATAGTGGAACGGCTAAAATCGTTTGGACTGCAATTTTCACTTTCGGAAGAACAACTGGAAAATCAATCCGATAAATTAAAAGGGCAAACTTTTGTGGTTTCAGGCGTATTTGAATCTATAGGGCGTACTGAGTTGAAAAAGCTGATTGAGGACAATGGGGGCAAGGTTGCCTCATCCATCTCGTCGAAAACAAGTTTTTTGGTAGCCGGAGCCAATATGGGGCCCAGCAAGAAGACCAAGGCAGAAAACTTAGGTGTTCCCATTATATCGGAGCAGGAATTTATGTCCAAAATTGAAGCATGATAACCAATACCACCAGGCGTTTTTGGTATTTTCTGCTTTCAAGCTTTGCATTTTTAGTACGCTATAGATACTTCAAGAGGTGGTTTTGGCTTCCACTGCTTGTTCTTTTCATAGGTTTTTTGTTACCCCAATCCATGGTCATCCCCGTTGAAGGGGCAAATGTGAACAGTTGGGACAAAAAGTCATTCTGGGCATATCCGTGGGGAAGCTCCATAACACATAAGGGAATTGATATTTTTGCCGAGAAAGGGACTCCGGTAATTGCATCCACCAATGGTATCGTTGTTTACACCTATGATGGTGGTAAAGGAGGTAAATCTGTGATGGTCCTTGGGCCAAAATGGCGATTTCATTACTATGCACACCTAGATGAGATACATACTTTCCCACTAAAACCGGTTAAAAGAAGTTCGGTTTTGGGCACTGTCGGTAATACCGGAAATGCCAAAGGAAAGCCCCCACATTTACATTATGCCATTACAACCCCATTTCCGTACTTTCATTTATGGGATTCGGAAGTCATTCAGGGTTGGAAAAAAATGTTCTATCTGAATCCAGATGTTTGGCTTCGTCCCTAAATTTGTAGCATGATTCCATCCGATTTTAATGCTTTCAAAGAAACGCTAAGCCTACAACAACCTCCTGTGAGTTGGACACTGGAGCTGCAATCACTTTGGTGGGATGCCAAAGGAAATTGGAATGCTTCTCATGATATCGCCCAGGATATCCACAATACTATGGGCAATTGGATTCATGCCTATCTACATCGCAAGGAGGGAGACGAATGGAATGCGGGCTATTGGTACAGGCAAGCTGGAAGGCCATTTCCGAATCTAACCTTGGAAGAGGAACTACGGCAAATGGTTGAATATGTAATCAACAAATAAAAAAATGCCGGGCAAATACCCGGCACTTCTCTATCAGCTAGTTTATTTGAGTTACTGCTTAAAAATTTTAACTACTTCAGAGCTATTGTCATCGTAGGTCAATTGTAGAAAATATAGTCCAGACCTACCTCTAAAATTTGAAAGATCGATGGATGCGTCACTTCCACCTCTTATTTTTCCGTTAGGCACTGAATATAGGCTTCCTGCAAAATCAGAAATAGAGGCTTTTTTTATAGTTCTGCCTTCGGCTAGTGTAATATTAACATTGGAGGTAAAAGGGTTAGGGTAGAGCGATACTACATTTTGGGCTTCTGCCAATGGATCGTCACCGCCGTTGCCATCATTGCTCCGATCTTCCATAACTTCTCTATTTACTTGACCATTCCATCCCATATCATCAAATATGGAAAGCACAATATTATCGGGTCCTGCAAAGGAAAGTCCCCTAAATAAAAATGGAACCATCAATCCGTTGGGACCTCCAGCATAGGTTACAAAATCAAGATGTGAATAACTGGATCCAGGTAACCATAAATCAGTCAAACCTGGAATGTCTCCAAAGATTTCCGAATCAAGAATGGTAAATAATTGAGCACCTTTTCCCTGTGTTGCTTTTTTGATTCTTGGCCCTTTTGCTGTTAATGGGCCAGATAATAGCACATCACCAAGTTCTGTGGTAAAATTACCATATCTGTTTTCCTTAAGGATGGATTTCCCATCAGAGGAATTTGCCAAACGATCGTAGATTGCTGGAAAAACAGGATTCGGAATGCCGAAGCCATAATCACCAATACCTGATGCATTGTCAACAAACATAGATCCGAAAAATCCGAGCCCGTGGCCTAGTTCGTGCAGCACAACGGTCTTAAAATCAAAGTCGCCAGGAGGGGTATTTCCATCGGTTCCATAGTACCAATTAGGGAATACCGTACTGAAATTGGCTACAATGTCATAAAGTCCGGGTCCCAAATCTTCTCCGCTAAGTTTGTCAGCGAGAGCGTTACCATACCATGTGTTTCGCTCAAGACCTGGTGAATTGGCATAAATTCTTGTTGGTCCTGCAGAACCCAAAACTCCCGGATCTAATTGCTGGAAAACCGCGGCTACAAAAATTGGTGTATCCGAAGATAGATTTGCCGCCCAGGCATCCACGGCAGATTGAAATGCTGTGGCAGCGATGACAAAATCCTCATTTGGAAAGGTTGGGTCAAAATTGAAATAGTCAACAAAAATGGTAGCGCCACTTGGCGTCTTTTTAGAGGATGAGGCTACTTTTTGGGCCCCGTTCATCTGAAGTCCATTCTTTGCACTTCCCATCTGGTGATGACCAACAGCCACCGCATCGCTTGTATGAATGTTGCAAGCAATCTCTCCCTTTTCGTTAACGGTCAGCTGGCTTATTGGGCCTGGTAATTCATACTCACTTTGCCCGAACGAAAATAAGGCAAGGAACAAAGTGAAAAAGAAGGCAAGTATTATAGATAATGGTTGGGTTTGTGGGGTAATAGTCTTTTCTTTCATATAGTAATGTTTGTGTTAAGGAATGCACACAATGTACAAAAAATGTTAAAAAATTAACAAGTAAATTCAATTGTTTTTTTCGATAAGGGATTTTTTTCGTTGAATGGTCAAGCGTTTCTACTTAAAGGTATGGCAATCAGCACAAATGAAATTCCCCATCATCATCAATCTTCTATTTGTAATAGGACTGTTTTTCTTGTCCGATTGTTCTTCAAATTTGAAGGCGGTGATTAATCGCTCCCCATTGGTTTTCAAGTAAAACAGCACCTTATTTTAGGTAAACTGTGATTGGATACGTTCTATCTCTTTAAAGGCAAATTCTCCAAGTTTGGACTGATTTTGTTTCCCTGTAGTTGAGGTTTCATCCAAATCACCAATGACTATAATGTTTTCATCATTTAAGCGATTGGCCGGATCTGTATAATTAAAACTGCCTATGATGACCACTTTCTTATCCACAACCATAAGCTTATGGTGCAGTTTTCCCAAACCGTTTTGCCCTTTTTTGGTGAACAGAATATCCACCTTTGGATCTAGATTGTGCGAAGCGGACCACGCTTGGTTTTTTTGGTCCCCATTGATCAATCCGGATACCTTAATATTTGCATTTGCGACCACATTCATTTGGTCATCTATACCTGAACTTTCGGAAAAGGTAAAAATGGCAAAATCTACACGGTCCTTTGCCTTTGCCATTTGCTTCATAATTTCCATTTCTGGACTGTGATTGGGCGCAAACAATGGTTTTAATCGCACGCCATCTGATCTATCTTCGATAGGTTTTTCCGTGGTGTCGGAGCGTTTTCCGAACTTTCCGGCGAGCATTTCGCGATATTCTTTTTTATAGGCTTTCACGACCTTTTCGTTTCGTATGATCGCAAGATGGTTCAGGTTTTTGGAAGTACCGGTTACCGTGAAGTTCGTGGACCCCGTTAATACCTCTTTGCCATCACGGATGACAAATTTTTGATGGAATATTTTTCCATTGTAGTCGGTCTTTAGACTGACGGCGCTTCGATATAGCGCATTTATGATTTTTCTGTTGGGTTCTAAAGAACCTGTTGGTGTGAACGGATCTATTTGCGGTTTGTTGGCGTGAAGGTAATCCCCTTCCAGAATAATTCCGACAGTGAGCAATCTTGTTTTTCCAGTGCTGGTCAGATAAGTTCTTTTTTTAGCGTCTATTATGGCTTGGGCGATATCAATGTCGTCCAATTCTTGAACAGCTATGTCCAAACTTCTTTTGGCACCATTAATAAAGTCGAGTATTGTTTGTTTTAGATTATCTGGACCTCCTAATTGTTGGGGTCCCATATATAGTTCAATTTCACTTAGTTTGATAGCCATTTGATTTTAGATAGAGGTTGCCTTATCAAGGTAATAAATTCTTACAGAAAAAGTGAGCGAAATATCATATTCAACCCAAATTTTGTATGGAATGGCCGCTATAAACTATGAATGGTAACAATAGGGCTATGTTTCCCCATTGTCAAGGGCATTTTTGTCTCGATCAAAAAAGAAATTGGGTACTGACTTAGCGCATTAGGCATCAATCCAAATACCACATCCGTCAATTTATGAGATATCACAGCCACATTAATACGGATATTCTAAGCTAAAAATTGAAGAAGATGGAATTTAGGAAAGGTGCTTACAGCTTCTTTTTCATGCTTATACTGCTCTCTTGCAGTAATGAAGAAGAACAATACACAAGGGGTATACCTGCTTTTTACCCTCATACGATTGAAGTCGCTGAAGATATTTCCGATACAGAACTTATAGGAAACGTTATCGCAGAGGATCCAAATGGAGACGTTTTGAACTTCAGGCTGGCAATGGATCAGTCCAATCTATTTCAACTCTCCAGTTCTGGTGAGTTGCGTCTTGACCAAGGCAAACAATTGGATTATGAGACTGCAACACAACATCAAATTACGGTACGTGTTACCGATGGGAAGGGTGAGTTCTTTAATCTGGTTACCGTTATGGTGCTTGATGTAATCGAACCCCCAATAATGGAGGATCAAATCTTTGTGGCCACTGAAGACATTGCTGATACAGAGATCATAGGAACAGTTGTAGCCCAAGATTTTGGCGGAAACTTGACGTATTCCATTGCGCTTAATGACAATGATTTGTTTGAGATTACCGAAGACGGACAACTTAGTTTAGCCACAGGACAGGCATTGGACTTTGAAACCAATACTGAACACCAGTTAACCATTGCTGTGAACAATGGTGTAAATGAAGCCGTGGAGGCCACGGTAACCGTTGAAGTTGCTAATGTAATAGGCGATCTTTTAAATGACCCTGCATCTTTTAAGACCAAATGGCAAATACCTTCTGATGGGTTTGAGTTGGTTATTGGCACCAATAACGATTTTGGATATGACTTTACCATCGATTGGGGTGATGGAAGCGCCGAGGAAAACTTCTCGGACCTGCAAGCATTCCCATCACATATTTATGAATCGGCAGGGACCTATTCAGTTGCCATTGTAGGTAATTTTCCAGCCATTCGAATGTTCAATGCACTAGATGATGAATTGAGTGCCTCTCGAACGGCTTTGATAGGCATAGAACAATGGGGTGAAATATCATGGCAAAGTTTTGAAAGCGCGTTTACTTTTTGTACAAGTCTAGCCGAATACGACGCAAATGACACCCCCAATTTGAGTAATGTCGAAAGCATGTATAGAACATTTCTAGCTGCTACTTTGTTCAATGGTAATATTGGGAATTGGGACACTTCCAATGTGACCAATATGTCAAACATGTTTGGGAATTCCAGCTTTAACCAAGATATCGGAAACTGGAACACGGAAAATGTGACCAATATGTCAAGCATGTTTATGCATACGAGCTTTGATCAAGATATAGGCGAGTGGGATACAGGAAATGTGACCGATATGAGTTCTATGTTTGCCTCAAATTCTCAATTTAACCAAGATATCGGAAGCTGGGATACCGCACAAGTGACGGATATGAGTGAAATGTTTAGCAGCGCGGATTCATTTAATGCGGACATTAGCAATTGGAATACCTCCAATGTAACTAATATGAGTGAAATGTTTTTTTACGCCAATTCATTTAATGCGGACATTGGTAATTGGGATACCTCCAATGTAACTGATATGAGCCGAATGTTTTTTTCAGCAGATATGTTTGATCAGGACTTAGGTGCTTGGGATATCAGTAATGTAAGTAACATGTCTTTCATGCTTGCCTATTCTGGGCTGTCCGCTCAAAATTATTCTGACACCCTAATCGGTTGGGCGGATCAAAACCCAACAAATGTTATTTCGCTTCGATCCGATAACCTGGAGTATTTATGTATAGCCGTTGATGCGCGAAACATGTTGATTAATAATTCGGGATGGACTATCATGGACAATGGTTTACAAGCAGGACAAATTTGCTTTTAGATTAATTAGGAGACAAAGCACAAATAAAATTTTCTATCCATTGCTATACCTATGATGGCAACAATGAGGTGATTATTATCTAAACCGCTATGCTCACCCCATTGGCCGCGGCATTTTTGTCTGGGTCAAAATAGAAATCAATCCTTCCTAAGTTAATGCCATAGGCCCCAACTTGATTGACCAATACGGAATTTCCATTTAGGTTGGAATGAACATCGGGTTTATCCAAAAAAGTATGGGTATGTCCCCCAATAATCAGGTCTGTATGATAGGTGCGCTGGGCCAGTTGCGTGTCGGAAGGTCTATTGGGATTTTCATAGTCGTATCCCAAATGGGAGAGGCAGACGATTAGGTCACAACGTTCCTCTTCTTTTAGTATTCGTTCGGTATCCAAGGCAATTTCGTAGGGATTTAGGTATTCCGTTTCCTTGTAAAGACGTTTCGTCACCAAACCATCCAATTTGATTCCTATACCGTAAACCCCAATTTTGATTCCATCCATAAGATAGGTTTTATAAGGCTTTACAAAACCATTCATTACGGTATTGGAAAAATCATAATTGGCCGACAACAATTCGAAGGTTGCATTCGGCACTTGCGCCAACAATCCATCGATTCCATTGTCAAAGTCATGGTTGCCAATGGTGGCGGCATCATACTTGAGCTTGCTCATCAACTTAAATTCCAATTCACCTCCATAAAAATTAAAATACGGGGTGCCCTGAAAAATATCTCCTGCATCAAACAACAAGGTATTTGGGTTTTCATTCCGTATCTGTTGTACCAGACTGGCCCTACGGGCAACTCCACCGAGGTTGGCATATCTCGAATGGGAACTCGGAAATGGATCTATGTGACTGTGGACATCGTTGGTATGCAATATGGTAATCTGTCTTGTACCAAATCCCTTACAGGAATTAAGGCTCAATCCACCTAGACCGATAAAAGTTGAAGTGGCTGCTGTATTTCGTAGAAAATCCCTGCGTTTCATTTATTTGAGTTGAATGAATCTGTTGTCAACCGAAGCTGTTACGGTATCAATCTTCTTAAAATGGTCAATGATTGCATTACGCACCAAATAACCGGTATCCGTCACATCCACCATTTCGTCAAAGAACCCGATACTGGGACCACCTTGCACAAGATAGTCAGAGGTGGCGATGTAATAATTGCGGCTTTCATCAAAAGGACTTCCTTGAATATCTACGGATTCCAGTTCCCCTTTTTTGTTCAAGATAATCTGTATGCCAGCGATAGGATGCGCCCTGGTGGCATTGATTAAATATGAAATGAGTTCCCTTACCGCAGTTCCGCTTAACTCCACCACTGCAATATAGTTTTCAAAGGGCATGATTTCATAGGCATTTCTAGCACTGACATTTCCTTTGGAAATAATAGTTCGGATACCGCCTCGGTTCAATACAACAAAGTCCAGGTCCTTCCCTGTTTGTTTTTTAAAAAGTGGGCCAGTTTCTTCGAGAATAATATCTGCCATTAAATTCCCCATGGAGGTATTGTGTTCGGCATCATCCAATTGAATGGTCTCAGGTGCGTAGGCCAGCGTGCTGTCCAAAACCTCATTGATACGATTCTTAAAAGGAGCTATATAGCTTGTAATAGAATCGACCCCAACTAAAGAAGTATCAATTTTTAATTGTTTTCCTTGAATTTTTGAAAGCTGTCCTTTCTCTTGCTGACAGGAGATGAACAAACAAAAAGTTACGAATGCAACAAATTGTTTTAATTTTAAAATATACACGTACTTATCTTTGTAAAGTAATCTTGATGGAATAATTACCTTTGTAAAAATGCATAAAAAATATGTTTTTAAAAGGGTTCCAGGATAAATTTAAGGTTAAATCAGGTCTTAAATATTTAAGGGAGGAAATGGAAAAGCCTCCTAAAACGGTCGCTAGGGACCAAGGGATTACCAGTATTGGGTGTATTGTGGATGTTGATAACTTCCAGAACGCGGAGTTGTTTTACGAGCTTATCGACGATTTTTCATTAAGACCCAATGCAATTAAAATTATCGGCTACAAGCGGGAATATGACAAGAACTCGCCCTATGCCATCCAAATATATTCGGATAAGGACCTTGGATGGAAGGGTGTAATAGAAAACGGATACGTACTTGAGTTTTTGGGAAGGGAATATGATATGCTGATAAACTATTATGAAGAGGACAATCTGATGATGAAGTTGCTGTCGGTGAAAACCTCGGCAAGAATAAAAGTGGGTTTTGGGTCCTTGGACCCAAAAATTAACGATTTGATCCTAAATACGAACCTAGCAGATTTTAAGATGTTTAAGAGCGAACTAAAAAAGTATTTAAAGGTTTTAAAAGAATTGTGATGGAACAATTGGTAGGAACAGGCGTTGCGTTGGTCACGCCATTCAACAAAGATTTTTCGGTAGACGTGCAGGCTCTTGAGCGCATTGTTGAACACTGTGTACAAGGCGGGATCGATTATTTGGTAGCGCTGGGAACCACAGCTGAATCAGCAACGCTTTCCAAAGCAGATAAACAGCTGGTTATCGATGTCATTGTGCGCACCAATGCAGGAAGATTGCCATTAGTTGTTGGAGTAGGAGGAAACAACACTGCAGCTGTTGTTGAAGAACTTACACAGACAGATTTGTCTGATTTTGATGCTGTTCTTTCAGTTTCCCCATATTACAATAGGCCCACTCAAGAAGGGATTTACCAACATTTCAAAGCCTTGGCAATTGCCTCACCAAAACCTATTGTCATGTACAATGTTCCTGCGAGAACTGGAAGCAATATGCTGCCCGAGACTACCCTTCGTTTAGCCAGGGATTTCGACAATATTGTGGCGATTAAAGAAGCTTGTGGGGATATGATTCAAATCGATAAGATCCTGAAGGACAAACCAGAGGATTTCATGGTGATTTCCGGAGATGATTTTACCGCCCTGCCAACAGTTTTGGCCGGAGGGTCCGGGGTTATTTCCGTCTTGGGACAAGGATTGCCCAATTCTTTCTCCAAAATGATCCAGTTAGGGATTAACAATGGCTCTGATGAAGCTTATCAATTGCATCATGCTTTGCAACCGCTTATGCAGTTGATTTTTGAAGAAGGAAATCCTGCCGGTATCAAAAGCATATTCGAATCCCTGGGATTGGGAAGTGCAGTGGTGAGATTGCCATTGGTCGAAGCGACCCCTCAGTTAAAGACCAAAATCGTGGATTTTCTTAAGTCGTTCAACAAGGTTTACGCGTAAAGCATGTTAAATGTTCGCTAAAACCTTAGCGGAAGCAGGATCTTGCCCTTATTTTCGGTGATTATTCCATTTTTTATATCCGGTGATTATCACTAATTTTGCAAAATATTTTTGAGAATGAGGTCCGTATTCCTATTACTTTTAGTAGCATTTGTCTTTTCGTCCTGCAACGAGTACCAAAAAGTACTTAAAAACGAGGATGTTAAGGCCAAGTATGATTTAGCCCAAAAATATTACGATTCGGGAGATTTCAAAAGAGCTAAAAGGCTTTATGAGCAAATTGCACCTCGCTATGTGGGCAAGCCACAAGGTGAGCGGGTGATGTTCTTTTTTGCGGATACCTATTTCAAAACAAAGGATTATTATTTAGCAGGATATCAATTTGAGCGTTTTATCAAATCATATCCTAGGAGTGGAAAGATTCAAGAAGCCACATTTTTAGGAGCTAAAAGTTACTATAAGCTTTCACCGGCATACTCGTTGGACCAGACCGATACGGATAAGGCTTTAGTAAAGTTGCAATCCTTTATCAATACTTACCCTGAATCAGAGTTTTTTGATGAAGCCAATGCAATGGCCAAAGAGCTTACAGCCAAAAAGGAAAAAAAGCAGCTGGAAATTGCGAAGCAGTTCAATAAATTGGGCGTGTTCAACTACCCGATTTTGGTTTCCGCAATTACGGCCTTGGATAATTTTATTTCTGATAACCCGGGTTCCATCTATAGAGAGGAAGCATTGTATTATAAGATTGAGGCCACCACAAATTTGGCGATGAACAGTGTGGAGGAAAGAAAAAAAGAACGTCTTGAAGAAGCCCAAGCGGCTTACAACACGCTGCTGCGCTACTACCCAGACACAAAATTCAAAAAGAAAGCAGATAATTTATCTGAAAAAATCCAAAAGGAATTAGGCGAATATGCCAATTCCAAATAATAGTTTAAACACGCATCCATGCAAGATTTGAAAAATACCAAAGCACCCGTTTCTACTGTTACCCATAACAGAAATGAGTTCGATGAAAAAACCAATAACATTTATGAGGCTATCTCAATAGCTTCAAAACGTGCTATCCAAATCAATTCTGAGATCAAAAAGGAATTGTTGGAGAAGTTGGAGGAGTTCGCTACTTATAGCGACAGCTTGGAAGAGGTTTTTGAGAACAAGGAGCAGATTGAAGTTTCCAAGTTTTACGAAAAGCTTCCAAAACCTCATGCCTTGGCCGTATTAGAATGGTTGGAAGATAAAATCTATTACAGAAACACAGAGAAAGACGCCTAAGAAATGCTTAGCGGTAAAAACATCCTTTTGGGCATTACCGGAGGAATTGCCGCATATAAGACAACATTTCTCGTTAGGCTTTTGATAAAAGCTGGTGCTCAGGTCAAGGTAGTAATGACCCAAAGTGCCAGCTCTTTTGTTTCCCCACTTACACTATCCACGCTCTCGAAGAATCCGGTTTTGATGGATTTTGTCAACCAAGAAGACGGTAGTTTATCTTGGAACAACCATGTTGAGTTAGGGCTGTGGGCCGATATGATGATAATTGCACCGGCCACGGCCAATACACTTTCAAAAATGGCACATGGTACCTGTGACAACCTTTTGATGGCAACATATTTGTCTGCAAAATGTCCTGTTTATTTTGCCCCGGCAATGGATTTGGATATGTACAAGCATCCTTCGACCAAAACGTCCTTTGATAAATTGGAATCTTTCGGAAACATCATGATTCCGGCTGAATCCGGTGAATTGGCAAGTGGATTGCATGGCGAGGGTCGAATGGCAGAACCTGAAGCCATAATGCAATTTCTTATAAAGGATTTGACCAAAGACCTTCCCTTAAGCGGAAAAAAAGTATTGATTACAGCAGGTCCAACACATGAGGCCATTGACCCTGTTCGATTTTTGGGTAACCGGTCTTCAGGAACCATGGGCTTTGAGTTGGCGAAACAAGCCTCAAGCTTGGGAGCTGAGGTAATCTTGGTTTCCGGTCCAACCAACTTGAGCGTAAGTGATGATGGCCGCATTGATTTAGTTCGTATAACCTCGGCCCAGGAAATGTTCGATGCGTGCCACAAGCATTACGATGATGTTGACGTTGCAATTGCTGCTGCTGCCGTAGCCGATTATCGCCCAAAACAGGTAGCTAAGGAGAAAATCAAAAAGAAAGAAGGAGATTTAAAAATTGAGTTGGAGCGTAATCCAGATATCCTGTTCTCATTAGGGGAGAAAAAGAAAAATCAGTTTTTGGTCGGGTTTGCCTTGGAAACCGAAAACGAACTGGAAAATGCCAAAGGAAAACTTAAGCGCAAAAATCTGGATGCCATTATTCTTAACTCTTTAAAAGACGATGGTGCCGGCTTTGGTGGAAGTACCAATAAAATCACCTTTATTGATAAGAATTTGGATATAAAAACGTTTGGTTTGAAGACGAAGCCCGAAGTAGCTTCGGATATTTGGAATGAAATCATCGCCAGAATCCATGCGTAACCTATTAATTTTCGCTTTTTTTCTCTCATTTTGGCAAGCAGCTCTTGCTCAGGAATTGAATTGCACCATCACCGTAAATTCCGACCAGGTTAGCCAGACCAACCAGCAGATTTTCAGAACCCTTGAGCGATCACTTAATGATTTTGTGAATAGGAACAAATGGACCAACCGCACCTATCGTGAAAATGAAAGGGTAAATGCCCGAATGTTCATTACGGTCACACAATATGAATCGGATCGTTTCGAAGCAAACATCCAAATTCAATCCTCAAGACCTGTATATAACACATCCTATGAGAGCCCCATCTTCAATTATAAAGATGACGTTTTCAATTTTCAGTATCAAGAATTCGAGCCTTTGGCTTACAATGAGAACGCATTTAGCTCCAATCTGGTTGCTGTGATTTCATACTATGTCTATGTGATTCTTGGTTTGGATGCAGACACTTTTTCTTTGGAAGGGGGTGACGACATGTATCGACAAGCGCAGAATATTGTAACCCAGGCGCAAGGATCAAATTCTACCGGTTGGAGTCAGGAAACAGGGCAACGTAGCCGTTTTGAGCTGGTGGATAACCTCTTGAACAATTCCTTTAGGGAATATCGTATCGCCATGTACAACTACCATAGAAAGGGACTGGATATTTTAGGGGATAACAATAGTACGGGCAAGCAAATTATAGCAGGAAGCTTGCGTTTGTTCGAGACACTCATTAAAAGAAGGCCCAACGCCTTTTTAATACAGACCTTCTTCGATGCAAAGTCAGAGGAAATCAGAAATATCTTCTCAGACGGCCCTAAAGTTGATGTTGTTCAGCTTAAAGAAACGCTCAACAATGTGGCGCCGTTCTATTCCAGTACATGGAACGACATAAAATACTAGTCCATTTCTCCAAAGAGATTTATATTTACGGGGAAAATCTTCAATATTGCTTACAAATCTTTCAATTCGGAATTATGCCTTGATTGACGACGTGAACGTTTCGTTTTCGGATGGCTTTACCACTATCACAGGGGAAACGGGTGCTGGTAAGTCTATTTTGTTGGGAGGACTCTCCTTGGTATTGGGTAAGCGCGCTGACCTTTCTTCATTGAAGAACAAGGAACAGAAGTGCGTTATTGAGGCAGAATTTGAGATTTCCAAATATAGATTGACGAATTTTTTTGAGGAAAATGATTTGGATTATGAAGATGCCACTATTCTCCGAAGGGAAATATTACCAAGTGGTAAGTCCAGAGCTTTTGTGAACGATTCACCTGTTGTTTTGGATGTATTGAAACAACTTGGTAATCAATTGATAGATGTGCATTCACAGCATCAAACCTTACAACTGACGGAAAACGATTTTCAACTGAAGGTGGTTGACGCGCTGGCAGGGAATGAGGAAAACCTTGAGAAATACGCCGAACAATTAAAAGGGTTCAAAACAGCTTCGCGCCAATTACAGGAATTGGTGGATTTTCAATCCAATTCCACAAAGGAGCACGACTATAATAGTTTTCTGTTGCAAGAACTTGAGGCTGTGCCCTTAAAAGAGGGGATGCAGGAAGAGCTCGAAACCGAATATGGGCAACTTAGCAATGTGGAAAGCATTTTGGAATTACTTTCCCAAGGGCATCAATTGTTGAACGACGAGCAGATGGGAGTGCTGGGTCGGTTTTCAGATTTGAAACAGGTTTTTCAGAATTTATCCGGCTTTGGTCCGGAATATGAAACACTGAATCAGCGACTACAATCCGTGTTCATCGAGATGGATGATGTCTCAACCGAATTGGAACATTTAAAGGATGGAATAGAGGCCGATCCAGAACGATTGAATGTCGTCAACGGAAAATTGCAACAGTTGTATGATCTTCAGAAAAAGCATCAGGTTGCATCCATTCAGGAACTTATCGAAATCAGGGACCAGCTTTCCCAGAAGGTGGATGCGGTGACCAATATCGAATCCAAAATAAAGGAAAAAGAAGCGGAAGTTGCCAAATTAAAGGAAGCGGTTGAAAACTGGACAATGAAGATCAGGAATGCCCGTAATGGCGTTATTCCCAAATTGAAGAACATTCTGCAAGAAAGTCTGCATGGATTGGGCATGCCTTCGGCAACATTCAATATCTCGGTAAGTCCTTCAGACGCTTTTAAGTCCAATGGGGGTGATGATTTGACTTTTTTATTCTCTGCCAATAAAGGTTCTGATTATGGTGAGTTGAAAAAAGTTGCCTCTGGTGGGGAACTTTCCCGTATTATGCTGACCATAAAGTCAATTTTGGCAGAGTACGAGCAGTTACCTACGATGATGTTTGACGAAATTGATACAGGTGTTTCCGGGGAGATTTCCAACCGAATGGGAGATATCATGCAACAAATGGGCAATACCATGCAGGTTTTTTCTATTACGCATTTACCGCAAGTGGCCTCAAAAGGGAAACAACAATTTAAGGTGTACAAAGAAGAAAGCGCTCAGGGAACCACGACACGCATGAAAAAATTAAGCCCGGATGAGCGGATAAGCGAGCTGGCCGAAATGCTCGGGGGCAAGACTTTGTCAGAGTCGGCGTTGGCCCATGCGAAGCAATTGTTGCAGTAGTTTTGTTTCTTTTCCTTCCGTGAAAATCAAAAACGTAAAACTCGATTAGAATAAATATCTTTGTCCGCAAAACCAACGATACACACACTATGGCATACGATCTTTTAAAAGGTAAAAAGGGAATCATTTTTGGAGCATTGGATGAAAATTCCATTGCATGGAAAACAGCGGAACGGGTTCATGAAGAAGGAGGCACTTTCGTGCTTACCAACGCCCCCATTGCAATGCGAATGGGACAGATAAATGAGCTGGCTAAAAAAACAGGCTCAGAGATTATTCCTGCCGATGCTACCAACGAAGAAGATTTGCAAAATTTGGTGACCAAATCCATGGAAATCTTGGGGGGTAAACTGGATTTTGTTTTGCATTCCATTGGAATGTCCGTCAATGTAAGGAAAGGACGTGCCTACACTGACGAAAAGTATGATTTCACAACCAAGGGTTGGGATGTTTCGGCGCTTTCATTCCATAAAGTAATGCAAACGCTTTTTAAGGAAGATGCAATGAACGAGTGGGGAAGCATAGTAGCGTTGACCTATATGGCTGCGCAGCGTACCTTCCCGGATTATAATGACATGGCCGATAACAAAGCTTATTTGGAGTCCGTGGCACGTAGTTTTGGATATTTCTTCGGGAAAGAAAAGAAGGTAAGGGTGAATACCATTTCGCAATCACCGACCCCAACTACGGCTGGACAGGGTGTAAAAGGATTTGGCGGATTCATAAATTATGCGGAGAAGATGTCACCTTTGGGTAATGCTTCCGCAGCGGATTGTGCCGATTATACCATCAGCCTGTTCTCTGATTTGACCAGAAAGGTAACCATGCAGAACCTATTTCATGATGGCGGATTCTCAAACACTGGCGTTAGTCAGGAAGTTATTGACGAATTCAGTGAATAATCAAAAAATATAATCGTAAAAGCCATCCTGTTATAGGGTGGCTTTTGTGTTTCTAAATGCAGTTGAAATTATCCATAATCGTACCGGTTTACAACAGGCCTGAAGAAATTCGGGAATTGCTGGAAAGTCTTTGTTTGCAAACTTTTGAGCAAGATTTTGAGGTGGTGATCGTCGAGGATGGCTCTAGTGAGAGTTCGGAGGAGATTGTGAAACGATTTCAGCAAGATTTGCAGATTTCTTATTATTTCAAATCGAATTCTGGACCAGGAGATTCCCGAAACTATGGGATGAAAAAGGCTTTGGGAAACTATTTCATTATTTTGGATTCTGACTGCATTTTACCCAAACAATACCTCTCTGAGGTAAACGCTGAGTTGGAAAGCGATTTTGTGCATTGTTTTGGAGGACCTGATGCAGCGGATGAATCTTTTACAACAGTGCAAAAGGCCATCAACTATGCGATGACCTCCCTTTTTACTACAGGAGGTATAAGGGGAGGAAGCAAGTCTGTGGGCAAATTCCAACCTCGCAGTTTCAATATGGGGATTTCCAAAGAGGCCTTTGAGAAAGCTGGAGGTTTTGGCAGAATACATCCTGGGGAGGATCCTGATTTGACGTTCCGTATATGGAAAGCGGGGTACGATTCTAGATTGTTTCCGAAAGCATATGTCTACCATAAAAGACGGATAGACTGGAACAAGTTCTTTACCCAGGTCAATAAATTTGGTATGGTACGACCCATATTGAACAAATGGCATCCCGGCACGGCCAAAATTACCTATTGGTTCCCGACCGTATTCATTGTTGGATTATGCTTGTCGTTTATATTGCTGGCTGTGGGAATAATGGCGCCCATGCTATTGTTTTCAGCTTACTTTTTGATACTATTTGTCGACGCTCTCATCAATACAAAAGACATTAAAGTAGCTTTTCTTGCAATTTTTGCGGTCATTATTCAGTTTACAGGGTATGGGGTAGGTTTTCTAAAATCGACAATGTTGCTTAATTTTAGTAACAAGGAGCCTGAAAAACTGTTCCCCAAGCTGTTTTTCAAAAGAAAGTAAGGTGATCAAAAAACTTCTGACAGGAGCTAATAACAGAAAGGTGAAAGTGTTTTCGCTTTTTTTGTTGTGCTCTTTCTTAGCCTGGTTTTTGAGCAACTTGTCAGAATCTTATGAATCTAGGGCGAATTTCAACCTGAACTATAGAAATTTACCGGACACGCTGTTGTTGGGCAACAATTCTGCGAACTCCATGGAGGCCAAGATTAAGACAAGTGGATTCAGGCATTTCTATTTTAATGTATTCAACAAAAGAATCAACATAGACCTTTCCCAGGCCGTTTACGCGAACCAAAGGTATAAGTTGACCGAGGACTTGCTCAAAAAGCAAATTGAGGGCCAGCTCTCGCAGAATATCTCCCTTATTGACATTTATCGTGATGAACTTTTTGTTGACATGTATAAAGTGGCTTCCAAGGAAGTTCCCATAAAGGCGGAAATGGACATTCAATTTCAACAAAACTATATATTGGAGGGCATGCTGGTTGTTGACCCGCAAACTGTGGTCGTTAAGGGACCGCCTGCGGAGATTGACACTTTACAACACGTATTCACTTCAAAAATTCAACTTAATAACATCTCCTCCGATTTTTCGCAAGATATCCCTTTGGTATTTCCCAAAAACATGACAAATAGTATTTTCTCTCGTAGCAGAGTCAATGTTTCAGGAAAGGTTGTCAAGTTTTCCGAGAGGGTATTTGAGGTTCCGGTGATAGTCAAAAACTTTCCAGAAGGATATAACGTAAAAACGTTTCCTGCAACAATTTCTGTACTTTGTAAGGCCACAATAGAGCAGTTGAAAGGTATGGATGCGAATAATTTTGAGGTTGTAGCGGATTATGGCCAACTGACCAATCCCAATGACAACGTCCTTTTTCTACAAGTAACCCAAAAACCCCAAAAGTCTTATGGAGTCCGACTGCTTGAAAATAAGGTTAACTTTGTTTTGGAGCAAAAATGATTGTTGTTGGACTTACAGGAGGCATTGGAAGCGGTAAGAGTACCGTGGCGAACATGTTTCGCGAGCTTGGAGTACCAGTTTACGATTCAGATGTAGAGGCCAAGCAATTGATGAACACATCGGCCAAAATAAAGAAGGCAGTCAAAGCACTTCTTGGAAAAAATGCCTACGTAGAAGGAGCGTTGAACAGAGGTTATATTGCGGATAAGGTGTTCAACGATCCAACACTTTTACAAGAGCTGAATGCCATTGTACATCCCGAGGTTAGAAACCATTTTTTGGATTGGACCGAAAACCAAACCTCCAATTATGTCGTTCAGGAAACGGCTTTGATTTTTGAAAACAGGGTGCAGGAGAACTATGATTATGTGCTGCTGGTCACTGCTCCTATTGAGCTTCGAATGGAGCGTGTGATGGATAGGGACGGTGCCTCGGAAAAAGAGATTCTTGACCGTATGAAAAATCAGATGGATGATGATGGAAAAATGAAGTTGACGGATTTTTGTATTAAGAACATCAATCTAAAAACGACTAAAAGAGAGGTGGAAAAACTACACCGAAAACTTAATCGACTGACCCGCTAGTTCAAAATTTTAACATTTTTGTTAAGGTTAGGTTAAACGGTGGAAGGTCTAAATGTTAAATTTCTAATTTTACCCCGATGAACAAGAAGCTATTCGTTCTTCTCGTCATTCTCATGAGCTTGTCCCTAACAGGAATCATCTTTGTTCAGGTTTATTGGATAAGAACTTCGGTCGACGACAAAGAGGAGCAATTCTCGAGAACGGTTACGGATATATTGGACAAGGTAGCGAGCAGGGTGGAGAAGAGCGAGATCAATTTTTACCTTGACCGGGTGGCTTCGCTGGCAGATAGTATTGGTGAGCCCAAAACATCGCAGTTCAGGAACTTTTTTTTCGTTGACAGAGATGTGAATTCGGATGAAATTCTCTTCTATTCCCATGGGATATTAGAAGAAGATTATAACATAACATCAACGTTCTTTGATAATTCAAGTGGAGAAGACAGTACCACGATTACAAATTACACCAGTAAACGTACCAGAGCTGTTTTTAAGGAAGAATATGGTTTGGACGGGAAGAGCTATAGTTTGACCCCTATCCAGAGAGCCGAGAAAATTGGAGGACTTTCAAGCATTGATAAAGCCGCTTTGGAGGACGTCTTTGCAGAATATGCCAAGAGTCAACCGATCCATACAAGGATTTCAAAAAAGGAATTGGAATTATTGTTGGACCAGGAACTTCGGAACAGAAACATTGATATCGATTTTGAATATGGGGTGTATAGCCAAGGCTATCCCACAAAAATCAAATCAAAAAGATTCAAGTTTTCCGAATCCAAAATGTATAAGGCCCCAATTTTCAAGGATAGTGAAGGCATCTCAAACTTTTCGTTGTTGCTGACTTTTCCGAAGGAGAAGAAATTCATATTCGGATCTATAATGGGCATGGCCATGTTATCATTGGTTTTTACACTGGTAATCTTGGTAGCTTACTCAAGTGCAATATATCAATTGATAAGACAAAAGCAGATATCCGAAATAAAAACGGATTTTATCAACAACATGACCCACGAGTTCAAGACTCCTATCGCAACAATCAATTTGGCGGTGGAAGCAATACGGAACCCAAAGTCTATTGAAGATAAGGATAAAGTGCTGCGCTATTTAGGTATGATTCGTGAAGAAAACAAACGTATGCATGCACAGGTAGAAAACGTATTACGAATATCCAAACTAGAGAAAAATCAGTTGGATATCAGCAAGGATAGGGTAGATGCCCATGATATTGTCCAGGATGCCATAACCCATGTGGAGCTGATAGTCAAGAATAGAGGCGGGTATATCAATTCGCATCTGGATGCGGAAAGATCAGAGGTTTTGGCCAACGATATGCATTTTACGAACGTGGTGGTTAACATGCTCGACAATGCGATCAAGTATTCTCCTGAGCCTCCCAAAATTGATGTTTTCACCGAAATGGTAAAGAACAACATCATAATCAGGATTCAGGATCAGGGAGCTGGGATGAGCAAGGCGGTGCTTAAGAAGGTATTCGAAAAGTTTTATCGAGAGCACACCGGTGATATCCACAACGTAAAAGGCCATGGATTGGGATTGGCTTATGTAAAACGAATTATTGAAGATCATCAAGGCGAAGTATACGCCGAAAGTGAAAAAGGAAAAGGAAGTACTTTTTTTATAAAGCTTCCTTTAATATAGAAAAACAAAATTATGGAAACAGAAAAGAAGAAAATATTGTTGGTTGAGGATGACCCCAATTTTGGGATTGTGCTGAAGGATTATTTGTCCATGAACGACTTTGATGTCGTTTTGGCCAAAAACGGTATGGAAGGCTTTGAAAAATTCAAAAAAGACAATTATGACGTTTGTATTTTGGACGTTATGATGCCATATAAAGATGGGTTCACCTTGGCTAGGGAGATTCGGGAAAAAAATGAAAATGTCCCTATTATTTTCCTTACCGCCAAAACCATGAAAGAAGATGTCTTAAAAGGATATAAGGCTGGAGCGGATGATTATTTGAACAAGCCTTTTGACTCGGAAGTATTGTTGATGAAGCTTAAAGCCATACTTCAGAGAAAAGCTTCCAGCACTTTGGCGGACAGCAAACAATTTGAATTTCAGATTGGTAATTTCCATTTGAATTCAAAGCTTCGTTTCTTAAAATATATGGAGGAAGAGCCTATTAAACTTTCACCCAAGGAAAACGAGTTGCTTCGACTTCTTGCACTCCACGAAAATGACTTAATGCCTCGTGAATTGGCATTGACCAAAATATGGAGAGATGACAATTACTTTACATCCAGAAGTATGGATGTTTACATCGCCAAACTTCGAAAATATTTGAAGCGTGACGACGTTGTTGAAATCTTGAATATTCACGGGGAAGGATTTAGATTGGTGATCAAAGCGGAGAACCAATAATAACTTTTCCCTTACGATAATTTTGAACCACCTTTTTGGGTGGTTTTTTTATACAAAAAAGTAGAGTATGGAGACGGTCAACATTCCCGTAAAAGCCAAAATTGTGGTCATCATGGTCCACGACTTAAAGGTCTGTTTTTCCGTAATGCCCAGGTATTGACCCACAAGCCAAAAACCACTGTCATTTACATGCGAAAAGATACTGGCACCGGAAGCAATGGCAATGACCATACAGGCCAATTCGATTGGACTTAAGGCGGCATTTATGAGTAAGGGAGACACCAGTCCGGCAGCGGTAATCATCGCCACGGTTGATGAGCCTTGTACAATCCGAACAATGGCAGCACTTATGAATGCAAAGGCGAGCACCGGAAATCCTGCGTTGCTGAGTGAAGTGGCCAAAAGTTCACCAGCTCCAGTATTTGTCAAAACCTGTTTAAAAACACCTCCTGCACCTGTCAGTAAGATGATAGTGCCAGCTGGAGCTAACGATTTGGTGGAGATTTCAAACAGTTGGGCCTTGGTAAACCCTCTTTTGAGTCCGAAGAAATACCAAGCTAAGATATTTGCAATGATAAGCGCGGAAAAAGGATGGCCAACAAGGGCAATTGTTTTTAATACCACGGGAGAGGTGATGCCCAAAGCTCCTGTTGAAGCAATAGTATTCAATAAAATCAGTACAATCGGGAAAGCAATTATCGAGAGGGTTTGACCAATGGGAGGCAATGCGGATGGAATTGAATGTTCAATCTCTTCTGGAGCTGCTACAAATATCTTTTTTGCGATTAATCTTCCGAAAAGTAGGCCAGCTATCAATGCAGTTGGAATTCCAGCTAAGAAACCAACTAAAATAACCCATCCCAGGTCTGCACCCACAATATCGGCCACCGCAATAGGCCCTGGGGTAGGAGGGATGAAGGCATGGGTGATGGCCAAACCGGCCAACAGCGGAATTGCATATAACAACAAGGATTTTCCTGTTTTCCGCTGCAAAGCATAGATCATGGGAACCAAAATGATAAATGCTACGTCAAAAAACACGGGAATAGCAATCAAAAATCCTGAAATGACCATAGCGGAAGGAGCCTTTTTCAAACCAAACTTGGTGACCATAAAGTCTGCAATGGTCTTGGCACCTCCCGAGGATTCCAAGATGGCACCGAACATCGCACCTAATCCAACAACGGTGGCAACAAACCCCAAGGTACTTCCCATTCCTTCCTGAATGGTTCCGATAATTTCCTTGGCATCCAAACCCGCAATCAAACCAACCGTGATACTTCCTATGAGCAACGCCAAGAAGGCATGGATACGTAGTTTTAAAATCAGAAATAACAATACGGCAATACCACCGACTACGGCGATGATCAAGTTGGTCTCTATCATTGGATTTGATTTAGGATTAATTGGACGATATTCTCGGGAGTATGGGAAACAGAAACCGCTATCGCCTTGGATGGCGGCTCAAGCGTATCAAACTGGGATTTCAGTAGTTCCAACGGCATAAAATGCCCTTTTCTATTTTCCAATCGCGATTTGATAAGTTCAAATGAGCCTTCTAAATAAACAAATCGCAAAGTGTCACCCATATCATTTTGCAGCAACTTCCGATAACTTTCTTTGAGTGCGGAACAGGCAATGATTGCCCCTTGTGACCTATGTTCTTTAGCCAACAGGTTCAGTCTTTCTAACCACCCTTGTCTATCATGGTCGTTCAAGGGCTGCCCTGCACTCATTTTTTTGACATTGGCTTCTGGATGAAAGTCATCCCCATCATAAAAAGGAATGTCCAATGCCTCTGAAAGCAAATTACCTATGGTTGATTTTCCGGTACCGGAAACACCCATGACCACCAAAACTGTGTTGAAATTATCCATTGGTATGTGAGAGTCGCTGTTTTATTTTGGTTACGATTTCTGAAGGTTCTTCATTGTACTTGACCCATAAAATGGATTCATTTTTACGTAGCCAAGTAAGTTGTCTTTTTGCAAATCGTCTGGTATTTTTTTTGATTTCGGAAATTGCAAAATCTAGGGTGAAATTACCGTCAAAATATTCAAAAAGTTCACGATAACCAACAGTTTGTAATGCATTTAAGTTTCGGTGCGGTAGTAATTTCTTTGCTTCCTCGATCAAACCACCCGATATCATGAGGTCAACGCGCTGATTGATGCGCTCATAAATTATCTCCCTATCTGCCTCTATTCCCACATAAAGTGAATCAAACTTTCTTTTTGTTTGCTTTTGATTTAGGAAGGACGAAAAGGGTTTGTCTGCACTAATGCAGACCTCCAAAGCCCGAATCAATCTATGCGGATTCTCTAGATCAACCATGGCATAATATTTTGGATCTTTCACCTTCAATTGCTCCTGCAAATAGGTTATCCCTTTCTCATTGTACTCCAGATTCAAATGTTCGCGAAGCTTGGGGTCTACCTCTGGAAAATTGTCAAGTCCTTTCACAACCGCATCCACATAAAGACCGCTTCCACTGACCATTACGGCATGGTCCTTTTCTTGGAAGAGCTTTTCTAGGGTTACAATGGCTTCTTTTTCAAAATCTCCCACAGAGTAGAATTCCGAAATACTTTTATGTTGGATAAAATGATGGGGGACAGCGCTTAATTCCTCTTCTGAAGGTACTGCTGTACCGATTTTCATTTCCTTAAAAAATTGACGGGAATCTGCGGATAGGATTTCAGTTTGAAAATGCCGGGCGATTACAATGCCCAACCTGGTCTTTCCGATGGCAGTGGGCCCAACAACCGCAATCAAGGTTTTTGAACTCATAACAATTCTCCACAATTATAGCAGTGGGAGGCTTCATCTCGATGCCCTTCCGCTGTACAACTAGGACATGCTTGGGTGTTGGTGTGTACCACGCTTTTAGCCTTGTCACCATTTCTGTGTTTGGAAAATTCAACCGTGACAATGCCCGTTGGAACCGCTATAATTCCGTAACCCAATACCATGATAATCGTGGCTAGGAACTGCCCCAAATTGGTCTGGGGAGCAATATCTCCATATCCTACGGTGGTCAAAGTAACTATAGTCCAGTAGATACTCCTAGGAATACTGGTAAAGCCGGCCTCATCGCTTTCAATGAGATACATGACCGTTCCCATGATCACAGAAAGAATAAGCACCACGTAAATAAAAACCGCAATTTTGGCCCTACTTGCTTTTAATGCTGCCTTCAGAACAGAGGCTTCACCCATAAACTTGACTAATTTTAAAATCCGGAAAATTCTAAGCAATCGAAAAGCCCTTACCGCCAATAATACTTGGGATCCAGCCAAAATATAGGACAGATAAAGAGGGATGGTGGAAACGAAATCGATAATCCCGTAAAAACTGAAGACATATTTCCAAGGTTTTTTAATGCTAATTAGCCTGGCAATATATTCTAGGGTAAAGAAAATAGTGATAACCCATTCCAACGTAAGTAAAACTTTGTGGTAATGCAGGTCTATCTCTTTAATGCTCTCCAGCATCACAAGGACAACACTTAAAACGATAAGGAAAATAAGAACAATATCGAAGAGCCTTCCTAAAGGGGTATCTGCTTCATAAATAACTTCATGCAGCCTATGTTTCCAACCAGAATGTACTTCTTGTCTTTTCAAAGGGAAAGCGTTAACTCCAAAACCTTGAGTTTATTATTTTTTCTCAAATAAGATTCAATAATAAAAGTGGTGTTTTCATCATCCGACATTGGAGTAATAATCGATTCTAATATATGAATATTATTTATTTGGTGATTCAACTCAACATAACCAAAACCTTTCAAAACACCGTTCTTGATTAATATTAAACTGTGCTCTCCTAACTCACGACCTCTGTCCAACAACACGATAGTCCTGTTTTTAAGGCTGTATTTGTCCAGGGCGCTTACAATTTTTTGGTTGTATTCCGGAGCATTTTCACTTGTTGTATAGTCTTGGACAGAACCATTTTGCGAGAGTTCCAATACCTGTTCAAGCCCTAATGAAATAGGGCTGAGTTTGAACTCTTCGCTGATTTTCTTTAGGAAACTTTTGGCCGAGGGAACTCCGTTGAAACCCATTTTAGGGTGCTTCTGAAACCTGCTTTTTACGATTTCGGGCTCAATAAAAGGGCTTCCATTCTTTGAAAAGTTGATGACATGCGAAAAGAGGTTCTTTTTCGCAATACTATTGTGTTTGGGCCTTGTCTTCTTTAGCTCTTCATATTCTTTTAGGATAGCGATCAATTCACTTCCCGTGCGCTCAAAAGTGACTTTTTTAGTCTCCTTTTGCAGTTTTCGCGCCAATTGGCCAATGTTGGTAAAATGTTGGTTGACCCTTCTTTTCGCATCTTTTGTTTTGCCCAAGAAAATAATCTCACCTTCCTTGTCGTGCATGTAATACACACCGGTTTCCGAAGGCAATTCAGAAACAATATCCAATTGGGTAGGGGACAGTTCTCCCAGGGATTCTTCGCGTGTTACTTCCCTGATGATGGTTTTTTCTGTGTCCTTATCCAAGAGCAGTTTAAAGAGCTTCAAAGTTGCAATCGCATCACCATTGGCACGGTGACGGTCACTCATGGGAATACCTAAAGATCTAACCAGCTTCCCTAAGCTGTGCGATTCCGCTTCTGGTAGCAACTTTTTGGCCAAATCGACCGTACAAAGTGTTTTCCTTTGGAAATCATAACCTAACCGTCGGTACTCTGTTCTAAGGATTCGATAGTCAAACTGGGCGTTATGGGCCACAATGATGGCGCCTTCTGTAATTTCAACAATCCGTTTTGCCACCTCATGGAACTTTGGGGCGGAACGGAGCATTTTATTGTTGATTCCCGTGAGCTTTGCTACAAAAGGTTGGATTTCACGCTCAGGATTCACCAAACTCATGAATTTGTCCACGACCTTATGTCCATCAAATTTGTGGATTGCGATTTCCATGATACCCTCCTCATTGTATTTTCCTCCGGTGCTTTCAATATCGAGTATGGCGTACATCAACTGTATGGTATGATTACGAATAATTACGTGCACCAAAGATACTACTTCCTATGCGTACCATGGTGCTACCTTCTTCAATATCAATGGGATAGTCACCGCTCATGCCCATTGACAACACAGAAATGTCCGGTAGTTTCTCACTTAAAAAATCATATATGGACTTCAAATGCGCAAATTCTTTTCGTATTTGAGACTGATTTTGGGTATAGGTGGCCATGCCCATCACCCCGACAATTTTAATGTTTTCCAGATTCCCAAAATCTTCAGAGGACAAAATAGCTTCCAATTCCGTTTTGTCCAGTCCAAATTTGGTCTCTTCTTCAGCAATGTGCATTTGGAGCAGACAAGGTATTATCCGCTGGTGTTTTTTGGCCTGTTTATCAATCTCCTTCAACAACCTGAAACTGTCCACCCCATGAATCAACGAAACGTATTCCGCCATGTATTTCACCTTATTGCGTTGTACATGGCCAATCATATGCCACTCAATATCCTTGGGCAAGCTTTCCCATTTCTGGGTCATCTCCTGAACCTTGTTTTCGCCAAAAACCCTGTGCCCGGCCTCATAAGCTTCCAAAATAGCCTTGTTGGGCTTGGTTTTGGAAACGGCTACTAAGGTAACCGTTTGGGGGAGCTTGTCTTTAAGAGTGATAAGGTTATCTTTTATGGACATACTTTGAATCTTCAAATTAAAACTCGTAGATGGTCAACCCACTACGGAGCTTGGGCTCAATATAAGTGCTTTTTGGAGGCATTACCAATCCTGCGTCGGCAATGGCCTTGATTTCTTCCATATTGATGGGAACTAAACTGAATCCAACGGCAAATTCCCCTTTGTCCACACTGTCCTTCATCCGGATGACATTGTGTTTTCCATAGCCATAGGAGATGCGTTTATCGTTTCTTAGATCCGAAATTCCTAAAATAGGTTCCAATATGGTCTTGTAAAGAATTTGGGTGTCCAGTTCACTTAGGGCATCCGTGAATTTATATACTTGTTTTCGCAGATATAGGGAATAGAAATCCCCGTCCAAATACATGCTGAAATGATGCTTGCGCGTTGGTTTGTATAAGCCATCGTCCTTTTTTTCTATTCTGAAATAGGAATCGAGTTGAATAAGGAATTCTTCCTTCGAATATCCATTTAAATCCTTCACCATCCGATTGAACTCATAGATTTTGATATCGGACTCAGGAATCAAATAGGTCATAAAAAAATTATAGGCCTCCGCACCAGAGTGCTTTTTGTTGTTGGATTTCATTTTTTCCGCCAAGAGATTGGAGGAAGCGCTTCGGTGGTGCCCATCTGCAATGTATAGGGCATCCATTTTTGCAAAGGACTGCTGAAGCTTAACTATGACTTTAGCATCTTCTATTTGCCAGAGCTTATGACTGACCTTATCCGGTGTGGTAAAATCGTAATCAGGACGTTTGGACGCCTCTTGTTTCAAAATTGGACCTACGATACTATCATCGGTATATGTCATTAGTACAGGCTCTGCGTTAAAGCCCACGGTGTTCAAATAATCAGCAAATAGCTTTTCCCTTCTTTGGATGGTGTCCTCATGTTTTTTGATAATGTCCTTTTGATAATCGGTCACACTGCAAGCACAGAAGAATCCCAATGTTGTCAAATCTCCCTTTTTGATCTGGTACAGATAAAAGCTGGGATGGTCGTCCTTTTGAAAGATGTTATCCTCCAAAAACTCCAAATATCGATTATGGACGAGCTTAAAACGTTCTTTTCCTGAAATGTTCTTATGAAACTTAAATCCAGGATTGATGATGTGCAGAAAAGAAAAAGGGTTGTACTTCAACACCGATTTAAGCTCGTCTTTTGAATACTCCTCGTACGAACGTGAAGCGACAAAAGCGGCTTTGTCGGAAGTCGGACGAATGGCCTTAAAAGGTTTTATCAGGGCCATCGGCGTCTATTTGAATTGCGAAGCTACTTTTTCGGCTTTTCGGGATTCGGAATAGTCGTAAAACCCTTCCCCTGACTTAATACCCAACTTCCCGGCCATGACCATGTTCACCAACAGTGGACAGGGTGCATATTTTGGATTTTTAAAGCCATCGTACATTACATTCAAGATGGAGAGACATACATCCAGCCCGATGAAATCAGCTAGCTGAAGTGGGCCCATTGGATGTGCCATTCCCAATTTCATAACCGTATCAATTTCTTGCACCCCCGCAACTTGATTGTACAAGGTTTCAATGGCCTCATTGATCATGGGCATCAAAATCCTGTTTGCAACAAAACCTGGGTAATCGTTCACCTCGGTTGGGGTTTTGCCTAACTGCGTTGACAGTTCCATGATGGTCGTTGTGACTTCATCCGAAGTACTATAACCTCGTATGATTTCAACCAGCTTCATAATGGGCACGGGATTCATAAAGTGCATGCCAATGACCTTTTCAGGTCGATTTGTGGCCGCTGCAATCTTCGTTATTGATATGGAAGAGGTATTTGTGGCCAAAATGGTATTTGCCTCGCAGATTTCATCCAAATCCCTAAAAATTTGAAGCTTGATATCCAAATTTTCAGTGGCCGCCTCTACGACCAAATCGGCTTTTTGTACGCCTTCTTTTAGGTCGGTAAAGGTAGTAATGTTGCCGAGTGTATTTTCCTTGTCCTTTTCTCCAATGATTTCCTTGGATACCATTCTGTCCAAGTTTTTGGAGATGGTGGCCATTCCCTTGTCCAAAGACGCCTGTGAAATATCAATCAGTCTTACTTGAAATCCACCTTGTGCAAAAACGTGGGCTATTCCATTACCCATGGTGCCTGCACCAATTACAGCAACTGTATTCATCAACTTAGTTTTTAAAGGATTCTATAATTTGCAAAGCCACTTTAAGTGCTTTGGTCCCTTGTTCCAAGGTCACCACCGGTTCTGTATCATTATTGATGGCATCCGCAAAGGTTTCCAGTTCATCCAGTATCGCATTGTTGATCCGTATCTCTGGATTTTCGAAATAGATTTGCTTTTTCTCACCCTCGGCGTTTTGTAAGATCATATCAAAATCCCCGGGGTTTTTCGGAGCGTCTTTCATTTTGACCACTTCGACCTTTTTTTCAAGGAAATCCACGGAAATATAGGCATCCCGTTGAAAGAACCTGGATTTACGCATGTTCTTCAAAGAAATTCGACTGGAAGTAAGATTAGCCACACAACCGTTTTCGAATTCAATTCGAGCATTGGCAATGTCGGGGGATTTACTGATTACAGAAACTCCACTCGCATTGATTCTCTTCACTTCAGAACCCACAACACTTAAAATTGCATCAATGTCGTGGATCATCAAATCCAAAACCACAGGAACATCGGTTCCCCTAGGATTAAATTCAGCCAATCGATGCGTTTCGATGAACATTGGAGCTTCAATTTTATCTTTTACCGATAAAAATGCAGGATTGAAACGCTCTACATGGCCTACTTGACCCTTTATATTGTGTTTTTGGGATAAATCCAGCAGTTCCTCAGCTTCTTGGGCCGTGTTGGTGATAGGTTTTTCAATAAAGATATGCTTGCCTTTTTCAATGGCTTTTTTTGCGCAATCAAAATGGGACAAAGTTGGGGTTACAATGTCCACAACGTCCACTGCGTCCATCAGATTGTTTATGTTCTCAAAGTATAAATAACCAAATTCGTCAGCCACCTTTTTGGCATTGATCTCATCGGGGTCATAGAAGCCAACGAGTTCATATTTGTCGGATTCGTTTAATAGTCGAAGGTGAATTTTACCCAAATGTCCAGCACCAAGGACACCTACTTTTAGCATACTTCCGGTTTTTGTCAAAAATACGGATATGGTACCATTCTTCCATAAAAATAAGATTGCTTCTATCCATAAAATCCTCTAGAACTTTTTAAATTCGTGTACCAGACCAAAGACATGAAGGATACATTGAAGCATCGCGGTATGCGCAATAAATTGGCAGAAGTGTTGTCTGCCAAGGGAATACAGGATAAAGGGGTTTTAGACGCCATAAGAACGGTGCCCCGGCACTTGTTTTTGGATAGTGGTTTTGAAGATCATGCTTATCAGGACAAAGCATTTCCCATTGGCGCAGAACAGACCATTTCACAGCCTTATACCGTGGCATTTCAAACCGAATTATTGCAGATAACCCCAAATGCCAAGATTTTAGAAATTGGAACAGGTAGTGGCTACCAAACTGCCGTTTTGCTACACTTAAAAGCCAAGATCTACACCATTGAACGGCAACAAGAACTGTTCAAAAAGACCAAGCTCTTTTTTAATAAAATGCACTATAGGCCCAAAAAGGTGATTTTTGGAGATGGATACAAAGGATTGCCGGATGAAGCTCCTTTTGACGGAATAATTGTTACGGCAGGGGCCCCAATGGTTCCAAAGCCTTTAATGTCACAGCTAAAGATAGGAGGGAGGCTGGTTATTCCGGTTGGAGAGGATGAACAAGTAATGACATTATTTATCCGTAAATCTGAAAAAGAATTTGAAAAGCAAGAATTGGGTTCTTTTCGTTTTGTTCCCTTGTTGGAAAATAAGAACTAGCTTGAAATTGGTTCAATTGTTGGGCATTTCGTCAACCTGAACTAGTTTCGGGGTTCTCATGACTGGGAATTCGTATCAATTTTGAGGGGATTCCGAAATAAATTCGGAATGACGTTAAACAATTGTTCGTTTGACGCATTGAAACTTTTCAAAAACTAACGACTGAAGTCTTTCTTGATTCGCGATAGGTCGCGCTTGTTATCCCTGTCCTTAATGGTTTCCCTTTTATCGTATAACTTTTTCCCCTTGGCCAAGCCAATGTTCAATTTGGCCAGGCCTTTGTCATTGATAAAAAGATTCAGGGGGATGATCGTAAGTCCGGACGCGGTTACTTCTTTACGCAGCTTTTTTAACTCTCTTTTATTCAAGAGCAATTTGCGTTCCGCCTTGGGTTTGTGGTTGTAGTACCCACCATGACTGTACTCATCCACCTGCATATTGATCACATAAAGCTCTCCTTTATCGTTGAATTCACAGAAACTTTGGGAAATGGATGCCTTGCCCAATCGAATGGACTTGATCTCGGTGCCTCCCAAAACCAATCCTGCGGTATAGGTATCGAGAATTTCGTAATCGAACCGGGCTCGCTTGTTCTTTATGTTGATATTTTTCTGCATTGTTGGCAAAAATAGAAACTCTTGGCAAAGAAAATTGTAATGTTATGGCGTATTTTGCGATTGTATAGAAAAATAAGATTGATGAGAAAAACCTTGATTGGGATTTTAGCGCTGTTTGTATTGTCTTGCAAAGACAAACCAAAGAACGAAGTAACCGTTCAGGAGATTGTGGATAAATCCATCAACGTGAGTGGCGGGGATATGTATGCAAGCCATGGTACTTCGTTTGAATTCCGCAACCGGAAGTACATTTCTCAAAATGTCGATGGGAAAAAAATATTGAAACGGGTCTCTATGTTGGACTCCGTTACGATCTTGGATATAAAGACAAATACATCCTTCGAGCGTTATATGAACAATACGATGACAGATTTACCTGATTCCATTTCGAACCGATATGCGAATTCGGTTAATTCCGTGCATTATTTTGCGAGATTACCTTTTGGATTGAATGATAGGGCGGTCAACAAGGAATTACTTGGTGAAGAAACCCTAAAAGGGAAGGAATATTACAAGATAAAGGTTACGTTTGATCAAGCAGGAGGTGGAGACGATTTTGATGACACCTATGTCTACTGGTTCAACAAGGAAACTTTTAAGCCTGATTATCTGGCGTACGATTTTCACGTAAATGGTGGGGGGCAGCGCTTTCGTGAAGCCTATAATGAACGCTATGTGAATGGAATTCGTTTTGTGGATTACAATAACTACAAACCCAAAACTAAGGGCACTGATATTTTAAGTATTGGTCAGTTATTCGAAAAAGGAGAATTGGATCTTTTGTCCAAGATTGAACTTTCAAAAATTGAGGTAACCGAAAATTAATCCATCCTTAGGCGAATATCGGTAGCTTCACCGTCGATGATGCGGATGATAAAGAGGCTGCTATTATCAGTATCATCCATTTGGGTGTACTTTTCCATTCCCAGCATATTGTTCACAAAGGTTGGCGTGGTATTACTATGGCCTACTACCAGTACATTTTTTCCTTCGTTTTCCAGTTTAAAGACATCAATGTCCAAATCCCTTGGATCATAATATTTTACATTGATATTTTTCTTAACGGAGGTAGGTGCCGCTGTCATAGAAGTTCGCTCATAATTGGTTGAATAAATGACATCAAGATCTATTTGGTCAAAAACCTCGGCCCATCTGACCGCTCTCATAAGGCCATCTTGATTCAATTCTGGGTCGTGGTTTTCGGGATCGGAGCGATCTTTTTCCGCATGCCGAATAAAGTAAAATGTGGAAACTATTGGATCGGTAATTTCGCTATCTTTATTTGAATTATTGCAGCTAGTATTTCCAATTAAAAAAATTGCAACCGCAATCAGAAGTTTGGTTATTCGCATAATAGTTGATCTAAAGTCCCCTTTTTTACTTTGTTGGTACCTAAAATAACGTTTAATTTTCATTTTCTCGTATGCCCAAACCATTCGTTTTTATTGTCTTTTTATTTATGACCATAAATTTTTGGGCTCAAGAAACCAACCTACCTTCTGATTTTAGACAACATAATCTCTCTCAGTTCAATGCTAGCTTGTTAAATGCTACTTATGGTTTAAACTGGAACAATCCCAATTCACTATCCCTATGGTCGCGATGGCAATGGCAGACCATTGATGGCGATCCTACTAGTTTATTTGTCAATTATACACATGGGATTGGCCAAAATTCATCTTTTGGAATTGGGTTTTTACAACATAACACGGGCATATATTTGAATACGGGCGCCAATTTGAGTTATGTTCATGCAATTGTCCTTGATGATGTAAGATTGGTTTTTGGGACAAATGTATATGGGTTCCAGCAAGAGGTGGCCGATGATGCCCTTGTTCCTGATCCTGGAACATTGGAAAACACCAACGATTTTATAATAGCTATATCACCTGCTGTGCGACTTGAAGTCGATGGATTTGGTCTAGGGCTGGCTGTTGAAAATGCGGTGGATTTTAACCTATCCAATAGTGATAAAGAAGGGGATGTGACAAGTGTAATTGGAACGCTGAGTTATGACTTTCCGGTAACCATCCTTCCAGCATTGGGAGATACTTTTGTCAGGCCAATAGCATATGTAAAGTCCATCACAGATGTGGATACGCAGTTTGGTATTAATGTGCTGCTTTATTCTGACAAACTCTGGGTTCAAGGTGGCTTTAACAACTATTATGGTCCATCAGGGGGAGTGGGGGTAACTTTTGCCAAGAAACTATCCGTGGGTGGTTTGATTGAGGTTGGAACTGAATGGCCCCAGAGCGGAGAGGACCCTACTATCGAAATTATTGCTTCCTACCATCTTGGAAAAAGTGATAGCAGAAAGAAAGTGGTTGGGTTCGATGTTGAAAAAGACGACGCATTGGCTTTGGCGCGGATAAAGGCCGAAGAAGCACAAAAAGAACGAGAGGCGCAGGAAGTACAGAGGCAGCTTGACGAGGCGGAAGCGGAGCAAAAAGCGAGGGAAGCGCAACAGAAAATAGAAGAGGAAGAACGGCTCGCTGCAGAAGAGCAACAACAACTTCTTGCCATGCAAGGACGAGAACGCGATTCTATTGCACAAGCTGAATTGGAAGCCCAAAGGCTTCTTTTGGAACAGAAAAGGAAGGATAGCATAGCGCAGCTTCAACGTCAAAAAGTTGAAGTGAAACCCAATGAAAGATATCAGGAGGTTACAGACGCGGATGGGCTGGAGTCCGGGTTTTATTTGATTGCCAATGTATTTGGCACCAAAAGATATTATGAAAGCTTTATGCTTTCCCTAAAGAAGAAAGGATTAAGCCCAAAATCGTTTTACAGAACGCAGAATAAATTCAACTATGTGTATTTGGAACGTTACGATACGATGCAAGAAGCCAGAAAGGCTAGGGACAGTAAGTTTTTTGGCAAATACCCAGATAAAACCTGGATTTTTAGGGTACGAAAAGACTAATTCTGAAATTCGCCAGAAGAAAACTTACACCAATTCACATCGAAATGTGATTACGGCTTTCAAGCTTCTTGTTTAAAATCAAAGTATCCTTGGTTATTCAATCTCGCGAATGCGGACAGCATTGGGTTGTATGAGCCCGCCGGCACCGATAGACACAAGATTCTTTATAAACATCCCGTTTGAATCATACATTTTAACTTCGGAAGTTGCTCCACTACCAATTATGAAATCCCCATTGGGGAAAAAGTCGACACCTTCTGGTTCAACCAGTCCTGTAGCAATAAAATTACCAATTAAATTGCCATCAGCGTCATATTGTACAACTCGGTCACCGGTCCAATCATTTACAAAAAGATTGTCTTGGTCGTCAAACCATAGGTCAGTTGGCCCAGCAATTCCGGAATTGGCATATATTCCCATATCATTTCCATCTGCATCAAATTTTCTAATCGAACCGCCATCAAAAGAAGATACATAAAGGTTTCCGCTGGAGTCCCAATCAAGACCAATACTTTGAGAAACCCCGGTATCGGTAAAATCATCCACAAAAGTACCATCCAGTTGATAGCGGCGTACCAGACCATTACCTTCCCATTGTAAAACATACAATAAATTGTCCGAACCGATCTTCATTCGGGTTGGACCGCTTATACCACTAGCAAAGGTTCCGATCAAACTTCCTGTTGCCGCGTTATATCTATTTATTTTATTTGAACTAAGATTGGAAATCAATACCTGTTCTTGATCTTCCAAGAACAGTATGTCTTGAGGCCAAGCTAAATCGTCGTCAATAAAAGTAATGGCGTTTTGACCATTTTCATCATATCTCAAAATTTTCCATGGTCCGGTGGTGAATTCTGCAGCATCACTTACGTAAACATATGTTCCGGGTGCAGGTTCTGAGTCAATGACTGTAAGGGAGAAAGTAGAGGAAATACTTCCCACACTTGCCGTTACAGTTGAACTTCCTACGGTCAGTCCAGTGACCAGACCGCTATTATCGACACTAATATTACCATTGTTGCTAGACCAATTTATAGTTCCGCTAATAGCAATGGGCTGCCCTGTTTGGTCCCTGCCGGAAATACTTAATGTCGTCGTGTTCGTTCCGAATAAGTCTAGTTGATTACCATTGGAAGAATTGATTTGAATACTTGACAATACCGGATCTGGAGTCGGTGGGTGATCTGGAGGGCTATCACTTGAGCTACATGCGCAAATTAGAGCGAAGAATAAAAGGTTTAGTGTTTGTTTAAAATAGTCTTGAGCTTTTCGTTTCATTTTTTGAAGTATTGATGCCTTTGGTGAAAGACATAGTAGCTATTACCTTTATTTGACATTGTGTAACAAATGAAGAGATAAAAAGACTATAGGTTGTTAATCCACGTCGGGATTGACAAATTTTCAGGGTGATTTATCCTTTAGGTAGGGAAGAAAGATGAGTTTGGCCGTGCTTATTTTTTGATTTCCTTTTGTACCAAATGTTCCAGATAAGCGATTGTGTTGATCAAATATTTACGGTCTCGGGTCATTGTGGACATTGCAATGGCGCCCTGAAGCATCGTAAAGAGCTGTTTGGCAAACTGAAGGGGGGGAACAGGTAAATAAATCTCATTTTGATTGACCCCGTTTTCCAAAACCAAAGCTACTTTACCTTCAATCTCTTTGATGGTTTCCTTGACTGCTGCAGCCAAAAGTTTATTGTTGTTTTGAGCATCCACTCCCACATTGATAATAGGGCAACCACCTAAATTGATTGTAAAGACATCATATTGTTTGTAGAATTTCAGGAGTGAATACAACTTATCCAAGGCACCGCCTTCGATAGTCAATTTTTCATCGATAATAGCTAACAAATGGTTACGGTTATACTCAAAGGCCGATAATGCAAGAGCTTCCTTGTTCTCAAAATTTCCGTAAATGGCGCCTTTGGTAAGTCCCGTGGCCTCAGTAAGGTCACTCATGCTAGTGCCTACATATCCAAACTTGTTGAAGATGGGCGCAACGGTCTCAATAATGTATGCCGTGGTTCGTTCTGCTTTTTTGGTCATAGTGGTTCGGGTTGGTTCGGGTTCAGCCGGCACTAGCTAATATATAAAAATATACTGTTGGGTATCTCCGGACCTGAATTTTTAACATCAATCCCAAACCCTTTCCAGAAACCGAATAAAATTTCTGTGCATTATGTTTTCAATATCTCCTTTTGAATAACCTCTTTTGGAAAGAAGTTGTGGAACGAGCTGCAAATCGGCGATGGTGTCCATGTCTGCCGGACTTTGTTCTGTACCAAAAGCGCCATCCAAGTCAGTTCCCAGACCAACGTGTTCCGTATTGCCGGCCAATTGACAGATATGATCTATCTGGTTCACCATGAGTTCCAGAGTGACTCCCATTTGTTTTGGATCGGACTCTCCCCTGATCCAGTTGGGAATCATCATCCACGTGTCGAGAGGCATTCCTATGACCGCTTTTCTACCAATTAACTCCATAATTTGCTCATCCGAGAACTGACGGTTATGGTCAACCAAAACCCTACAATTGCTATGACTGGCCCAAACGGGTCCATCATAGATTTTTAGGGTCTCCCAAAAGCTAACATCACATAAATGTGTCGCATCCAAAATGAGATTGAGTTCCGCAATCTTTTTAAGAAGCTCCTTGCCCTTTGCACCGATTCCACCAAGGGAATCCGTTCCATGCGCATAAACGCCAGGACCATAATGGGCAGGCCCAATTGCTCTTAATCCTGAACTGTGGGCCTCTTCCAAATAGCTCATGTCCACTATAGAATCCGCACCTTCAAGGCTTAATATAAAACCTACGGGTTTGTGCCCATTTTCATTTTTCCAGAGTTCCAAATGGGCATGTAGCTCTTTCAAATTGGTGATTTGGGCCATCTCACCAGCTTTGACCATACTTTGGTACCAAGCCAATTGTCCCTGCGTCTGTGCCCATGCCTGATGTTGCGATGACCAACCCGGCAAAGGATTGTTTCTCCCGGAATATCTTGCTATCTGCGTGGCAACGCAAAGTCCTATATTGCCTTGGCGCATGGCGTGTAACGACACTGTGTTGTTACCGCGGTCTGGCTTGTCATCCATTCCTTTTTCCGAAGTCCGGATTTCCTGGACAGGAAGGCGCAGGTCGCGGTTCCATTCCAAGGCATTCATGGCCAAATCCAAGTGGGCATCAAAAACAAACATGAACTTCTTTGAGTTTTAAGATTGATGCAATTCAAACATAGCCTCTATCTCTACAGGAATATTTTCGGGGAGCATCATGCCGACAGCACTTCGAACCCCAATTCCATTCTCCTTACCAAATACATCGGCCATTAATTCACTAAAACCATTGATTACATAGGGTTGTTTTCCAAAATCCGGGGTGCAATTTACCATCCCCAAAACCTTTACTACTCTTTTAATTTGATCTAGACTCCCAAAATGGGTGGTAATGGTGGACAACATGGTCAAACCTACTTGTCTTGCGGCCAGTTTAGCGGCATCTTTGTCCAAATCATCACCAGCTCTCCCCTTCATAAGGGAACCATCGGTTTCAACAGGACCTTGGCCGGAGACATAAAGGAAATTATCCACTACGAGTATTGGCCTGTAAACCCCTGCGGGTGGTGGAGCAGGGGGCAGTACCAATCCCAATTCTTTTACGCGTTCTGAAGGTGTTGCTTTCATATTTTTTTCAAATTATTGTATTCATTACCAGGACTCCAATAAGGCCCATGATCCCAACAAGGGTCTCCATCACCGTCCAGGTGGATAAGGTTTCTTTCACGGAAAGATTAAAATATTCCTTAAACATCCAAAATCCCGTATCGTTCACATGGGAAAGCATCAAACTTCCCGACCCTATGGCCAACACCATAAGTTCTGCACTTACTCCGGCCCCAGAAGCTAAGGGGAGCACAATTCCAGCAGCGGTCAATCCAGCTACGGTGGCAGACCCGACACTCACCCTAATGGCCGTGGCAATGAGCCATGCCAATACTAATGGGGAAATACTGGAACCTTCGAGACTTGATGCGATATAATCACTGACCTTACTGTCGATCAACACTTCTTTCAACGCTCCTGCACCGGCGATAATCAAAAGAATCATGGTAATGGTGGATACAGAAGTCGAAATGGATTGCATGATTGACTTCATATCTTTCCCTCGGGCTAAGCCCAAGGTGTAGATGGCAACAAGCACAGATATGAGCAAAGCGATTACCGGATTTCCTAGAAACATTAAGATATCTCTGGTAACGCCATCCTGTAGCAAGTTTTCCCCACCTATGCCCAATCCAATTAAAATGATGGGAAGAAGGGCAGTCAACACGCTTATTGTTGTAGAAGGCAAAAGATTTTCCGGGATCAGTTCAGGGTTATAAAACTCTTCCAATGGTTTTGCCTCCACTTTTTTAATGGTTCGGGCAAAGAGCGGTCCGGCAACCAAAATAGCAGGGACGGCAATAATAATTCCATAAATCAGTGTCTTGCCAATATCCGCATTGAACATGGCGGCTATAGCGGTAGGGGCCGGATGTGGCGGAAGATATCCATGGGTCACCGACAATGAGGTCAACATGGGTAGACCAACATATAGCAATGGCAAACCTGTGGAAATGGCAATGGTAAAAACCAAAGGGATTAGAATCACGAATCCAACAGAATAGAACATGGGAATTCCAACTATAAAACCTGTGAGTACCATGGCCCATTGCACATTTTTAATACCAAAGGCTTCCACCATTCTGGTGGTGATACGTTGGGCGGCACCGCTATCGGCCACCAATTTACCCAACATGGCCCCTAGACCTAAGATCAGTACAAGAAAACCAAGGGTATTTCCGATACCACGTTGTATAGATTTTACAATGTCCGAAAGTTCCATTCCTTGGAAAATCCCAACAAAAAGACAGACAATAATAAAAGCTAGGAAGGCATTCAACTTTACCCGGGCAATCAGCAAGAATAGTACTAAGATGCCCAAGATGGCGATGACGATTGGCATGGTTGGATTTTTATAAAAACCCCTAAAATAAAGATTTGCAGGGATACTTAGGCTGTCTTGGATTTGATTTTTTGACGGGATTTGGAGGCAACCCAAAAATAAAGCCCTTGCTATGGTGAAAGCAAGGGCCTAAAACTGACTGAGTATATTTCTATTCTACCAATTCGCTCTGGTTCCTGAAGACCAATTTGTCATCGAAAGAATCCAGCAATACGATGCTGTCCGCTTTTATTTTACCTGCCAAGAGTTCTTTGGACAGGTTGTTCAACACTTCCTTCTGAATCAAACGCTTAACCGGTCTTGCCCCAAATTGCGGATCGTATCCCTTTTCAGCCAAATACACTATGGCCTCTTCCGTTGCATCCAAAGTAATGTGTTGTTTGGAAACCATCTTTTTCAACTGATCCAATTGTAGACGAACAATTTCCTTGATGTTGGATTTGTCAAGCGGGGTAAACATGATAATATCATCTATCCGGTTTAAAAACTCAGGACGAATGGTTTTGCGCAGCAATCCCATTACTTCAACTCTTGCAGCTTCCGCAGCACTCTCTAAATCCAAAGCGTCTTCAAATTTCTCCTGAATGATCTGACCCCCCATATTACTCGTCATAATAATAATGGAGTTCTTGAAATCTGCTACCCTTCCTTTGTTGTCGGTCAATCTACCTTCATCAAGCACTTGAAGCAGAATGTTGAAAGTATCGGGATGTGCTTTTTCAATCTCATCCAACAACACTACGGAATAGGGTTTTCTTCGAACTGCTTCGGTTAATTGTCCGCCTTCATCGTAACCAACATATCCGGGAGGTGCTCCTACCAATCTACTTACTGCATGCCGTTCTTGGTACTCACTCATATCTATTCGGGTAATAGCATTCTCATCATCGAATAGATAGGCTGCCAACGTTTTGGCAAGCTCGGTTTTACCGACACCTGTATTCCCCAAGAAAAGGAATGAACCAATAGGCTTTTTGGCATCTTGAAGTCCAGCACGGCTCCTTCGAATAGCATCCGAAACAGCTACTATGGCCTCCTCTTGACCCACAACGCGTTTGTGCAGTACATCTTCCAGTTGCAACAGCTTTTCACGCTCACTCTGCAACATTTTGGTCACCGGTATTCCTGTCCATTTGGCAACTACCTCGGCAATGTCTTCATTGGTGACCTCTTCTTTGATCAGGGTTCCCGCACTTTGTTGCGCAGCAAGTTCCTCTTGCAACTTTTCCAAGTTTTCCTGTGATTCCTTGATTTTACCGTAGCGCAGTTCAGCTACCTTCCCATAATCGCCATTACGTTCAGCACGCTCAGCTTCCAGTTTGAAGTTTTCAATATCCTGCTTGGTTTTCTGGATATTGTCCACAACGGTTTTCTCACTTTCCCATTTGGCAAATATTTCGTTGCGCTCTTCTTTGAGATTGGCCAGTTCCAAATTCAATGTCTGGAGTTTGGCCTTATCATTTTCACGCTTAATGGCTTCAATCTCAATTTCCAACTGCATTATTTTTCGGTCGAGCACATCCAACTCCTCAGGTTTGGAATTGATTTCCATCCGCAGTTTGGATGCAGCCTCATCTATAAGGTCGATGGCTTTATCGGGTAAAAAACGATTGGTGATATACCGCTGTGAAAGTTCAACTGCAGAGATTACCGCCTCGTCTTTAATGCGAACCTTATGGTGTGTTTCGTATTTTTCCTTGATTCCCCTCAAAATGGAAATGGCACTTTCGGTATCGGGTTCATCAATAACCACTTTTTGGAACCTACGCTCTAAAGCCTTGTCCTTTTCAAAATACTTTTGATATTCATCAAGCGTGGTAGCTCCAATGGCCCTGAGTTCTCCTCTCGCCAATGCGGGTTTCAGAATATTCGCGGCATCCATGGCCCCTTGGCCACCTCCAGCGCCAACCAAGGTGTGTATTTCATCAATAAAGAGTACAATATCCCCGTCTGATGAGGTAACCTCCTTGATTACGGCTTTTAACCGCTCCTCGAATTCACCTTTGTATTTGGCTCCCGCGATAAGTGCTCCCATATCCAGGGAGTAAATGATTTTATCCTTTAGATTCTCAGGAATGTCGCCCTGTACAATTCTATGCGCCAATCCTTCTGCGATGGCAGTTTTACCCACCCCGGGCTCCCCCACCAACATAGGATTGTTCTTGGTTCTTCGGGATAGAATTTGAAGTACTCTTCGTATTTCCTCATCCCTTCCAATCACAGGATCCAGTTTCCCACCGTCTGCGAGCTGGTTTAAATTTTTTGCATACTTATCCAACGAATTATAGGTGTCCTCGGCACTTTGCGAAGTCACTTTGCCACCTTTTCGGAGTTCATCAATGGCGGCTTTCAGGTCTTTTTCGGTAACGCCTTGGTCCTTGAGGATCTGTGCGATTTTACTTTTGGATTTGAAAATGGCCAATAGCAAATGTTCTATGGAAACAAATTCGTCTCCTTGTTTTTTTGCGATGATGCTGGCCTCATTAAGCGCTTTTCCAGCTTCCCTGGAAAGCATGATGTCACCTCCAGAGACTTTGGAAAAACTCTCCAGTTCTTTTTCCAAAATCTGACTGATCAACGAGACATTGACATTCAGTTTTTTGAGTATAAAGGGAAGTACATTTTCGTCTACCTCGGAAATGGCTTTGAAAATGTGCTCATTCTCTATTTGTTGATGTCCAAGCCCTTGGGCAAGCTGTTGCGCCTGCTGAATGGCTTCTTGTGATTTTATAGTGAAATTATTAAAGTTCATTTTCAATGTTTTATTTCCTTTATGTCAACAACCTTACCATTGAAAGTGAACCGTCAAAATGTCGGTAAAACCCCAAAAACAAAGGACATTTCGTCAGTTTGTAAGCTTTTTGTCCAAGCTCGACATAACTATTAAATTAGCAGCATGGGAATATTCGATAGCTTATTCGGTAAGAAAGAAGAAACACAAAGCGAGAAAAAGCAAATTCCGTGGATACCTTTGGTATCTCTTGATCAACTCGAAGAAATCGCTGAAAAATCCAACACGCGGACGCAGCTTATATTTAAGCATTCGACAACTTGCGGGATTAGCCGAATGGTATTGAACATGTTCACTTCGTCCTATGCTTTGGAAGAGGATGTAGACATCTATTTTTTGGACTTACATGCACACAGGGATGTGTCGAACGGTGTTGCTGCCAAATTTCAGGTAATGCACCAGTCCCCGCAGCTATTGATCATTAAGAATGGAGCGGCTAGCTACCATACTTCACATGGGGCAATTGCCGATTTGGATTTAGCAGCGTTGGTTTAAGGGAAAGTGTATACCACTTCGAGCGCATCCGATAATTGAATCCTTTGTTGGACACGGCTATCGATTACGCTCGATATGATAATTTATTTAGTCATTGAACTGATTGTCCGCGACAAACCGGTTTTGGGCAATAATTGACTTTAATCTCAACTTCAGGTCCTCACCAGCGTCATAAACCATTTGTTCATTGGTAGGGAACGGAACGGCCCTAACATTCAGCAATGTAATAAGATCGGTATCCAAAGCTCTTTTGTCGCCTCTATAGTTGGCATAGATATGCTCAAAGACAAATTCACTGCTCAACGGATAAGAATTGAGTTCCTGACCGCTATTCAAATCGGTAAAGCTAACTCTAGCACCAATTTGGGCAGCCTTGAATTGCGTGAACTGATAGAAATTACACTTCACTTTTTTGAACTTATCAACTTTGATGTCGTTACCAAGACTATCTTTGGCTACATTTCCATTGTCGTCCAACACGTATTCATAACCGTCTTTGACCAGCTTTTCCTTTATGATCTGTTTCTCGTTTACTTGCTCAGGTGAAACATTGATTTCCCTAAAGTCGAGGTTCAACGCATAGTCATACGTGATATCAGCTACAGGATTGGCATGGTATTCCATCCAAAAGTTATTGATGCCATATGCATTGAAATCCAATAACTCCTCTTCCAATCTTTCTGGGATGATCTGCTGGGTATCGTTACCGATTTCAACCCGCACATATTCGAGTCCTTGCGTATAGGCCTCGTCCATTTTGGCAATGGTCTCCTTATAACCTGGATTGATTTCCTGCAAATACTTCAATTCACCATAGGCAGCCCTATAATCCGCTTTTTCCTTAGCTGAGGTCAATATATTTGCGGCATTGCTGTACAGATATTCAGAAAGGTTGTTCTTGGTGGATACAATCCTTGAATCGTAGTTTACAAAGTCGAAGGAAGCATTCCTGTTTTCATCATAAATAGGAAGGGGCATCAACGGTCTAATTCGCTCTTGCATTTGCTTCAACTGCAAATACTTGTTGTAAATGGTTTCCAGATTTGCAGGATTACCATCATTCTGCAAAAATGCAATTTGTTCCATTTCACGTGCAGCATTTTTGGCAAACGCATCCTCCAATAACAAAACGTAGTTTTGATGACCTTTTTTGGTCTTATTATCGGTCAAATTTTTAATGGCCCTATTCATGGCCGATTGATAGTTACCGCTGTTTAGGGCTTCCTGGGTTTTTTTGACCCCGCCACAGGCAGCTAGTATGATCAATAAACTAATGAGTAATGTTTTTTTCATGGCTTTTTGATTTTACTGGTTTTTAGGTGGTTTCCAACAGCCGTGCCAAAAACCTATAGTTTAGTAACGAAAAAGGATGAGTGGTAGTATATTATCGATGAAATACACGAAATTGAGGGATTTTTCAGTGAATTTGTTGCAAAAATCCATTGTTAATTGACATTTGATAAATTCCTTTCCTGCACTTATTTTTTTCGATTTTGTTTACCATTCTATTTGTAATTTTGGGACTTCTTAATTTAAAGGCAAATGCAAAGAGACCACCAGATTTTTGAACTCATAGAGAGTGAAAGAGAAAGACAGATTGAAGGAATAGAACTTATTGCTTCGGAAAATTTCACCAGTCCCCAGGTCATGGAAGCTGCGGGATCTGTTTTGACCAACAAATACGCTGAAGGCTATCCCGGAAAGCGGTACTACGGTGGTTGTGAAGTAGTCGATCAGGTAGAGCAACTGGCCATTGACCGGGCAAAGGCTCTTTTTGGGGCGGAGTATGCCAATGTGCAGCCCCATTCCGGATCTCAGGCAAATGCCGCGGTTTACCATGCTTGTCTTAAGCCTGGAGATACGATCTTAGGGTTTGACCTATCCCATGGGGGACACCTTACCCATGGATCACCGGTAAACTTTTCAGGGAAGTTGTATAATCCTGTTTTTTATGGGGTGGATGAAGAGACAGGTACGATAAATTACGATAAGGTCCAGGAAATTGCGACCAAGGAACAACCAAAATTGATCATTGCCGGAGCATCGGCCTATTCCCGGGACATGGATTTTAAACGATTCCGTGAGATTGCTGATAGTGTGAACGCCATTTTGTTGGCCGATATCTCGCACCCAGCTGGATTGATCGCTAAGGGAATTATGAACGATCCCATTCCGCATTGCCATATTGTTACCACTACAACGCATAAAACCTTAAGAGGCCCACGCGGTGGACTTATTTTGATGGGCAAGAATTTTGAAAACCCATTCGGCATCCGATTGAAGAACGGAAACTTGAGAAAGATGTCCGCTCTATTGGATTTGGCCGTTTTCCCAGGCAACCAAGGTGGACCTTTGGAGCACATAATTGCCGCGAAGGCCGTTGCCTTTGGTGAAGCACTTTCCGATGACTTCTTGCATTATATGCTTCAAGTAAAGAAAAACGCCGATGCCATGGCCAAAGCTTTCATGGATCGCGATTATAAGGTAATCTCCGGGGGTACGGACAACCACATGATGTTGATCGACCTTAGAAACAAGAACATTACTGGGAAAGACGCGGAGAAAGCCTTGGAAAACGCTGCCATCACCGCCAATAAGAACATGGTGCCGTTCGATGATCAATCACCGTTTATCACATCGGGAATTCGTTTTGGAACATCGGCCATCACAACCAGAGGGTTAAAAGAGGCCGACATGGAAACCATCGTGGACTTTATTGATGCGGTGATCACGGACCCGGAAAACCAGGAGAACATAGCCCAAATAAAGACAAAGGTCCATGAGCTTATGAACTCACGACCTTTGTTCAATACCTAAAACTAACTAAAAGGTGCGCTTAGGCTAAGCCTAAGGTGTAAAGTTGTCAGTCCAAAAGGAAGAAATCCTCTTTGAACAGTTTTTTGGTGTTTAAATTATATACCATTGCGTCATGGTTTACTTGATCATCAAAGTAAAGCCCCCAATGGTCAAAATAGCTTAAATCAGTTTCCGATACCTTATTGAATGTCTGCGGGACATCCTCAAAAACAGGCACAAATATTTCATACGGCATCTCGGTCAATCCCTTGGTCAGGTAAACGAAGTGTTCGCTGACCTTCGAGATGATTTCTCCAAGTAGTTGCGGAATACTCTGATCGTGTATCCTTGTAACTATTATGGAGGTGTCTTTAAAATGCAATGACAGTTCAGCAATATCGATAGCTCCCTTGTTAAGATCACTTAAATTCTCATAGGATATATCAAAAGGGGAGGGCAGCTGTGTGTTACCACTATTTTGTGCAAATCCACCCCAGTTTCCGGAGTTGTAATAATGCAAACTTTCCGTAAGCCCAAAATTGCAACGGAGTTCTACGATCAAATCGGCCCTGAACTTTTCAGTATTGTATCTACATTGAACAGAAGCCTCAGCAAAAAAGTCTTTTTCTAGCGTTCTTGTAAATTCTTCCAAGCCTCTCGCAAGGATGAAACTTTTAATTCCGTCGAGCGGTAAATTAAAATCAGATTTTTTTTGGAATGGCATATTTGGCAGATTGGTAATAATGTTCTCTACCAAAGTTAAAACGAATCTTTATCTTCAGATTGAAGGAAATCCTTAAAAATTATGGGGTTTTTCTAGTGTTTGGCCACTTTTTTAATCAAAAATGACAAAAAACACACTTTTTTCTTACATCCAGCTTTTTAGCAAATATGTCGGGACTTATATAAATCCTCTGTTTTTTGCAGCCAATATCAAGGCCAAATCGTTCTCGTTCTCCGTTCCAAAAAGAGACTTCAAATGCCGCTTTCTGTTCTCTATGGAAGAAGGCGATAAACGAATGAATTTTTCAAGGTCCTTGTTTTTGGTGCCGATGGACAGATGATAGAGAATCTTCTTGTCCTTCTCATCCAAATTGATGTCATTGGACAACTTTTTGCGTATCGCCGCCAACGCCTTGGATGAGTAATACGGAGGATTCAAGGTGACCACCTTCACAGCCTCTTCCAACGTTTTTGGGTCAATATCTGTCTTGACCAAATAGCCATCAGGGTCCACTGAAGTAAGAATACTGTTTATGCGGAAATTGTCCCCGAACGAAGACATAAATACAATCTTGGTCTCAGGCACCAATTGACGCGCCAAAATTCCGAGTTCCTCACCCGAATGGGGCTGGTCTTCGTTGGGCGGGTACATTTGCACATCCAGGAAAAGAATGTCGTACTTAAATGAATTTACCGACTCCTCAATCAATCTTTTGCCCTGCTCAAAAGTGTTTGCGGTATCAACAATGATACTGTATCCATCAAAAACAATGCGCTCAAGAATGAACTTATAGCCCAGCATTGTCATTTCATGGTCATCAATTGCTAGAATTCGTAATGTCTTCATTTGGATTGTTTTCACGTTTTCGATTTATACGTTTAACATCTGTCTGTACTCCTGAACTTTGGCAGGACTGTCCAATTTTACATATTCTGTGGGTAACGTAACGGTTACCGTGGTGCCCTTGCCTTTTTTACTATCGAAACCCAAGGTTCCGTTTAATTTCTCGACCCTCGAAATTACATTTCTCAGGCCAATGCCGCGTTTGCCCTTACCGGTATCAAAACCAACACCATCATCTGCGACCACCAATTTAAGGTTGTCGTCGTCCGCACTAAAAGTGACATCCACTTTTTGGCAACGCGCATGCTTCACACAATTTTGGAGGGATTCCTGTACAATTCGGTAGGCATTGATCTTGATATCACCTACCAAGCTGTCCCATTCCACACCCTCATCAAATTGAAAAGAACATTCAATCCCGGAAGACTTGCCCGTAGTGTTGATCAACTCTTCAATGGAAACAATAAAGTTATGAATTTTTTGGTAAGAAGCGTCGCTAAGTTCGTGCGAAATCGTCCGTATTTCCTCCTCCACTTCACGCAGTTTTTCTATGAGTTCGCCCCGCTGTTGAATGGAAGCTTCGTCCTCTTTATCGTTCAGTCCACTGAGTATTAATCGTATACCCAGCATTTGGCCTAGGATGCCATCGTGTAGCTCCTCTGAGATGCGCTTTTTCTCCAGTTGTTTGCCCTCTTCAAACTTGCCTTGCTGGGAGAGCATAAGGTTGTAGATCTCTTGGTTGGACTCTTGCTGTTTTTGTTGGAATTTTAATCTATTGTTACTGATGCGTTGCGAAACAATAATGATAAAGGCAATACCCAAGACCACCAATCCCAGCGCCGCCCCGATCCAAATCTGTTTTTGGCGGGCAAGAAGCTCATTTTGTTCGATAATTTCATCTGTTTCCAAGCGAATTCGGGCAAATTTATCTCGAATTACTCTTTCATCATCTTTTAGTTTTTCACTTAATTCATAATACTGATTTGAATAAGAAACAGCGTTGTCACTATCCAAATTAGTCAATAATTTAAGTACTTGTAATAAATGGTCATTGTTGGAAGTTTCCTTAGAAAGAGCCAACGCCTCATGAGATACCCTCAATGCAGATATTGTGTCCTTTCTAGCTGACAAAACCTCTGCATAATATTGTTTAGCACGAGCTTGATCTACAGAAAATCCAATGCTGTCATTTATTGTAATTGCATCCAAAAGCAATTTTTCTGATGAGTCGTAATCTTCCTTGCTTTTAAAAAGCGTGTAACCGAGACTCACTAAAGCAGTTGAGTACAATCCAGGATTATTAGCTTTTAAAAGGGAATCCTTTACAAGGCTACTGTAGGTTGTTTCTGCTTTCATGTATTCTTCGTTGCGTAAAAATTCGAAAGCTATATTGTTTTGATTCCTCCAAATAATATCGTTCCTATTTGCGCTTGGGAATTTATTCACGTAGGCTCCAGCTTTAATGTAATATTCCAGAGCCTTTTCAGAATTTTTCATATTGCTTGCAGTAATGCCAAGAATATTATAACAATTGTAGATTCTCCTATAATCCTCTAAATCATCAAAAATTCTTAAAGCTTCAGTAATATTTTCTTCTGCACCTAAATGGTCCATAAAATAATCCTGAATCCTTCCCATACTGTATAGAATTCTTCCTCTTAATGATAGGGAAGTAGAATCCATGGGCAGCTGGTTAAAACTTCTGTAAGCTCTTTTGTAGTGAAAATAGGCGCTATCCATTACCCCATAGGATTTAAAGAAAGCAGCTAAATCCCAATGAGATTCACCCAAAGCCTTATAAATACCATCTTCTTCGGATAGCCGTTGCACTTTAAGGTTCATTTGTCTAAACCCTAAAGAATCGTTTAATCGTTTGTATGCCAAAGAAATACGAGAAAGATGATCTAGACGGATGGTATCATTGGAAAGCGAGTTGGCTTTGGATTCTGCATCCTTTAGATACTGCTTTCTGTCTCCCATAGCCAGTTGCGTACTATCTCTGGCAATGTCAATCCAATCGTTTATTGCTGCCGAATCAGGTAGAACAACAGTACTTTTATCCCTCGATTGTTGCGTACAACAAACGAAAAGCAGAAAAATTATTATTAAGCTCTTGTTTTTCAACTTAATAGGTTAAAAGTAAGCGGTTATTTGTTTTCTTTTACTACAAGGTATAAAAAAAGCCCCAAACCAGATAGGGTCAGGGGCTATGTTTTAAAATGTATCAATGATTACAATTCCCTGTCATCATCCGCCACAGATTTCACAGCCGAAAAATGGTTGCCGGAGATAAAATTGTTTACACTGTTTTGATCAATACTTGTTGCATCTACTTTTAAGATTGCCATAGTTTCAGAAGTTGAAGGATTCTCTTCAATATCACTTCTGTTACAGGACAATAGACATAGACCAACAATTAAAAAGGCAAATGTTGAGGTTAATTTTTTCATCTTGATTTGTAATGGTTCAAGATGTTTAATTAATTCCTATCATCATCAGGAGAGTTTTGACCCGTATTTGAATCTGGATCAAGGCTCTCAAAAAGTGTCTCAGTTTCAGCCACGTCAGTTTCCGCTTCGCAAGAAACAAATCCTAAAGTAAATACAGCAAGGGCTAAAATAAGTAATGTCTTTTTCATAATTAAAAGTATTTCGATTAGATATTTTGGTTAACGAAGACAAGATATTTAGACCTATGGGAGGAGCGGGTGCGGACACAAAAGATTTAGTGTTTACACCAATTGTATTAGAATTTTAACAGAATTTGTTAGAATTGACCTAATTAAGGGTTTTTATGGCCGTTTTGGAGAGCATTTGTTTTAACACGTCCACTTTGTCCCTATAGGTTTTAGTAAAGGGCAATTCCTCTTCTTTATCATTGCGAAGGGTGCAGGTAAACTTACCATAGTTGATGCCCGATACGTACCTGCTGTTAATGATGTAGCTCTGGTGCACACGTATAAAACAGCTGGGCAAGGTTTCCTCGAAAGACTTCAAGGTCTTGAACGCACTGACCACGGCACCGTTGGCCATAAAAAAGTCCGTGGCGTTGTTGTCCGATTTTAGATAGAGGATCTCGTTGGTGTCCAAATACTTATAATCGCTGTATGATTTTAAGCAGATCGTGGATGGTACGTTCTGCTTAGGGAATCGCTTTCGTAAGCGCAAGATGGTCTTACGAATGTCAAATTCGTTGTGCGGCGTTACCCAATAATCGAAAAAGCCACTCTTAATAGCATTGTACGCATATTTTTTGGTGCTTGCATAACCAATGATCAGTGGAAGGGAAGGCATGTACTGATTGAGTTCGGTTACCATCTGAAAATGTTCCATACCATTTTCGTTGAGGTTGATCAATACCATATCGGGGGTAAACTTTAAAATGGTATTCATGCCCTCTTGAGAATCCCGAGCGTGTCCTACACAGTTAAAATCTCCATACTCTTCCATATGAAGTTGTAACTGAAGCTTTGAGGCAGCACAGGAATCGATTATGGCATAGGTGTAATCCATAGGTAACGTACTGGGTGCAAGATACTAACGAGTTGAAAAAACCTATTGCAGATTTCCCTTAAAAAAACTATGGATTTCCCTCAAAATCAGGCATTTCATGTGATTTTTCTCATAAAATTTTGAGAAAAACTAATTTTCTATAACAAATTCGTACGCCCCAATGTCAGGGTTTGGGCTACGGTCATTTCCTAAAATGTCTATCGGAATAGCAGGAATTATGTTCGGATTTGCAGCATTGATCGCGGCAGAATTTTCTCCGATGGTAAATTGATCTTGAAAAGGAGCGGTAAAATCCGCGTCTTCGTTCAGCACTATATTTTGATACAAACCTGTATCTGAAAAATCATAAAGTGGATTTCCTTCGAACTGATTGTCGGAATCATTAAACTGTATCATGGAATTTTCGAAGCTAATATTGAAGTCAGCACCAGAATCCCGCTGAAATGAAAGTTCAAGTCTCATACTGCCATCAACTATACAATTGATAAAAGTGGCTTCCTCCAGGGCTTGGGTGGAATTGGTGGAGAAGTTGTCCAAAGCCAACGTAGGCCAGGTACGGATGCCATTGTTCCAATAATTGGCCAAAGTGCAGTGGGTGAACCGATACTTTCCACCATTGTTGCCGTAAAAGGAACTGCTTCCGGAACCACCCAAAACGCTATTCTCTGCCACAATATAAGAGGTAATCGCCCAAATGTTGTTGCTGACGCTATTGCTTATCTGGGAGTTCCTTAAGGTCAATATGGGGTTTGAAAGTACTCCGTCACCTTCAGCGCGGAGTCCAATGGTGGCATTTTTTAGGGTCAGATGGTTGATCTGGTTATCGATACTGCCTTCACGAAGCCATACCGTTCCCCATTGTCCCGGGACATCGGCATAAGTGGGCTCAAGTCTGTCACCTTCAAAAATCACTTCATTTTCCAGAAGCTCGGGATCATCGCTTAATAGTCCATTCACATGCAAGGAGGAACCAGAACTGACCAAAAGACCTGAATTGTTATGAAAATGTACCCGGGCTCCAGCATCGACGGTCAAGGTGTTTCCTTCCGGTACGGCTGCATAACCATAGATCACATAAGGTTTTTCGTTGGTGAACTGTAATTCACCCGGTTCCATATAAAAACCTTCCACACGGATCTCATTGCCGTTTTCATCCAGACCAAGCACCAGAGTTTCCTTTGTGCCATTGGACAGGGTTGCAGGATACAAGAACACTGCATCCTTGACCAGGGTGACCAATTCTACCGTTTGTTGACTATCTCCTGAGCCGAACAAGAGGCCCTCTGTGTACAAAAACTCGTTTTCCGGGGTTTGGGATACATCAAAGGTGGTCTCGATGAATACAAAGAGGCTATCCTTCGCCAATAGGGGCACATCATTGAATTCTTTTCCCGCTTGTCCATCAACATTGAGTCGGTAGCTGCTGGATTGCCCGGTTTCCAAGCCTACAAACGGAATTAAAACGTCCTCGCTGCTGCGGTTATATACTTTTAGGGTATAGGTAGCACTGCCAATATTGGTGAAAATGGTATCTAGAAAAACGGTATCCTTGGAAAATTGCAGATTGCCAGAGCTGGGAACGTAATCAAAATCCTTTCGGCACGAGCTCCATGAAATGGCCAGAACCAGTAGGGAAAGTAGGGCAGAAGATTTGACCAGGGAACATTTCATGCTTTGTTGAATAGATCTTGGACAGCTTTGGGAACCCGTTTGGGCTTGAAGGTGGTGGCATCCAATAAGCACCACTCCGTAATACCTTTAACTAGTAGTGCACCGGTTTTATTGTTTTTGATTTCTACCACTCTTTTTGAAATAGGTCCCTTGGTTTCCTTAATATAGGTATGTATTTGTATGCTGTCTCCCAATCTGGCCGATTTAAGGTAGGTGATATTATGATTCTTCACTACCCATACCAAGTCTTTTCTAGTTGCAATGTCCGTTGCCTTGAACCAATGCTTTTTAGAGGCACCCTGTATCCATTCTACATACCTGATGTTGTTTACATGATCGAGTTCATCCAAATCTTCAGAAGCTACCTCAAAAACCTCGGTATAGGAATGCATTAGTTTTTCTTACGGATTTTGATCTCAAAGAGTTTGTCCCAGTTTTTACCGGTCACGAAAAAAGTACCGCGTTCTTGATGGTAGGCCACTCCGTTGAGTACGGAATTGGTATCGTCCCAGTCCGCGCCTTTTTTCACCTTGCTTTTTAATCCCCCAAAATTGATGACCCCTTCAATGGCTCCGGAAGTTGCATCAATGATCATCATGCTTTCTTTCTGATATACGTTGGCATAGATTTTTCCATCCACATATTCCAATTCGTTGGCCTTGTTGAAAATGGATTTGTTCGTCACGGTTTCGATATACCCCTGTTCCTCCAAGGTAGCAGGGTCCAAGAACCAGATCCTTTCCGTGCCGTCGCTTTTGAACAATTTGCTACCGTCGTTGCAGAGGCCCCAGCCTTCACGGCTTTCACCGTAGGTAAAACTTTTGATTCTTTCAAGATTTTCAGGGTTGTATACATAACCGAAGCCACTTTGCCAGGTCAGTTGGTACAATTGATTGTTCAATAGGGTAAGCCCCTCACCAAAAACGGTATTGTCCAAGTCAACTTTTTCAAGGATCTCACCAGTTTCAAAATTCACTTTCCTGACGGTCGATGCTCCCTTTTTACCCGTGCTTTCATAAAGCATTCCGTTGCTGAATTCCAATCCTTGTGTATATGCCTTGGTATCGTGTGGATAGGTATTGATGATCTCATAAGTGTATATTTCAGGGGCGTTTGCAGCCAAAAGCCTTATTTTTTTTGAAATCTCCACGGATTCCTCCCCAAAACTAATTTTAGCCACCAATTTTTTGTTTCCCAAGGTTGGAAGGTCCAATTTTATTTTTCCGTTGGACAACGGAAGTTGTTTGCCGTCCATGGAATAGCTTACATCGGAAAGGTCAATATTTTTCTTGTTCTTAATGGCAACGCCAACCTCCTCATTTTGTTGGAATTTGCTCTTCTTTCCTTCCAGTTGGATGGAAAAAAGTTTAGCGGGATCTGTTTCGCCACCGCATCCCAAAAAAAAGAGCAAAAAGCCAAAAATTGAAAGTAACTTGACCATAGTTCTAAGTTCGTGTTTCATCATTTATCGCATTGCATCGAAATTAAGAATGAAATGGGATTGCAGCAAATTTAAAAGGTCGTATATTTGCATTTGGCAAGTCCTACACGACCAGCTCCTGCAAAATCCCCCAGGGTGGGAACGCAGCAAGGGTATGCGGTCGTAGCGGTGCGATGTAGGTAGCTTGCCTTTTTTTGTGCCCTAAATTCTGATAATCATGTATCTTTCCCATTCAAAAGTAAACTGCGATAATGGATAAAAAAGTTGTTTTGATTACTGGTGGTTCATCGGGCATTGGGAAAGCTATTGGTACGTATTTGACCTCCAAGGATTTTAAAGTATATGGAACCGCGAGAAATCCAAACAACTATCCTGATTTTGATGCTTTTGAACTGGTTCAGTTGGATGTAAAACAACCGGAGAGTGTCCAAAATGCAGTGGCCCATGTCATTTCAAAAGAAGACAGATTGGATGTGCTCATCAATAATGCCGGAGTGGGTATAACCGGACCCATTGAAGAGACACCGCATGAGGAAATATTGAATGTTTTCGACATCAACTTTAACGGCCCTGTGCATATGATGAAAGCTGTACTTCCGCAGATGCGAAAGCAGGGGGGCGGACTGATCATCAATGTAACTTCCATCGCCGGTTATATGGGATTGCCATTCCGAGGCTATTATTCGGCCACCAAGGGTGCTTTGGGATTGATCACGGAAGCGTTGCGCATGGAAACCAAGAGTTTTGGAATTTCCATTACCAATCTGGCCCCGGGGGATTTTGCCACCAATATTGCGGCTGGTCGCTACCATGCCCCAGTAGTAAAAGGTTCTGCCTATGAAGAGGTGTATCAAAAAAGCCTGAACCTTATGAACGAACATGTTGATGATGGAGGAGATCCGATGGAAGTGGCGAAAAAAGTGCATGCCATAATTCAAAGCAAAAGCCCTAAGATCCATCAGCCTGTAGGTGAATTTACGCAAAGGCTTTCGCTACTTTTGAAACGAATCTTACCCGGTAAGATTTACGAGAAATTACTGCTCAACCATTACAAGCTGTAACGTGATGGCATGTTTTTTGATTCATTCAAAAACATGGAGAAAAGTAAAAGAATATTTAGGATTTGCATAGCAGCTTCGTTCGCATTCATTTTCTACAGTTGCGACGAAATTTACGAGTGTGTTTTTAATATCAACCCAGAGATCCATCAGAAGCAATTGCTTGTGGGCGTGGTAGATGAACGATACGAGGACTTTATTACTGCAGAAATAAGCAATGAGGTCAACGATAACGATTATGACTATTTTTTTGATGTCATAGGTCAACTTCCCCCGGGAATTTTCTATGACGTCAATAGAAGATCGATCGAGTTTTTCGGTATTCCCGAGGAAACTGGGACTTACAGATTTCAGGTGGAATTGTTTGTGGAAGCCTATGATTATGATGGTATAGATCGTAGTCCCACATGTTCAGAATCCACGATAAGGGATTTCACGATTCAGGTCATAGATTGAGGCGTAACATATATTTTACCCAATAATAGCGGTATAGGCTTCTTTATGTTGTAAATTCGCAACGAATTGTATTACAACTTAAAACAGCATAAGAAGCATGAAATTTTTTATTGATACGGCCAATCTTGACCAAATTGCAGAGGCACAACAACTAGGTGTCTTGGATGGTGTTACCACGAACCCATCTTTGATGGCCAAAGAGGGCATCACGGGCAAAGAGAACATTCTAAAGCACTACGTTGATATCTGTAACATTGTTGAAGGTGATGTTTCTGCAGAAGTGGTTGCCACAGAATTTGATGCCATGGTGAAAGAAGGGGAGGAGTTGGCAAAATTGCACGAGCAAATTGTGGTGAAGGTGCCTATGATCAAAGATGGCGTAAAGGCCCTTAAATATTTTTCTGACAACGGAATCCGTACCAATTGTACCTTGGTGTTTTCAGCGGGACAAGCTCTTTTGGCCGCTAAAGCGGGAGCTACCTATGTTTCTCCCTTCTTGGGAAGACTCGATGATATTTCGACCGATGGATTAAACCTAATTGCAGAAATCCGTCAGATTTATGATAACTATGCTTTTGAGACCCAAATATTGGCAGCCTCGATCCGTCACACCATGCACGTGATCGATTGTGCTAAAATTGGAGCTGATGTGATGACAGGACCACTTTCGTCCATCACCGGATTATTGAAACATCCACTTACCGATATAGGTCTAGAAAAGTTCTTGGCGGACTACCGCAAAGGAAATGCCTAGTACATTGAAGATTTTCAATTTGATAAGCCCTGAAATTAATTTCGGGGCTTTTTTATAGGGAAGTGTAAAGATTGGCAAAGGCATCGACCACAACGGTATCCTTGGAGATAACACATTTGTTTAAGTTGTCGATGATCATGGCCATCTGGATTTCCTCAAAATTCCCGCCATGGTATTGATTGGATTTATCCAATTGGTGCTCTTCAACCATTCCATGCCATTGAGCGTAACCTGTTTTCAGATTGATGCCCACAAAATTGTAATCAGGATGTTTCTTCTTCAATTTGGCTACCCGCTTGTGAACATTTTTAAAATGCCCTTTCTGTGATGCGGACCAAAAATAGAAGACCGTATTCTTTTCCTTACTTATTTCCTTCAACGAAACCTGGTTGTTGTCCATGTCCGTAACAGAAAGATCAGGAAGGTTGCTGTTGGGCTGTAACCTTTGTATTCCTACATAAAGCTCCTCTATTTCTTCCTGATGTTTTTCATTCGTGGAGAGGGATTTGTACTTGTCTATAAACGATTGACATTCTTTACTTGGACTATGTTCGTTCAGCAAATAGGCCATTGCGATATTTCTAAAAAGCACATTTCTAAGATCATCATGTTGCACAAGGCTATCTACCAATTTTATGGTGTGCTTGTTAAAGTGGAGATAATCGTATGATGGTTTCTCTTGGACACCGCAACCCTTCATACAGCTTACATAAGCGACATTGCCAAAGTGATATTTAAGATAATCTAAATAGGGTCTAAAATAGGTGAGCTCACCATTATTAAGATCAACTTGCTTCCTGAAGGCATAAAAGTTAACCGGTAATTCTGGGATGGTCTCAGCTCTTTTTTTCCATTTATGTTTGAAGGGATACTTCTCTTTAAATGAAAAATTATGATAATCTATGGTGGCCATCGCCATGGAGGATACCTTTTCAGTCAGCGGATAATGCTCTTCCAATTCTTTGAGATGGGCAATTTTTTCGGCACGAAGGGAATCTACCTTTTGGGCAAATGCCTCAGGGTCTAACGCGTAATACTCATAGATCTGAGGTTCCTCCTCCTCATGGGTAAGGAACATCTCAATCAAAAAATTGTTGATTTCACTTCCGCGACCGGAAAAGACCAAAGACTCATCAAACTCTTTTGTATTCAACCGGATGAGGATACTGTCACCTTCTTGTAAATAGAGATATTGGAGTTCTGGACTGTGGTCAAAATGATAAAGCCCTTCTTCGATGCCTTGTAAATTGAAAGCAAAGCGATTACCCTTGTCCAGCCTTACAGAATCGATATAATTATCATTCTTATAAAGTACGACATAATCACTCGTGGGATTTACAATCTCCCCTCCAAAAAATACCGTTGGACACTCCCGAGACTTCGTGGAGCATGCCAAAACTGAAAGAAGGGAGAGGCTGAGTAAAAGTCTTGTCATATAAAGGGATACCTTCTTGTTCGACCAACAAAATTAAGCATACCTAAAAACCTTCCTTGTTAATGCTGAGTTAAAAGTTGCAAAAGCTTGTTATTGTGTGGTTTAATAAAGTGGATTTAAATTGGTAATAAGGGTTGGTTTTAGCTATTTTTGCGCAAAAATTCGAAGCTTCATGTTATCAGTATCAAATTTATCGGTCCAATTTGGAAAAAGAGTCTTGTTCGATGAGGTAAACGTAACCTTTACACAAGGCAATTGTTATGGGATTATTGGGGCCAACGGAGCTGGAAAATCCACCTTTTTAAAGATTCTTTCCGGACAAATTGAGGCTACATCGGGTGTGGTGAGTCTTGAACCCGGAAAAAGGATGTCCATTTTGGAACAGAACCACAATGCATATGACGAATTTCCAGTTTTGGAGACCGTGGTCATGGGAAACAAGCCCTTGTTCAAAATAAAGAAAGAAATAGATGCCCTATATGCCGATTATACCGATGAAAATGCGGAGAAGATAGGCGAGCTCCAGGTACAGTTTGAAGAAATGAACGGATGGAACGCCGATAGTGATGCGGCCGCCATGTTGTCCAATTTGGGAATTACGGAAGAATTGCACTACACCAATATGGGCGATATGGATTCCAAATTGAAGGTAAGGGTACTTTTGGCCCAAGCGCTTTTTGGAAATCCTGATGTTTTGATCATGGATGAGCCTACCAACGACTTGGATTATGAAACCATCAATTGGTTGGAGAACTTTTTGGCCAATTATGATAATACGGTAATCGTGGTTTCCCACGACCGTCACTTCTTGGATGCGGTTTGTACCAGTATCGCGGATATCGATTTTGGAAAGATCAATCTATTCTCAGGAAACTATACCTTCTGGTACCAGAGTAGTCAGTTGGCGGCGCGTCAGCGTGCACAGCAAAACAAGAAGGCTGAGGACAAAGCGAAGGAACTTCAAGAATTTATTCAGCGATTTAGCGCCAACGTTGCAAAGAGCAAGCAGGCAACATCGCGTAAAAAGATGTTGGAAAAATTGAAGGTTGAGGATATAAAGCCTTCAAGTCGAAGATATCCAGCGATTATTTTTGATCGCGAACGTGAGGCCGGAGACCAAATTTTGAATGTGGAAAAACTTGCTGCAACCTCAGAGGATGGTGATTTGCTGTTCCAAGATGTCAACATCAACTTGGCCAAAGGGGATAAGGTTGCCATTATTTCCAAGGATTCAAGGGCCACTACCGCATTTTATGACATTATCAACGGAAAAATTAAGGCAGACTCAGGATCTTACCAATGGGGCGTGACCACTACCCAATCGTACTTGCCGGCAGATAACGCTTCCTATTTCCAGGAGAATATAAACCTTGTGGATTGGTTGCGCCAGTGGGCCAAAACGGAAGAAGAGAGAGAGGAAGTTTACATCCGTGGTTTCTTGGGGAAAATGTTGTTCAGTGGAGAGGAGGCCCTAAAGAAATGTACTGTGCTTTCAGGAGGTGAAAAAGTGCGTTGCATGTTGAGCCGCATGATGATGCTTCGCGCCAACGTTTTACAGTTGGATGAGCCCACAAACCATTTGGATTTGGAAAGTATTACCGCTTTTAACAATTCCCTGAAGAATTTTAAAGGAACTGTATTGCTTACAACGCATGACCACGAGTTTGTGCATACGGTGGCCACTAGAATCATCGAAATTACCCCTAAAGGTTGTATAGATCGCTATTTAACCTTTGATGACTATATGTCTGACAAGGCCATTAAGGAGCAGCGGGAGAAGATGTACGCCGTTACGGTCGTGTAATCAGGTTTTGTTGTATTTACTGTTCCAGATAACTGGGTTGAAGTTTTTACCGAGGGCAAATCCGTAAAAGATAACTACGGATGCGATGCATTTGAACATAAAGAAAAAGATGATCCAGAATTCCGCGGAAGAATCATTTTTCGAAAAAAGTCCATCGGGCACCATCAAGGTTACCAGATAGCTTATCAATAGGACAAACAGGGTGAGGTTGACAATACTCTTAAAAGGCCAGACCAATAGTTTTCTCATAGGGTGAAGGTCATTTCCCCATTTATGCACAAGATAGAAATAATTGTTTCCAATGGGGGCAAAGAGTAGGGGGTCGTCCTTGTCTTCCAGCTTAAAGAGTTTGGAGGGTGCCATAATTTTGAATCCCTTGAGTTGGGTATCGTGCAATTTTTCCAATCTCTTGATTTCTGAAATGGCCGACTGCGGAATTTCCGCCTTGAAATAGCGACTGTCCAAAAAACGCAAACGATAATCGATACAGATTTGCTTTATCTCATTGAGATGGAAAATTCTTCGTGTCTCGAGGAGGTCAAAATCAAAATCATTGAGAGCTGCAGAGGATGTTTCTTCAAGTGCATTCAATATATTGGATTGGTGCGCTGCATCTTTCTCAAGAACAACTCTAACCTGCTCTAAAAGCTCCTGCTCCTTCTGCTGTCTGAATTTCAGTTGTTGCAATTTCTCCGCTATATCGGTCTTATCCCAAAACATGACATCCCTTTTCCTTGATAATTCTCTCAAATTTAATCAATTGTACACCAAATCTGGAGTACGATTGGTAATAAAAAAACACCGCAGGCATGGCTCCTACGGTGTACATGTATTGAGTTAGCGTTAATTTAAACCTTGGCTTATGGACAGTTGGTACCGTCATCGGTAATAATCCAACCTTTACCCTCAAGAACGGTTTTGGCAACTTGTCCTTCACAGTTGAGAATAAGACCTTCAGCTCCCAACGTAATATTGGATGGTGTTTCTGCCCTTTCAGCCCAAGCAACCAAGGTGCTGGAGTAGTTTTCAATGGAAAGCCCCGAATGATATAACATACGGGTCATGTCAGCGTCGGTAGCCATGACCCAAGCTCCTAGGTTTTGATCAAAATTTTCTGTTCCCTCGAGCATTTGTTTGAAGCTCGTTACTTTGGATACATCCCATTGGCTTATGTCTTGGTTAAAGGCAGTTGCATAATAGAACATGGTGGTCATGTTTGTTACCTTGGAAGTATCCCAACCACTGATATCTTGGTTAAAGGCATATGCATTAACGAACATGGACCGCATATCTTCAACATTTGAAGTGTCCCAACTACTAATATCCTGGTTAAAGGAAGTTGCTTTATAAAACATAAGGCCCATATTCGTAATGTTTGAAACATCCCAATCCCCAATGTCACCATTAAAGTTTTCGCAATACGCAAACGTATGTTCCAATGACTGAACATTACTTAAATCCGGGATATCCGTAGCGTTATATTCAGATAAATTAGTAGCCTTACGGAATGCTCCTATAAAAGATTTCCATGCAATGCTACCCCATTGTTCAATACCTATTAAAGCTTCTTGGGATACAGTAGCCACCACAGACATTTTAATTGCTGGAAAATCTCCTTTAATGGCCACCAAATACTCGCCTGCAGTTGCATACGCATGAAGGATGTGATCATTGTTTTCCGGGTCAGGATCAGTTACGACGAATTCTTCCACCGTGCCATCACCCCAATCTATGGTAAAATCAAAATCATGATCACCAACTTCCCCCAGACCTATCTCAAGCTCAAAACCATCCGAAGGGATGCTCCATTTGGTGATAAAAGACCCCGGGTCTTCGAACAAGCTCTCAATCACGTTTTCCACGGTAATGGTAATCTCCGCGGAGGCTTCATCCACTCCATCGCTTATCGTAACACTTATGGTATGTTCAGTTATCGTCTCGAAGTCCAGATTTTGACCTGTAGCCAAACTTAGGACCCCTGCATCGCTTATCTCAAAAAGGTCATTGTCATTATCAGTAATGCTAAAGGTAAGCGCATCACCGTCGGCATCAGTCACTTCTATGATTCCTATAACATCAGTGTCGGCAACGTTCTCGTAGGCAACAAACCCTTGGGCAGTAATCTCAGGTGCGTTATTAACCGGATCTGGTTCTGGTTCTGGATCAGGGTCTGGATCTGGGTTCGCTATAGTATCGGGTGTCGAATTATCATCATTACTGCAAGAATAAATTCCGATAAGCAAAAAGGTCAATAGAAAGACACTAAAGTGCTTGAGTTTCATAGGTCATTTTTTTGGGTTAGACGAAGCCAAAATTGACCATAATCGATGATTAATCTTACAACAATTTATGGAAGTGCTGTTTTAATTGACGGATGAAAAAAAGAAATGTTAATAAAACGTTAAAAACTTAAAAATGGATACGAAGAAAAAGCTGCATATGAATAAAAAAAGTGTACCTTAACGAAGTTTTTTGCATTTGAACGTATAAAACAAAATAACGAGACCTTAACCAACAAAAGTCCCAAATCTCAGAACACCATGAAAGCCCCATTCAAAAGTATATTACTCTGCCTCTGTTTTGCCCTAACCTTAACGATTTCAGCACAAGAATCCACCGAGTTAATTCCCACGGAATCAACTTCGCAGGATGCGCTTGAATCTGAACGTTATAAAATGCTTTTTGCAGCGGTTAAGGCAAGTGAACTGGAGGACATTTTGGACAAATCGGGGCCTTTCACAATTTTTGCTCCGTCGGATGCTGCCTTTGAGCGGTTTTCCAATGACAAAATGCAAGAACTTATCAATTCCAAAGATAAGAGTGAATTAAAATCCCTGTTGGGCTATCATATTGTTGCAGGCCATTTGACCGCTTCCAAAATGTTACGAGCTATGTGCCAAGGTAACGGGAAAGCAAGTTTTACTACCATTCAAGGAAAAAAGTTAAGGGCACATATGGACGGACTCAACATTGTACTTACCGATCCAGTTGGGAATACTGCCCGAATCACTGTTGCTGATGTAAATCAGAAAAATGGCATCATTCACGAAATCGACAGCGTGATCCAGCCTTCGCAAATGTAATCAACGAAGCTCTGCTCCAAGCTCCTTTTGAAATCTGGTCGTTAGCTTGGCCATTATTTTGTCTATTTGCTTATCGGTCAAGGTTTTCTTGTCATCCAATAAGGTGAAGCTGACCGCATAGGATTTTTTCCCTTTGGGGAGATTTTTCCCGGTATAGACATCAAACAAGTTTACCTTCTTCAAGAGGTTCTTTTCAGTACCCCAGGCCAAGTCATAAACCTGCTTAAAAGCAACTCCCTCATCAAGCAATAAAGCGAGGTCACGGGTCACTTCTGGGAATTTTGCAATATCCTTAAAGGTTATGTTCTGGGTTTGGATGTTTTTCAGAATGGCATCCCAATCAAAATCAGCGTAAAACACATCTTGTTTAATGTCAAATTCCTTTAGCAGGGATTTGTTTACCAATCCGAATGTGACCAATACTTTTTTGTTGTAACTAAGACTCAAGCCTTCCAAAAACACATCACCTTCATAAGGTTCGGTAATCACATCTTGTAGTCCCAATCGCTGAAGCACATAGCCCACGATTCCTTTTAAGTAGAAGAAGTCCGTTGCAGTTGGGTTTGCGGTCCAAGCTTGCCCTGCACGGTTTCCAGTGATGTAGATGGACAGGTGTTGCTTTTCAATGTTTTTTGAGCCCTTTTTATGATATGTTTTTCCGAATTCAAACAGTTTTAAATCTGTTTTCTGACGGTTATGGTTGTGACTCACAGATTGTAGTCCAGAAAACAACATTGATGTTCTCAAAACTGACAGGTCAGAACTCAACGGATTGAGCATGCCCACCATTTTCTTCTCTGATTCCAAAATATTTTGGGTCCCGGCAGCGACCAAACTATTGGTCATGATCTCGTAAAATCCTTGAGATACCATGATATCTGCAACAACATCCTGGATTCTATGGTTTTCAAATCGCGACGACTGGGCAATCGAGGCGGTTAACTTCTCTTTGTGGTCGATGTTGTTGTACCCAAAAACACGTAGGATTTCTTCGATTACATCAACCTCACGTTCCACATCCACTCGGTAACTGGGTATGGTTAGCCCTAAGCCTGACTCGGTCACGTTGTTCACTTTAATTTCCAGTGAAGCTAAGATCCGCTTGATGGTATCTCTTGGAATTTCTTGTCCAATCAAGGAGTTGATTTTATCAAAGGTGAGGAATACGTGACGCTCATCAACTTTTTTAGGATAGAGGTCAACTACTTCAGAGCTGATATCACCACCGGCTATTTCTCGGATCAATGCTGCGGCCCTTTTAAGGGCATATTCCGTCATGTTAATGTCGATACCTCTTTCAAAACGGAACGAAGCATCCGTATTTAGGCCGTGTCTTTTGGCTGATTTTCGGATGGAAATTGGGTCAAAATAGGCACTCTCCAAGAAAATGGAGGTGGTATTTTCAGTGACCCCTGAATAGCTCCCGCCAAAAACTCCTGCAATACACATGGGCTTTTCGGTATCACATATCATTAAATCATCCTCGTGCAACTCGCGCTCCACATCATCCAAAGTGATGAATTTGGTGCCTGCGGGCAAAGTCTTTACCTCAATCTTGTTACCCTTAATTTTATTGGCATCGAAGGCGTGTAGCGGCTGTCCGAGTTCATGCAGCACATAATTGGTGACATCCACAATATTATTAATGGGGGACAAACCAATGGCTTTCAATCTATTTTTTAACCAATCAGGAGATTCCTGGACAATAATGTTACTAATCGTCACTCCGCAATATCTTGGAGCCAACTGACTGTCCTCAACTTCGACATCAATTTTTAAGGATCGGTTATCAATGGAAAAATTACTGGTAGATGGGGTGACCAAACCTCTTTGTATTTCCAATTGCTCAAGCCCGGCTTTCAAATCCCTGGCAACGCCGAAATGGCTCATGGCATCGGCACGATTGGGTGTTAGCCCAATTTCGAAGACCTCGTCATTTTCAATTTCAAACACTTCGGAACATGGTGTTCCTGGCTTAAGAGTTTCACTGAGCACCATAATCCCATCATGGCTTTCACCAATGCCCAACTCATCTTCAGCACAGATCATCCCATGGCTTTCCTCTCCTCTGATCTTGCCTTTTTTTATCTGCCAAGATTCACCTTCTTTGGTGTATAGGGTAGTACCAATGGTCGCTACGGGTACTTTTTGGCCTGCTTCAACATTGGGTGCACCACACACAATCTGTAGGGGAGTTTTGTCTCCAACATCCACAGTGGTCAATTTCAATCGGTCAGCATTGGGATGCTTATCACAGGTAAGCACATGTCCTACAACCACACCTTGCAATCCTCCTTTAACTGATTCAAAACTGTAAATACCTTCAACCTCCAAACCAAGATCTGTCAACAATTCCCCGGTTTTCTGCGAATCCCAATCAATCTGCAAAAATTGCTTTAGCCAGTTGTAAGAAATCTTCATACCCCAAATTTAAAGTGGACAAATATATAACAATAGCGAAAGAGATTCAATGTAAATAATGGATGGGAATGGGAATGATGTAAGTTTTAGGTTGTATTTTAGACCTTCAGATACAATCTCTTGGAATTATGAAAAGAATCTGGTTAGTACTGATGACTGTGTCTTTGTTTTTCACTTCGTGCGAACAGAAGGAGGAAAAAACACTTGCTTTGGGTGATTGGTGGGCGAAAATGGATGTTTCTGCGAACGATGCTTTACCCTTTACTTTTAGCTTGTCCAAAGGTCCCGAAGGGAACTACAAGATGGAAATTTATAACGCCGAGGAAGTCATTGAGGTTGATGAAATACTGATAACCGGAGATTCCATACATATTCAAATGCCTGTTTTTGAAGGATTTGTCACAGGTACTTTTTCAGAAAAAGCAATTCAAGGGAGTTTTATCAAAGAAAGTTTGGACCGAACGGTTCCATTTTATGCCGTTCATGGTAAACGCGATCGTTTTGAAATTGGTTCCGAGCCCAAAATGGATATCTCAGGAATTTGGGAAACCCATTTTGATATTGGAACGGATGAGGAATACCCTGCCATGGGGATATTTATGCAGAATGGAAACAAGATAAAAGGCACCTTCAGAACATTGACTGGAGATTACAGATATCTGGATGGGGTTGTTAATGGGGATAGTTTAAAGCTGTCAACTTTTGATGGAACGCATGTGTTTTTGTTCACGGCTAAGATTACCGATACGATTTTAGAGGGCGTTTTCTACTCAGGTAATCATTCGGTTGAGAAATTCGTTGCCAAGCGTAACGAAGCCTTCGAACTGCCTGATCCCAACGAACTAACCTATTTGAAAGAAGGGTATGATCGATTTGATTTTTCTTTTCCAGATACAAATGGGAATGTGATAAGTATGTCTGATGACCGCTTTAAGGATAAACCTGTTTTGGTGCAGATTATGGGTACTTGGTGCCCCAATTGTCTTGATGAAACCCGCTTCTATGTGGATTATTTCAAGAAAAACCCGGATTTGGACGTAGAATTGGTTGCCCTGGCCTTTGAATATGCCAAAACAGAGGAGAAAGCATTGGAAGGCATAAATAGATTGGTGAAGCGGGAGGGATTGAACTATCCTGTGCTGCTGGCCCAGTACGAAACATCGAACAAGAAAAAGGCCAATGAAAAACTACCAATGTTAAACCATGTATTATCCTATCCTACTACAATTTATATTGATAAAACAGGGGAAGTGAAAAAAATACATACCGGGTTTAACGGTCCAGCTACGGGTGAGCGTTATACCAATTTCACAAAAGAATTTGACCAAACCATTCGGGAATTGACGGCTACGGAAGAAGAAACTTTTAAATAATAGTGGACTTTCCTAAATCGATGTTCTCATCGTTCATATTGAAGTCATCATCACTGTCCACAATATTTTCTGCTATAAAATCGCCGACTTGATTGGTCCCGTACTGACTATTCGCGTCAAGGTCGGGAGTGACTACTCCTTTTTGTAATGATTTGTCAACGGCCTCACGAACAGCCATGGCTTCTTCAAATAACCCAAAGTGCTCCAATAACATGGCAGCCGATAATATTGAGGCTATGGGATTGGCAATGTCCTTTCCTTTCGCTTGAGGGTAGGACCCATGTATAGGTTCGAACATCGCATTTTCATCACCGACAGAGGCAGAGGCCAAAAGACCAATGGATCCACCAATAACACTTCCTTCATCCGAAATGATATCACCGAACATATTCTCGGTCAGAATAACATCAAATTGGCTTGGATTTAGAATGATTTGCATTGCCGCATTGTCAACAAACAAATATTCCAAGTTTACATCAGGATAACTTTCCCCGATTCTGGCCACAACTTTACGCCATAACCTCGATGATTCCAGCACATTGGCCTTATCGACAAGGGTTAGCTTTTTCCTTCGATTTTTGGCCGCTTTAAAAGCCAAGTGGGCTATTCGCGAAATCTCTTTTTCTGAATATTCACAAAGATCTGAGGCAACGGTGCCTTCTTCGTTCAAATGCTTTTTACCAAAATAGATTCCACCGGTCAACTCACGGTAGATGGTAAAATCAGTGCCCGAGATTATCTCTTTTTTCAAAGGAGAATTGTGGATAAGCGAGGGAAATACTTTTACGGGCCTGATATTGGTATAGAGCCCCAATTCTTTTCTAAGCTTCAACAATCCCTGCTCAGGTCGCACCTCGGCTTCTGGATTGTTGTCATATTTTGGATCCCCAATTGCTCCAAAAAGTACGGCGTCAGCTTCTTTGCAAAGTGCCAGGGTGTTGGGAGGGAGGGGACTACCTTTCCTATCAATGGCAATGGCACCAACCAAAGCTTCTTTATAAGTAAAATTGTGATTGAAGGTTTCTTCTACTGCTTCCAAACACTTCACTGCCTGGGCCAAGACCTCTGGTCCTATACCATCTCCTGGCAGCAAAGCAATGTTAAGATTCATCTATAGGGATTTTGTTTCAAGCTTTGGTTATGCCAAACTTTGGATGGATACATCACTTGTTTCAATGATCTCATGAATATCCTCATCCATGATTTCCTTCTTACGGTCAGCATATCTTAGGAAGTTGTCATAAACCACATCCAACTGCAATTTGGTCAATTCGTAACCCACATTCTTGGCTCTATACGCCAAAGCCGCACGGCCACTTCTTGCGGTAAGCACTATGGATGATTCACTCACCCCAACATCTTTAGGGTCGATAATCTCGTACGTCTCACGCTGTTTGATAACACCGTCTTGATGGATACCTGAGCTATGCGCGAAAGCATTAGAACCTACAATGGCCTTGTTGGGTTGCACCGGCATGCCCATTTTCTGGGAGACCATTTGACTAGTGTCCAACAACAACTGACTGTTGATACCTGTATCAAGGTTTAGGTAGGGATGCTGCCTCAAAATCATAACCACTTCTTCCAATGAAGTATTACCAGCACGCTCGCCAATACCATTGATGGTACATTCAATTTGCCTGGCCCCGTTGATAACCCCGGAAATGGAATTGGCAGTTGCTAAGCCAAGGTCGTTATGGCAATGACAAGACAAGATAGCCTTGTCAATTCCATTGACATTTTCCTTGAGGTATTTCATCTTGGCTCCATATTCCTCAGGCAAACAATAACCTGTGGTGTCCGGAATGTTTAAAACAGTTGCTCCAGCTTTGATGACTGCTTCACAGACCTGAGCCAAATACTCATTGTCGGTGCGCCCAGCATCCTCTGCATAAAATTCAACATCTTCAACAAATGTTTTGGCATAAGCCACGGCGTCAACGGCACGCTCTATGATTTTATCCCGAGTTGAATTGAATTTGTACTTGATATGGGAATCGGAAGTACCAATCCCTGTATGGATACGCGGCCTTTTTGCAATTTTAATCGCATCTGCGGCCACTTCGATATCTTTCTTCACTGCCCTGGTCAATCCGCAAACTGTAGCATTTTTTACCAGTTTGGCTATTTCATGCACGGACTTAAAATCTCCTGGACTAGAGATGGGGAAACCAGCTTCTATGATATCAACCCCCAGTTCATCCAAACGTTCGGCAATAATCAACTTTTGCTCAGTATCCAATTTACACCCTGGGACTTGTTCTCCATCCCTTAGTGTTGTATCAAAAATTTGTACCTTATCTTTAGCCATTATTTTAGTCTGTTTTGTCTAAGCTATACGAAGATAAAGTAGCAGTTTGCATGAACCAGATGGCCCCTAAATCCATTACAACGTTAAATTGTATTTCAATAAGGTTAATGTATTGAAATACAAATAGTTAATTTATATTTTTTACGATGACAAATGCTCACAAGGACACTTTGTTTGTATTGATCAAATCACTTTCCAAATCGGAAAAGAGGCAGTTTAAGCTTTATGTGGGAAGACTTGGGGTGAATACGGACGCTAAATTCTTGGCACTTTTCAACTTATTGGATAAGATGAAGAAGTATGATGAGCGTCAGATATTAGAGAGCGGAATCGTAAAGAAAGCACAGTTGTCCAATCTAAAGGCACACCTTTATAAGCAAATATTGGTCAGTTTAAGGCTTAATCCCGTAAATCAGAACATCCGGGTGCAAATTCGGGAACAGCTCGATTTTGCCACAATTCTGTATCAAAAAGGATTGTACAAACAAAGTTTGAAAATTTTGGACAAGGCCAAGAATTTCGCCATTGAAAACGAGGAGAAGAATGTGGCCTATGAAATCGTTGAGCTGGAAAAAATCATAGAGACCCAGTACATAACCCGGAGTATTCCGGATAGGGCCGATGAGCTTGCTTTGCAAGCCAAAGAACTCTCTGAGCATAACGTAATGACCAGCAAACTGTCCAATCTATCGCTTCAGTTATATGGAATGATGCTTAAGGTTGGATATGTGCGAAATGATGAAGATTTACAAGGGGTAAAAAACTATTTTGAAACCCACTTACCGGATTACAATTTGGAAGACCTTGGCTTTAGGGAAAAACTATGGCTCTACAAGGCGCACTTGTGGTACAGTTTATTGATTCAGGATTTCTTATCGTCCTATAAGTATGCAAGTAAATGGGTAGATCTTTTCTATGATAATGAAGAGATGATAAATCTGAATCCTGTATTTTTCTTAAAAGGAAATCATTATTTGCTAGAATCCTTATTTTTTGTGAAATACAGTTCGCAATTTAAAGAAACACTTGAAAAACTGGAGGAGCAAGTAAATAGTTCTAATTTTCCCCAAAACGATAATATTTCCTCCCTGGCTTTCTTGTACATCAACTCGAACAAACTTAACCTTCATTTTTTGGAGGGAACTTTTGATAGAGGACTCTATCTCGTCAACATTATTGAATACGGAATCAAAAAACATAGGGACAGAATTGATGAGCACCACATCATGTTGTTGTACTATAAAATAGCCTGCTTGTATTTTGGAAATGGGGACCATAAAAATTGCATTGTTTATTTAAAAAGAATCATTTCCAACAAGAATCTGAAAATGCGGGAAGATCTGATGTGCTTTGCAAGGGTTTTAAGCTTGGTTGCGCACTATGAAGCGGGCATGGATTATCATTTGGAAGTACAGCTAAAGAGTACCTATAAGTTTTTGTTGAAAATGAACGATCTGCACGCGGTGCAAAAAGAGATGATCAAGTTCCTGAGAAGTTTGGGTGATATTTATCCGAGTGAGCTCAAGAACGAGTTTCAAAAACTTTATAGCGAGCTCAAGAAATATGAGCATCATCCTTATGAAAAAAGGGCGTTCTTATATCTGGATATCCTTTCCTGGTTGGAGAGCCACCTGCACAACAAGCCGGTGGGGCAGATCATTCGCGAGAAGGCGTTGGCAATTACCCGCTAGCAATCGTTCCAAACAGGATCGTCGGGAGGTTTGGCGACAAAGGTTGCAAGCTCCTTTTTAACGGGATGTTCCAACTCCAGACTTCTGGCATGCAAATGAATGCCACCATCCTTATTACTTCTAGCCGCGCCATATTTCAAATCCCCTTTTATATGACATCCTATTGCGGCCAATTGGGCTCTAATTTGGTGGTGCCTGCCCGTTTTTAAATGAATTTCCAGTAAGGTGTAGGAATCCAATTTTTTAAGGACCGCATAGCTCAAAACCGCTTTCTTGCTATTCGGAACTTCCTTGTTATGGGCGTAGGATTTATTTTGTTTGGGATTGCGCACCAGCCAGTGTTCCAGGGTTTCATTTTCATTGAAAGGTGGATTTTTAACCACCGCCCAATAGATTTTTTTGGTCTTGCCTTCCGCAAACAATTTGTTTAACCTGGGGAGGGCCTTGGACGTTTTGGCGAATAGTACAATCCCCGAAGTAGGTCTGTCCAACCTATGGACCACCCCCAGGTAGACATTTCCTGGCTTATCATACTTCTTTTTCAGATACTGTTTTACCACCTCACTCAATGGAGAATCCCCAGTTTTATCACCTTGGACAATATCACCCGAGCGCTTGTTGACTACAATAAGGTGGTTGTCCTCGTAGACAACATCTAGGTTGGAAGATGTGGATTTATTGGATAATGGAAAATTGATAATGGAAAATTGATAATTAGTATTGCTCGTTGTCGTTCGGAAAGTCCCTGCTCTTCACATCATCTACGTATTGCGAGATGGCATTGCCCATATCTTCGTAAAGATTCATATATCTTCTGAGGAAACGGGGATTGAACTCATGCGTCATCCCTAAAAGGTCGTGCACAACCAAAACTTGGCCATCCACTCCGTTTCCAGCGCCAATGCCAATAATAGGGACGGATACACTTTCAGCCACTTCTTTGGCCAATTTGGCCGGTATTTTTTCCAGCACGATCCCAAAACAACCCAATTCTTCCAAGGTCTTGGCATCTTCCTTCAATTTTTGCGCCTCTTCTTCCTCTTTGGCTCTTACAGTGTAGGTGCCAAATTTGTAGATTGATTGTGGTGTAAGTCCCAAGTGTCCCATTACCGGAATTCCTGCTTCAAGAATACGGGAAACGGACTGCTTTATTTCCGAGCCTCCTTCAACTTTTACGGCATGGGCGCCACTTTCTTTCATTATTCGGATAGCAGAACGCAATGCCTCTTTTGAGTCACTTTGATAGCTTCCGAAAGGAATATCAACCACAACCAAAGCTCTTTTGGCAGCCCGGACTACCGAACTGGCATGATAGATCATTTGATCCAGCGTGATGGGGAGGGTGGTTTCATGACCTGCAATGACATTACTGGCCGAATCCCCAACCAAAATAACATCCACATTCGCAGCATCTACAATTTTGGCCATGGAATAATCGTAGGATGTGAGCATGGAGATTTTTTCACCGTTTTGCTTCATCTCGATCAATGATTTTACCGTGACCCGCTTATATTCTTTTTTTGCAACTGACATTCTGTTCGGTTTTACCTGCTAAAAGTAAGCAGATTTGTTTAAATTGAACTGCAATCAAAAAACAAGACAGCATGAAAACATCCATTTCTTTTCTCCTTGCATTATTTTCATTGGTTATTTGCAAAGCCCAGGGACCGAACCCTCCAGAGCTTGATGATCAACAAGCCGTAAAACAGGTTATCGAAACATTTTTTGACGGTTTTCATAAACAGGATTCCGCCATTATGAAGAGCACGGTTGCCGACCATGTGGTGCTCCAGACCACAGGAAGAAATAAGGAGGGCAAAACCATGTTTAGGACAGAGGAGTTTGCCAACCTAATTACTTCAATCACCAGTATTCCCGATAGCATAAGTTTTCAAGAGAAATTGACCTCATTTTCGATTCAGGTGGATAGAACCATGGCGAATGCCTGGGTGGGTTATGAGTTTTGGTTGAATGGCAATTTCAGTCACTGCGGAATCAATTCGTTCCAGCTTATCAATTTTGATGGAGAATGGAAGATTATCTATTTAATAGATACCAGGGGTAGGGCAGGTTGTTTGGAAGAGTAATGGTGTTTTCGAACGAGGTGTTATCTGGATAATTTCTTGATGTCATCAATTAACTGTTGAATGTGTTCGTCTTGGGTTCCATCGTAGACACCTCTTATTTGTTTCTTTTTATCGACCAACACAAAATTTGGGGTGTGAATAAAATCTTGCAAACCCCCATCGCCTTCATCAACTGCGGCAAAATAGCTTTTGCGCGCTAGGTTGTAAATATGCTGTTTGTCACCTGTTGTGATGTTCCACTTGGAGTCGATAACGCCATTTCGTTCCGCATATTCCTTCAAAATAGGGACATTGTCCATTTCAGGTGTCACGGATATGGATAAAAGCATGATATCATCATCATCTAAAAAACTTTCCTGAAGTTTCCCCATGTTATTGGCCATTATCGGACAGATACTTGGGCAGCGGGTAAAAAAGAAATCCGCAACATATATCTTATCCTCATAATCCAATTGTGTTACAACTTTCCCATGTTGATTGACCAAACTGAAATCTAAGACACGATGTGTTTTGGTGCCTTGTTCTACACTCTCATCCACTAAAGCAGCATTAAAATCCTCCGGACCTAAGACGGGTAGTTTAGAACTAGTTCTAGCTGTCAAATAAAAAGCTACTAAAAGACCGATGGTCAAAAATACCATCAGCCTTTTGGATTGCTTATACTTTCTAATTGACATCTATTGTTACAGTACTGAGGTCGTAATTGAGAGGTCGGCATGTTCCCATGCTTTATCAAACTCTGCTTTTATTTTTTCTGCTTCAGTTGTTTTGCCTTGGGCTTTCAAACTATTGTGAAGGCCCATTAGCGACCAACCGTTTTGTCGGAGTACCTCCAAATCTTCACGATAGACTTTTTCAGCTGCTTCATATTTTTTGGCATTCATCAGCATAGCTCCCAAATTTTGCCTTGTTGGAATATGCCAAGCCGCCGGCTCCGTATACGTAAGTCCATCCTCAAATTCCACCGCTTTTTTAAGGTGCTCAATGGCTTTGGACGTATCACCATTCAGTGCTGCCAATTCCCCGGCAATCACTTCATAGGCGATGTTTGCTGAATTAATGGAAGGATTGTGCGCGGTTGCAACCAAGTTTTCCAACTCTGGATCCTCTTTCAAGGCCTTGATAGCATCCAATTCTTCCTGGGCCTCCTTGCTGTTTCCCTTTCGGATAAAGGCCATCCCCCTAGCGTAATGGCGTATGAGGTTCAGGTGTTTGATATCCTTGTTTGGCGCGGGAATGGTCAAAATCTCGTTCCATTTGCCAAAGCGTGTATAGGCCAGCATCGGTGTTGAGGCAAAATCTTGCAAAAATGGCATGGTAATCAACTCTCCTGTTGGAACTTTCTCAGCAGTTTTCTTGGCTGCGTCAATTGCAATATCACTATTGCCCAGTAAGCTAGCGGCGGACCACAGAAAATGAATGTTGTGCGGATAGTATCCTAAAGGATAAAGGCCTTGAGAGTAACATTGGGAGATGTAATCCTCATCAGCCAAAATCGCATTTTGATTTGCCGTGACAGCGTCCAAATAGCGTCCTACCCTGATGTAAATATGGCTTGGCATGTGCACTATATGTCCTGCAGCGGGCATCAGTTTGCCCAACTTATCTGCGCTGGCCACACCTAAGTCCGGTTTCGGAAGTTCCACCATATGGATATAGTAATGATGGGCGCCAGGATTGTTTGGATTAAGTTCCATGGCCTTTTCCAAGGCCTTTTTAGCCGCTGGAATGTTTGGGGAAGGATTTCCATCTTCATCCCAGTAATTCCATGGAACAGTGTTCATGACCGAAGCAGCATAAAGAACCTGCACCTCTGCATCTTCCGGATAGTCTTCCAAAACCTTAACCATGGCGTTCATATAAGCTATATTAAGTTCGGCAACATCTTTGGTAAGATCTTCGCTGTACCTAGCTGTAAGAGCATTGATCAGCGCTTTTTCTTTTGCTGTTGCATTCGCACTTAGCTTTTTGGCCTTTGCCAAGGCTTCGTTTGTTTTTACCTTTCGTTCCTCCGGGGGTAATGGGTCATTGATGTTGGGACCCAAGGCATAAGCTTGACCCCAAAAAGTCATTGCTGAGGTGGGGTCGAGACGCGAAGCTTCCATGAATGATCTGTGGGCTTCTGCATGATTAAAGGCGTAGGTAAGTCTCAAGCCTTGGTCAAAGAAAGTTTGTGCTTTTTCATTTTTCGTAGTGATCTTGTAACTCAAATCACCTAAATTTTCAAAGAGTGGAGCGATTTGTTGCATGGTGTCCACAACTTCCAGCAAATAGGTTGTTGGGGTGCATTTAATAAAGCTGAATGATGCTTTTTGCTGATGACCAGAGATTTCCCAAGCAGAAGGTTTTGTCAAAAAATGAACGACCGTAAGTAATGCTATAACCAATACGGCCAAGCTTAGTTTTGTTTTCATGATACTCGATTGTAAGTAAATATTCAGTGTTCTGTGCACGGCAATTACCGTCTAGTAGGGGGAGAATAATCAATCACTTTGACCCATCACATTTAATATGGAAAGTGATTGCTATATGTCAATCACTAAAGTAATGAAAATTAAAAGATTAAGAAATACTAACTATTCTTACATCAAGCTTGGGAGAATTTATATGCCACCCAGAGATTTATGCTAGCAATCACTTAAAAAGACGCCCACAGCCAAGCCTCCTTCCGAAGTTTCCTTATACTTGCTATTCATGTCCTTGGCAGTTTCCCACATAGTATTGACCACTTTGTCCAGAGGGACTTTGGCTTCCTTAGGGTCTGTATCCATGGCTAGCTCTGCTGCGTTGATGGCTTTAATGGCGCCCATAGCGTTTCTTTCAATACAGGGCACCTGCACAAGTCCGCCGATAGGGTCACATGTGAGCCCTAAGTGATGTTCCATAGCGATTTCGGCGGCCATCAAAACTTGTTCTGGAGTTCCTCCCATCAATTCGGTCAGTGCACCAGCCGCCATTGCAGATGAGACACCTATTTCTGCTTGACATCCGCCCATAGCTGCAGAAATTGTCGCTCCTTTTTTAAAGATGCTTCCTATTTCACCTGCCACCAGCAAGAACTGCTTAATATCCTCAAAATCGCCATCATGGTTTTCGATGACCAAATAATACATAAGCACGGCCGGGATTACACCAGCACTTCCATTTGTAGGGGCGGTAACTACCCGGCCCAATGCAGCATTAACCTCGTTAACAGACAAAGCGAAACAGCTTACCCATTTTATAATTTGACGAAACTTCACCTCGGTTTCCCTGATGCTCTCAAGCCACTCCTGTGGTGTGGAGTATGGGTGCGAGCCCTTTAATTTTTCATGCATGTCAAAGGCGCGCCGCTTTACATTCAAACCGCCCGGTAATATTCCCTGTGTGTGACATCCGGTATGCATGCATTCCAGCATAGTGTTCCAGATACGTTGAAGATCACTGTCTATTTGTTCATCGGAACGAAGGGACCGTTCATTTTCCAGGACTACTTCTGAAATGGACTTGCCCTGTTGATTGCAATAGAAAAGAAGCTCTTCCCCAGTCTTAATTGGGAAAGGAAAAGTCTTGAAGGTGGCTTTGTTTTCTTTAGCATGTGTCAGTCCTTCCTTGACTACAAATCCGCCCCCAATCGAATAATACGTTTCCGTTTTTGTTTCCCCATTGGAAAGGTGGGCAGTAAACTGCATCCCATTGGAATGGAAAGGGAGAAATTCTCGCTTGAAGATGATGTCCTTTTCGAAATCAAACAATATCCCGCGCTGTCCGCCAAAATTCAGACGCCCCGATTCCTTAATATCCGCAATGATGTTATCGATGTTTTCCGTAGGCACGGTCTCAGGGTCGGTGCCCAACAACCCCATGACAACGGCAATGTCAGTGGCATGTCCCTTTCCTGTCAAAGAAAGTGAACCATAGAGGTCTACATGGACCTTGGTCACTTCCAGAAATAGTTCTTGTTCGGTAAGTTCGGATATCCATCTTTCAGCGGCCCTCCATGGCCCTAAAGTATGTGAACTTGAAGGCCCAACACCAATCTTGAGCATGTCAAAAACACTAATGCACTCCATTGATCAGATTTGCGATTTCAATTTGGAAAGCCAAAATAGATAAAATTGACAATGTAGGTCAGGAAAATATGTCTAAACTGGAACTATCTTTTTTATGCTAACATGTCTGACACCTTGTCATATTCTTTGGCATGGCATAATCATTGACATTGGTAGAGCGACACTAATAATTGAATTTTCAACAGAATAACTTTAGATACAATGAGCAAAATAATAGGAATAGACTTGGGTACGACCAACTCCTGCGTCTCCGTAATGGAGGGTAATGAGCCCGTAGTAATCCCAAATGCCGAGGGTAAGCGCACTACTCCCTCTGTAATTGCATTTGTGGAAGGAGGAGAAATCAAGGTAGGAGACCCTGCTAAACGACAGGCGGTCACCAATCCACATAAAACCATTTATTCCATCAAAAGATTCATGGGAAATAAATTCTCTGAATCCAAAAAGGAGGCAGACCGTGTTCCTTACAAAGTTCAAAAAGGTGATAATGACACCCCAAGGGTTGATATCGATGGTCGTTTGTACACACCACAAGAACTTTCTGCCATGATTCTTCAAAAAATGAAGAAGACTGCTGAGGACTACTTGGGACAAGATGTTTCTAGAGCGGTAATTACTGTTCCGGCATACTTTAACGATTCACAGCGTCAAGCTACGAAGGAAGCAGGTGAGATTGCAGGTTTGACCGTTGAGAGAATTATCAACGAGCCTACTGCGGCTTCTTTGGCATATGGACTTGACAAGAAAGATACTGATCAAAAAATAGTGGTTTTTGATTTTGGTGGAGGTACGCATGACGTTTCCATCTTGGAATTAGGTGATGGAGTTTTTGAAGTATTGGCAACTGATGGAGACACCCACTTGGGAGGTGACGATGTAGATCAAAAAATTATTGATTGGTTGGCTGAGGAGTTCAAAACTGATGAAGGTCTTGACCTAAGGGAAGACGCCATGGCATTGCAGCGTTTGCGTGAAGCTGCTGAAAAGGCAAAAATTGAACTGTCGGCTTCTGCCCAAACAGAAATCAATTTACCATATGTTACTGCGACGGCCTCTGGTCCTAAGCACTTGGTCAGAACTTTGACCCGTGCCAAGTTTGAACAATTGATCGATGACTTGGTAAAAAGAACCATAGAGCCTTGTGAGACTGCTTTGAAAGGTGCAGGTCTTTCAAAAAGTGATATTGACGAAATTATATTGGTAGGTGGTTCTACTCGTATTCCCGCGGTGCAGGAAGCGGTAGAGAAGTTCTTCGGAAAAAAACCTTCCAAAGGAGTTAACCCTGATGAGGTTGTGGCCGTTGGAGCTGCAATCCAAGGTGGTGTTTTGACCGGTGATGTGAAAGATGTATTGCTTTTGGATGTAACTCCACTTTCATTGGGTATTGAAACCATGGGTAGCGTGTTCACCAAATTGATTGAAGCGAACACTACAATCCCAACAAAAAAGTCTCAGGTATTCTCCACAGCTGCGGATAATCAACCTTCCGTTGAAATCCATGTATTGCAAGGAGAACGTCCGATGGCCGCTGATAACAAAACCATTGGTAGATTCCATTTAGATGGTATTCCACCTGCACCAAGAGGCACACCTCAAATTGAAGTGACCTTCGATATCGATGCAAATGGTATTATCAAGGTATCTGCTACCGATAAGGCTACAAACAAGACACAGGATATCCGAATTGAGGCTTCATCAGGATTGACAGAGGAAGAAATCCAAAAAATGAAAGCTGAAGCTGAAGCAAATGCTGAGTCTGACAAAAAAGCTAAGGAAACTGCCGATAAGTTGAACGAAGCTGATGCGATGATCTTCCAAACGGAGAAGCAATTGAAGGAGTTTGGTGATAAATTATCCGATGATAAGAAAAAGCCAATCGAGGAAGCTTTGGAAGAATTGAAGAAAGCTTACGAAACTAAAGATGTGGTTGTTATTGAGCCTGCTTTGGAAAAAATCAACGAAGCTTGGAAAGTAGCCTCTGAGGAAATGTACAAGGCGCAGGCGGAAGCACAGGCCAATGGGGCAGATGCCTCGGCTGGAGCTGAAGGAGCCGCTGGAGGAGGAAATGATTCCGCTGAAGGTGATAATGTCGAAGACGTAGACTTCGAAGAAGTCAAGTAGCCTGCCCTGAGCAGTGTCGAAGGATAGACTTCGAAGAAGTGAAATAAGTTTAAGTGTTCACTATAAAAAAAGCCCGCAACATTGCGGGCTTTTTTATTTAAAATGGAGTGCTTTACGCGGCATTCAATTGGCGTATTTCCATTTCTTGAAGCTTTTTTAAAGCTTCGGCTTTTGAGTTAACATTGAGCTTTACGTAAATGTTTTGAATATGGAAATTTACCGCGCTTGCGGTAACACAGAGCCTGTCTGCAATCATTTTGTAGGTGTATCCATGGGTGAGTAGCTCAATAATTTGATTTTCCTTTTTTGAAAACCTTTCGAAAGTTTTGACTTGAAAGGAATGGATAATTTTTCGAGCCACATCGTGTTCCAAGATCACTCCGTGTAGGTGTAATTCCTTAATCGCATTAAAGAAACGATCTTTGGTCAACGGCTTGGTCAAAAAGCCACCCGCACCTTTTTTGAATGCTTCTTTTATGATTTCGAAATCACATTTCCCGCTTGTCATCAAGACTTTGGAATCACTATTTTGTTTATGGTAATATTGGATACCATCGATGCCGGAGATCCCCGTCAGATTAACTTCTGATACTATAATGTCCGGATTGATTCTTCTGGAATTGGATAAAAATGTATGCACCGAGGTATATATCTCCACTAATTCATAGGATTGCTCTCCGCTGAAATAAAATGTATAAAGAGGGTGTAGTTTTTCGTCATTATCAATGATTACGATTTTTAATGGGTCAGTTTTCATGGTTACTAGATTTGTATTATCTGATTTTGTCATGTTCGCCATCCTTTCAGCTTAATTTTGGCCAAAAGGTATCCTGTCTGCCATGTCTGCATAGTGACTTAAAAGGAAAAACTTATGGGTCACGAACCATGAATTCGGAGCCTAGCTAAGTTTCACCAATGTCCCAAGCAGACATGCTGATAACAATCCCAAAAAAGGATTAAATCAATAGCGGTTTAGAAAAGGTATTTGAAGTGCTAGAAAAAGACCTTTGTTTGGTCTGGGGGATTTGCCCTTGCACTAAAAGTTGTAGCTTTTTTCATGAGTATAAGATTTGGGTTTTGTGTTATTTCAAGATTTAAATTAAGTTTTTTTTCACTTTAGAAGTGCAATTTGTAGTTTTTTTCGTTCAAATGCACTTTGCTGTTTTTTGAAAAAAACCGCACTATATCCCATGAAACCTATAAAACATAACAAAATAGGATGCCCTTTTCGAGCATCCTATTCTTGATAAATTAGTCCGGATGAAATAACACAACCCGCTTCTATGATAATTTTTCGGTTCCCCCTGTTTAATTTATCATAGTTCAATAATGTTCAGTTTTTGACAAAATCAGATAATTCCCAGGTAGTGGACCAATTTATTCCCATTCTTAATCTTCAAAAGAAGTACTGGTGTATTTATGTGAGGGTCCAGCATTCAATGCAGCATTAAGATTATTATCGTTATAAGCTATCGCAGTACCTTCCATGGATTTTCTTCTATAGGAGATGGTAACCTGTTCAATAGTATGGTTCTGACCTCTGTTGGATACCACATAGCTTTCTCCTTTTTCAATATCCAACTGAATGGCATAATCATCCCTGCTGCTATTGATGTGGCTTCCCAAATTCACAGCTGGAGTCAGTTTATTGTATGATACCTGTGTGGCATAGAGATCTAAACCTCCGAAGCCATTGCGTCCTGCAGAAGCAAAGAACAAAAGTGTACTGTTATAGATGTTCGGATAAAGCTCGTCTTCCTTGGTATTTACTTTAGGGCCAAGATTTTTGGAGATACCCATACTTCCATCGGCTTTGATGTCGGCTACATAGATATCGTATTTCCCATAGCTTCCGCGCATATTGGATGCAAAGAATAAACGTTTGCCATCTTCTGAAACTGTAGGGTGTTTGGCTGAGGCGTACTTTGGACACACTTTTATTTTGGTGATATTACCCCATTTACCGTTTATCTTTTCAGCACGATAAATTTCATGGATAAGTTCCTTTTTTGAAAACATTCCGTATAATGGTTTTTGTTCGATGGTCTTACTGAAATATGCGGTTTTACCATCTTGTGTTACCGACATGGAAGGAACATAACCCTCAAGTGTGGATAAATGCCCATTTGTGTTGGCGTCCTGAATACCTTCATTGGTGTTTTCAAATTTCATTGGGTTCTGGGCCATAGCCTGAGCTATATAAAACAAACCGATTGTGAGCGTCAAAATATAAGTTAGCGAACGTGTCATGATGTATAGATTTGGGGGTTAATACATCACAAATTTGAAGAAAGTTTTTTGAGAAATACCTATTAATTTCTCATAGTTTTTGAATTATATCGATTAAAAACTGCATTTCATCGAATATTTTTTATTCTGTTAACACTTATAGAAAGCGAAATGTGTCAATAAACGATGTTTTTGTGCATTTTAACCGACATGGGACCTCGGTCAATCATGTGTTTTTGAAGAATGGGACACCAACCTATTGATTTCCATAAGTTCTTCATCCGTCAGGTGGCGCCATTTACCAACTGGAACATCCAGGTTCACATTCATGATTCGAACACGCTTCAACTTCTTTACCCTGTAGTCCAAATATTCACACATTCTACGTATTTGGCGGTTCAATCCCTGGGTCAATATGATTTTGAATTGATTTGCACCCAATTGCTCTACCTCGCATTTACGGGTAACCGTATCCAAAATTGGGACCCCATTGCGCATTTTTTTAAGAAAATCTGGGGTAATAGGTTTGTTCACCGTAACGATATACTCTTTTTCGTGGTTGTTTCTTGCCCGAAGAATTTTATTGACAATATCGCCATCATTCGTCATAAAAATCAGCCCCTCACTGGGTTTATCCAATCGTCCAACAGGAAAAATACGTTTTGGATAGTTGATAAAATCAATGATGTTATCCTTTTCAACCCGTGTATCCGTGGTACATACGATACCTACGGGTTTGTTGAATGCCAAATACACGGATTTACTTTTTGGCTTTGAAATTAGCTCCCCATCAACCCTGATTTCATCATTCGATGTGACTTTGGTTCCCATTTCAGGTACCTTGCCATTAATGGTAACCCTCCCTTGGTCAATAAGTTTATCAGCGGCTCGCCTGGAACAATAACCAACCTCACTGAGATATTTATTGATTCTTGTTTCTTTCATTAAAAGAAATTAAAACTACTTTCTGGTTGCGAAGGTCGTACAATTATTCTAGTAACTCCAAAACCTAAGGGGCCTTGAATAAATTGATGGAAACTGTGGCCAGATTAGAATTGGGGTATTTTTTGAATTTATCGGTATCCGGAGTTAAACCTACCTCTTTCATTATCTCCAAAAACTCAGCGATCTCAATAATGTACTGATCGGAATAACCATGTGTGGCATCATATGCTGTAGCCGCCGTTTTTCCAATATTTTGGGCTACAAGTTTTGGGTCGACCGTATGAAGCTCAATCAACAATAAGCCAAACTTCTTTACATAGGGCAACCATTTTTTAAAATGCTGTTTAAGCGATTCGGATACCAGATTGTTGTTTAATCGAATTCCTTCAAAAGCATATGCTCCCGTGGAAGAGCTCATTTTTTGCTTGTTTGGCGCTGCTGGTTCTTCCCATATCCGGTTGTGATCTAAAAAGGTCCGTACGTTGAGTAAATCCTCTAATTGGATATTATACTTTTCCTGCAGATTTAAAGCCAACAGGTCTGGGTTGCCTATATCTCCCCAAATGATTTTCGCCCAGATTTCTGCCTGAACCAAATTTTCCTTGGATGCTTTTAAAGCTGCTTCGTTGTAGTCCGCACCAATCAGCATTAATGGATGCTCGTCCAAAACTGTACCTCGATGGGTCCTGTTTTCGATTACAGTGTACACATGCTTCAAGAAAGCACCATTACCGCACCCCATATCCAGTATGCCTTTGGGTTGCTCAATGATGGGTTTATTGAAGATGTCAATGATGATATCATCGATCACTTTAAAATAAGATGCATGGGCTCCACCGCTTCCCCAAACATTCATTTCGCGGTCAACATGTTTTTCTTCCTCTTCAGGGCTTGTGTTTTTTAGGAACAATGGATTCCCAAATATGAGTTTGTCCAGTTTTCTAAGGGTTGGAATGTAGGAAACCGTCACTCCATAGGCACTTGCTCTTTTAGCGAAGAACAGTCCTTCTTCCGTAAACCGGTAAAAATCACCTTCCTTTTCAAACCAGCCAAGCTGCATTAGAATATTCAGCAGTCTCTCAAATCCACTAGGGTCTTTATGGAACTCCTCGGCCTTGAACCTTGTTTCCATAAAATATTTGTGGAACATACCCGACATTCCAAGCCGAACCAGGGTAGGACCTATCATAATGCCTTCAATGTGGGCTAGAATCTGTTCTTGAATGCTTTTAACATATCCGTCAACAGAAGGAACAATGCCAAAACGGCTTTTATAGTTTTGGAATGTCTGCTCCAATTTTAGGAATGGCTCCATTTCAAATTTCCTGGGATGATAATTCTCGGACATGAGAAGCAGTTCCATGGCTTCTTGGTACATTCCAAAATGATTGAAGGCCACTTCTGATATATCGTTGGTTTCGAATACAACACGGTTTGATGCATTATCCACATGCTGTGTTAGCCAACCCTGGGAGCATAGGCTTCTTAGGGCCACGTTCAAATACCCGTTATTGGCATTGAGGACGGCAGCCATTTTGTCGACGTCAATGGACTCATGGGACAGCAAATAATCGGTGGCTTTGTTTTCCTTCAGCACAAATGCCGCAGGACCAACCACGATACCGTCTAAATGCCGGAACAACCTGCTTCTTAACTTGGATTGCTTTTGTTTGGATATCATGGGTTACTAAAGCGTTATGGATATACACTAATTTAACAATTTTGATGGGATCGAGAGTCTATATGAAACTGGAATGATCAAAATCTCATCTATGGATTTTATGTTTTAAGAAGAATGTTATAACTTTTGTTGTTACTAAAAACCTAACATGTCAAAATACAATGTAGCTGTTCTGGGTCCGATTCCGAGGGATCACATCACCACTCACCGTGGAGAGGAAATTGAAAAATATGGATGTGCAACACATACTGCTATTGGGTTGGCGAATTTGTTGGGAGATGAAGGAACGGTGCATTTGGTGTCTCATGTAAGAATAAAGGACGAGGGACCCATTAAGGAAATACTTGCGGAATATCCCAATATCAACATGTCACATATTACTTCAGATGCGGACCAAGGAGATGTAATCAGCTTAAAATTTGTGGATCAGAACAATCGTCTCGAGAAACAAACAGGTTTCATGAACCCCATTGTTCCCGAAGACCTGCAAAACCTTTTGCATTGCGACGTGTTTGTCTGCGTTCCCATTACTGATTATGAAGTTCCCTTGGAAACATTGAAGTTTATCAAAGAAAATAGCAAAGGCCTTATCATTTTTGATGCCCATGGGCCGACCAACACCATTACCATTTCTGGAGATAGAAAGATTCGTTTTTGGATTGACCGTGATCAATGGCTTCCCTATATCGATATTTTAAAAATGAACCTTGAAGAATCCAAATGCAGTTGGTTTCAAAAAGAATATGAACTTCAAGACCTAGGTCATTTTGATGAGGAGGACACTTCCCATCTTGAACCGTTCGGAGAACATTGCATCAATAAAGGATTAAAATCCCTTATTGTAACACTGGACTCCAGCGGAAGTTCCGTTTTCTACGGGAAGGAAGGTCAAATGCACCATGAAATGGTAAAATCTGTCAAAGTAGACCATGTGATCGACACGACCGGTTGCGGGGATTCCTTTGCCGGGGGGCTGGGATTTGGCTTATTGGGAAATCCCGACAACTATATACGAGCTGCAAAATATGCCAATGCGCTTGGAGCGCTTCGGACCCAAGGTAGAACCTTTGAGGTTTTTAAGGACAAAGACGAGACGGACCAAATCCTTTTAAAGAATTACGGAAGTATTTAATCTTCACTTGGCTTTTCAAAAGAAATCTTATTGAAATTGCTTAAAAGCTCATAATCGACCATTGTAAATCTCCATTGTCCTCCGGGCTCATAGGCGTCTTTCCATAGATTGACCGGACCATATGGAACTATTTTACCCAGAAAATGGGTTTCTGTATGCTCTTTTTCCCTTCCATAGGCCACGGGGCAACCATTTTGACTAGTAGCTATCCACACGGCAAATTTTCCATCCACATAGAAATCAATTCGATCTTCATATACCTTATAGGTAACAGAAGCATCTTTCCTTGCCAGCAAGCTGAATATTCTTGTGGGTATTCCGGGCCAGAAAGACCTCCAACCATTAACCCTGTTTTCTTTCCAAGGGGTAACTTGCTGGTCACGATCCTTTGTCCAACCTTTGTCATTGTTCAGCGCCACGGTTTCGCGTCTTTCTATGCTCTTGGTTTGCATTTTGATTCGTGGCTGTTCAAAATCTACCCAAAATTCACGGACCATGTGATGTTCCAAAGCGGAGTAGGTCGCTATTTCCAACATTCTAAACCCCCGGGCCTTTGCCCAGATGTCTTCACCGCCAAGAAAGTGTAGCAAACTATCTATTTTCTGTTTACGAATGTCGGAATCGGTTATTTCTTGTCCCTTCAATCCAAAAGAACATAGGACAAAGGCCAAAATAAGCGGGAGTTTAAAAGGATTCATAGCTTATTGTTATTTGTAAATGATGAATTTGATTTATCCTAAATATGGAATATTGAAAGCGGAAGTGAGTCCTAATTTATAAATCCGAAGTGCTTTTTTTTAAATTAGAAGTAGTTTAGAAGCACTAAAACCAGTCGGAATGGATTACACACTTGTAATGGTTATTCTTTGTTCCCTGCTGATCGGGAACAGCTTCTTTTTTGCGTTCTATCTGCTTTCAAGGAAGTCCGCCGGTAAAAAGCAACAGTTTTTACATAGGACCTTGGGATTTTTGCTTTTGGCATTTGGCTTACGAATCTCTAAATCCTTGGTCTACATTGCATTTCCAGAGTATTCTTCCGAGCTGACAAAAATTGGGATTGTTGGAATGCTCTTTGTCGGCCCCTTGTTTTTCCAATATACCCAGGGCAGGGCAGGGCAGACGAAAATAAATTGGATACACCTGTTGCTTGGTTTTTTAGCACCGTTTTTTCTTTTGATGTTTGACGAGAACTTGGTTTATATAGCTTACGTTATCAGTTTGATTCATATGCTTGTCTATTTAATCGCTGGATTGCGCATTGTCATGAAGAATGTTCCCAAAACTGTTTTATTTAGGGATATAAGACATAACTGGACCTTTCAAATCCTTACTTCTCTATTCATAATTTGGGTTGGCTTTTTCTTGCAAGCGTTTGTTTACAATGTTTCCTGGTATGTGGCGATTACCTTGATGGAAGTCGTTGTGTTTTTCACAATCAGCTATTTGGCAATGACAAATATGGGCGAAGTTTCCAAACGTTTTGAGAGCAATGGGCAATCAGACAATTCGCTTTTGGAACTGGCTCATTTGGCGAATGGGATTCTTGATGAGGAAAAACTATACCTGAACAGCAATCTCACTTTGGATATTTTGGCCAAGAAGGTGGGGACAAGCAGGCATGAACTTTCCAACGCACTCAACAACGCACTCAAGCGAAGCTTTCCTGAGCTTCTGAACGAAATTAGGATAGACCATTCCAAAAATATTCTGCTGGAAGATAAAACAAGAGCTATGAGTATTGAGGCCATAGCCTATGAAAGCGGGTTCAACAGCCTATCCACATTCTATAAAAATTTCAAAAAAAGCACTGGAATCACACCCGCTGAGTTTCGTGAGCAAACGCTGGACTATTCCCAATAGCGAAAATACGCGTAGTCGGCTATAAGCTCCTCTCCCAAGGCATTAATGCTATCATGATCTTCATGTTCCTGATAAAGTTGTAATCCTTCCTTGTTACTGAATTTTAGCGTCACCATAATGTCGAATTTGGCGGAGGAAGTCAAGATGTTGGATATAACCACGGTATGCAATCCTTCGATTTTTTCTGGCAATTGGCGGAAAAGATCTAAAAACTGTTGCTGTTCAGATGCTTTGACGGAATCTGAAAATTGATAGAACAAGGTATGGCAAAAGACCTTTTCTGGAGGTATTCGATATTCAGCCATTGCACTTTTTGAAGTGAATAATAGTAGGAATGCGAAGACGAGAAATAGCAGTGGCTTTTTCATAAATGCGGGTAATGATTTGACTTAAATTTAATTGATTTAAGACAAAAAAGAGAAGAAAACACCCGCCAACATAATAACCAACTAAACCACATGAACATTGCATCACAACCTACAAGAGGTTGGCGGGTGTTCTATTAATTAGATGTTTTTTTACCGAAAAGGATGCTTTTTAAGCACGGTTTTATGAAAATTTTGGGAGATTTTGAGATTTTAATAGATTGATTGTTAATACGTTATAAATTTTTTAGTAAAAAATACCCAAATTTGCTTGACTCTTACCTTACGTCATAGCCTAGCTTTGTCCCATCAATCAATTAAATAATGGACAGATGAAAAAATATAGTGTAAAAGAATTATCAAAATTGTCCGGTACCACTGTCAGAACCCTTCATTATTATGACAAAATTGGGCTGCTAAAACCAAGTGAGCGAACTGAGGCGGGATATCGATACTATGGAATTAAGGAGCTTTTACGATTGCAACAAATCCTTTTTTACAAAGAATTGGATTTCTCTCTGGAAAAAATCAATGATTTATTGGATGACCCCAATTTTGATTTGGTAACAGCTTTGAAAAACCATAAAAAAGCACTTAAAAAACGCAGAACCCAAATAGGGACACTTTTAAAAACCATAGATCAGACCATTGATCATTTGACAACTGGAAAGGAGCGTTTAAACCCTGAGATGCTATATAGAGGCTTATCGAAGGAAATGGGAACCGTTTACCGCAAAGAAGCCATGGAAAAGTATGGAAAAGAAACGGTGGAACATGCTGAAAGTGCGTTGTTAAAACTTGGAGAGCTTGGTTTTAAATCCCTGAAGGAAAGTTTTGATGGTGTAAACAAAGCATTGTTCGAACTACACAAAACTTCTCCAACGGATGGGAAAGTACAAGAACATATAGCACAACATTACCAACTAATTCGAACGTTTTGGGGCACTGCAGGATCCTCCGACTCCCAGGCAAAGCTCTATGCGCAATTGGGTGAGCTATATGTGGAGGATGATCGCTATACCATGGTCGACGGACAAACCCAACCAGAATATGCCTTGTTCTTAAAAGCGGCCATGAAGCACTATGCTGACCAACTCTTAAACTAAAATTGGCTAGGTAAAATGAAAAGATTGGCATTAGTGTACCTGTTATTACTCGCAATTGCTTTAAATGGGCGGTTGAGTGATCGAGCAATCTCGAACAGCGATTTTGAAGCTTATTATACTATATTGAGCGAAGTTTGGACTGTCATCTTTAGTGCGAGCCTGTTTTGCCCTAGATTGTTCCTTGTGGGCTGATTCTATTAATAGCCTAATTAAAACCTTATTTGTTCACCTAGACCAGCAAAAACATATGCATTTTTATAGGTGTCCTTCAAGGTTTTGAATGCAAGGTGACCGGTGCAATGCGTGGGGGCTACTTTGGCTACGCCAAATTCGTTTTTCAGCCGATTCGAAAAATCGACCAATGTTTCCTTGTCATATGGAAGTAAATGATAGCCGCCATACACTAAGGAAATGTTGTTTTCGGTATAAGATTTGGTTTCTGCAACTATTTTTTCCACGGTACTATGGGAGCAACCGACGATAACCACTTCACCATTATCTGAATCAAGCGATAGGGAAATCTCATTTAACCCCATCAACTTGGCCGTATTGGATTCGTCATCTTCCATATCTTCCAACCCAACTTTAGGATATTTGCTGAAATAACCCATATAAGGAGAGGTGGTGGACACCAACTTAATTCCGGGAGCAATTTCCAGACTTTCTTTTACAAATTCAATGTTAGCTCCCCAAAAGCGTCCGGTTTGATTGAATTTATAGGATTCAAAATCCCCTTCGAAGTATTGCATTTTTTGCTCAAGTGATTCGACAGCAGTTGAATCTTGTCCAGAAATGTCAAATGAAGGATTTGAACCCCAGAAAAGATCATATGGGAAGTAAATTTTTACATCTGGATTGACCTTAAGCAGGTAATCAAACCCATTGATATGATCAAAATGCGCATGGGAAGCGATTGCGATGTCAACTTGTGTTAGGTCAATCCCTAAGGCTATGGTATTTTTCTTGAATATTTCTGCATTGGAACCTGCATCAAAAAGTATGGTTTGTCCTTTGTATCGAATTAAGCAGGAGAATCCAAAATCTTTTTGAAGTGCAGGGTTCTCATCTCCAAAGGCATCATAAAGGTTGATAATGGTATTTTCTTCCAACGATACAAAATCCAAATGCTCCTCTGTTTTTTCGGATTGCTCTTTTTGCTCAATATTACAGGCTATTAGCACTAAGGGAATCAACTGTGTAAGTATCAGTTTTTTCATTGTTTGGTCTTTTGTTTGGTTTTAGGTCTTTACACCTTCAAATTACAAAATTGCATCAAACATCTTCCACGATAAATATGGCATTGTTATTTAAGTCGTAAAACCCAAATTCATGGGTGCGCCAAGGAGTGTTCTTACGCATTTTACCTGGTTTGACGGTGCCTCTTTCCACAAATTCCTGGAAAATAGGATCAATGTTCTGTACAAAAAGTTTTATGACAGAGCCGCCAAGCAGGGGGTCGTCTTCGGTATCGGCGTGCCATTGTAAATGGATGCAGAAATTCTCTCGTCTCATAACAGCGTACATATCATCCTTATGCAAAAGCCGGAACCCCATATATTTTTTGTACCAGGTTACATCCCTGTCAATATCTTGGCTTGGCATTACTGGTGATATTTCCAGAAGTTTGGTTTTGGTCGACATAGGCAATTCAATTTTGTGTGCTTTCTTATTTTATTTTCACAGCATGTTCATCCATATGGTGCGTCCACTTTCCTTCAGGGTCTTTATTTGTCCTAATGAGTGTTTTGCGATAAAAGGAAGTGTTTTCATGCTGGGTTTCCAGGGTCAACACATCTTGTACAAACTCAGTTATGCTATCTTGAATGGGAAATTGCGCTGAAGTGGTCAGTATTGGATTCTCTTTGGACATGTCGAACTGTCCCTGCAACAATACCTTTATGGGCCACGTAGAGCTTAGCCATAAACTCTCATAGGTCTTGTAAATAGCATTATAATTAAAGTACACCTTGTCTAAAGCCCTTATTTTACCTGGGCGCTCAAAATCATATGTGCAGACAATGAATGTGCTATCCATGACTTGCTTGCAGGAAAGAGTTCCTTTAAGAATTCTTGGTGAATCGCTCATCGGCCTGTTGGTTCTTGTCACCTCCCAGTCACCGATTAAAAAAGAAAGGTCTGAAGTGGAATTTGGGTCATTCCCGTTTTGGGCATGAAGTGAAAAACCAAATATAAAAGGGGCCAACAATAAAATGACTTTCAAATACCCAAGAATTTGAATCCTTTTGCTAAAAAAGAAGACTTCATGTAACATAACCGATTTTCGCTTTTTTGATTGATTGAATAAAGAATGATCAACTTAAGTAAGCTGACATGCTTGTCCACTAATATACGAAATAGTTGAGGCTCAGTTGCAGGGGTAGTAATGTTGAAAGGTCATGGAACTACTTTTTTCCCAATGTCACTATAGCAATGAAATAGTCATTTGTCTTATGGTTACCCCTGGGAATGTATATTCTGTTCTCATCTGGAATGAATTCCAAATCGCCAAAATAGGCCTCACCATCCATAAGTTTTGTGGAAACACCTTCTGAGTTTAGGTGATACAGACCACTATGCTCCACAGTTGTCAAAAAATAGCCTCCTTGGCCATCGGGCTGGATACCATCAAAATCTTTAATGATGGGATTTGTCTTTACTGATTGAATCTTTACTGAATCCACAGAAATCGTAGTCAAACTCAACCCACCTACCATCACGCTTTCATTATCTGCGGATAACCCATTGGCCCATTGGAGTGCTTTGGAATCCGTTACCCATGATTCCAATACATTATTTCGCAATCTAAAAATTGAATGCACAAAAGAGGCTGAAACAAAAACTTCTCCATTGGCGTTTATGGCAACATCGTTTAAACCGGAATTTTTAACTGGCTGGTCATATTTAGCAACAATCTCACCTGAACCAGTGTTTATGGCAATTAGTGCATCGACATCGGCCACATATAGAATGGAATCTTTTAGTGCCATTCCTGTTGGTCGATTAAGGTTTGGAACCCATTTTAGATTCGCTACTGTTCCATCCAAGGAAATTTTGGAGATAAACCCCTCAACTCCGGGTTTGTAGTCTTTGCCATTGCTAGCATATAAAACTTTATTCGACTTGTCGTAGACAATGCTTTCCACATTCAATAGACCTTCGTTTTTTGCAATTTCGGCCGTTGAGTCGATGTACCAAGAATTCTGTGTTTCAGAATGGCTATTGGGCTTTTCCTCTGTATTGGTTTTACCATGATTGCGGCAGCCCATCAAAATAAAAAAGAGAAAAAATGTAAAGGAAAAAACCAGTCTCATGATATTGTTGTTGCCCCGACAAGATACGGTAATCCTATTGCAATTTGGCAATCAGGGCTTGCTTTAACTCATTGACCAGCGTAGGATTGGCATCGGCAATATTTTCGGTTTCTTTCTTGGAACTTGTGTGATCGTACAGTTCTACATTTTCATCTTCATGTAGAATCAATCGATATGTTTCGGTACGAATGGTTTTTGCATTGCCGGTGTAAGCCAACGCAGGATGACCAGGAGCGTTTTCATTTTCAAGAATATGACCTAAAGACGTTCCCTGGACAAAGTCTGGTGTTTTAATTCCCGTTAGCTCACACAAAGTCGGAAAGATATCCAGTGTTTCAACAATGCTCTTGGTTTTGTGTCCTTTCTTTTTCATGCCCGGATACTGAATAATCAGAGGTGCACGTAATGACTCTTCAAACAAGCTGTGCTTTCCCCAAATAGCGTGTTCGCCAAGATGCCATCCATGATCCCCCCAAAGCACAACGATGGTATTTTTATCGGCGCCTGTTCGCTTGAGTTCATTCAATATTTTTCCAACTTGTGCATCAGCATAACTTATGGAAGCGGCGTAATGCAAGCGTACCTCGTCTGCAAATTCAGGATCTTGGATTGGATTTTTACCCCATCGGTTGTATTTCATAAACTCGTTGGAACCATGCCAGGTGGTTTTGCCCTCTGGTTTTTGTGCATGGTTGATAGGAGGGAAGGATCCCCCTTCATATTGATCCAAATAGGATTTAGGAGCCCCAAAAGGGAGATGAGGTTTGATTAACCCAACTGCCATAAAAAATGGTTTTTCGTTTGCTCCTGAAAGTGACTTCAATTGTCGCAAGGCCTCATCGGTAATGATGCCATCTGGGTAAATATTATCTTCTCCTACCTTAGTTTGAAACACATCCATATCACCTGCATTTTTCCTGATTTCACCATGTGCCAGTCCGTGCATGGCACCTCGAGGATGTTCCCATTCCGCAACCGGCATAAGATGTTTGTCCCAAGCTTTGGGCATCTCAACAATAGCGCTGTCGTTCCAATCGGCACCACCCCTTCCGCCCGGATGGTGTGACACCTTGCCCACGGATACTGTTGTATATCCATGGGTCCGAAACCACTCCGGCATGCTTGGATGAACTAAAATGGAATCGTTTGCCGCGGTTTCTGCCCTTTGAAAAAGTGCGTTGTTGTGAGCAGGACCATAAAGTCCTGTCAATAGGGTGTATCTAGAAGGACCACAACTTGGTGCATTTACATAATGCTGCAGAAAGGAGACTCCGTTGGTTGCCAACTGGTCCATATTGGGTGTGATCATATGATGGGCACCAAAACTTTTTAGATCTGGACGCAGGTCATCCACACAGATCAATAAAATATTTGGTTTTTGTGTCGGAGCTGGTTTTTCGCAACTGATAACCCATTGGAGAGCCACAGCAATACATCCCAATACAATGGTTTCTTTTCTAATGTGTTTGGACAATAGGTGAGCAAAAACCATTTTAATTCCCGTAATCTTCAATTTCACGCTCCGCTTTGATGTCGCCAATGTGGTAATAGGCAATAATTTCTTCTATAAGACCATCTTTTACGTAGTACCATTCGCTAACATCCAAACTAAAATCCTGTCCCTGTTTGGCTGTATATCGTACGCATGCCTTATCAGATTCGTAAAGTGCGTCATGGATTTCGAAAACATAACCCAAGAACTTATCCTTGTTTTCTTGAACCAAGTTGATGTAGGCCTCTTTTCCGTTAATGGTACCAAAAGGGCTGGTATGTTTGAAGTTGTTTGTAATGGGTAAGTTGAGAAAATCACCTTCTCGCCATTTGGCGAACCACTGTTCTACTAGCTTCTCCATATATCCGCGGTTATATTTTGAAGTCTCAAGTTATGGATTATGTTTTTGGATAACAATTCAAATCTTATCTGGTTGGAAAAACACCATGAATACAAAATGTATAATTTATTAAGAAAAATGTCACCTTATTTTGATGATTCAATAATTTTTTGCGTTAATTTTATGATATAATCAAAAAATACAACCTCATGAGAAAACTTATTTTATTTACATTAGCACTCTCTTTTGGAATTTTTACAACACACGCCCAAGGGCGTTTTCAAGCCGGAGGCAATATCGGAATTCCCGTTGGGGATGCCGGTGACCTTGCCACCTTTGCAATTGCTTTGGATCTTGCATACATTTTGGAAATTGACGATAACATCAGCGCAGGTCCTAGGATAGGATATTCGCATTCCTTTGGAGATGATGTCTCAATAGGCGGATTTAATGTTTCAGTTGAGGATGTCCAGTTCCTTCCCATAGGTGGACGTGCTCAATTTGACATTACAGACCAATTTTTGGCAAGAGCCGAATTGGGTTATGCTGTTGGAATCAGTGATGGCAATGATGGGGGATTTTATTGGAGTCCACAAGCAGGTTTTAGTTTTTCAGATGCCATTGATGCCATACTCGCTTACAGGAGCGTTTCAGTGGATGGTGGTTCTTGGGACATGGTTACCTTAGGAGTGTATTTTTGGATAGACTGATAAATCCATAAGACAAAAAAGAAACCCTGTAATCTTCGGTTACAGGGTTTCTTTTTTCTAATTGATGTTAAAGCACTTTTTAAGATAAGCTCAGCCCGTCCTTCGAGGTTGTTAATCATCTTAAAAGAGTGTTACTTTTCAGGAATTTTCACGAATCAGTTGTTATATAGATGTAACCTAACTGGATAAGTGATGAAAAAGTACCTATCTACAGAAAGTTCAAGACTCGAAGAAAATAAAAGAATCCAAGCAATGTTCGATGTATACGATAAGGAAATCGGCGCTATTGTGGTTTTTATCGTAGTTCAATTCATTCTTTGGTGTGCTATCATTTGAATAGGAAACATCAAAAAATAACCCTTACCGAAGCATTTGGAGTAATTCCAAGCGAACTTTGTTGAAATTGTTGCGCCACACCTAAGACACTTGGTCGATAAAAGCTGTTTATGGTATTGTCGCGATCAAGTAGATTCCATATGGCCAGACCTAGCTGAACACTTTTTTTCTCTCCCCAATCGAACTCATATTTCCCTGAAATATCCAATCGCAGATAGTCATCCAGACGGTCACCGTTGGCGACATCATAATTGATTTCTCCATCAACAATGGGGTTGTTGGAAATTGGTCTTGTAATTGGTTTTCCGGTACGCCAGTTCAACCCAGAAGCCAAAAGAATTTCGCCAATGGTATAGTTGAGACCTAATGTCATCGCGTGCGTGATATCAAAATTGCTGGGAAATCTATTCTCGGGCAGTTGCTCAAAAGCATATTGATTGTCAAGATAAGAATAGCTGAGCCATATGCTGTTCTTGTCAAATTGTTTCCGAAGCAATAGATCTAGACCATGGGCTTTATAAGACCCTGATGTCCGTACAAATTCATACTGATCTTGAAATCCTTGGCTTTGGGTGGTTATTCCTTCAACATTTTTGTAAAAAGAAACCGCATTGAGCAACCAACCATTATTGTTGAAATTAAGACCAATCGAATATTGCTTGCTGGTAATGACCGGAATGGATGCATTGTTGGAAAGTTGCCACCGTCGTTTTTCAACACCTAAAAAGTCGTTTTGAAAACTAATTACTTGAGAAGTACTTTGATGTTTGAATTCCCCCAGTAGCTCTAGGGTGAAATTTTCCCAAAAACCATGGTTGAAACTGAGTCGAGGTTCCCAAATTTGCTTGTTGAAATCGTCCAGATAGTTGAATCGTACACCTAAATTAAGTTGGGTTGCCGAATTCTTGGAAGAAAAACCCATTTCGGTGAAAAGTGCATGGGTGCGCAGTACTTCTCCTTCCAAACGAACAAAGACGGGGTCATCAATATCATCAAGGTTAGTGACCTTGGTCTCCACGATATGATATCCATTGATCCATTTTATTCTTGGAGTCAACATGTTCATTGCCTTTATCCTAATTCCGGTTTCCGATACTTTGTTTTCCTGAAGAAAACGTTGGTCTTGAAGGATATTGGCATTGACAGCCCTAAGCATGTAATCGGTATTATAAATATCAATTTCCGTTTTGAATTCTTCACTCCAGTTCCGTTGATATTGAAACCCACCTGCAATGGTTGTTTGATCTAAATTACTTTCCCTTACTTGCTCCCCATTCTGCAATTGTGCAACCTCATTAAAGGCTACGTCGTTGGCCGTATGGATAAAATTGAAGCGTAAACGGTCATTTTCCGAAGGGTGAAAGAGTAAGCGAAATGAAGCATCGTAAAAATCGAAAGCAATATCTGAGTTCGTTACCAATGCCGTATTTTGCTCAATTTCGGTGTCTTGGGCAATGCGGTCAAAGTATTGGGAATATGTTGGGGTTTCTACAAAATCACTCAGCGATTTACGTGCTGCTACTTGTAAGGAAGCTTTTTCTCCAATGGGAGTATCAATGGAACCATTGATGTCTATCAGATTGACCCCGATACTACCCTTGAAACCGGAATTCAGATATTCATTGGTCTTCATGGCAATGGTACCCGAAACACCGTCAGTTTCCGAAGCACTACTTCCATTTTTTCGAAGTTCTACCTTTTGGGTTATTTGGGGATTGTACATCGATATCAAACCAAAAAAGTGACCGGATTGATACATTTTTATGCCGTCCCAGGTTATTAGATTTTGGTCATGACTTCCTCCTCTTATGTTGATGTTGGAGACTGTTTCGTCGATACTCTGAATACCGGGTAGCGCTTGTACGGATAACAAAACATCGTCTTCTACAAGCCCTGGAAGTATGCTGAACCTGTCAAAGTCCAATTCAACAGAACCATTGTCAAGTTTGTCAATACCCCGCACCAAAAAATCATAAACGGTAACTTCTGAAAGTTTTTCTTGAAAGGGTATCAAGTACACCGGACTACAGGTGGAAGTATTAAAATAGCGTACTTCCCTTTTTAAGGGTTTGTAGCCTATATGACTGATTTGGATAATATCCGTCTGGTTAAGTCCATCCAGCTCAAAATAACCTTCGTCATCGGCAATGGCACCTTTGGAACCTTGCTGTACCGAAACGTAGGGGAGAGCTTCACCTGTGTCCTTATCCTTGAGATAAGCACAAAGACGTAATTTTTTTTCTTTGATGGAAATGATGCCGTCAGAGACAAAAACAAAGCTGAGATTACTTTGTCGGCTAATATTCTCTACGGCTTCTTTAAGATTCAACGAAGCATCTGGAGGGGCTATGTATATGCCATCCACCAACTTCGAGGCATAATTGAACTGTACCTCAAAACGTTGTTGCAACGTCTCCAAAATAGTGGTTAGAGGTTGATTGGTCTGCCCTTGGGCAATACTATTTATGCTATGAAGTGATAGGACTAAATAAACTAGAACAAGTAGTCTCTTATTCACGTTTACTTAAACGCACGGTATCAGCATTTAGTATTTGATAATTCAGGTTAAGAGGCTCGCTGACAGCCATTAGAGCTGCATCTAAATTGGTATGGATAAAACCTCCTGTAAAGAGTTCGTCAACATCAATATCATCTAAAACAAGGGTGATATTGTATTGTCTCTCCAATTCAGAAAACACTTCAGCAAGCGGAATGCGTTGAAAGTAACTTCTATTCTTGGTCCATTGTGGCTCATCGTAGTTGTTCTTTCCAGTGGCCATTTCGCCATCAAATACCTTAAAGTTGTCCCCAGCTTGAAGTATTTCTGTGTGTGCATCGGTGACAACGCGCACAGTACCTTCAAAACAGGCAACTTCAAAATAACCACCCCGTTGTTTTACGTTGAACTCGGTTCCTAGAACACTCACGGTACCATTGGTAGTGACCACATCAAACTTGGCGCCTTTGGCCACATCAAAAAAAGCTTCTCCTTCGAGCTTGATTTCCCTCTTGCTATCCCAGTCGCTTTCGCTATAGCTCACCTCCGAAAGTGCATTTAGAACTACAGTCGATGCATCTGGCAACGCTATTGTGGTCTTTTCAGCGACCAAAGTCTCGACCTCGGTCAGATTATTGAAAATAAAGAAGTAGTAAAGCCCAAAAGCTACAACCACGATACTTGCAATACGGAGTAGGGGCTTCGTCCAATGGAGTTTCCTTACCTTGGTATCACGTGAAATGACATGTGCTTTAAAGGTTTCAAAGTCATCCATATTGGAAAACTTCGATGCCTTGAAAAGCGCTGCATCATCAATTATGTCCTTATAGAATGGTGCATCCTCCAAAGCATTAAAGGCTTTGCTTTCCTCTTCAGAAAGTGTGCCCATCAACCATTTTTGTATCAAGTTGTCCTTATCCATTTTTTAGGCTCTTTGCATATATAACAACCTTGTCCTCTTTTTTCCTGATTATTTTACCTTAAAATTTTCCAGTTCTTTTTTCAATCGGTCAAAAGCCGAGTAAATACGGTATTCCACGACCTTTCTGGTTACGCCCAATATTTGAGCGATTTCCTCATGTTTTTTGCCCTCGACCTTGTTGAGCATGAAGGCGATACGCTGTTCTTCGGATAATTTGGAAAGTGCTTGCTGGTATTTTTTGTAATACTGTTCCTTTTCCAGCAAAAACTCTGGATTTTCGTTGGTATATTCTTTGGGAGATTCATTTTGGTACTTTAGAACCACCTTTTGGTGTTTGGCCTCGTTGAGCATCAAATTGTTGGCCACTGTATACAAAAAAGATTTGGCCTTGTCCAAAGTGACTTTTTTACAGTTTTCCCAAAGCTTAGCAAAAGCATCCTGTGCTTTGTCCGAAGGATTTAGCCTATCTCCGTATTTGTAATACAGGAAATCGTGTAGGTTTTGGGCATGTTTGTTATAAATGGTGGAAAATAAGGTTTCATCACAGATGTCCTCGTGCAGATTCATCTTCAAGTTAGTTGGCTTTTTGGTCACTTAAATGTAAAAAAACTTTTTTTATGAAAATTTTTCAGGAGTTTTTACCGTTTGGTTGTTCAATAAGCAAACAGTTAATATACAAGAAACCTCACGAACATGAAAAATAGTATTAAAGTATTAGGTCTTGTGCTCCTAGGATTGGGCATGTTGAACATCTCCTGTCGGAGCGAGGAGTTCGAATCTATTGGCGATGTTCCAGAACAAAGTATCCAAGCAAACACCACAGTGGCCAACCTTTTGGTCAGGACAGCTATGAAAGACGGTTCCACGGACAATATTTTGGACCAAGCCAGCTGTTTTTCCATTGCGTTTCCGGTGAACGTAATCGCGAATGGGACGGAACTGACGATAGAAAACGAAGAAGATCTTGATGAAATCGAGGTTATTTTTGAAGAAAGTGATGAGGATACCGACACTTTGGAGATTATTTTCCCTGTTACCATAGTATATTCCGATTATACGGAAGCTGAGGTTACCAGTGCCGAGGAATTGGATGATTTAGCGGAAGCATGTCCAGGTGAAAACGAAGATGACGAAGATATCGAGTGTGTGGACATCGTTTATCCTATAAATGTTTCCATTTTTAACCCCACTACGGAACTGTTTGACACCATTACCCTGCAAAATGATAAGAAACTCCATGATTTTATTGATGGATTGGATGCAGACGACATAGTGAACATAGAATTTCCAATTGTTTTGGTACTGTCTGATGATACCGAATTGGAGGTTTCTGATTTGGATGGCTTGGAAAGTGCCCTGGAAGAGGCTATTGACTCGTGCGATGAAGATGACGACAATGATTTCATGGATGATAATTGTAACGACTGTACAGTGGAACAGTTGCAAGCAGCCTTTGCCGACTGTCCTGACTTTGTTGTGAATAAATTCAGCCTTGACGCACAAAATCTCAAGAGTCAATATGATCATCTTTCGTTCAACTTTCAGGCGGACGGCACCGTATCGGCCAGTTCAGACACTGAGAATTTTTCAGGAACTTGGTCAGCTTCCGGATCTGAAAATGATATTTTCTTGGTGCTTGATATTACAGATTTGAACGATTTCAATTTGGAATGGAACGTCAATAGAATTTTGGACACCCCTGGAGTAACCATGATAACACTTATACAGGGAGATGGAAATGTGTTGCGTTTTAAAGATGAATGCAACTAGAATAACCAATCGTTGCTTGAATACCAATAAACCACTCTAAACATACTGGGTTAAATCAGTGGCCCCTTATCTAAAAGATACTTTCAACTTTTAGGTAGGGGGTTTTTCGTTTATCGAAAATAATCCCCGTTCGTCGGTTTCGTTCAGGAAGTCTTTAAGCAAGCTTGTTTTACTTGTGCAAACCAAATTAATCTGACATGACCTTAACCGCTATTGTAATCGACGACTCATTGATGCAACGACTCGCCACCAGTAAATTGATAAAAGATAACCCAAATCTTAAATTACGAGGAGCCTTTAACAATCCTAAAATTGGACTGCAAGCTGTAAATCTATTTAAACCTGATGTAGTGTTTCTTGATGTAGAAATGCCTGGATTGAATGGTTTTGAAGTTCTTGCATCCCTTAAATGTGATTGTCAGGTGATCTTGAATTCAACGCGCTCGCAATTCGCCTTCAACGCTTTTCTATATGATCGCGTGAAGGATTTTGTAACCAAACCTATGAAAAAGGATCGCTTTGAAAGGACGGTAGAACGAGTTTTAAAAAATCGAAGTGCAAAACAGAGGACAGAAAAATTAAACGCTGTCCCTGTATATACGGAAAGACTAAGAACAGCAAGTTAATTATGGAAACATTCTTTGACCCAAAAGTTATGACCTTCATGGTATTGGTAACCATTTCAATTGGAAATGAACTATTGCCCTCAAAATTCAAAAAGAAAGGTTTTACAAGTATGTGCAATATTTTGTTGCAACGCGCCTAACAGATGCTTAGATGATTTTAATTTTAGTGTCGCAACAATTACAGTGACCCAACTTTTTCAGAGGTAGTGCGTTTCATCAAAAAGTAAAAAAATACGGTTTGCCATCAGGAAATTTTCTTCCTCGGTTGTTACATGTATATAAGATCAAAAAAAAACGGGGTTTGGTATTCCCTTACTGTTAAACTCAAGTATAAAAAATATGAAAACAAAATTGATTTACATGCTTCTTTTGGCTCTGGTTATAGCATTGACCGGTTGCTCGGATAATGTAGAGAGCGTTGGTCAAGATGGCATGGGCAGATTGAAGGTCAGTCTTACGGATGCACCATTTCCCTATGACCTTGTGGCCGAGGCCAATGTTACTGTGTTTAAAGTGGAAATTCGAGAGGTCCGCGATGAAAACGAGGACGAAAATGACGAAGATGAAAATAGTGAAGATGAAAATGGGGGAAGCCCTTTTATCACTTTAATGGAGGAGGAAATAGATGTAAACCTATTGGACTTGACCAATGGTGTTACCCAACAATTGGCAGATTTGGAAGTTCCAGCTGGATCTTATGATTTGATCCGAGTCTACGTTAAAGGAGTAAATGTAGTACTTACCGATGGTAGTGTCCATCACCTGAAAGTACCCAGTGGGGCACAGACAGGGATCAAGGTTTTTATAGACCCTGCGATCGCGGTTGCAGGTGGAATCTCGGCGGATCTACTGCTTGATTTTGACATAAGCCGTTCCTTTATTGCCAAAGGAAACATAAATAGTCCCGCAGGTATCAGAGGATTTAACTTTAAGCCGGTTATAAAGGCCAGCAATTTATCCACCGCTGGTACACTGATGGGTAATGTAAGTACTCTTGAAAATGACATGGACGTAGCAATTGAAGGCGCACAGATTTCTGTGATTGCCGCGGATACCCTAAATACTACTGCATTTACCGATGGTAGTGGAAACTATACCATTATGGGGTTAACAGCGGGCAGCTATAAAATATTGGCAGAAGCAGAAGGATTTATCGCTTCAGATTCTACAGATGTGCAGATAGAAGTAGCGAATAAATCTGTCTTGGACTTTGTTCTTGATGCCGAATAACATTAAGGTAAGGAAGGTAACGCAACAAACCTTCCGGCTGGTTGGATGAAAAAGCAGGGCTTAGCCCTGCTTTTTTTATGGATTCCCTTTTCCAGGCAGATGAGGTCTGAAAACGATTTGGCTATATTGACCTTTTAGGTTGTAAAGGAGCTGGTTCCCGGCAATACGCCAAGGCGGTTATTTAGGGATTGATATTTTGCGAGTGTTGTAATCGATACGATTTTCTTTTCGCAAGTTACTTAGGACATTGTTTACCGTTTGTCTTGAGGTATTGGTAAGGTTGGCAATGTCTTTATGTGAGAGCAGGTTTTTGGCCTCTACGCGGTCTAATTTATCTTCTCCAAATTCTTCGACATATGCATAAACAAAATCTGTGATCCTGGTTTTACTGTCCTTATATAAAAGATCTTCCAACCTGCGTTCCAATTTCTTGATTCGAAGTCCATAAATTTTAAAGATCCCATTTTTAAGGGACTTGTGTTTTTCCATTAGGCTTTCCATCATGTCGGATTCAATATAACAAATGATAGAGTCCTCGAGGGCCATTGCCTGCTCCTCATTGGCCGCTTCTTGGTCATAGAGGGAAAGTTCCCCGAAAATATTCCCTTTTTTTACAATGTATTTGGCGGTATCGCTGCTCGAATTAAGAATTTTGACCGCTCCTTTTTTTAGAAAAAAGATGCTCTTTTTATCGCGGTTTCCAATATTTATGACCCTGCCCTTGTCAACATGTTCCATTTCCAAAAGTTCACACAGCTTCATCATGGCGGGCATCCCAAGTTTTCTAAAAAGACTAAAACCTTCGAGGAACCAATATTTTGTGAGTGTTCTCAAGCTATAGATCAGATGGTTATAAAATCTAATATAGGCAATACCTCACCATTTGAGGCACATAAACTTTTTTAGAACTTACTCAATCCGACATTTTGGGATGAAGTTATTGACTTAATCCTGCTAAGCGCATTTTCCCAATTTCAATTAGATTCCTTTAAAATGTCGTATGAAGTATATATGGATTTTTTTGATGTTGCTTTCCCAAGGGGTTATGGGTAGCTTAGAATTGAATTTTGGATGCATACTGATATCCAAAAGACAAACCACTTGTGCCTATGGGAATAAAACATCTATTGATTTTGTTATGCTGCATTTCCACAAAGGATATAGTTGCCCAATCTTGGAGCATTGGAGGAGGTGCGGTTTATGGAGATGCTATAGAGAACATCGGGATACATTTTAGGGGATACTACAATCTGCCCAACAATAAAGTTTGTTTTGGCCCGGAATATTCGAACTTTTTCGAAAAGACAGCATCCAATAATGGTGTGGTTACTACAAAAGCGCTAAGTGAAATCAACCTCAACCTGCATTACATTATGGAGATTTCCGAAGGTTGGGGTTTTTACCCTTTGACAGGTGTCAATGTAAGTTTTGAAAAAGAAAAAATTGATCTCACAGGAGAAACGCACAAGAAATCGGAAATGGGGATAAATCTTGGCACAGGGATACATCGCCAAGTTGGAAATCTTATGGTATTCCTTGAATACGACTACCTCATAAGTGAGCTTTCACAACATTCGGTGCTGTTGGGAGCGTTTATAACGATTAGGAGCAAAACGAGCCGTAAGAAAGATTTAGAGCACGAAAGTGATAGGGGAGCCGTAGAAAAGCAAATAAGATAAGACAACAAACCAATATTTTGAATAGAATGCATACTTTATGATAACTCCACAAATTCCTGAAAATGAAGAGGAACGACTTGCAGACTTGATATCTCTTAATTTGAGTGCTACGGACAGAAAAGCGCAATTTAATGGGGTAATAATGATTCTGTCCAAGTGCTTGGATGTTCCGATTGCCTATATTTCTTCCATCGAGAGCGAAAAGCAGAACATCCATTCGTCATGCGGATTAAACTTTGATACTTCCGAAAGAGCAACATCTTTTTGCGGACATACCATTTTACAAGATGATCTTTTGATCGTGGAGGACACCCTTAAAGACGAACGTTTCCATGATAACCCTATGGTCGTCAACAAACCAAACATTCGTTTTTATGCCGGACATCCCTTGTCCAGTGTCACCGGCAACAATATCGGCTCCCTTTGCATCGCAGATAGGGTTCCTAGAAAAATGACGGATTCCGACTTGTCAATTTTCAAAATGATGGGAAAGCTATTGAACGAAAGAATTCGGATGAACAAACTAGTTGATCTTCAAAAACAAATACAAGAGTCCAAACGTCATTTGGAGGCATTGAATAGCGAGTTAATGGAGTCCAATCAGTTTTACAAACACCTTTTTGGACAATACATGAGTGAATCCCTTTTGGATAAGGTCGTTAAAAATAAGAAGGAAACCCAATTGGGAGGTGAGGAAAGGGATGTCACTGTCCTGGTGAGCGATATTAGGGGATTTTCACCGATTTCTGAGCAGTATGACGCAAAGACGGTAATCGAGGTGCTGAACATCTATTTTGAAGAAATGATAGCTATTATTCACGGGTATGAGGGATATATCAATGAAATTCTCGGTGACGGGATTCTTGTAATTTTTGGTGCACCCAACAAAATAAACAACTCGGCGTTCAATGCAATTCAGTGCGCACGGGCAATGCAAAAAGGCATGAAAAATGTGAATGCCAAACTTCGCATACGGGGACTCCCTGCTTTGCAGATGGGTATCGGAATCAATAGCGGCAACCTCATTGTGGGTAATATTGGCTCTAAGAGAAGGATGAAATACGGGGTAGTGGGGGAGAACATAAACATTGCCTCAAGAATAGAGGCATTGACCATACCCCATCAAATATTGATTTCGGAAGCGCTTTACGAGAAGGTATCGGACCGTATCAAGCCCATTGGTAGTATCCGAACCAAAATCAAGGGGTTTAATAAATCCATTAAAATATATGACGTTTCGGAAATCCCTTAGAGCGAAGAAAGTAATGAACAGTTAAAAAGACTGACCTATATGGGAAATAAAAACCGAAAAATGTAATCAGGAAAGGTATTGCCAACCAAAAACGTAAATGTTTAAACTTTTTCATTATAATTTTATTTCGATTTAACCATTGCCAAGTGTCCATAGTACCACATCGTGCAACTGGTCTTTGGTCAGTTAATGTTTTAAATTTCAGGAAATTTAGCCTTAGGCTGGGTTAGTAGTCATGCGTTGTGACTCTTGTAGATAAACTATTTGTTTTGATGATTGATTTTTACAAAGTATCAGTGAACCAGTTATAATTTATGTCCCAAGACCCAAACTTATGGATGAAAGATTCCGTTTCAAGTAGATTAAACTATAAATTATATAGGCCTTGTTGCTCTCGGTTCATGTTAAAACTCCACTCCAGGTGCCAAAACCAATTGAAAGAAAATTAATAGAAGAACTAGGAGTACTATGGGAAACCAATATATTTTTTCATTGATTCTATTTGGAGTCTGTTTAATATGCTTGTTTATATTGGCTGAAGACCAAATCCATGGAATTGAATAAACGAAAACAATAAATGGAGTAATGGCCTGATGCATTGGTGGAACCCGGAACGGAACAACCATCAAGCTGCCAACAAGAGCTGCTCCCACTGCTATAAACCGAATGTATCTAAATTTAACTTTAGGGTGATTTAAATCAACATGCATCGGGGCGAACTCTAAAAGAAGTTGACTAAAAAAAATAGTAGCCAGGGCCGTGGCGAAAACGCAGACTAGCGCTAGAATTATAAGGAGAGACGGATTCAAATTTAAATACCCCACTAGCGCCTCACCAACGTCGGTCCCTGGATCAAGATATGACACAGTTACTTGCGGCAATGATTGTACAAGGCCATGAAAAGCTATCCACAAGACCAATAATTTCCACATACTTTGCGAGTTTTTAATGAATCTATAAATTACCAAACACACTGATCCAATTAAGAAAATTGCCAAAGCTCCAGAACCTTGCATCAAATTCATCATGGGATGTTCTCCTTCCCAGGTATGATTATTATGATATAAATAAGCCTTTAGGCCAAGTGCCTTTTTCCCAAGAACAAGAAACACTTCTTGCAGAAAAAAAACCAAATTGTATGCTAAAGCATAAAGCACGGCAGAATTGATAAGGGTCTTAATGGTCGTTATGCCTTTAGGAGTTGAAATTCCTTTGTACTTGGTCCAGTTAAACACTCCCCAAAGTATTGGCACTACCATTAGGGCTGCAAAAAATACTTGAACTATGATCATTTTACTGATTTTCTTATCGAAGGATGCGGTTTCCGCGATAATTTTCTTCTAAGACCTCGAATTCAAAAATTAGGTTACAGCAATAGCGAAAATATTTGAAAAGGGGCTATGCCAATCCAAAGTAAAAGCTGAGTATACCAAGGGTGTTAAAAAAACCATGGACCATGATATTAAACCACAAATCGTATTTGCGCAAGTAGAATATTACGCATAAGAGCGCTCCGGTTGAGCCAGCAACAATCTGTCCGGTGATTCCTTGCTGCATATGCATGTAGCCAAAGAAACTGGAGAATATTAGAATATTGATCACTAGGCTGATTTTGCTTTCTCCAAAGAATTTCACAAACTGCCTCATAAGATAACCACGAAAAATAATTTCTTCTCCAAAAGCTGCGGTTACCCACACGATGAACAACCAGATAATGGTGGTAGATAAATTTCCTTGCAACCGGGACATACTTGAATAATCTATAGGAACTCCCGTTATCATCTCGATTCCTGGTACTAGGGCGAAAACATAAAAAACAAAAAGACCAAATGCCGTTAATGGAGCAAAGATCAATAAGTTTTTAGTAGTGAATTTTTCACGATAAAACCCAAGTGCTGAAAATGGCTTTCCCTTGTATTCGAAATAATTGGCCGCTATAATCACTAAAGGGATAATTATATTTTCAAAAATGGTTCGGGTTAGAGGGCCAAAATACATGAAACAGATTATGGCTAGGGTGGCTAATGGAAGTACGATTTGTTTTACGGTTAATTTGTTCATCTTTCTATTTTTTAAATTGATATAGGGGCAATATCCATTTAATCTACCCACATAGAAAGCTGCTTACGCTGGACTATCGTTATGGCCTGTTGAATTGTGATAGGGACATGTTACCAGTTCATCCAATTCTTGAAATCGCTGGTTTTTGGTCGGCTTACGATGAATTCCTGATTTCTCGGATTGGTCACGGAAAGTTTCACCCTGTGGTTGAAATATGGCTCTATTTTCAAAATGGAAGATTTAGCCACTATTTGTCCTCGATTGATTTTGAAGAATTTTGTATGATCCAAGGTGTCGAACAGCTCATCCATGGTCTCTTCAATAATAAAGCGTTTGTTAAGTGTAACGCCAAAAGTGATGCTGTCTTCGGAATAACAAAAGAGTAAATCGGATATTTTAAGCTGTACAAATCCGTCCCCTGATTTTACCAATATGCCATCTCTTTCAGCAGGTACTTGCAAGTCACTGAGCAATTGCTTTAAAGTGGCGGTATCCAATGAGGAAGACCTATTTGATTGCAGGAATTTATCAAGTGCCCTGTTTAGATCATCTTTTTGTATGGGCTTTAGTAAGTAGTCGACACTGTTCACCTTGAAGGCCTGAATGGCATATTGGTCAAAGGCCGTTGTAAAGATAATTGGAGCCTTTACCGTTGTTTTCTGAAAAATTTCAAAGCTCAGCCCATCGGCAAGTTGAATGTCCATGAATACAAGATCTGGGGCCTCGTTTTGTTGAAACCACAACACGGCATCTTCTACGGTATCTATAATTTCCAGCAATTCGAACTTAAAGTCACAAGCTTTCAACATTAATTGCAACTGGCTGACGGCTCGAATTTCGTCTTCGATGATTAAGATTTTCATAGTCATTCTTTAAGCATACTATAATTCAACAAGGGTAGGGCAACGGAAAATTGATTGCCATCGTTCACTATATCAACTGGTTTGTCCGAGATGAGTGCATACCGTTTTTCAATATTTTTTAACCCCATTTTTGTGGAAGGTAGTTGTGTGGACTTTTTTTGAATTTTATTGGTTACCACCACAAAATCACCCGCAATGTCAACGTTTATCTCCAGTGGTTTGGTCCTGGAGATAATATTGTGTTTAATGGCATTTTCCAAGAGCAGTTGGAGGCTCATCGGTGCAATCGCCTTATCTTCCATCGTTTTGGGAATGTTCCAATTCAATTTTAGATTCTCACCAAAGCGTTCTGATTGTACATGAATATAGGCTTTCGCAAACTTTAGCTCCGCCTTCAATGAAATCAGATTGGTATCGCCTGATTCGAGCAAAAAGCGATAGATGTCCGATAGTTTATCAACAAATTGCTTCGCATCCTCTTTGGGGCTTTGATCTATTATATCCCGCAATGTATTCAAGGTGTTAAAGAAAAAATGGGGTTGGGCCTGATTGCGAAGGGTGTCAAGTTCTGCTTGCATGGTCGCTTGCTTTGCTTGTTCTTCCTCTCTGATCGATTTTTTGAGACGCACAAAGAAATAAATGGCTTCGTAAATGGCCATTGTCATGATAGTGAGAAATACAATGACGAGCAATGACCTGGTTCTTTCTTGAAAATCATAGCTAACATTCTCCGAGATCAGTGTAACAAGGCTAACCCCTAGAAAATCGACTAAGATTACCGTAATTAAAGTGCAGATAAAAAGAAGGGTTATCCGCTTAACACTATCCTTCAAGCTGGGATATATTTTTCTTAAACGTATTAAGATGGACCTATTGATCAACCAATCACAGGTGGAAAAAAAGAAAGAAGCTACAAAGGTGATGATGAGTTCAACAGTGGTAAGATGTTCCACTTCGACATTAAAGACATACATCGCCGATAGGCCCAATAGTAGAATACCTGCGATAACGAACCATTTGTCATCGAACCCCAGGTATTTTATGCGCTCTTCTTTGTTTGTGGTCATTCGTCTCAATTACTACTCTCAGGCGTAAAAATTAATCCCGTAGCCAATTTATGAAAGTACTTTGAGTTGAAACATCGTTAGAAGGATTTGAATTGTAAAATTTGGACTTTGGATATTTCTAATCCTGCATTCATATTTCATTTCAGCTGTTGCAAGTTTGCTGCAATCGGTTCTGGCTATGGTCTGGTTATGGTTTTACACCAAGCCATGGTGCAGAATGGAATCATTCTTTTTTGTTTTCGAGTTTTAGAAGGTAGGGATTTTCTTTTTTGAAAGATCTAGTCATGAATTACAGCAATTGTTATCGTCATTTTATTTAAAATATATGGTCTCCTGCGTTGATTTCTTTCAATAGGTCTTTATTTATTTGGATATAAGTTTTGCTTTTTGGAAGCTTTACAAAAACTTCATCATTACAATTGAAGCCTTCCTTTTTCAAATTGAATTTTTTGATTTTATGTGTATGCGTAAAATCAATCTTGTCCTTCAATCTTATAAAAACAGGAATCGCATATTTAGGAAGTTGTTCTAAAAGATGGCTGGCAATTTCATCAATTTCAAAATCTACTTTTTTATGCTTTACAATGGTTGCCATTCCAGCTCTGCCATCATTATTTGGGATTTGTACGCCATAAACTGCACACATTTCAACAGAATCGAGTTGACTCAAAATTCCTTCTATTTCTGCGGTGGCAACATTTTCCCCTTTCCACCGAAATGTATCCCCAATACGGTCTATAAAACGCGCATGTTTGAATCCAATGTCCTGTAATAAATCACCGCTATTGAACCAAGTATCCCCAGTTTTAAAAGCATTGCGAACAATTTTATTTTCATTTTGAGCCTTATCGACATAACCATCAAAAATAGATTCATTACTGATCTCTGAAATCAATAGGCCTGTCTCACCTTTGCTCACTGGAACAAGAAAACCATTTGAGTCTTTAACTGGTGTGTCATTTTCAATATCGTACTTAACAATTTTGAAGTTTTGGGGCGACCATCCAATCGTACAATCAAAATTAAAGGTATTGGTAAAACCAACATTGCCATCGGCAGCACCATAAAATTCAAAAATGTTCTTAATTTGGAATCGCTCTTTAAATTCAGGCCAAATATCTGGTCTAAGACCATTCCCCATTATCTTTTTAATTCGGTGCTTTTTATCCAAACCTGAAGGTGGTGCATTCAGTAGGTAGCGACACAACTCACCAATGTATATAAAGGCAGAGACGTTATATTTATTAACATCCTGCCAAAATTCTGAGACCGAAAACTTTCTTCTCATTACCATGGTACACGAACCAGCTAGGGCAGTGGGCCAGCCAACAATCAGTGCATTAGTATGATAAAACGGAAGTGGAACATACATCACATCATTACTATTCAGATTCATATTGACTTTTCCAAACCAAAAATAGGTTGCTAACCACTTTCTATTAGTTTGTCGTGATGCTTTGGGTAAGCCTGTTGTACCTGAGGTAAATACGTTAGCATAAACTTGCTTCCCCATTATTCCTTGGGTTGTGGTTGGGTTATTTGAACTCACTTTTCCAAGAACCTTCTTTACGTTTTTGAAATGGGTTGGACAATTACCTATTCCCCTATCAGAAATCCAGTAATAATTATCATCCTTGGTTTTGGTTATTGAGTTGCGCACATTTTCGAAAAAAGGAAGAAGCTCTTCTCCTATGAAAAAAAACTTCGATTTAGTAAGTTCTAAAGAGTGAATTAAGGTTTTTTCTCTTTGATTTGGATTGACCAATGAAACAATGGCTCCAATTTTTGCGCAAGCCGCTATTAAAAATAAAAGCTCTGGTCTATTTTCTATATAAGCGATGACTGTTTCACCATTGTTCACGCCTTCTGAGAGGAGGTAGTTGGCATATCTGTTTATGACTTGGTTAAACTCTCGATAGGTATAACTCTGGTCTTCATATCTGAGAGCAACTACATTTCCATGTTTAATGGCCTTTGATTCAATTATCTTTCCTATCGATTCATTGCTATTCTCGTTGATCCCTTTGGCTTTTTTAATATTTCTAATAATTCTTGGGAACTGAGGAATAAGCATAAATAATTTAAAGGCTAGCATAGGGCCTTTAACATTTTGAACTTGATCAGTTTTAGCCATTTATTTAAATTTGCTATTATTTCCTGATTGCCGATAACGGTCCGGACTATGATTTCTTGGCAAGTGTCAGCCAATTTTTAGTTGATTTGAAGCTACGAAAAAATTGCCAAGCTGAATGCCATGAATTATAGCTATTGTTGTGCACAGTTTTTTAATAGGTCATAACACTGTCTATCTCCTTTTCCAGATTGTGATTATAGATTTGGGTTTTCGAGCAATGATTGATCCAGTAAGAAAGTCTTTCCATATCACTTAATGCAGAATGGAATCTTTCGGGAAGAAAAGTGCCTTTATCTCCGAATAGGATGTACTTTTTATTGGTTTCCAGTTGTATCCCGCACGAAGCAGTATTGGATGTGGTGTACACATAAATTGTTCGATCTTTTTTTATTCCCTTAAATGATTTTATCACACGCACTTTATACCCCATGAACAATAGGTTTCCCTCCTTGTTGTCTAAATTCTTTGATATAATTTTTTTTTCTGTGACCTCTCCAATTGCAACCAACTCAGATTTTTGAATCTCGGACTCCAAGGATTCATTCTGGTTGCAACTGCAGAACGGACTTTCTAAAGTGATAACTATCAATAAGAAACTGAGAATGTAAATTGCTATTTTCATAATTGTGCCCAACGGTCTCGGCTATGATCTCGGCACGACTGGTGGCGCAGTGGAGCGAAAAGCGTTGGCCTTTACCTCTGGCCTGCGGAGCAAGCCACGTGCAGGAATCATTTAAGGATTGTTCTTGATTTTATTAAAGTTAGGGATTATTCTTTTTAGTGGCAGGGAAGGGCTGGATTATAGCCAATGTTGTAAAACGTTTTATTTTT